>CAVYPX010000001.1:0-106287 GCA_963770485.1 uncultured Acidobacteriota bacterium
ATCGGGGTCTTTGTAGAGGCTCATCTGATGGCCGCTGGTAAGCATCCGGGTGTGGGCCGCCCGCTCGAACAGGTCCGCCCATCTGCCGCCACGCGGCTATCAAGCCCGACTTCTTCAAGAAAGCGGATCAAACGGACTGACCAATCAAGCCCAAAGCGAATTATGATCGGGCCGGGAGCGGGTTCGGCAGATTCCCCGATGTCGGCCTCGGGGAGGTCGGCAAGGTCGGCGCCCGCGTCCTGGTTGGAGTTGAAATTGTCCTGAGAGATAGCATCAGAGGGGTCGGAAGCGGTGGCGGAATCAGTGGCCTGAATGCGCTCTTGCGCAGCCCGAACGAACAGCCGCACCGCGCCGCCCGTCGCCGCCGACGGCAACGACCACTGCCACGACCACCCACGAATAGGCAGGGCCGCTGCTCGTCCTCCGCACACTCATCGAGGGTCAAACATAAACGATCGTACCGCCGAAATCAACTCCTGACCGCATTGCAAAATTCACGGGTTCACGGCCCGGTCCATCCTTGATTTTCGATCTCGCGAGGTATCAGTCTGGCTAATGACTCAGATGGCGATTGCAGCTCTGGATGTGGGACGGCGGCGGACTCGGCGTTGCGATAGCAGAGGCCGGCAGTTCAGCAGCCTATCCGATCGGAGCTATCACGCGCCGCTCGCTGGCCGGGATTTCGAGGCCATCGGAACCCCTGCTACCGCTCCCGCGACGTGAAGCAGGTCGTGGTGGGGCTGCCGCTGAACATGGACGGAAGCGTGGGCGGCACGGCGCGGTCCGTTCGGGACTTCGCCCGCCGCCTGGAAGCCGCGATCGGCCTGCCGGTCTCGCTCTACGACGAGCGCCTGAGCAGCTTCGAGGCCGAAGAGCGGCTCAAAGAATCGCCGCGCAAGACCCGGCACAGCAAGACCGCCATAGACGCGGTCGCCGCGGTTAGGTTATTCTGGAAGGATGGCTCCAGGCCTCGCAATCCTCGGGATGACTCGTGCCCCGCTATGCTCCGCAAGCTTGGCGTAACGTTCGGGCTGTTCGCAATCGCGATCGCGGGTGCGATCGACTACTACTTCGTGTCGCCGACGCCGGCGTTCTCGCCGCCGCGAATCGTGTCGATCCGCAGGGGCGAGTCGCTGCGGGGAATTACCGCGCGCGACCTGGCCGACAATGGAATCATAAAGAGTCCCTTACCGCTGCTGCTGTGGGCGAAGCTGAGCGGCGGGGCGGCGCGAGTGCAGCCGGGTGATTACGCCTTCGCCGGCGGTGAGGGCGTCGCTGACGTGATGCGCCATCTGGTCAACGGCGACTTCATGACGGTCACTGTGGCGATCGCGGAAGGTCTCACGGTCCATCAGGTAGCCATTCGGCTCGAACAGGCGGGGCTGGTCTGCGACCGCCAATTCGAGGACGCCGCGCGCCACGGAGCGCTGGTCGCGGCGCTTGGCCTGGGGCCGCTGGGCGCGGAAGGTTATCTGTTTCCGGCCACCTATCGATTCTCGCCGCTGGCGACAACCAATTCCGTCCTGGCCACGATGCTCGCCCGCTTTTTACGCGATTATGACCCCTGTGGTCGAGGAACAGATGTTCAGGCTGGGACTCGACTCGCGCGAGTTGGTCACGCTCGCCTCGATAGTCGAGAAGGAAGCCAAGGTGTCGCCCGGCAAGCGTTGGACCGAGTCGGCCTGGGCGCAAGGTGGCGTCATCGCCCGGCGGAACTTTCCGGCGGCGAGCAACAGCGCGCCTCTTTGGCTCGCGCGCTGATCAATCAGCCGCAGCTTCTACTGGCCGATGAACCCACCGGCAATCTTGACAGCCACACCGGCACCGAAATCATGAATTTCATCCGCGAATTCAATGAATCACTGGGGATGACCGTCGTGATGGTCACGCATGAACGCGCCTTGGCTGAACACTATGCCAAACGCATGATCTTCCTCGCCGATGGCAAACTGGTGGACGATCTCCACAATATCGCCGGGGTCGAAGCAGCGCGTGGAGGCAAATTGTGAAGACATACGACATGACGGAGCTGGCGGTTCGCAATCTGCGCGAATCGCTGCTGCGCAATTCGCTCACGACCGTTGGTATCTCGGTAGGCGTAGCCTCGCTGGTCGCCATGCTTTCGCTGGGTATCGGGCTCCAGCAGTTGGCCGGCCGGCGCCTGCAGAAATCCGGGTTGTTCGACACTGTGGTCGTGACCTCACGCCGCGACCTGCGCAATTTCAGCCGCGAGCAGGAAGAGAATGGCCCCGCGCCCGCCGAGAGTCCCACACTCGATGAAACCACGCGGCAGAAGATCGAGCACGTGCCCAATGTGCTCGAGGCGTATCCCGATATCCGCTTCATTACCGAACTTCGGTTTGAAGACAAACCGCACCTGACGGCGGTAGCCGGCCTTCCCTTCTCGGCCAGGAACAACGATGCATTCGATGGCATGCAGGGCAGCTTCTTTTCTTCCGAGACCGCGGCGGAGGTGATCCTTCAGAAATCATTCGCCGAACAACTGCTGGGCAGGACGCCCAGGACCGGTATGGCTGAGGTGAACGTTGCCGAACTGGCAAAGCCCCTGCTCGGCAAGGAACTGACGCTCCGTTACGCAGAGCGCGTGGCGGCGCCTGCCATGCCGTCGGAGAAGAAAGGCGCTCAGCCGGGCACAACTGGTAATCTGCAAGCCGATTCAGGCACAGCGTACTCGGTGATCTCACGCGAGCAAACCGTGAGGATCGTCGGAGTCTGCGATCTCGATCCGGATAGCATGCGCGGGGCCGCCAGGGCACGCGTGTTCTTGCCGCTGAAACTTGCGGAAAGCCTGCATGTCATGCAGCCTTCGGACCTGCGCGACACCACAAACGTCATCGGTGGCACGCCTACCTACACCACGGTACAGGTTCGGGTGAAAAATCCCACCAGTGTGCAAGAGGTAGAGGACGCGATCAAGAAAATGGGGTTTAACACCTTTTCGATTGTGGACGCGACGCGCAGCCTGCGCCAGTTTTTTGCCGTTCTGGATCTTTTCCTTGGGATTTTCGGCAGCCTGGCTTTAGCGGTCGCTTCGATTGGAATCATCAATACGCTTGTGATGGCGATCCTGGAACGCCGCCGCGAAATCGGAATCATGAAAGCCATCGGCGCTAGTGACGGCGACGTTAAAGGGCTGTTCTTCGCCGAAGCGGGCGCGATGGGGGTTTTCGGTGGGGTGGTGGGCGTCGCCCTGGGCTGGACGATCGGGCGGGCGATCAATCTGGGGACCAATGTCTACCTGAAGCGGCAGCATTTCCCGCCGGAGCAAATCTGGTTCGTGCCCTGGTGGCTGGTCATCAGCGCCATTGCATTCGCAATCGTGGTCAGTCTGCTTTCCGGCTTGTATCCGGCCAGTCGCGCGGCACGGCTTGATCCGGTGCAATCCTTGCGTTACGAGTAAACTGATTTCATGCTCCGGACTTTTCGCCTCTTTCTTCTTTTGCTGTTCGCCATCCCCTCGTCCGCTCAGAGCCGGGTCGATTGCAATGCGCTGAAAAGCCGAATCCTGAGAGACGCCGTCCATTACTGTGTGTTGTTGCCCTCGGGTTATGACGCGTCCGATCATCATTCTCTGCGCTATCCCGTGCTCTACTTTCTGCATGGTCTCGGTGATGACGAACGAACCTTGCTCAAGAGCGGCGGATGGAACCTGATTGAAGACCTCCGGCAGCAGCACAAAATCGGCGACTTTTTGATTGTGACTCCAGAGGCGAGAGCCAGCTTCTACATAAACTCGGCCGATGGCAAAGTACGGTACAGCGATTTTTTTCTTCGCGAATTCGTGCCTTACATCGAAGGCAGATATCGAATTCGGCGAGAGCGTAGCGGGCGAGCGATCGGTGGAATTTCCATGGGCGGATACGGCGCTCTGCGCTTCGCCTTCGCGAATCCGGAAATGTTCTCGGCCGTGAGCGCGCAAAGCGCTGCGCTGATGACGGAGTCGCCGCAGGAACTCAACGCAGCGCTACGCTCCGGTACGCCTTTGGGCAGATTGCTGGGATCGGTTTTCGGCAACCCCATCAACGTCTCTCACTGGAAGGAGAACGGTCCGTTTGATCTGGCGAAAAAGAACAAGTCTTCGATTGCCAAGCTGGCCATCTACTTCAATTGTGGCAAGGACGATGAATACAGCTTTGAGGTGGGCGCCAAGACTTTAGACCGGCAACTCCAGGAAGAGGCCATCCCGCACGAGTTTCATCTCTATCCCGGCGATCACAGCGGATCGTACTTCATGGCACACCTGGGCGAGGTCATGGAGTTTCACTCGCGGAAGTTTGGGGATCAGAAGTAGACGCCAGGTAAACTCGAGACATCCTCGATCAAGCCTGAAGTTGTCATTTCGAGGGGATTTCGTCCCCGAGAAATCTGCTTTCTCTTCGTGGCGAGGACAGCAGATCCCTCGACTCGTCCTTGCTGCGCAAGCGCGCCTACAGACGGCTCGGAATGACAATGTCCCGAAGTGGTGGCACGGCGGGAGTTTTGCCCTTCTTACAACGCAGTGACGGCAGTCCGATCTCTCGCGGAGCAACCATCGCGCGTTACATCTTTCCTTTGTCCTTCTCCACAACCTCCTCCGCACCGGGCATTAACTTCTGGAGCGGCGCCGAGCGTTGCTCTTCCAGTTCGGGATGCGGCAGCGGTTTACGCGGCAACATCTGATCACGCATGGCAGTGTTGTACACAAAAATGGCTTCGACCACGGCGGCTTGGGCCAAGTCACCGGGCTGCAGCCGTTCGTAAGTGTCCATATTCGAATGGTGGGCGCGGGTGACATAGTCGAGCTTGTCCTGGATAAACTGGAAACCAGGCACGCCGACATCGTCGAAGGATTCATGGTCTGTGGCCGCCGTTCCCCTCATTGTGAGTGTGCTGACGCCGATATCCTTCAACGGCGCGGCCCACTGCGCGAAGATCGGAGCAACAGCCGCGTTTTCCTGCAGGTAAATGCCGAGGATCTTGCCGCTTCCGTTGTCTAAGTTGAAGTAGCCGGAAATCTTGGAATACTCAGGCTTAATCTGGATCGGTCCTGCTGCCTTGCGCATCCATTCTGGCAATTTAAGCTGGTCGGGCGCGGTGGAGAGCGGTATCGCTCCGAAGTGCTCCCCGACATAGCGCACCGATCCAAACGATCCCTGCTCTTCCCCGGTCCACAGGGCAACTCGTATGGTGCGTCGCGGTTTCACTTGCAGCGCGTTAAAGATGCGCATGACCTCCATGGCGACTACGGTGCCGGCTCCGTCGTCGGTCGCACCGGTCGCGGCTGCCCACGAGTCGAGATGTCCCCCCAGCATGACTACTTCATCCTTCAGTTTTGAATCGGTCCCCTCGATCTCGGCGATGGTGTTGAATCCGTGCTCGTGATCCCCGGTGAACTTGGTATCCACATTCAATTCAATGTTCACCGGAACGTTGGCCTTGAGCAAGCGGTAGACGCGGCCGTAATTCTCAATTGCAGCCACGACCACAGGAAATTGCATTGCGGTCTCGCGTTTATAGGTTCCAATTCCTATGCCACGGTCATCGAAGATAGTACCGCCCGAGCCGCCGTTGTTTCTACCATCGCGGCTGGGAAGAATCACTCCAAGCACGTGCTCGGAGGCCAAAAATGTCGCGATCTTTTTGCGCAAGGCCAGAAGATGAGGAAGATCGTGCATATACTCTGCATACTCGTTTTCAGCGATCAGCGGATACTCGGCGATCTTGGCCAGTTCTTTATCATCCAGACGCTCGAACAGCGGTTTGTCCACTGGTTTCACTTCGCGCATGTCGCCCAGCAGAACCACTTTCCCGGCAAGCTTGCCTTTATACTTGTCGAGATCCTCTTCCTTCTTGACGTCCATCCACACCGCTGGCCCGCTGACCGCGCCGTTGGTAGAAGGCGACCATGCTGCGGCTTGGGCGATGAAAACTGCGGTGTCCGGCGCACTCATCCGAACCCAGGTATTAAGCTGCTGCCAGCCCATGCCGAATTCGCCCCAGTCCTCGAGGTGAGCATTACTGCATCCCATAGCGGCCAGTTGATCGCGTGTCCACTCGTTGGCCCGCCTCAGATTCGGGGAGCCGGTAAGGCGCGACCCAATCCCATCCGCGAGTGCGGAGGCAAACTCCATCACATGGGAGTGAGCCAACCCCTCTTCGCGGATGCGCTGATACATCGTGTAATCAATATTTTCTTTTGCCGGCTGCGGCAGGTCGTAGGACGGAGTTTCCGCGGGACCCGGGTTGAGTTTCTTTTTGTCGGCGGCGGCGGCGGTGGAGAGCGGCAGGACGAAACAGACGAATAGCGTGATTGTAGTAAGAAAGGCTTTTGCGGATCGCATGTGCGAGATTTCCCCTTTGGAAAGAACATGGCAGAGTAGCAGATGCTGGTTCCAGGTTCCAGGCGAAAAGGGCTGTCCAAGCAAGGCGGCGGCTGATTTGGACGGTGGTTAGGGTAGGGTCGGAGAATGGAATATGGGTGTTCTCAGTCTGCAGTGCTCGCACGCCACGATCATCTAGCTTTTCTGCAGGACCCACTCCGCTGTCGTTTCTTCAAAATGGAATCCGTAGCGCTGCCACGGAGCGCCCGGTGCGTCCTTGCGCACGACGCGGGCGCGCCCGGCATAGCGCTCCTTTTCACCGGCGAGAAAGACTTCCAGGACCGAATCCTTGACCAGGGGCAGAGCGCAGTTACAGAGAAATCCGCTCGCGCTCACGTTTTCAGTTTCGGCCAGTTCCTCAAACGTTTTCCCACTCGCGTCCGTGCCACGCAATTTCAGAACAACTTTCATCCGGACACGTACTTCAGAGCGACGCTCCGGCCGGCTCGCCTCCAGTTCAGCGGCTAATCTTTCCTTCAGTTTCCTGAAATCGATGGGCTTCTCAAAATATCCCGTCGCGCCCAAGCTGGCACAGTGTTCCCTGTACTTGGCTCCCGCCTCGCCCGTAATGACGAAAATCGGCAGGTACGATGTATAGCTCAGCGAATGAAAACTCTGGCAGAGCTCAAAGCCGGAGAACTTCGGCATCATCAGATCCATCAGCACGGCGTCAGGCTTGTGCTCCAACGCCATGGCAAGCGCTTGTTCCGGGTCTTCGGTGTCGAAGATCTCGTAAGTGTCGGAAAGGCGCATGCGCATCAGACCACGCATGGCGCTGTCGTCATCCACAATCAAGAGTTTTTTCACGGCCCATACCTCACAAACTTATTTGCAGGCGCGGAACACCTCATCGGGTCGAAGTCGCCGGTTCGGCCTTGAGCACATCCCGTACCTTCAGTGCCAAGCTTTCCCGCGTGAACGGCTTGGCGAGAAAATTACTGCCGGCGGGCAGGACTCCCTGACCGACCCCCTGTCCCGTATAGCCGGACATGTAGAGAACTCTGATCTCGGGGCGCTGAGCCGCCAATTGCGTAGCCAGAGCGGGACCGTTCATGCCTGGCATTACGACATCGCTCAGTACCAGGTGGATCGTTTCCCGGTGCTGCCGGCTCACCTCACAGGCTTCCGCGCCGTTACACGCCTCCAGCACGGTATATCCCAATGACTCCAATATATTGCGGGTTAGCTTGCAAAGAGCTTCCTCGTCTTCCACCAGCAGCACCGTCTCCTGGCCATGCATCGCCGGCGCCTCACCCACGGAGCGCCGTTCCACCTCGACTGGTTCGTCCACTTGGGGAAGATAGATTTTAAACACCGTCCCCACGCCCACTTCGCTGTGCACCTCAATGTAGCCATCACTCTGCTTAACTACGCCGTAGACTGTGGCCAGCCCGAGTCCGGTTCCCTTTCCTTTTTCCTTGGTGGTAAAGAACGGCTCGAAGATATGGCCTTGTGTCGCAACGTCCATGCCGACGCCGGTGTCGGTCACGGTCAAGAGGACGTAGCGGCCCGGCTTCACCGGATAGGAATACCGTCGTACATCGACTTCAGTCATTTCAGAATTTTCGGTCCTGATCGTCAGCTTTCCACCGTTGGGCATCGCGTCGCGAGCGTTGACCGAAAGATTGAGAATTACCTGCTCGATCTGCCCCTGGTCGGCCTTCACCCTGGACAGATTCGGGTCCAGCACGGTGCTAAGTTCGATGTCTTCACCAATCAAACGCCGGAGCATCTTCTCGGTATCGGTGACGATGCTATTCAGATCGACAACCTTGGGTTCAAGCACCTGCTGCCGGCTGAAGGCGAGAAGCTGGCGGGTCAAGGTCGCAGCCCGCTTGCCCGCGCCCAGAATCTCCTTTACGCAGCCAGCCAGCGGGTCCGTTTCCTTCACGCTGTCTTGCAGGATTTCGCCGTACCCAATGATGACCCCCAGAATGTTGTTGAAGTCGTGCGCGATGCCCCCGGAAAGGCGGCCCACCGCTTCCATCTTCTGGGCCTGGCGGAATTGATCTTCCAGGCGGCGGCGTCCCGTTATGTCGCGATTGACGATGACCAGTTTCCCGGATTTTCCTTCCGCATCCAGAATCGTGCTGGCGGTGGATTCGAAAAGGCGCCAGGTGCCATCTCGGTGGCGCATCCGGTATTCAATCCTCCGGCCCACGCCCGCGTTGCGGGCTTCCTTGCCGGCTTCTTCCACCAGCTGCCGGTCTTCCGGGTGCACGTGCTCCAATGACGATGTGTCCTGCATTTCTTGCGGACTATAGCCGAGGATTTTTTCATACGACGGGCTGCTGTAAAGTCGTCGATCCTCGGCGTCGACCACAGCGATCATATCGGCTGCATTCTCCGTGATCAGCCGAAACAGCTCTTCCCGTTGAATCAACCGGTCACGAATGCGGTAGATCTGCGACTGCTGATAAAGCACGTAAACGTCGAACAGAAGGACCAGCGCCACCAACCCGCGCGCGGAATGAGGAAGTTCGAGCCAGCCCCAATGTTCCCCCTGCAGCATCGGAATGATGAAGGAGACCAGCCCTACGGTCAGCAGCAGGGTGATGAGAACCGCCGATAACCACAGCCACCACTCACGCCGCTCAACTGTCCTCATACTGGAGAGAAGAGACTGGGTAGGGGCAAGGGTGCCACCGCGGCGTTGGTCGGCGAACTTCATGTGAAAACGATCCGGCATGGAAACCTAACCGGCCTTTCCAGAGCATACGGGCTTCCATCCACATTTCAACGACCGAACCGCTGTAAGTAAGACCGAAGTAACGAGATAAGTTGCTCCGCCGGTGAGCTTGCCTCCCTCGGGGCGAAGGTTTGTCCCAAAACGGGACGAATGTCTGGAATTTGGACAAACCATTTGTGAGCGGTGCAGTTTGAGCTCGTCCAATGCCTTTCTTTGCGCCCTCTGCGAGTCTTAGGTGTACTTTGAGGTTAAGCTTCTCACTTCTGTATTTAATGCCCGGCGCTGATCCCGCCTCTTCCTACAACCTTCTTCAGGGCAAAAACGATAGGAATACAGCCGAAACAGATCAGGGCCATATAACGAAAATCGTCCACATACGACCATAGCAGTGCCTGGCGTCCGAGCGTGGCGTTAATTAAGGCGTAGGCGCGACTGGTCGCCAGAACGGGGGAGGCTCCGCGCGCAAACAGGTATTGCTGGATTAAGTGGAAGTGGTTCTGCAGATTGGCATTACCTGGAGAGAGGGAGTGCGTTAACTCATTCCGGTGCAACTGCGCATGACGCACCACAATGGTGTTCACCACCGCAATCCCAATGCTGCCGCCGATATTGCGCAGCAAGTTGTACAGCCCGCTGGCATTGCCGATCTCCTCGTTGGGCAAGCCCGACACTGCGGCCGCCGAAAGCGGAACGAAGACGAAACCGGAGCCAAAGCCGCTGATGATGATGGCCCAGAGAAACGTCCATTGCGAAATCGACAGGTTTACTTCGCCAAACCATAAGCTACTGACCCCGAACAACACGAAACCGCTGGCGATCAGCCATCGGTTATCCAGCTTGGCCGTCAGGATGCCGATGATCGGCATGGCCACAATGGCTCCCACCCCACGCGGGCTCACAGCCCAACCCGCCGCCAGAGCCGTGTAACCCATCACTTCCTGGTAGAAAAGCGGCAATAGCGTGATCAAACCGTAGATGGCCGCCCCGAAAATGCCAATCAGTAAACAGCCGAGCGCGAAGTTGCGGTGGCGGAACACGCGCAGGTCTACTAATGGGTTCTTGTGACGCAACTGGCGGATGAGAAACGAGACAAACGACGTCAGCAGAATGGCAAATGCCCACCGGATCCAGGTGGCTCCGAACCAGTCGTCTTCCTGACCTTTATCAAGAATCACCTGCAAGCATCCGAGCCAGATAGCCAGCAGGCCGAGCCCGATGCCGTCAATCTTGCCCGCCTTGGCGTTCTTGATGTAGGGCGGATCTTCGACATAGCGCGTGATCATGAAGATGGCAAAAAGTCCGATGGGAATGTTGATGTAGAACGCCCAGCGCCAGGAATAAGTGTCGGTGAGCCAGCCGCCGAGGGTCGGTCCGAGCACTGGCGCCACCACGACGCCTAATGCGAACACGGCCAGGGCCACACCGCGCTTATCCGGCGGGAAAGTCTCCAGCAGGATGGACTGCGAAAGGGGTTGCAGCGCCCCACCGCCAGCGCCTTGCACAGCGCGTGCGATCAGAATGAGTGCCAGGCTGGTCGCTGCGCCACACATGAACGAAGAAATCGTGAAGATAGCAATGCAAGTAACCAGGAAACGTTTGCGGCCGAACTTAAGGGAGAACCAATTGCTCGCCGGCAGAACAATCGCGTTTGCCACCAGATAGCTGGTCAGCACCCAGGTGGCTTCGTCATTCGAGGCCGAGAGGCTGCCCGCGATGTAGGGCAAGGCGACTGCCGCAATGGAGGTGTCGAGCACCTCCATGAAGGTCGCCAACATGACTGAAATCGCAATCAGCCACGGGTTTGGGGTCGGCCTTCCCGGTTCAGCAGCCATTCTTTATCCTTCGAAATAAAGGCGTAGCGTGACTCCCACCACAGATGCGCCCAGAGGT
Source organism: uncultured Acidobacteriota bacterium (assembly GCA_963770485.1). Taxonomy (GTDB): domain Bacteria; phylum Acidobacteriota; class Terriglobia; order Terriglobales; family Acidobacteriaceae; genus CAVVEC01. The sequence continues at coordinate 10,960 of CAVYPX010000001.1, forward strand.
CCGGAGGTTTCAAGTTGTGTTGGTCTGGTAAAGCACATAACCGCAAGGCTCGTCAGAATTCGCCGGATGCGCGAAGAGGATCTTTCTCCGCGTGCTTTGCCATGCTTTGCGGCCTTTGCGGTTAAAATCTTTACGTTTTGCTATGCTTCTAAGGGTACGATGATTCCCCGGATCCTCGGCGATGTTTTTCTTGGCGTGGCAGCTATTCCCTTTGTTTATTACCTGATTGCTCTGTACAGCTCCTGGCGATTCTTCCGACGCACTCCGGATCAAGTCCCGCGCAATCCCAACTTCACTCCTCCGGTGAGTAATCTGAAGCCGGTTCGCGGACTCGATCCTGAGGCCTACGAGAACTTTGCCAGCTTCTGCCGCCAGGACTACCCGGATTACGAACTCCTTTTCTGTGTCGGCGAAAAGGACGATCCCGCGGTTCCGATCCTCGAAAAGCTGGCTCGCGATTTTCCGGAACGCCGCATTCGAGTGCTGTTCGGCTCGGGCAGCAACGCCACAAATGACAAAGTTGCCAAGCTTTCGCGCCTGGTGAGCGAAGCCCAGCATGAAGTTGTGGTGATCAGCGACAGTGATGTTCGTGCCCGTCCCGATTACCTGCGCACCGTCGTTGCTCCTCTCGCCGACCCCGAGGTGGGAGCGGTCACCTGTTTTTATGTGCCGATCGACGAAAAAACGCTCGCCGAAAGCCTGCAGACCATTGGCATGTTCTCTGATTTTTATGTCGGCATTCTGGTGGCGCGCCAGTTAGACGGAGTGAAGTTTGCCCTGGGTCCAACCATCGCAACCACCCGCACACGGCTGGCTGGATTCGGGGGCTACGAGGCCATTGAGAACAGCCCCGGGGATGATCTTCTAGTGGGCCGCCTGATCGCTGAACAGGGTTACGAAGTTGAACTTTTGCCCTATACCATCCAGACCGTTGCCGACTATCAGTCCATGCGAGGCCTGGTGCACAAGCGTCTGCGCTGGTTCGTGGTGATGCGTCACATGCGTCCGTGGGGACATTTGGGTTTGCTATTGACCCAGGGATTGCCCTGGTCATTGGCAGCGATTGCGATTCATCCATCGACGGGAATCGCGCTTGGCTACCTCGGCGCCTACGCTGGACTTCGCCTCGCCATGACGTGGATGGTCGGCGTCCGAGGGCTGAACTATCGGGCTCTTTGGAAAAAGATGGCACTGATCCCGGTGTGGGACGCGCTGGCTTTCTGCATTTGGCTGATCAGCTTTGGGCGCAACAGCGTGCGTTGGCGCGACGGCCACTATTACATTCGCGACGGCAGGCTGGTGCCTGTAGCATCTAGTCCTGCCGTAAACTGAGCGTCGGGCGCCAGTTTAAACAGCTTAGTCGCCACTAGCCTGCCGCGCCAGACTTGGCAGCTTGTTCGCGGTGCGACCTCGGTTGCTCTTGCCAGCAGATGCGCCCACACCCTCCAGAGCAGCCTCCACCGGAACACTGGCCGCCGTAATGGCCAACGAGCGACGATCGTTGCGGGGCGTACGCCAATTGACCTGCGGCAGCATCCTCGAGGCATCAATCCGATCGCGGTATCGGACCGCGATGTTCATAAGCGAATCGAGCAGAGAGTCGGAAAGCAGATGCGGTTTCAAACCAAGTTCAATGAGCTTTGAATGTTTTGCGTTGTAATAGTGTTCCTCTGCCTCCACCCGGGGGTCAGGCAGGTGATTGACTTCGACGTCGAGGCCCAGTTTCCGGCCTTCGGTTTGCACCATGCGGGCGAGGTCCAGGACTGAGAACTGCTCGGTGAACTGGTTGAACACGCGGAACTCGCCGCGAGCGACGGGATTCAGACAGGCGATTTCCACACAGCGCACGGTATCTCGAATATCAAGAAAACCGCGCGTTTGTCCGCCCTTTCCATAAACCGTGAGTGGGGTTCCAGTCGCGGCCTGAACGCAGAATCGATTCAGCACGGTGCCAAAAACTTCATCGTAATCGAAACGGTTGATCAAGGCCTCGTCCAGCGCAACCTCGTCAGTCATCGTCCCGTACACCACGCCCTGGTTCAGGTCGGTGGCGCGCAAGCCCCAAATCTTGCAGGTGAACATAATATTGTGGCTGTCGTGGACCTTGGAAAGGTGATAGAAAGAGCCGGGCTGCTTGGGATACGGAAGCACGTCTTTCCGCCCATTGTGCTCAATCGTGATGTAGCCTTCCTCGATATCAATATTCGGCGTGCCGTATTCGCCCATCGTTCCCAGCTTGATCAGGTGACACTCGGGCTGGAACTCGCGAAGCGCAAAAAGCAGATTCAACGTTCCCACCACGTTGTTGACCTGAGTGAAAACAGCGTGTTTGCGGTCGATCATCGAGTAGGGAGCGGAGCGCTGCTCGGCGAAATGGACCACCGCATCCGGTTCGAAAACCTGGATGGTCGAGGAGAGAAAGTCGTACTCGGTCACATCACCGACGAAAAGCTCAATCCGGTTGCCGGTGAGTTCCTGCCAGACCTTCAAGCGCTCCGAAAGCGGGCGGATGGGCGTCAGGGTCTGCACACCCAATTCATGGTCCCACTGACGGCGCACAAAGTTGTCGACAATGGCAACCGAATGCCCCTTTTTCGACAAGTACAACGCGGTCGCCCAGCCACAATAGCCATCGCCACCCAGCACCGCGATCCTCATTGACCCTCCTTCAGATCTATATCTATGCGCTTCCTTAAACATGACGTGGGAATGATCCATCCTTCGCCGGAGCAATCTCCGCCAGGTAACAGCTCAACACTTTTGTTTGTAGGTGCTTGCGCCCGCCCCTGTTCAGACTAATACACATTGTAAACCGAGGCTACCTCCTTTCGCACGGTGATATGGCTCGGCGGCAAGAGAGAAACCGCAATGGGATGATTGGTCAGGACTACTTTTCCACCGCTGGCGGCAACCAGATTAAGATTCTGGCTGCCTACCAGGTTTTCCAAACGAGGCTTCGCGGAGTCTTTGACGACGATGTAATAGCGCTCGGGTTTCAGCCAAAGATCCTTGAATTGGGCATCGTTGATGAACACATCCGGCACCCCGGGCGCGTAGGCCCCATACTCCAGATTGAAGAAGCGGCCATTCAATAGCAGCGCTGAACGGTCGGTATAGAAAAAAATCGAGGAAAAATAATAATAATGACGGTCCACGATCAGCGTCCCTTCCGGAGATTTCAGGATTGCCTCGGCCAGGGGGCGGGAGGACAAGAATGGATCGAAGACCGTCATCGCCATCCGTGCGGCGTGGAAGAAGAGAACCATCATCAGCGCCGCAGCGAGGAAGGCGCGCTGGCCGGTCGCTTTGAAAGTCCCTAGAGCACCAATGGAGAATGCGATCGCCGCCGCGAACAGCGGCAGTAGCAGATACGCCAGCGAGGGCAGCGTCAGATCCTCCATGTGACCCAACGACAACGTATACGCTCCGGGGTGCTTGCTCAGAGCCAGGGAAATGTCCCCCGGCGTGGGCATATGGCGCGTGACAAAGAAAAGAACGATCGCCAGCAGTGCGGCGCATCCCGCAATCGCTGAAAGCAGCCGCGTCCCACGCCGGATCCAGCGATCGTCAGTCACCATCGCCGAACCCAACAGCAACGCCAGCGCGGGATAGCAAGGCATCGAATAGTATTCCTGCGTCGTCGAAAACGTGAAAAAGATCAGGACAAAGCCCGTCCAACATAGCGCCAGCAAACGCGTCCGGCCAGCGCGATCGACCGGTTTGAAGGAAAGTTTGGCAACTGCCGGCAGATAAACGCTCCAGGGAAAAAGCCAGAGCAAGTGAAACAGCCAGAAGTAGAGGCGCGGCACTGTGTTGTAGTCGCGGGGGTAGCGCAGGTTCAGAAAGCGAAGAAGCTGCTCGTTGATGAAAAAGAACCAAAGAAATCCGTGATATTGCCCCGGGCCGCTGTGCAGTGTGAAAGCGAAATAGGGCGGGTTGCGCAGTGTGGCCAAAACATGCCAGGGCGCCGCCACCAGGAGGACAATCAGTAGTCCGCTGAAAGGATGAAGCCGCTTCCAGGTCGCGGCAGAAAATAATTGGTGGGTGAGGTAAAGATAGATCACGCCGGCCGCCAGCGGAAAAAGGATTCCGATCAAACTCTTCAGCAGAAGACCCAAGCCCACACTGAAGGCCAGCACAAAGGCCCAGAAGCGCGGATGCGGCTCCTCTTCGTCCAAGGCTCGCAGGAACGCCCACATGGCCAATGCCACGGTGAGGACGAGCATCACATCGGGAATCAAGACTCGCGTGAAAAGAAATAAGCCCACGCACGTGGCCATGCATAAACCGGCGTAGAATCCTGCACGCTTTCCAAAAGCCCAGGCCCCGAACGCCGCCGTCAACCAGCACAGCGCCATCGCAGACAAAGCCACGGGAATGCGCGCAGCCCAGTCATGCGCTCCGAAAATCATGTAGGAGGCTGCCATCACCCAATAAATGAGGGGAGCTTTTTCGAGGTAGACTACGCCATCCAGACGGGCCGTCACCCAGTCGCCAGAGCTGAGCATGTTTCGCGAAATCTGCGCCTGGACGGCGTCCACGTCGTCCATCAGCGACGGTGGAGAAACAATGCAACCCAGGTAAACCGCGCCCGCGACTAGCAGAACGCCTAGATATACGTACCAGTTTTTTCCTGTACCCAATCTCTGGCCACGGGAGACGCCGTTGCCTGAATTCGCCATTTTTTCATCCAGAGGAATAGGACCATCAAACCCCAAAGGTGGTAACCAAGATTTGCCCGTCGTTCCAGGTGAGAACGCAAGTGAGTTTCGATCGCAGCGGGCCGGAAAAGCGCCGCATGATCCGAGGCGCCTGCGATCAAAGTTTCCACCAGCAGCGACCGCAGTGGGCCGCGCAACCATTCATGTGCGGGGATATCGAAGCCGATTTTCTTCCGCTTCAAAACCGAGGGCGGCAGCTTGCCCTTCATTAATTCCTTGAGAAGAAACTTCTGGCTGGAACCACGGATTTTGAGGAACGCCGGCAGAGAGGCGGCAAACTCAACAATCCGGTGGTCGAGGAAGGGCGGCCGCACCTCGAGCGAATGCGCCATGCTCATGCGGTCCGCCTTGTTCAGAATGTCGTCCGGAAGAAAATATCTCTGGTCGAACCACAGATAGCGGGCCAGATCATCTCCGACCGGGGGCAAGCCGCGCAACTCGCCCAGAATGTCATCGAGCGCGCCCGGAAGCTGCGACTGAACCAGACCGCGCTTCTGCGAACCTGAAAAGGTACCGTTCCAATACACATGGGCACGTTCGGGGGAAAGCAAGCTACCTTCAAAGAATCGCTTCAGCTTATATTCGAAGCTGATCTTTTCATCGGAAACGGGCCAGCGGCGCAATCCGTTGAGTGCAAGTTGCAGAAACTTTCTTGGCAACCGCCTCATGGGACGGGCAAACCGGTTCGCGGGATAGGTAAGATATCCCGCAAACAGTTCGTCGGCGCCCTCCCCGCTAAGGCTGACCGTCGTCCTGGTCTTGCTCAGCTTGGACAGGAACCAGACTGGCAGCGCTCCCGCATCCGCACTCGGTTCATCGGAGTAGTATGCGAATTCCTCGATGGCGCCCGGAAGATTTTCATCGGGATTCAGGTCCAGTTCCTCGTGCTCGGTGCCGTAGTGCTTGGCGACCTCATGAATGTACGCGGTCTCATCGAAACTGCGCCCGCGAAAAGATATGGAGAAGGTCTTCAGCGGCGCACTGGATTCGGTCGCAGCGTAATGCAGGATGGTGGAGGAATCGATACCACCACTGAGCCACATGCCAAGAGGAACGTCAGACAGAAGGTGCTCGCGGATCGACTGCCGCAGAAGAGAATCCAGTTCCTGTTGGGCAGATTCCTGGGTCCAATCGCGAGACACGCCGAAGGGGAGGCTCCAGTAAGCTTGTGAGCACACTTCGCCGTTTCTCCACTCCAGCCAGTGTCCCGGGGGAAGCTTTTCGATACCTTCAACCAGCGTCCAGGGACACGGCACATAGTTCAGAGACAGGTAGCAATCAAGGCCATCCAAACTCAAGCGGCGGTCAATCTCGGGATGCACGAAAATGGCTTTGAGTTCTGAGCCGAAAAACAGATCGTCTCCGCGCCGCGCGATGTAAAGCGGCTTAATCCCCATGCGATCGCGTGCCAGGACCAGGCGTCTGGTCGATTTAGTCCACAGCGCAATCGCAAACATTCCGCGCAAGCGCGAAAAACAATCCGTGTCCCACTCGACGAATGCCCGAAGCACGGTTTCGGTATCGCAGTGCGAGCGAAACCGGTGACCGAGTTTCTCCAGTTCGGATCGCAGTTCCAGGTGGTTATAGATTTCGCCGTTAAAGACGATGGCTGCGTCGCCATCTTCGGTCAGGATGGGCTGGTCGCCGGAGCCAAGGTCGATGATTTTCAGGCGGGTTGCGCCCATCGAGAAAATGCTTGACTCGAAGACACCTTGCTGGTCAGGCCCGCGATGAATTAGCGAGTCGGTGGCCCTTCGAATTCGATCGGGATCAGGAGCCCAGTTTTTATGAGTAAAGCCGACAATTCCACACAAGGTCTTGTACCCTCACCCGTCCGTCGGGACCGGCTTGTCAGGTTGTAAGGCTGTGATGCTAGTCTGGTTCTGCTAGTCTACCGAATATCGTTGGTTCACGCGACCAAATGGCGCCTGCCATCATCTGTATGATCAACATTGCTTTTCTAGCGTCTCCCCAGGCGGAAGTCAGGACCGAATTTTATGCCAAAGCCAGTTTTGTTGAGCGTGGACGACGATTCCGATGTGCTGCGGGCGATTGAGCGCGATCTGCGCAAGCAGTATGGGGACCGTTACCGCGTGCTGGGTTCGGAGTCCCCGCTGTCCGGGTTAGAAGTTCTGCGACAGTTGAAGACGCGCAATGACAGTGTTGCGCTGCTGCTGGCCGACCAGCGCATGCCGCAGATGGACGGCGTCGGCTTCCTGACCGAGGCTATGCAGATTTATCCCGAGGCCAAGCGCGCCTTGCTGACCGCCTACGCGGATACCAATGCCGCCATTGGCGCGATTAACCAGGCGAACATCCATTACTTTTTCATGAAGCCCTGGGACCCGCCGGCGGAGCACCTTTATCCAGCGCTGGACGATCTGCTCGATGATTGGCTCGGGTCCCATCGTCCGCCGTTTGAGGGCATTCGAGTACTCGGTACGCGGTGGTCGCCAAAATCCTACGAACTGCGCGATTTTCTGGCCCGCAATCGTGTCCCGTACCAGTGGATTGACGTGGAGAATTCCGCCCACGATGCGGAAACGAAACAACTCCTGGAAGCGCTCGGGCCGGATGCCGCCGATCTTCCGGTGGTGCTGTTTCCCGATGGAACTCGCTTGCTGCAGAGTCTTCCCCAAGATGTGGCCAAGAAGGTCGGCCTGCGCACCCAGGCGCAAACCAGTTTCTATGATCTGGCCATTATCGGAGGCGGTCCCGCTGGGCTCGCCGCCGCTGTTTACGGGGCCTCCGAGGGTCTGCACACAGTGATGATCGAGCGTGAGGCGCCGGGCGGGCAGGCCGGATTGAGTTCGCGCATCGAGAATTATCTCGGATTTCCCACCGGGCTGAGTGGCGCGGATCTGGCGCGGCGCGCGGTCGTGCAAGCCGAGCGTTTCGGGGTTGAGATCCTTTCTCCCCAGGAAGCGGTCAGACTTCGGATCGAGGGGCCCTACCGATTCATTAAGCTTGCCGACGGCAGTGAAATCTCCTGTCACGCGCTGCTGATCGCGACCGGCGTGCAGTGGCGGCGGCTCGACGTTCCGGGCATGGATCGTCTGCAGGGAGCCGGAGTGTACTATGGCGGTGGGGCGACCGAAGCTCTCACCTGCAAGGGGGAACTGGTGTACGTGGTGGGCGGGGCCAATTCCGCGGGCCAAGCGGCCATGAACTTCTCCAAATATGCAAAGAAGGTTGTAATACTAGTTCGCGGCGCTTCGCTTTCCGCAACCATGTCGCAATATTTGATCGACCAGATCAAGGAAACACCCAATATCGAGCTCTGGGCTCACGCTTCGCTCATCGAAGTCCATGGCGAAACGCGTCTGGAGGAGATTTCGGTATTGTGCTCCGACACTGGGAAAGTGGAGCGCGTTCCCGCGACCTCGATTTTTGTCTTCATCGGCGCACTCCCGCGAACAGATTGGCTGGCCGATGTGGTTGAACGTGATGAGCGTGGTTTCATTCTTTCCGGACCTGACTTGATTCGAAACGGAAAGCTTCCTTCCAGCTGGACGTTGGATCGCGACCCTTTTCTTCTGGAGACCAATGTTCCGGGAGTCTTCGCCGTAGGCGACGTGCGGCATGGATCGGTCAAGCGAGTTGCCTCCGGAGTCGGCGAAGGCTCGGTGGCAGTGCAATTCATTCATCAATACCTGAGCAAAGTCTGATCTTATGACTGCTGAGCGGACAGAAACGATGCGCGCGGAACTGGCACAGATCCCTGTGTTCCAGGGCCTGACCGATGAGCAACTCGATTGGGTCCTTAGCCAGTGCGAGGAGATTCACGCGACTGCCGGCCAAGTCCTGATCCGCCCGGGCGATCCCGCCGACGCCATGTGGGTGATTCTCCAGGGCGAAATGCAAGGCTGGCGCGAGGGCCCAGGCCAGGACGGTTTCGTGTTCAGAGCCGGCGCCGGAGAGGTTACCGGCCGTCTGCCTTTCTCGCGCCTCACGGAGTACAGCGCGACCATCCGTGCTACGACCACGCTCCGCTTGCTGCGTTTTCCCGCGTCGCAATTTACGGAGCTGCTGCAACGCCTGCCAGAACTGGCTCGCAAACTCGTGGCCCTCATGTCGGATCGAATCCGTGAGACCACCCGCCAGGAGCAGCAGCGCGACAAGTTGGCTGCGCTGGGGAAACTTTCTGCCGGGCTCGCCCACGAACTGAACAATCCCGCATCGGCTGCTAAACGCTCGGCCAGCCAGCTTCGCGAAGCCCTGAAGCGAATCCGCGACGCCAGCCACGAGTTGGGTTCACGCGATTTGACCCCGACGCAGAAAGCAAGGATCGAGAAACTGGAATCGGAAGTGACGAACACCAGCGCAACGCCTCCGGATTCGTTGACCGCCAGCGACCTCGAAGAGAAGATCGACGGGCTGTTTCGCGCTCAGGGATTCAACAACATGTGGCAACTCGCCGCGGACCTGGCGCAGAGAGGTGTTCATCCTGAGACGATCAAACCGTTGTTTACCGACTTCGATTTGGCCACCGCCGGCGCAGCGCTGACGCGCATCGCCTCGTCGATAGAGATCTGGAGCCTGCTGACCGAAATCGAAAATAGCACCTCGAGAATTTCCGACCTGGTTCGTGCAATCAAGGAGTACACCTACATGGATCAGGCGGCCATGCAGGATGTGGACATCGTCAAGAGCCTGGAAAACACCCTGACGATTCTCAATCACAAGTTAAAGCGGGGGATTGAGGTGAAGCGCGATTACCAGCCCATGCTCTTGGTGAATTCCTACGGCAGCGAGTTGAATCAGGTCTGGACGAATCTGATCGACAATGCGATTGATGCCATGGGCAGCAAAGGTGAGTTGAGGGTGCGGACGTTTCGCGAGGACGACTGCCTCGTGGTCGAGATCGGCGATACCGGCCCGGGAATTCCGCCAGAAATTCAGCCCCGCATCTTTGAACCCTTTTTCACCACCAAGCAGGTAGGAGAAGGAACTGGGCTGGGACTTGACACCGTACATCGTATCGTCCGCAAACATCACGGGAGCATTAATTTCACGTCGAAGCCGGGTGAAACACGCTTCCAGGTCCGGCTGCCGGTCTCGAATCCACGAAAGTGAACGGCTCACTTCCGGAATACCGCTCCACTCTTCATCACAAAAACCACTTTCCGCACCACGCTGATGTCCTGTAACGGATCGCCGGGAACCGCGATGACATCAGCCAGATACCCTGCCTTGAGAGCCCCAATCTGCCCCTCCCAGCCAAGCAATTTTGCGCCGTTCAGCAGGTCGGCCTGCAGTGCGGCCAGCGGGGTCATGCCGTACTTCACCATGAGCTCGAACTCCCGCGCCTGTGTGCCGTGCGGAAACGGGCCCACATCCGAGCCAACCGCCATCGGCACGCCAGCCGCAAGTTGCTTGCGAAACTCTTGAGCATGCAACTCGAGTATCTGGCGTTCACGCGCAGCCTGCGCTGGTGACGCAGCGTGATCGCCGAAGTACTCGGCAATGGTGAAGGTCGGCACCGCGAAGATTTGTTTTTCACGCATCAGCCGCATGGTTTCGTCGCTGAGCTGGTAGGCATGATCGACGGAAACCACCCCAGCCTGAGCGGCATAGAGAGCGCCCGGCTCTCCCGTGGCATGAACCGCAACGCGCCTGCCCGTACGCGCCGCTTCCTGCACAGCGACGCTGAGTTCGGCTTCGGTGTACTGGTAGGGCGTGGAAAAATGGCCATCACGGAGCGAGTCCGGGCCGGTTTCATAAATCTTGATGAAATCGGCTCCTTCCTTAAGCTGCTCGCGGATCACGCTCACCAACTCGGCGGGATTGTTGGCGTAAGTGGCATTCGACAGCACGCGCTGTTCGGGGTTGTAATGGATGGCGTCTTCGTGCCCGCCGAGAATATCCACCGCATTGCCGCTCACGCGCAGGCGCGGCCCCGGAATCAGACCCTGATCGATCGCATCGCGCACCGCAGTATCGGCGGAGCCCGCGCCTTCGGTCCCCATGTCGCGTTCCGCAGTGAAGCCCGCCATCAGGTCGGCCCGAGCCGCCAGAGTAGCAACAATCGTCCGCTGCGGCACCGACTCTTCAATCGTCTGCAAATCTTCGGCGCCGGGATGCAAGAACAGATGAACATGCGCATCGATCAGGCCCGGCATCAATGTGCTGTCACCTAAATCGATTGTCTCCGCGCCCGCTGGATGGGTCACTTTCGAGCCAACTTCGGCGATTCGATCGCCTTGCACCAGCACTTCGCCCGGTGTCAGGATTCGCCCGCTTTCGATGGCGAGCAGTCGCGCGGCATGCAGGACAATGGGATGCGGCGCTGCTGGTTGAACCTGACCTGACGCAGCGGAAATAACCGTAATCAGCAGGACAAATACGGTGAGCGAAGTTCGGAGGTGATGTCTTGTCATGGCGTCGAAAGCGATGGTACCACTTGCGAAGATAAGGTTTCCGTCCAATTATTTTGCCAATGTGGGTGCGGGCATCCTGCCAGAGCCCACCGCAGCCACGGGGCTCGATGTCAATAAGGCTTGGCCGGCGCGATCTCAACCTGGATTGCGGAATTTTTCTCTTCTTTTTTCCCGATGTCGACGGACACTACCGCGAGATTGCCATTGGAATCCAGTGCCTGAATCGTCTGCGTCTCCTTCTTTGTGCTGTCAGTGCCCGGTCGCACGATGTCAATCGCCTTCTGGGTCACCCGCAGAGCGTCGCCCGGTGCCCCAGGGTCCCGCTGCTCGACCTGTTTTTCCGTCGATTGTCCGCCATCTTCGCCTTTCCGATGGACAGTTGTAACTCGCTGGTTCAAATGCAAGCTGCCATCGCCCGCTGACCCCGGAATATCCGTTGAATATGTCTCCTCCGTTTCGCGTTTTTCGCCCGCGGCGCTTTCTGATTCCTTGCGTACAGTCTTCTCTATCACTCCCAGATTGCCGTTTGCGTCCGGACGCGAGACTCGTTCTTCCGTAGTCCGATTCTTGCCGTCATCTTTTATTGTGCCCTCTCGGACTTCACTTACCTGCCAATGGCCATTGCCGTCGGGCAACAGCGTTGACTTGTGAATTTCGACAGCATGATTATTGATTTTCGTCTGGCGTTCCTCGGTCTGCAAAGATGGCGCCAAACCGCCATTAGGATCCGGCATCAGAACCGTAGTCTTTGTCTCTTGTACCTCGGGATTGGTCTGCTTTGTGTCCTGAATCTCGCGTTGTACGATTTGCAAATTGCCATTGGCATCGGGGTCGGACGTCGTGCGCACGATCTTCACCTCACCCCGCGGCAGGCTGCGCTGTTCTTCTTCCGTGACCTGAACCAGCGTCTTTCGCCCCTCGGAGTCCCTGCCGAAGGTTCGCGAAATGGTCTTCACCGTCGTGGCATCAACTTCAACGGTCTCTTTTTCCGTATCCAGGTACGGCTCGTAACTCCCGTCCAAGCCGATTCGCTCCACCGATTGTCTGTCGACGGTGCGGCCGTCGGCTTCGGTGTGCGTTTCAGACGTTCGCGTAGGATTCGTATTTCCGGAAAGTTCCGGCACCGTTGTCGCGGTCCACGACTTGCTGCTGTCGCTGCTCGCAGCCTCAGGGTTGCTTTGCGTTTGCGCCCAGAGACAGGGCTGCATGACGTAACCCACGAGAAGAACGCTCAACAGATAGATAAATAACGCGAACTGATTTGACCTCATGAGTACTCCCGATTCTCCGACTAAGAAACAGTGCTCACCAACCAAGCCATTCTAAGTCTATCCTTGAACAGAAAACATAGGGAGTCTAAGTCGGATATGTCCAAGCATCGTGTCGTGATACCTGCGCTGCTACTTCTTCTTTTTCACGGTTCTGTTCCCGTTCGAGCTCAGAGCCCGGGCCAAGCCGCAGCGATCCAGCAGGTTCAGCCCCGAAAAACCAGCAAGCCCTACACCGGCGATCTGTCTGTCTTTGATTCACCGGGCAGAGAGGAACGGCTGCAGCTCAACCGCGTGATGGATCTCCTTGGGATCAGCCCAGGCAAGACCGTTGCCGACATCGGCGCCGGATCGGGCTGGTTCACCGTCCACGCCGCCCGGCGAGTGACCGACGCGGGCAGCGTATATGCCGTGGATATTAATCCCGAGGCCATCCGCTATATCGACAATCGAATTAGGAAAGAAGGACTGCGCAATGTGAAGACAATTCTGAGCAAAAGCGATGACCCGCTGCTGCCCCCGAACGCAATCGACTCGGTTTTGCTGCTCAAGACCTATCACGAGGTGGAAAAACCAGTCACTCTCTTGCAGAACCTGCGGAAGTCCTTGCGCGCGGGCGCTAAGCTGGGAGTGATCGACCGCAACGGAAACGGCGAGAACCATGGAGTAGCTCGCGAGATCGTCATCCGCGAGGCGGCTGCAGCGGGTTATGAATTACTCGGCCAATACGATTTTGTCAAAGGAGATGGATCAGACTATTTTTTAATTTTCACTGTCAAAGAGTGACTCATATCACGCGCAACCTGCCCGCACCCCAATAACGGCTATCCCTGCCGACGTGCAGTTACAACCAACGGTGCATTTGCCGGCATCTACAAACAGTCTGCGACTGCCAGCGGATCGATTTGATCGCCGCGACGCCGGGCTCAAGTTCGGTACTCGCCCCCTAAGCCTGCGAGAACTATTCTTTCAAAACGGGGTTCTTACACTTACGCGATGATTCATCTCCTCCACAGCCGAATGACACGACTGCGGATTTTGACGATATTGCTTTCTGTTGTGTGTTTTTCCGTCCCAGCCCGCGCTGATGCGGCTTTGCTCCTCGCAGAACCCTACGGACCCTTTGGCGCCTTCACCGCAACCGGCCACGCCGCCGTTTATCTGACTCGAATTTGTGCGGCGTCCCCAACGGTTTTGCGTCGCTGCGAGACCGGAGAAACCGGCACCGTCATCAGCCGTTACGACGGAATCGCCGGATACGACTGGATCGCTATTCCGGTGATTCCCTACCTCTACGCGGTTGAGTCGACCGGCGATGTTCCTCTTTTCTCGGATATGAAAATTGTGGCTTTCCTCAGGAACCAGTACAGAAAACAGCATCTGGAGACGATCGCGCCTGATGGTGAAAGTGGAGAGACGCCTGGCGGACATTGGTACCAGCTCGCCGGTGCCGCATACGACCGCACAATTTATGGCTTTGAGATCGAGACCAGCGAAGAACAGGACGACGCCTTCATCCGCGAATACAACTCCCGCCCCAACCGCACCCACTTCAAACTTCTGACTCACAACTGTGCGGATTTTGCCCGCCAGGTAATCAACTTTTACTACCCCAGGACAGCACACCGGAGTTTTGTTGCCGACGCCGGAATTACGACCCCCAAGCAGATTGCCAAGTTGCTGGTGAAATTCAGCGGCAAGCATCCGGAGTTGCAGTCCTCAAGCTTTGTGATTGCCCAGGTCCCGGGAAGCATCCCGCGCAGCACACCGGCGCGTGGCGTAGTTGAGTCTGTTTTGAAGTCAAAGAAGTATCTGCTGCCGTTGGCCATATTGCATCCCGTGGTGACCGGATTCCTGGCCGCGGCCTACGTGGGCAGCGGACGCTTCGATCCCGCCAGGAGCGCCATGGTTATGAGTTCCGCCGGCGACTTAGAAACACCGCTGCCGTCCGCGCGTCGTCACGTTTACCGCAACCAACTGGATCAACTGCTGGCGCGAATGAACCCGCAAATCAAAACCGGTGGAAATGAAAGAGCCTGGGCTCGTCTGGAAGCTGGCGCCAGCCCGCAACTTGACGGCGCCGGCATGCCGGTTTTGCAATTGCGAGTCGGAGCAGAGCTCGTTAATGTCGGGATCTCACGAGAGAACATCCTGGCCGGCAATGTTGCACCTCAATTGGCTCGGGAGCTTCTGGTGGCAAGGCTCAACGAGGAGTTGCGAAGCGGGGAATCTCCGAAAACTTCGGAACAGGATGTGATCAGCGACTGGAATTTGCTGCAGCGAGTCATGCCTGCCGAATCAGCCAAGTGAAGTGGGCCTATCCATTTCCGTTATCTCTGGCAAACACCAGGACGCCATTGGCCGGAATGACTAACGTGGCGGATGCCGGCATCCCGTGCATGGGACCGCCGTTGGCCCAGACTCCTCCTCCGTTGCCCGCTACCCACGGGTTCACCCAGTTGTCGTAGACATCGCTGTTGAATACCTCGATCCAGTATCCGGAACTCGGAAACCCAATGTCATACGACCAGAAAGTGCTCTCATTCAGGCTGACGACTACCACCACATCCCGGCCGATTCCTTCGACCCAGCGCTGAAAACCCAGGACTCGATTCTGATTGTGCGCGTGAAAAACATTCAGCCCTTCGCCGCGGAGCGCCGGCTGCCGCCGCCGCAATGCGATCAACTCGCTGGTGAAGCGCAGATAATCCACCATCGATCTGTCTCCGCTATTGAGACCGTCCCACCAGATGTTGTCCCCCACACTGGCGTTATCGCTCCACGGTTTGTCTTCCAGAAATTCCTGGCCCATGAACAGCATGGGAATACCCGGTGCGGTCAGCACCAGGCCGGCCGCCACCCGGCTGCGGCTGCGCGCGTACCAGGAGCGCGCATTACTGGGGTCCGCCAGCCTCGGAATCCTGGGCTGCCAGGCATGACCCACCCAGAGAATGTCGTGGTCTTCCACATACTGAACGCACGACCAGCGCCGCGAACTTGGGGTGAATGCAAGCGCACCCGCAATCGCGTCCATGCTTACGAACGCAGATCCCCCACCCGAACTCTGCCCAATTGCGCCGCGCACCGCATCGCGCGGACGATCATTCCAGGTGGCGTCGAAGCCCGCGCCCCCGCTCGCTGTGGGGTTTAACACCGCCCCATCGACCGGCCAGTATTCCGAGATAAGAACACCGCCGAGCTTTATGTGGTGAAGAGTGTCGGTCAAATTCTGGCAGGTCTGCCAGCCGCCATGGCTATCCATGTCGCTAACTTGATCGAAGCGGAATCCGTCGATTCTGTATTCTTCGTAGAACAGCTTGGCATTGTCGATGAGAAACTGCTTGACGTCATCGTTCCAGTACGCGAAGGCCTGCCCCGCCGAAACCCCCTGATCGGTGAAATAAAGACTGTCGTTGAGGTTTGTCCTCGGCATCCGGTCCAAGAACCAGAGGCTTTGCTCGTCAAAACCTCCACCCGCGTGGCCATACACCACGTCGAACAGAACCGCAATCCCGTAGACGTGGCACAGATCCACCAAAGCGCGCAACTGATTCGCTGCACCGTTGAGCACGTCCACCGCCGTGTAGGCTGGCTGACCTCGCTGCATCAGCAATAAATTTACGGTCGTGAAGTACTGCAACAATCCAGGTTGGTCGGCCTCGCCGTACTCATTTTCAGGACTGTAGTCGTCGGTGCCGTTGTAGCCCAGGCTTGGATAGTTGGCGGCTTCCACCACGGGCAGTGGCTCGATGGCGTTGATGCCAAGGCTTGCGAGATAAGGCAGTTTCGCGGCTACATCCAGAAAGTGGCCGTTCTGATTTCCTGCGCCGATGGAGAAGGTGCCGACATGAAGCTGGTAAACGACCAGGTCGTTGAAGGCGGGCGGCTGGAAACCTGTGTTGTGCCAGGGGAACGGAGATGGATCGCGCAGCACGCAATTGCTCAAGGGAAACGCGGGAGCAAAAGTCAGCTCCCGCGCGCGGGGATCGCGTTTGTAACCTTTGTCACCTTGTCCAACCACATAAAAAAGATACTGGTCGCCTTCTTTCAGTCCCGCGACTAATGCGGCCCAATGGCCGCCGCCGATTTGAGTCAGTAAAAACCCAGCATCCTGCGGCCAATGATTGAAATCTCCACAAAGATAGACTGCCTTGGCGCGCGGCGCCCAAACCCGGAACGTGGCGCCGCCGGGAACCAGAGTTCCCCCCATCGGTACGTTCGCCAGATTGATTGAGGTTGTTGACATAACGAGGTAATGGTAGCCGATCTTCTGCAGAGGATACGTCAATCATTTGAATCGCCCGACAAGAACTACCATTCTGTTCCGAATTCGGAACAGAGAGAGCTGCAGCCGACCGCGCCCGACGGTCGCGCACGCAACGGAATCCCCGTCTCGTTTTCCACACTTGCGCCGGAGGCCCGTCTCGGCGAAGATGCACTTATCTTCGACCATTAATCTCCCGTTTCGTGGCGCCCGATCTCAAACTCGTCCGCGAGAAAACACTGTCTCCATCCGCGGCCAAGCTTCGTCTGCTGAGGCGGCTGCGCTGCACGTTGAAGTTCGAGAAGATGGCCTGGCAGTCGGGGGCACGCCTGGTGGCCGGAGTGGACGAAGTGGGCCGCGGCTCGCTGTTCGGACCCGTGGTTGCCTCTGCCGTCATCCTCGACGCCGGCTACCGCATTCGCGGCCTGCGCGACTCCAAGCTGCTGCCGGCAGAGCGGCGGGAGATCTTAGCTGAGCGCATTCGCGAACACGCCATCGCCTGGGCGATCGCTGCGGTGGACTCAGCCCGCATCGATCAGATCAACATCTACCAGGCTTCGCGGCTCGCCATGCGGGAAGCAGTTATGCACCTGCAGCCCGTGCCGGATCACTTGCTGATTGACGCGGTTCGTCTGGATTGCGAGTTACCCCAGAAAGCGATCATCCACGGCGATGCGCTCTCCGCCTCGATCGCCGCCGCTTCGATCCTGGCCAAAGTCGAACGCGACCGCATGGTCCGCGAATGGGATCCTGTGTTCCCCGTCTACGGACTCGCCTCCAATAAGGGATACAGCACGCCTCACCACCTCGCCGCCCTGCGCCAGCACGGACCGTCTCCCCTGCATCGGCAATCCTTTGCTCCGGTGTGGATGAATCCCGTGCCCCAGGAAGTGTTGGCCTTCATGCTGCAAGAGGACGACAAGCCGCAGGAACTGCTGGGAGAAGAAGTGCTGCAAGAAGACGCGTTGGAAGAAATGGATGAAGCGGCGGTTTAGCCGCCGGTTGAAAGACTCTATTGTTGCCATCCCGCTTGTTGTCATCCCGAGCGAAGCCGAGGGATCTGCAGTTCTTCACAATCCAAGCAAAACTGCAGATTCCTCGTCACTCGCGTTCCTCGGAATGACAACAAATTTGATGTTTCGGTAAGCCCTGGCACCCGCCTGGATAGAGCACAGAGCATTCCGCGCTCCACCCCACTTGTGCTTTAATGGTTCCCCTAATGTCGGAGAAGGTTTTCGGACTCAGCATAAACCAGGTGATGGCCTACGCTGCCGTCGCCAACGTGGTGCTCGTCGTCGTGCTGGCGGCGATCAACGTCTACTATGCCCGGCACGCCAAGCGGCAAGCCGACTCCAGCGCCGGACAGGTGGCTGCGTCCAACCGGCAAGCGGAGATTGCCCAAGCCACTCTCAGCATTCTGCAAGACCAGGCCGAACGGCAGAGTCGCATCGATCTCGCCACCGTGCGCCTGCAGATTGAAACTGCTCTCGAGTTGGTGGATGACTGGAGGAAGAGAATCGGCTCCGATGCCTACCCGCAACTGCCGGATGAAATCGAGATTCTTCCCGCCGATTTCGGCGTGGCCATTCAACACGCGGAGCGCGTCGGCCATACGGTTGCCGGCTACATGAGAGCGGCGACACTCTACGTCGCCAAGGCCGCTACCAATATCCGCGTCATGCGAGGCGCGAGTCCTGCCGCCACCCCGAGCTGGAAGGGAGCGCAGGAGCAAGCCGTCTATAATTTGAAGATCGCAAGACAAAAGCTGCAAACCGCCCGCGAGCACGCCGCCGCTGCGGACGCCGTAAAAGACCCAAGCGCAAAGCCAAAAGAACCTTCAGCCAACTGAGCGGTGACACTGGCCCTGCCCGGTGATTCACGCATGAGACAGGCCGACGACGAGCCCCTCAACAACCCGAACCCGGGCTTTGCTATTTCGTGCCTGGGGCACTGGACTCGTGCACGGGGGAGTGCGGGCCCGAGTCTCAGATATGAAGATATCCCCGGGGAGGTTCCTACACGGGTTTTCGCCCCGGCCAGCGCACCGGGATGCCGCGAGCCTCCCAGAATAGATAAACCATCAGCAGAATCATCTCCGGCTCGATCGGGTGCTTGTAACGGGGGAAGGGATTCACCAGGTAATACGGGAGCGGGTAGAGAAGCAGAAAGCAGGCCAGCAGAAAGCTGCCGCGCTTGCGGTTGCGAATCGTGAGCCACAATCCGGCGAAAGCAAACAAGGCTCCCAGCAGAAAATTGGTGTGACGGGAGATCATGAAATCGTATCCCGCGATGATGGTTGCTTGCGGAGGCGCAATCCAGAAGTACATCGCGCGTTGCACGCTGAACCAGGCAAACTTTGCGGGATGCTGCTCGATGAATTGCCGCACTTCTTGCCGCTTTTCCTGCATGTAAGCCAACTCGCCTAGTTCCTGGAATCGCCGCATGGCCTCGGGGTCGTTGCCGGGATGCTCGTTGCGCGTCCACAGGCCGGCGGACTGATCGTTATTGGCCTCATACATTTCCAGCGGAAGGTTGTCGCGCACGAAGATGAACCTGCCGAACACGTTGTAATTGCGCACCAGCCAGGGGCTCACCACCAGAACAGCCGTAAGCACGCACAAGCCAGCACCAACAAACTGCCGGGACCGCCGAGGCCGCTGACTTAACAACCACAGCAGGCAGACTGGGAGCATGCTCACGATTGCTGTGTTGGTCAGCGCGATCACGCCCCAGAGCATTCCGAACAGGACCCATGCGCGGAGACGCGGTGGCTCATCGGCCATGCGCAAGGTCAGCAGCAAGGCCAGGCTCAGCAAAAATGCCGTGAGGCTGGTTTCCCAGACTACCCGCACCGGCCAATAAATCACATAAGGAAAGACCGCCCAGGTCCAGGCGGTTGCGCGGGCCACAGCGATTCCATAAATTCTTTCGGCAATCCGGTACAGGGTGAGACACGTGAGCGCGGCAAGAATGCTGTTGAAGGCAAGAATCATCCAGGCTGAGGCCGCGCTGTACACGCCGAATAGTCGGAAGACTCCCGCCAGAATGTAGGGATACAGAGGCGGCGCCCAGGCGCTCGGCCCGCTGGGCAGATCGGTGGGCGAACTGAAACCCTGGCCGGTAGCGATGGAGCGGGCGAGGCGGCCCATCTCCCAGCCAAATTGAAAATGATCGCGGCGGGGCGTGATTCGGTAGGTGTGGCCGATGGTGATCACGGCCAATCGCAGCAAGAGTGCAATCAGAACAATAAAGAGGATCGAATGAGAGAGCGGCCGCGGGGCGTGCTCCTCTGGCCGGTTCGCCACAGCCGCGGTCGCTTCCTTGTCAGCTTCAGCGCGATCCTGCATGGGCTCAGACTACAGCATGAGTGCTTCACGAACCAGTTGCCGAGGCGCTCGCCTCCCGCTAATGCGCACCTGGGCTTGCCAGCGCCCCGATTCAGAGCTACGATTCGCGCAAAGCTCAAGGAGGCGAATGTGAATCATCGTATGGTTCTTCTTCTGTTCATTCTTTCCGTTTCCGCGCACGCGCAAGTAGACAAGATCGTCCTTCCTGCGGGCACGCCTGAAGATCAGGCGCTGACGGCGATCTCCAATGAGCAGGACGCGCAGAAAAAGCTGTCTCTGTATCAGGATTTTGTGCAAAAGTTCGCTTCGAATCCGGCAGCGCTCGCCTATGGCAACTGGCAAATTTCGCAGTCCTATCAGACCGCGGGCGATCTGCAGAAGGCGATAGAGTACGGCGACAAGGCGCTGGCGGGCTCTCCGCACAATCTTGACATCCTGGTGTCGCAGGCGGGTATCGCGCAGCAGTTGAAGGATAATGCCAAGGTGATGGATTATGCGGCTCGAGGCGGAGACGTGTACCACTCCATTTCGAAGCAATCCAAGCCGGAGGGGATGGAAGATCAAAACTTCGCTTCGCGCATCGAGGAAGAGAAGAACGCGGCCAAGAGCTCCTATGAATTCCTGGAAGCCGCCGCCTTCAACGCGGTGGCAGCGGAAGCGGATGCTAAGACGCGCATGGCACTCATCGAGCGTTTCACCCCGGCGTTTCCGGATTCCCGCTTTCAAGAACAAATCGCATCGTACGCGATGATGTCGTTATCGGAATTGAAGGACACGCCCCGGCTGATCTCTTACGGCGAAAAAACTCTGGCGTCGAACCCAAACAGTCTGCCAACCCTGTTATTGCTGGCGAACACTTTCGTAGACGATCCCGAGCCTGGCAGCATGGCTAAGGCGATCACCTATGCTCAGAAGACCCTCGAAGTAGCGAAGGCCGATGCTCCGGATGCCGATCGCGCGCGCAAGGTTTCGGCGGGAGTTGCGCATTCCACGCTGGGCTACGCTTACATGAAGCAGGACAAGACGGCCGCTGCGATTCCCGAGCTGAAATCAGCCTGCGAATTGCTGAAGGGGCAGGACGATCAATCGTACGCGGCCGCGGGCTACCGTCTCGGCTTTGCCTACGCCAAGCTGAACAAAGTTGCCGACGCGCGGGAAATCCTGAACGAAGTGGTGAAAATTTCCGGGCCCGTGCAGCAACCCGCACAGGATCTTCTGGCCAAGGTGAACGCGGCGAAAGTGAAAGGGAAGTAGTCGAAAACCATAGCAAGCTAGACGCCCTCAGTGCCCCGCGAGATCGGCCGAAAGCAGGTTGGCTTTGAATGCGAGATTGTGAGCGCGCTGCAAGTCGCCAGTGCTCGCTGCCTTTTTGGCTTGTTCCATGTAGCTTTTGATTTGATTCACCGTGTCCTGCTGGCTGGGACTGAGCTGGCGGCCCGAGATCTTCTTCAGATTCGCGTCCGAAGTCGCCAATAACTGGTTGGTCTTCTGCAGTTCCTGCGAGGCGTGTTGTTGGTCCCGGCTCGGAGAAAGCTCCACCGTGGGATCGCTGGTGCTGCCGTTTCGAACCACGGTCTTGCTCGGACGTGTATCTGGAGACGTGCCTCCTTTGGGTGCCGGCTTGTGCTTCTTAGATTTATCCGCGGCAGGTGTAGCCGGCGGGCAATCGGTCTTGGCCATCGAGCCTGGCGGTGAGCTTTCCGAACATGGCGCAGGAGCCTGGGTTTGTGGCGCGGGTGCTGAGGCTGGCTGATCTGGATTCTTTTGCTGGCTTGCGGGCGATGCTTCCGGCTGAGGTATCGAACTCTGAGGGGCGGCGGCCGGTTGATCCGGTGCAGACTGCACGGGTTGCAGAACGGCCGTTGCAATCCCTGTGGGCAAACTAGCGGCACGGGGAAAAAGCAATAACGCACACACTCCGAGAATCGCGGCTGGAGACAGTTTCACTTATTTTGATCTCATTGCAACCGACCACCGAATTCTAGCCCTGCGCGGCAGTCCGTGCACGTTTCGTTTGCTCAAACTGCATCGCTCATGGCATGGCCCGGCCATGACCACGGAGCGCGGACGCGCAGTCCGCCAGGCGGAGCGAACTGCGCAGTTGCCGGCGGCCTGATGAGACTTTGCAGAACATGGTGATGCTTCAACTAAATTGTCATTCCGAGCGCAGCGAGGAATCTGCAGTTGCTTGCAGTCCGAGAAATGCAGATTCCTCGCGCCAAAAGCGGGCACTCGGAATGACAATGCTCTCACTCGTTCCGAGAAATCAGGGTTGGGGCCACGGCCTGTCCGTTGCCGTCATTCATCTGCGCTTGGCCGCAAGTTTCGACCATAGGCAGACGCAGCCGGAAAGTTGTCCCCTTTCCTTCGACCGACTCGAAATCCACCGAACCGTAATGCCACTGCATGATTTGATAAGTCTGTGCCAGGCCCTGCCCGCTGCCATCTTTCTTGGTGGTGAAATACAGTTCAAAAATCTTGTTCTGAATTTCGTGCGGGATGCCGCCGCCCTGGTCGTGAATCTCGGTGACGATCGTATCCTGGTCACGTGCGCACGAGATGGCCAGAGTTCCTCCTTGCGGCATGGCCTGCACGCCGTTGAGCACCACATTGAGTATGGCTTGCTTCATGAAGTCGGGATCGACTCGCACGGTCATGGGCTCAGCCCCGGGTGCATGCGCAAGGTTGACGGCGTGTTGAGCGGCCACTGGCGCTGCCAGCGTGACCACATCCTCCAGTATCTGCCGGAGATCGATGTCTTCGGCATGCAGCTCCCGCGGGCGTGTGAAGTCCACCAGAATCTGAACCACGCGGTCCAGGCGGCGAACCTCGCTGTCGATAACGTCCATGTGCCGGCGGGTGCCGGGATCGATTTGCTGCAGCTTGCCCTGCAACAATTGCAGGTGCAGAACGATGGCGTTAATGGGATTCTTGAATTCGTGAGCGACTCCGCCGGTCACCCGGCCGCTGGCGGAGATGCGCCGCGAAGTCTCGATCTCATCTTCGATGCGCCGCACCGACTCGGCATCCCGCAGCGTCAGCAGGGCGCCAATCGCGGTGCCGCGTTCCTGAATAAAATCCAGTGACACTTGCACCCGCTTTCCGTTCGCGGCTTCCAGTTCCCGCTGCGCGATGGCATGGCGCAGGCGAAATCCGTCCAACACCAGGGCTCCCAGCGGCGAGTCGGGAGAGAAGATCTCCTTCACCGTGCGGCCCAGCAATTCGCGGCGGGGACGGCCCAGGAAACGCTCCACCGAGGCGCTCACCAGGACGACATGCGAATCGCGCGTGAACAGCATCAAGCCGTCCTGCAGGTTCCCCATGATCTGGTCCACGTTATCTTTCAGGGCGGAAAAAATCTCTTTGGCATCGCGCATCTTGCGGCCCAGGTGGGCGATTTTCAATGTGACCAGTCCATATTCGTCGCGTCCCGCTGCTTGCTCGCTGACCGCATCGGTGTGGCCGGCGGTGACGCTATCCAGGCTGCGGCTGATGCGCTCCAGCGGTCCAAGAGCCAGATTCGAGAGTCCCGCTGCCAGTACCAGCGAGAAGAGGATGGCGATGCCGGAGAAGATCACCGCATGTTGTAAGCGTGGCGTGAGTTCGTGTTTCAGAAAAACGGTAGAGATTCCCAGCCGAATACTCCCGAAAGGCTCACCATTCAGCTCCAGCGGCATGCGCACGCCATATACCGTGGGCGGGTTATACACCATGCGAAGCTGGCGGCGGAAGCGGGCGTCCTGAAGCTGCTGAAAATCCGGCCGCTCGATTACTTGCTTGCCGATCAGGTTGGAATCGGTGTGCAGAATCGCCTTGCCGTTCGCGTCCACAACGGCGGCGTCGTAGACCGTCGGCCAATTGCCGACGACGGATTCCAGCATGGTGTTCAAATCGCGGTCGGTGGAAAGGTAGTAGGCGATGGCCCGGCGCACCGCCTCAGGGTCGTTCATGTTCACCCGCGTGCTGGACAAGTCTGGCGCCGCGTTATCCGCCAGGTACGCCAGTTGGGAAGTCAGATTCGCGGCGTTGTCGTGGGCGGCCCTTATCTGCTGGCGAAGGACATAAGAAATGTAGATATAGGAGAACGACGATACCAGCACCGCTACCATGAAGGTGATGGCCAGCACGATCTGGGTTTTGCGGCGCATAGGTCGGTAAAACCGGTTTACGCAAGTAGCGCTCCCGTGGCGTCGCTCCGGTCAGGCTGGCGGAGCCGCCGAGGGCGGAATGCCTCGGCGAAACACCGGCGCTACTGGTCTTCCTTCAAAGCAGCCTCCGCGGCTGCGCTGCCGTACTCCTTCAACTTATTATGCAGAGTCTTCAGGCTGATGCCGAGAATCTCCGCCGCCCGCGTCTTGTTATTGTTGGTCGACTCGAGTGTCTTCAGGATCAGCAGCTTCTCTGCCTCTTCCACCGTCGTACCCACTCCCAGGCGTACCGCATCGGGATCCTCGGACGAAGCGCGAACCATGGTTTGACCGAAGCCCGGCGGCAGATGTTTGGTTTCAATCACAGCGCCTTCGCAGACAATCACGGCCCGTTCCAGAGTGTTGCGCAACTCGCGCACATTGCCCGGCCAGGAGTAATTCTGGAACAGGTTCAACACGGCTTCGCTGACCGCCGCCGCTTTGCGGCCATGTTTGGCGCTCATCTCTCTCAGAAGGAAATCCACCAGCGCCGGAATGTCATCTTTGTGCTCTTTCAAGGGCGGCATATGGATATTGAAGACGTTCAGCCGATAATAGAGATCCTTGCGCAACTCGCCGCGCTCCACCGCTTCCTCGGGCACTTTGTTAGTGGCGGCCAGCACACGGACGTCCACGGTCGTCTCCGCTTTGCTGCCCAAGCGGCGAAACTTGCGGTCTTCCAGCACGCGCAGAAGTTTGGCCTGAGTGGCGACCGGCATTTCGCCGATTTCGTCCAAAAGCAAAGTTCCACCCTCCGCCAACTCAAAGCAGCCGGTGCGGCGCTCCAGCGCGCCGGTGAACGCGCCCTTTTCATGGCCAAAAATCTCGCTTTCAATGAGGGTTTCCGGGATGGCCGCGCAATTGATGGGAACAAATGGCTTGTTACGGCGAGGACTCAGCTCATGGATGGTGCGAGCCACCAACTCTTTGCCCGTTCCGCTGGCCCCCGTGATCAGCACTGATGCCGTGCTGGGAGCCACCATTTCCGTGAGATGAAAAATCTCCTGCATCTTCTTCGATCCCCCGACCAGGGTTCCAAGGGAGCCCGCGTCTCGCAACTTGCGGCGTAATACTTCTTTGTCAACTTTGTCCTGACAACGCTCCGAAGCGTTCTGCAAGATAGTGCGCAGCCGGGCGGTGTCGATGGGCTTGGTGATGTAGTCATAAGCACCCATGCGCATGGCCTGCACGGCGCTGTCGATGGTCCCTTGGGCTGTAACCACGATCACGGCCACGGTTTGACTGTCCCCGGCAATTCGCTCCAGCAGTTCCAGGCCGCCCATCCGTGGCATTTTAAGATCGGTCACTACGATGGCAGGCGACCAGGCAATAACTTTTTCGAAGCCCTCGGCACCGTCACTGGCGGTCTCTGCGCGATAGCCCCAGGCCGAAACCAGCTCGGCTAGTCCCGTGCGCTCGTTTTCTTCGTCTTCGACGATGAGTACCTTTTGCTGGCTCATAGCCCCCGGAGGCATGTTTCAATATTGACGCTTGATGTCATTTGGGGCAAGCGGGCTGCCTGGTTGACGGATTCACCAAGTACCAAACGAAGAGCCACGCAGCCGTATCAATATGAGACGCCGACGACTGCCGCGATCAGCCCCAAAACTGGACGCGGAGATCAGTCGCCGCGTATGATGTTTTGCTCAATCCCTTAATAACAAGAAATCTGCAGTTTTATTAGATCATCCGCACGGCAAGAGACATCTTAGCAGTTTCCGTGCGCTGGATTCCCAATCCTGCACGCGAGCATGGATACACAAGCTGGCCGCAAAATTCTGGAGGACGATATGCTTTATCGCAGCATAGGCAGTTGGCGCGTACTGTTATGTGGGTTGTCGCTGATCCTGGCCGTGTTTCTGCTTTCCGCCGTAACCCTGGCCCAGGACGAAGGGTACCCGAAATGGGATATCTACACGGGGTATCAGTGGCTGCACCCAGGTGGCACGGTGCCATCTCCTTTTGGCACCTATAACGCCCCCATCCCCAATACGCTCCCGGATCTGAAATCCGGAGCCACCGGTGCATTAACCTACAACTTCACCAAGTTCCTGGGCCTGGAGGGCGAGTACGGCAAGAGCTGGGGACAGCAAACCAACGAGGGTACGTTATCGGTCGGTCCCCGTCTCATGGCTCGTGGCGACGCGCTAAATTTCTTCGCGCACAGTCTGTTGAGCTGGAACCAGCTCAGCGCCCCTGGGCTTGGTTCGGACAATGGGATTGGCGCGATTTTGGGCGGCGGAATTGATCTAAAACTGTTCCGTCTGCTTTCGATACGGATGGTCGAGGCCGATTATGTCTGGGCCCGGCACCACTATGATGACGCCGCCTCGCCCAGTTTCCCTGATCTGCGCCGTCCCTCGCTTGACGGTCTCCGCATCGGCGGAGGTCTGCTATGGAACTTTGGCTATCCACCCTCCGCGATCCCGGCTGCGAGTTGCTCGGTGCAACCCTCCGAGGTGATGGTGGGCGAACCGGTGACTGCGACTGCGACGGGCGCCAACTTCAATTCCAAGCACACACTGAATTACACCTGGAGCAGTACCGGCGGAAAGATTACTGGCACCGGCAACACCGCCAGCATTGACACCAACGGCATTGCAGGAGGCACTTACACCGCGACGGCGCGCATTTCTGATCCTAAGACGAAGGGCGGAGAGGCAACCTGTACAGCCAACTTCACCGTCAAGGAACCGCCCAAGAACCCGCCAACCATGTCGTGCTCGGCGAATCCGGCGACCTTGGAGGTGGGCGGCACCACCACCGTAACCTGCAACTGCACCAGTCCGGACAACGTTCCGGTCACGGTAAGCAACTGGTCCACGACGGGCGGCACGATTGCGGGAACCGGTTCGACCGCCATGGTGAACACCAGCGGCATATCGCCCGGGCCGATCACGGTAAGCGCGACTTGCAGCGACTCGCGTGGGTTGAAGACGCAGGCTTCGACGCAGGTGACGGTGGAGAATCCGCCACCGCCCGCCCCAGCGCCACAAGCCAGCAAGCTGACCGACTGCGGCTTTGAGAACATGACCAAAATCGGCAAGCCGTGGCGCGTGGACAACGAATGCAAGGGCAAATTGGACGATGTGGCCAAGAACTTGCAGCAAAATGCCGACAACAAGCTGGTGATCGTCGGCAACGCAGAGCCCACAGAAAAACGGCTTAACCTGGCGGCCGAACGTGCCGTCAATTCCAAGGCCTATCTGACGGGTGGCGAAGCCAAGCTGGGAATTGACCCCGGCCGCATCGAAACCCGCACCGGTAGCGCGGGCACGCAGACGGCCGAGTACTGGATTGTTCCTGCCGGCGGATCGTTCTCCGGCGAAGGCACGCAACCAGTGGACGAGTCCAAGGTCAAAGTAGTCCCGGATCACCCGCACGCCGCGGCCAAGAAAAAGGCGCCGGCCGCTCAGCAATGAGGAACGCTGGAGCCTGACTGTTGAAGATGATGGCCGGCCGAGCGCAAAACTTGGCCGGCTTTTTTCTTGGCACCGGGCCCGCCCACCACGAAAATTCAAGAATCATAGTTCCAATTCGGGAATTGTACGTACAGCTATAAGATAATATCAAAGCAACGAGCCTCTGGCGCGTTCCTGTATGCTTGGTTGACCCAAACCTCATCCGGGCACGCGGTCGTCGTCCTACGGGCCTCCAAACGCCGTTAAATGGCATTCTACGCGATGGTCAGACCGCCATTTTGCACCCCGGATTCAAGCTCTATGAAAATTCAGCAACTTAGCTCGAAGTGAATCAAGTTGAGACAAATTTCACCCCTGGCGATACCAAAGCGGAGCAGAAATGGCCCTCGCCATAGAAATTTTCCGAGCCAACAAGGGCTTGCTTCAGAACGACAGTTCCGGCACATCTACGCGGAACACCGCTCACGCCATTCGTACTTCGACCGGAGCCTTGAAGACTCAGTCCCGTTCCTCGAGTTCACGTTTAGGGAACGCGAGCAGGCAAGGCCGAGCAGCGGTCTGGAAGGAGATTCGAGACAGAGCCTACGTTGGATTGGCGATTCTATTTCTCGGAGTGGCATCGTTCGCTCTATATCGCAGCATTTTTCCGGCTTTTCATGACTCCGCCGTTGCCACGCCGCCCACCACCCGAACCGAGAAGCCGGCCGCTGCCGCGAATGTGTCAGTTCCTGCATCCGTTCAATCTGCATCCGTTCAATCTGCATCCGTTCAATCATGGAACGCGTCACGAGTCGCAGCGAATTCCCCAGTTCGCGTGCTGAAGGCAAACGCAAAGCCGGTGCAACGGGTGACCCCGAACGCTGAACCGGTGACCATGCAGATCGAAATTGAGCATCCCTTTGCCGCCGCGGAAGCCTCGGTGTGGCTGGACAATCAACTCGTCTACACCCACCCGTTGCATGGCGAAAGCAGAACGCGTGCGGTCGTCTTCCGGCATATTCAAGGCCATCAATCAGACAGCGTGCAGGTTCCCGCCGGAGAACATCGGGTCCACGTGCGGATTCAGTCCATCAAAGATTCCTACGATCAATCCAAAACCCTATCGGGTATTTTTCAGCGCAGCGGCGAGAATGTGTTGCACGTCAAGTGCGACAAACACGGCGGCACACTGGATGTGACACTGCAATAACCTGTAGCCTCGCCAGATCAGACCGTGATTGCCCGCGCAATCCCACGTGGTCGTGGGATAACTGGGCTCACCGCTGCCCACTTCTCGCACAGAACGCGAGAAATGGGGCACCCCCTCATTTCCGGGATCAGATCGCTTACTCGACGGTCACGCCAACCGGACTGGACGGGAATTCTGCAGCTCAACTCAGATCAAAGCGGGCTGAGGGTCTCTCCCTTCGGTAACTTGCCGGGCCCGTGGTACCCTGTCACTCTTGCGCCCGATGGCATTTCTTTGTTCAGGGGCAAACCAATCTATGATTTCTGAATCTACGTGTGGGATGAGCCGTAAGTCATTGTTGCTTATGGCGGTTGTTCTGCTTTGTACGGCTACTCTATGGGCCGGCCAGTGGACTGTGCTGGGTCCGGATGGCGGCGACGTGCGCAGCCTGACTTACGATCCGCAGAACCCGGATCACATCTTTCTGGGCACTAGCACAGGCACGCTTTTCGTTTCGACCGACGGCGGCCACAATTGGTCGCGCTTCGCCCACCTGGGCAACGGCGATGACTACGTAATTGACCACATCGCCACGGATCCGCAGAACCCGAACAAAATGTATGCGGCAGCGTGGAGCGTGGAAAATCAGCAGACCGGCGATCTGTTCTGGTCCAAGGATGGCGGAAGCAATTGGGAGATCACGCCCGACATGCACGGCAAGTCGATCCGCGCGATGGCGATCTCCGCGTCCGACTCAAAAGTCCTGGTCGCGGGAGCGCTTGATGGCGTGTTCCGCAGCACGAATGGCGGCAAAAGCTGGAACAAGATTTCCTCGGCCAGCCAGGAAGTGCATAACATTGAATCCGTTGCGGTCGATCCCAAGAATCCGGACGTGGTCTACGCCGGGACCTGGCATCTGGCCTGGAAGACCGACAATGGCGGCGCCAGCTTGGCATCACATCAACAAAGGCATGATTGACGACTCTGACGTGTTCTCGATCATCGTTGATTCGTCGAATTCTTCCGTTGTTTTCGCCAGCGCGTGCTCGGGGATTTACAAGAGCGACAACGCGGGCGAACTGTTCCACAAGATTCAAGGCATTCCGTTTTCCGCGCGGCGCACCCGGGTGCTGAAGCAAGATCCGATGCATCCGGAGATCGTGTACGCCGGAACCACCGAAGGACTCTGGAAGACCACCGACGCGGGCAAGACCTGGAAGCGGGTGAGCAATCCTGAAGTCGTGGTGAACGATGTGCTGGTGGATCCGCGCAATTCGCAGCGGGTGCTGCTGGCCACCGACCGCGGCGGCGTATTGGCCAGCGATGACGGCGCGCAGAGCTTCATGGCGTCCAATCATGGTTACACCCACCGCTATGTGACGGCGATCGTGGCCGACAAACAGGACCCCGACACGATGTATGTGGGTGTGGTGAACGACCGGGAGATGGGCGGCGTATTCAGCTCCCATGACGCAGGCCAGCACTGGACCCAGAAGAGCGCAGGTCTGGACGGCCGCGATGTGTTCACGCTGCAGCAGGCTGCGAACGGCGAACTGGTCGCCGGCACCAATCGGGGCATGTTCATGCTGGCTCACAATGCCACCACCTGGAGCCCGATTAACACCGTAACCAACGAGAAAGCCTCACGCGCTAAGAAGGGCGCGAAAGACGGAAGTTCGTTCGGTGCTGACGGCGCGCGTGAACGAGATCGAAATCACGCCGAAACGCTGGCTGGCGGCGACCTCGGCGGGATTGTTCACC
The DNA here is from genome assembly GCA_963770485.1 of uncultured Acidobacteriota bacterium. Taxonomy (GTDB): domain Bacteria; phylum Acidobacteriota; class Terriglobia; order Terriglobales; family Acidobacteriaceae; genus CAVVEC01. The sequence goes on from CAVYPX010000001.1 coordinate 41,478, forward strand.
AGTTCCAATCAGGGCAAGAGCTGGAGCGGCGGGCCGGTCATGGGCAAGCAGGACTTCGTCTCGGTGCAAGCCGAGGGAGAAATGCTGGTGGCCGCGACGCGCAGCGAAGTTCTGATTTCGACCGACAATGGCAAGACCTGGAAGCAATCGAATCTGTGCCTCCTACGTGAGCGGCATCCGCAGCCTGACGGTTACGCCGGATGGTGAAATCATGCTGGCCTCTCGCGAAGGCGCCTTCCGCAGTCCGAACTCGGGCAGTGGCTGGGAGCACGTGCAGAACGGCCTCCCGGACAAGAACATCAGCTCCATCACCTACGATGCGGGCAACAAGCGCCTGCTGGCTACCAGTACGGAAACCGGCGTGGTGTTTGAGAGTGAGGATGGCGGCCAAAACTGGCGTCGCGGGCCGGATTCCGGATACCCGTTGCGCCACATCAGCGTGGTGAACGGACACTACGTCGGGGCTACGCCGTTTGACGGTGTGATTGTGCAGACGGAGAGCGAGGGCAGAAGCGCGTCAGCCAGTGTGACCACGCGTCGCACCAACTGATCCGCGGAACCAAGTTGATTGAACAAACTACGGAGGAGCAGCGAGGTTCGCAGCTCCTCCGTTTTGTTTTGGCCGTACCTCAGCCTGGCAGAAATGCGCACAACTCGGAATTCTTGCCGAGGCTACCCACCGGCGTGCCTCCCCGACCGGGAACCGGACAGGGGCGTATCTAGCGAGATTGCAACTGCGGAACCGACGGGTAGAAATTGTTTTCGATTGCGTTTCCCTGCATGTTGCCCACTATGCGGTAGTGGTACTCATATTCAGGTTCGCCGCGTGCTTGCTCGTCTTCCCGCTGCTTTGCTTGAGCTTCCTCGTAGGTGCGAAAGGGCCCGAGGCTGCAAAACGATGTCTCGCCAGACTTACGATGTGTATCCTTCCGCCGAACGTAAAATGCCATCGAGTTCATTAACTTTCATCTCCCAAATCTTATCTTGCTCCAGCTATCTCTTGCTCTAGCTATCATCATCAGCAAAGAGAACCTGTCAATGACACGAAAGTGCCAATAAGCCCCTCAGGCTCATCTTCAGCCCTGTTTGCGCACCTGACGAAAATTCATCGCAGATAACTACAACTGAGTGGGCGGCGGCCCTACCGTCTTGGCGAGCGCATGTGGACGTGGGATAGGGTCGGGCTAGTGCGCGTGCGAACGTATTGGCACCCTGCGGGGCGTAATGTCTGCTCCACTTTAACCCAGGGCTCACGCCCCCTGGGCGCTGGGCTAAGCTATGCCGCTCCTCCGGAGCTGGATTGTAGCGGTTCGGTTCCACCGCGCAGCCCAAGAAATAGGTTCCAGGTACACATTGGCTAGGCCTCGTCACGAAAGGCAATCAGGTGAGGGTGTACTGCAACACCACCTGCATCTCGGCGTCGCCCGGCACTCCGGCATGGCTCATGTTGAACACAAGAAAGTCGCCGGCATTCAGCACCAGAGCGGGCGCGGCAGAAGTATGCCTGGAAGTGGCCGAGGCGCTTCCGCTTGCGGGCACCCAGGTTTTCAGAATGACGCTGTAGAAAATGTTCTGAAGAAGGTATCCGTCATCCACCACATTGAGATGGTTGGGATTGTGAATGTGGGTCTTGCTGAAACTGCGGCTGCGTGGGGAGACGAAGCCGCCTCCAGGATCGCCGTGATAGAACTTCGGACGTTCGCCCGGAGAAACCGCCGCCCGGCACAGCACTTCGGCGAATCCCGGACTGGCAGGCGGTGAAGTGAGCATGAACGCGACATCGGTGTCGATGGAGTTCACGGTCATGTTGCTGGTCACTTCAAAGAAAACGTCTGCGCCGTTATCGTTCAGGTTTGTAACTTCCCAGCCGAAGCTCGCGAAACTTGGGCCGGTCGAAGGTTTTGCCAGCGCACTTGCCGATGAATCCAACCCGGAGATCGTTCCCGCTAACCCCGCCAGTGCCAGACCTCTCCCCACAAAGACTCGTCGATCTGTTTTCATAGAGAAAGGTGCATCTCCAAACTTGCTTGCCTCAGTTCCCCTACTGGCAGGTGGAGAACTTGAGCGAGGCGATACGGGTGCGGAGGTTGATACCGCTGCCGGTGGTGGGAATGTACTGATCCACGTACCAGAAGCTACAGTCGTCGACGGGGTCGATCACCATGCTGGTGTAGTCTCCCCAGCGGTTGGTGTCGGTCTCGGACCCTTTTGCGTTGAAGATGGTTTTCAGGCTCTCCATGGTGTTCACCGCATCGCTGGGTATGCGCCCGGTGAAGGCGACAGAAGGATGCAGGGTGGTGCTGTTGGACTCGCTGAAGCCGAGGGCCATGTTGCCCACCTTATCCATGGCGATGCTGCCCATCCAAAGAGAGTTCCCTCCGCTGGTGAGGGTGCCCTGTTGAAAGACGGCAGCCGTGCCGTTGGGATCGCGGATTTCGTACCAGCGCGCGCCGGACGCAGCTTTGCTGGTTAGCACCGAATGATTGACCACCAGGGATTCGTGGTCGCCGAAGTTGCGATATGCCAAGCGGAACATCAGCCGATCGCCCAGGGAATCCACCTTCTGGTTGGTGTCGGGCTGCGGGATGCAAGTCCCGCCTCTGCAAGCCATGGTGTAAGCATTCACCGCGATTCTTACCGGACCCTGGAAGGTGGAGTTCTTCGGGTTGACGAAGTCCACGTGGAAACGGAACAAATGCAGCGCGGTTGAGCTGAACAGATCAACGAAAAAATCAGGCTCGCCGGAGGGAGGCGGCGTGGCGCCATCGAGGTTCGAGGGCAGGAAGGAGAATTCGTTGGCGTTGGTGAAGCAGATCGCCTTGGCCGCGCTGCCGCTCAGCATGGCGCTGCGGTCATAGGCGCAGGCGTCGGCCCCGATGTAATTATTGGGGCCGAAGAGATTGTACGAAGCATAAAAGGCGTCCGGCCACACGCTGAGCTTGTCATAGTCATTGAACACATTCGCGCCAAACTTGTAAACGTAGCGGTAGTACTTGCCGGTGGCGTCGGAGCTCTCCGAGACGGCGATGCATTCGTTGCCCTCAGTGAAACTGCTGTTGGAGCCGATGATGGTGATGATCCAACGATTGGCCATCTGATCGTAGAGCACGATGGGGTCGGTGTAGTTGAAACTGTGGACACCCTGTCCGCACAATCCAGGCAGGCCGGTGAACAGGGCGCTGATCTGTTGCGGGCCGAACAGCGATTTACCTGAGGTTTTGTCGTAAACCTCGTACGCGGTGTTGATCGTTTCCACCACCTGGGTGGCGCCCACGGCAAGGTTGCTATCGGAAGGAACTCCCTCCAAAGCCTTGCCGTTGGCGGAGTTGGGAATGCCTTCAAAATTGAGCCCGATCACGGCTGAAACCGGTGGCGCGATGTAGGCCTGTTCGGCGCGGTCGACTACGGGGACGGAGGCCCCAGCTAGAATGCGCCGCGGCCGGGGATGTTCGACCTCATGCCGCTTACCGCCTTGTGGAACCTCCATGGAATAGTCGCGCACCGGCAACGAAGTGTCATGGTACGCGTCATACATGACCAAGGGGAGACTCGGTGCCCGCCTCGCCGCAGACAGATGACTTGGAGCCAGAAGGCTGCAAGCCGTAGCTACGACCGCAGCTGCCATTGCCAGTTTCCGGTTCATTTGTACTCCATGGTCCCTTGAAATCCTTACACGTCTTGAGGGAGAGAGAAGAAATGCGGCGGAAGCTCGTTCTATTTTGGTCGGACCCCACCGCGACCTGCAGTTCTTAGAGTGTGTCCTGTCTCGGGCCCCAAGTCAAGGGTGAAAGAAGTTGCAACTTCACCTCGCTTTTCGACCGGGACAATTCCTTGCCAGATGCTGCAGGGACGGTCGGGCAACAACTACACAGCAGAAAAGGTGGCTGGTCTCGATAAGCATATGGTTTGTAAGGCTCGGAGGATGGCATTCCCCTTGCGACTTGTCAGCAGGGATGATCGGCAGGCAGGATGCACACATGGGGCGTGGACGGCAAGTTGGTTCTCTGGCGTTGGTGTTCGCGTTAGCGGCGGCGGGATGCTCGCGGCAACCGGGCGTCGCGGCCAGCCCGGCCGCGAGCACTGGCCAACAACTCCCCTTTGAGCGCGTCTCGGACAGCAAGGGAATTTCTCCGACAGGCGAATTGACCTCCGTAGGAATTCCGGCCGGAACCCCGATCCTCATTCGATTGCTGTCTCCATTGTCGAGCGCGGAAGCCAGCGCTGGAGATCGCTTCGACGCCGTGCTGGATGAATCCGTCATCGTGCAGGGCCAAACCGTGGCGGGACGCGGTGCGTCCATCAGCGGAAAAGTTGTGGCCGCTACTGCCGGGGACGAACGCCACGCAGGATATTTAAGGCTGACGCTGTCCGCGATCATCATCAACGGCAAAATGCTGCCGCTGCAGACATCCAGCGTCTTTGCCAAGGGCGGTGTTTCGAATGAGAAAACCGCCTGGACCTCGTACCGCAGCGACAAGGACGTGAAGTTTTCCACAGAGCGGCGGCTCAGGTTCCGAGTGGCGCAGTCTGTGTCCGTTCAGAACTAAAGCTTCACAGATTTCCCGTTTTGAGGTTGTAGGCGCAAGAGATTACCGGAATTGCCTTGTCCCGTTTCGGATTCAATTTGAGGCTGTAACCTTCCTGTTCAACCATCACAGCGCATGATCATTGAACTCCCTAAACTTCCCAAATGGGGAGCGGACATTGGGAAGCGATACTTGGACGGCGCTACCCGATTGGGGAACTTGCCCGTTCCATGCGTGAGCCGCCCATCGCTTCCCCCCTTTTCCTATGAGCGCATTGCCACAAATTCGGCCGGAACGTGACCAGCCGGCTGATTCCGCGAGCGAGCAGCAATTGCGGGAATCGCAGAAGATGGAAGCCATCGGCCGCCTGGTGGGAGGAGTTGCCCACGACTTCAACAATCTGCTCACCGGAATGGTCCTTTGTTCCGAGTTGCTGCTGGTGGGTCTGGAGAAGGATAGCCGTCTGCGGCATTACGCAGAGGAAATCCGCTCGGCCGGAGTGCAGGGGGCCGCCCTCATCCAGCAACTGCTGGCCGTGGCGCGACAGCGCGTGGTTGCACCTCGCCTGCTGTCATTGAACGAGGTCATCACCGGCATGCGCAGCCTGCTCGCCCGCCTGATCGGAGAAAACATTGAACTGAACAGCGAGTTGGCGGACGATCTGGGTCTGGTGAAGATGGATCCGGCACAAGTTCAGCAGATCATCCTGAATCTGGTGCTGAATGCGCGCGATGCCATGCCTGAGGGCGGGCGAATCGCGATCGCCACCCGGAACTGCAGCGACTGGAGAGCGAAATCCGATGGGCCGAAAGTCCGCGGTTCGTGGATTGAGTTCGCGGTCAGCGACACAGGTTGCGGTATGGATGCGGAAACACGCTCCCGTTTGTTCGAACCCTTTTTCACGACCAAGAAGCCCGGCCAGGGAAATGGCCTTGGCCTGGCAACGGTTCACAGCATCGTGAAACACGAGGGCGGGAGGGTCCAGGTGGAGAGCGAACCTGGGAAAGGTACGCGAGTAGCCGTCTACCTGCCGCAAGCCGAGCCCGAATCGGAATCGCGGGACCCGAAGTTTGCCATCAGCGCAACCTGCCTCCATGACAAGAAAAGCTTCGAATCGAAGAAGAGGAAGAAGAGGTAAATGAATATGACCGCTGCCGCCGCAACTGCGTTGAATGCGCCTCAGATCGAAGGGGCAAATTTCCTGAACCTGGTAATCGTGGACGACGAACGGGCGATTCGTGAGGTCTGCCGCGAAGTCGCCCAGTCTCTTGGCTTCAACACCCTGGTCGCTGAGTCGGCCGAACACGCTTATCGCTTGCTGGAGTCGCAGGCGATCGATGTGGTGCTGCTCGACCTGAAGTTGCCGGGGGCCGGGGGATTAGAGGCATTGCGTCGCATCAAAGGGCGGCGGCCGGATGCGGAAGTCATCGTGGTGACCGGCTATGCCACGGTCCAGTCAGCTGTACAGGCCATGAGGAACGGCGCCTACGACTATGTGACGAAGCCATTCAGCATGGAGGAACTCAAGTTGTTGCTGGAACGGGTTGCTTCTCATCTGAAACTGAAGAGTGAGAATCGCACATTGCGCGAGAAGATCAAGTCGAAACAGGGCTTCGGGAACATCGTGGGCAGCGCACCGGAAATGGAGAAGCTGTACCGCATGATTGCCAAGGCTGCGCAAAGCAGCCACCCGGTGCTGATCCTGGGGGAGAGCGGGACAGGCAAGGAAATGGTGGCGCGATCCATTCATTTCTCCGGACCTTTCCGTGACAAGCCTTTCATTCCTGTGGACTGCGGTTCCCTGGTTCCTACTCTGATCGAAAGTGAGCTGTTCGGGTATGTCAAGGGGGCTTTCACCGGCGCGGTTCAGTCCAAGGAGGGATTGCTGGCCATGGCGGAGGGCGGCACGGTGTTCCTGGATGAAATTGGAGAACTGCCGGTGGATCTTCAAGCCAAGTTGCTGCGGGCCATTCAGGAAAGGGAAATTCGGCCGGTGGGCAGCACCAAACGGATCACCATCAACGTCCGAATCCTGGCGGCTACCAATTGTGACTTGGAACAGGCGGTGGCGCAGGGAGCATTCCGGCGCGACTTGTACTTCCGCCTGAATGTACTGAACCTGCGGATTCCGGCTTTGCGCGAGCGCCGGCAGGATATTCCGCTGTTGGCGGGATATTTCCTGGAAAGGCTGTCGCGAGCATCTGGCCAGGAGCGAAGCCTGAGTGACGAGGCACTGAAGGCCATGCTGGCCTACGATTGGCCGGGCAACGTTCGAGAACTGGAAAACTGCCTGGAACGGGCCTGTGCTATGAACAGCGGTCCGAAAATCCAGATCGGTGATTTACCGGCCGCTCTGCACGGTGGGAATGGTCATGTGATGGTGGAAGCTCATGGGTCGGCAAAGATCATTTCCATGTCGGAACTGGAGAAGCAAACCATTCTCAATACCATCACGCAGCTCAACGGAGACAAACTATTGGCGGCACGGCTGCTGGGGATCGGCAAGACTACGCTCTATCGCAAGCTGAAGGAGTACGAGTCAGCGTAGTCTGAATCTGGGCTCGGCTTCCCACGACGGAACGCGGTGGAGACGGGACCGTGGTGTAAAGCTCGCGTTTTCAACGACGAGGACTCTGGCTGGCGACGTGCATCTCCTCCGGCATGATTCTGCTGATCACGTCTCTGGCAAAAGCTCAAGATTGCGCGAAGGCCCTGCAAGACGCCACCGCGGAGCCTACGCAGGTAGCGGCAACCCTGCACGAAGCAGGGGGCCAATTGCAGGCGCAACAATATTCGGCCGTGGTATTGGACCAACTGCTGCTGGACGCTGAACCCGAGGAGGGCGAAACCGTTCTCAAGCTCCTGGGTACCGCGGTTCCGGTTTACCTGAACTTCGCTCTCACTGGAATCGAGCGTGTGATCCGCGAGTTGCGTTCGGCCCTGCAACGACGCCAGCGGGAAGTGCTGCTGGCCCGGCAGGAGGCGCGACAAGCTTTGCGCAGCGAACTCAACGATAAAGTGACGGCGCTGCTGGTGTCCTGTGAGATGGCGCTTCGGGTCGAGAACCTTCCCGCATGCGCTGAGACCAAGATGAACGCGGTCTACACGCTGGCCCAGGAAATGAGCGAAAAACTTGGGGCGACGGCATAAAAGGCGAGCGCACAATCGGTGTGCGACGAAGTAGCAGGGACGAAGCTCTTAACCACACACTTGGTCCGGATTATTCACCACGATTGGTTAGCGTAGAGTTGGACGCTGCGGGAATTTGCACTGGGAAGGGCACGAGTTCACTCGCGCCGACCGATGCGCTTCAACAGGGCGCGCTTAGCGCCTGAGGGCACGCTGCTTCGGCTGCCAGGGCGGTTGCGCTGGCTCGGCGCGGAGCCAAGTTCTGCGCTGCCAGTGGCAGGACTCGAAGAGTCTGTGTCGCAACTATGAGTGCCGTCCCTGCGGGACTCCCATCGTCCGGCTGTTGCTTCCGGGCACTGGCCGTGCTGGGCTTTCCCATGCCGCCGCTGCGCGGCTGGGCAATGCAGGACGGGCATCTTTGCCCCTCACCAATCTGTTGGCTCAAGATCACTTGCAAGACGGGCGCGTGAATATTCCCGGGGTTGGCGAGTTCTCGCTCTTCATTTAAATTAGATCATGCGGTCCATTCTGCAGAAGCGGGCGCTGCGCTTCGTCTTTGGCGCCAACCTGATCTCCATGCTGGGCAGCGGCATGAACGCCGCCGCCGTAGCCTGGTACATTCTGCAGGCCACGCACTCGGAAATGGCGCTGGGGACGTTTGCAGTGTTGCAAACGATTCCCGCCATGCTGATGCTTCCCTTCACCGGCGTCCTCATCGATCGTGAAGATCGGCGCCGTCTGGTCATGATGCTCGACGCGGTTCGCGCCATCATCATTCTTACGGTTTCGCTGCTCGCCTTCGCGGGCAAAGTGAAAGTGTGGGAACTCTACCTGATGAACACGCTGGTGGCCGCCGGTTTTTGGATGTTCTGGCCCACGATCACTGCGCTGATTCAAGAATTGACTCCCGGCGAAGAGTTCGTTCATGCCAACACGTTTCTGCTGGCGGGAGTGCAGGGAGGCTGGCTGATTGCAGGTTCGATTGTGGGATTCGTGTACAACCATATCGGGCTGGGCGGCGTGTTGCTCATCGATTTTGCGACCTACTTCGTGTCGTTTCTCTGTTACTTTGCCGTGCGCAAGGGACGCCACGTCGTGCCGCGCCCGGCAGAGCTGCGAGCCGACATCGTGGCCGCAGAAACCACACTGGAGCGTTTCGTACGCGAGATGCGCGAAGGCATTCATTTCCTCCGTGGCAAACGCAACTTGATGTTGCTCGGCCTCAGCTGGGCCCTGTTCCTCGGCGCGATGATGACTGCGGTCGTAGTCACGGCTCCGTTGAGTGACCAGATCTTTCACGCCGGCGCCGTGGGTTACGGCTGGTTCAACGCGGGATGGGGAACGGGCGCGTTTCTCAGCGCTTTGTATGCGCCGTGGTTAATCGCGGGTTTTGGCTCGCGGCGTTCCATCGCAATCTCCATGGGTGTGCTGACCATCTGCATGATCCTGGCGCCGCTCTCCCCCGCGCTGGCCATCGCCGTCTTTGCCTACGCCGTCATGGGTTCGGCGCGCGGCATCAGCGGCGTGGCCATGAATACCAGCATCATGGAACAGGTGCCGCAACATTTTATGGGGCGGGTGCAGAATATCTTCTACTTTGCCGGCACCGCGTTGCAGATCGGCTTGGCGCTTCTGGTTGGAGCCGTAGCCCAGGCCAGCCTGGTGGCCGGCTTCTCAATCATCGGGTTGGTCTACGCCGTGGCCTTTGTCAGCGCAATTTGGCCGGTGGGCGCGGCCATGCCGGTCAGCGAAGTCAGTTCTGTGGAATAAAGAACCATTTCCACTGCGGAGTCACAGAAACCCAGAGAAATCAGGTGCCGCTGGATTGGAGAACCTGGCAGCTTGTTGAAAATCCTACCTTTTTGTCATCCCGAGCGCAACGAGGGATCTGTAGTTCTGCACAGCAAGGAAAACTGCAGATTCCTCGTCGCCTTGCTCCTCGGAATGACAAGGATTTTGGGTTTTTCAACAGACTCCAAGTCTCTTCTCTGTGACTCTGTGTCTCTGTGGTAAACAGGCCTTTGCCGCTGTTATCCTTTCCCTTCCAATTCAACAAGGAGACAGGAATGTCCTCCAGCCTCGAAGGTCGGAACGCGGTCGTGTTCGGAGTCGCCAACAAACGCAGCATTGCCTGGTCAATTGCGCAAGGATTGCACAACGCCGGCGCCAAGCTAGCCATTACTTATCAGAACCAGCGCCTCGAAGAGGAGGCTAAAGACTTGATTCTCTCGTTGCCCGGCGCGGAAGCCTTCATGTGCGATGTTTCCAGCGATCTCGAGATCGAACGCCTTTTCACCCAGTTGAAAGAGCGCTTCGGCAAACTGCACATTCTCGTGCACAGCGTAGCCTTTGCCCCCGCCGACGAACTGAAGGGCGATTTCGTCAACACCACGCGCGAAGGGTTCCGCATTGCCCATGACGTCAGCGTGTACTCGCTGATCGCGGTGTCCCGGGCCGCCGCGCCGCTCATGACGGATGGCGGCAGCATCCTCACCATGACCTACTACGGCGCAGAAAAAGTCGTGCCGCACTACAACGTGATGGGCGTGGCCAAGGCCGCGCTGGAATGCACCGTGCGTTATCTTGCCTACGACCTGGGCAAACACAAGATTCGGGTGAACGCCATCTCTGCCGGACCGATCAAGACGCTTGCGGCCCGCAGTATCGCGGGCTTTGGAGACATGCTGAAGTCGCAGGCTGAGCGCGCCCCGCTGCAACGTAACGTGGACGTAAACGAAGTCGGCGCTACCGGCGTGTTTCTGGCTTCCGATGCAAGCTCCGGCATCACGGGCGAAGTGATTTACGTGGATTGCGGCTACAACATCATGGGATTCTAAGCGCCGACGGTAACCGCGCGCCTACCGCACAATCTCGAACACAGTCCCACCGTCAAGCGCGCCACCGAAGTCCGTCGTGCCATAGAAATGGCCGTTCTTGTCCGGAATCAATCCAGCCAGGGGTTGTTTCCCGTCGTGAGAACCTCTGAAGCGATGAAGCACAGTCTCTTTCCAGCCGCTCGACGTCGGCTTCAATTCAAATACGGTGCCGCATCCGAAGCCAAAATTGCAGCCGGTGCCTCCGCCCTCGGCAGTGGTGCCGTACAGTTCACCGGATGCCGCAAGCAGCAGTACTCCCTGAGGTGACTGCCCATCACTGCTGCCTCCGGTGAAGGTATAGAGGGTGGTCTCGGTCCACCCGCCATGCCCATCGGGAGAGACTTCGAACGCCGTTCCGCAGCCAAACTGCCCAAAACAGTAGGGACCACCTCCAAGGGTGGTTGTTCCATAAAGGTTGCCAGATCGATCAATCGCCAAGCCGGCGGCCGGATTTTGCCCATCGTTGCCATTGAACCTGTGCAGGTCGGTTTCTGTCCATGTGCCGTTGTGGTTCGGGCTTAGCTGAAATACCGTGCCGACCCCGCCATTGCCGATTTCAGTCGCACCGTAGAGACTTCCTGCCTTGTCAAAAACCAATCCCCCGATGGGCGCTCCGCCCTCCACCCCAAAAATATAGATTGCGCTCTCCTGCCACCCGCCCTTAGTGTGTTCGACGCGGAACACGACCCCGCCGTCAAACTCCCCGCCATGAATGGTCCCGCCATACAGGTTTCCCCTGGTATCGAATGCGAGCTTGCCCGTCGGCAGGTCTCCATCGTTGTTGCCACCGACAAACCGGTAAAGGACGGCGTACGTCCATTTGCCCTTGGGAGCGGAAGAAAGCTCGAAGACCACGCCGCAGCCGGTCGTGTCACAAGACAGGTCTCCACCCCCGGAAGCGGTACCATAGAAATTCCCCTTTTTGTCGCGGATCAGGCCGCCCTGGGGAGCGTACCCATCTTCATTACCGGTAAAGCTGTAAAGCACCCTCTCCGACCACCCGCCGTGACTCGGCGACAGCTCGAAGATCGCTCCGTTTCCAAACGCGCCGCCGCCGGAGGTCGTGCCAAACAGATTCCCTTGGTCGTCAAAGGTGAGCGCAGCCATGGGGAACTGCGCGTCCGATCCACTCGCAAACGAGTACAGAATCTTCTCTCGCACCGCCGCCCGTGCCCCGCTGGCCGCCAACAGCACTCCTGAGGCCACGGCTATCCATATTAGGACTTGCTTCATTGAGACCCTCCCGTTCTTGCCACCCACAGGTGCAGACAGCTTATAGCAATTCAGCAGGTTTGCAAACGGGTGCAGAACTCCGGTAGTGGCTCAGTTTGGTATGGAAGCGAGCCAAACCCGCGGTTACTGCGTCGCAAAGTACGCGACGCTTCGCGCGGCTCGCCCAGATCCCTCGCTGCGCAAAGAACGCTTGCTCGGGATGACAAATCAAAAACTGAGCCACTACCGGAACTCCATGAGCGATGCCCTGGCGGCGAACGATGCGTCCGCAGCTCCGATTCACCGTGTGCTGACCTTCACTCTTCTTTCGTTCTCGCCCACCCGTTCCAACACAATCTCCACATCCCGCTCGCGCACGAAGCGGGCAAATTTCTCTCCCCACTCGATCAGCAGAATATTGGTGTCAGCGATCAGGTCATCCAGACCTAAAGTCTCCAGCTGGCGCGGGGTGTCTACCCGGTATAAATCGATGTGATAAAGGTTGGCCGCGGGGCCGCGGTATTCATGGACCAGGGTAAAGGTGGGACTGGTTACATCTTCTTGCGATGCCGCCTGAAACGCTTCCACGATGCCCTTGACCAGCGTGGTCTTGCCCGCGCCCAAATCGCCGCGCAACAAGACCAGCTGGGGCGGAGAAAGAGTCGGCGCCAGCGTGCGTCCGAGTGCAATCGTCTCCTCGGCCGAGTGGGTGATGAATTCGCGGCTGTCCATTCTGTCTCGCGCTTAGCTTGGTTAGACCAGTATAGCGACAGGGCAACTTCGCTCCCGAGAGCATCGGCTCGGGGCGCTTCTTGACACCTCCGGTCTGTACCCTCATTCCCCCCCAGCGCTTGGGCTCTGAATATGGAACCAAGTGTTCACGTACAGCGTAAGTAATGCTGGAGTTGAAGCACTCGCCGGCATAAGCCGGTTTATCTACGCTATGATTTCAATCTGTACTCATAACCTGGGAACAGTTCTCGCTATGCCTATACGACGCAGGCTCGCCGTCTGCCTGGTTGCCAGTTCGCTTGCGCTGCCGACCCTGGCGCAGACTGTCAGCACCGGCCCTTCGATTCCGGAGACCACGTCGGCAATCAATTCGCCCACTCCGCTTTCGCAAAGGGTTGTGGCCTATGACATTGACGCCAAGTACGACGCCAAAGCCCATTCATTGGACGCAACGGAAACGCTCACATATCACAATCTCACCGGCCAGTCGCTCGATACTTTTCCGTTTCATCTTTACTTGAACGGCTTTCAACCCAAGTCCACTTGGGTGCGCGAGGCCAAGCTCTCGGGCAGCCGGGACACTTCGTTCGAAAAATGGGAAAGCAATGACTACGGGGCCGACGAGATCAAGAGCTTCGAGGTGGTGGGAAAAGGAGATTTTACTTCCCGGCTCCAGTACATTCATCCGGATGACGACAACCAGGACGATCGCACCGTGTTCCAGGTGCACCTGGACCAGCCGATTTCTCCTGGCGGTTTCGTTCAGTTCAAGATTAGATTCCACGATCAGTTTCCGAGAACCGTGGCGCGCACAGGTTGGGATGGCGACTTTCTATTGGCCGGCCAGTGGTTCCCCAAAATTGGAGTTTGGTGGCACGGCGCCTGGAACTGTCATCAGTTCCATGCCGAGACCGAGTTTTTTGCCGACTTCGGCGTTTACGACGTCAGGCTCACGGCGCCTCAGTCCGAAGTGGTTGGGGCCAGCGGCGTTGAGGTCGGCAGCGTGAACAACCGCGATGGCACGAAAACCGTGACTTATCACGGCGACGACATTCACGATTTCGCTTGGACCGTCAGCCCGCGCTACAAGGTGTTCAATGACACGTTCCAGAGCAGCATGGGGCCGGTGAAGTTGCGCTTCCTGATGCAGCCGGCGCATTGGAATCAGGTCGGATCGACACGACCGGATTCTCAAAGCCACTATGGACCGGTTCGAGCGCTGGTACGGACCGTATCCTTACAAGACTCTGACCCTGGTCGACCCCTACCCCGATTCGGCCGCTTTGGCATGGAGTACCCGACATTCATCACCGGCGGGACACCCTGGTTGGCGCTCAAAGGAAGTCTGGATGAACCGGAGGAAACGGTGGTGCACGAATTCGGTCATCAATACTGGTACGGCATGGTGGCGACCAATGAATTTGAGGATCCATGGCTGGACGAAGGCATCGACATGTATTCCCAGTTTAAGGTGATGGATTCGCTCTACGGACCGGAGATCTCGTTTCTCAATCTGTGGGGCATGACCGCGGGCCAGCGTGAATTCCGGCGGCTTGGCTATCTTCGGGTAGCCGACCTCGACCCGATCACGCGCAAGGGATGGCAGTACGCCAGTGAGCATTCTTACGTCGGAATCGTGTACGACAAGACGCCAACCGTTTTGCTCACCCTGGAAAGCATCATCGGTGAAGACACCTTGGGCCAGGCCATGCGCACCTACTTCATGCGTTACCGCTTCACCCATCCCGGCGGGGAAGATTTTCTGAAAACGATCGAAGAAGTGTCAGGCAAAGACCTGCGCTGGTACTTCGACCAGACAATCTACGGCACGCAGGTGTTGGACGATGAGGTTGTGAATATCAGTTCCATCCCGATGAATTGGTACAAGGAGAACCCGGGAGAGAAAAAGGGTGAGGAGTTCACGTCCGCCGTCTGGATTCACAACAAGGGAGAATTCATCCTGCCCGTCGACATCGAGATCAAGTTCGACAACGGAGAGAAGGTGCGCGAGCGCTGGAATGGACGCGACCGCTGGATCAAATACTCCTATCAGAAGATGGCGAAGATAGAGTCGGTCGAAGTCGATCCCGACCACAAGATTGCCTTTGACCGCAACAATTTCAACAACAGCCGCACCGCCAAACCGAATGGAGCGGCGGCGAGCAAGCTGGCGAATTACTGGATTTTCCTGGCCCAATTCTTCGCCCAGTTCCTGGCCTGGTGGATGGTGTAGGAGAGAATTGCAATGAATGGGAAGATTCGTCTGGTTTCCGCCGGGGCGGGCATCGCAAACGGCAACAAACGATATGTCGTGTGGTTTTATCTACTCAATCTGGCGCTCGCCTGGTTCGGTACGATGGCATTCAGCCGGCAAGCGCATGCCATCCTGGATTCCAGCCTCTATTCCGACAAACTGCTGCATGGGTTCGATGTCGCCGTGCTGAACGAACTGCTGACGCGTCCGGAATTTGGAGTGCGGGCCGGCGCCACCGCACCCGCCCTGATGTTTGCCGTGCTGTTTTTCCTGGCAACGCTGCTTTTTATGCCCGGAGTATTGCTGGGTTACGCCTCCGACCACGGGCTGCCTCGGGAAGAGTTTTTCCGCGCCTGCGGACGAAACCTCGGGCGATTTGTGCGTCTTTTTCTGTTCTTTGCCATAATTGCCGGCCTCGCGTCTGCTATCTTGTTCGGAGTCCTGGGCGTGCTGGTTAAAGCCGCGGAAAGCTCTTTGTACGAGCGGCTGCCATTCTTTACCCAACTCTTAGGCACAACGGTCATTTTCGTGGTCTTGACCGCAATACGAATCTGGTTCGATCTGGCGCAGATTGACGTGGTTTTGCGAGATCAACGCGCGGTGCGTAAATCCGTTACCGCGGGATTCCGCAGCCCACAGTTTAATCTTGTGCGCCTGTTGGGAAGCTATGTGGTGATCTCGCTTCTCGCTTTGGCTGTTTTGGTGGCCGGAATCCTGCTGTGGCACGCAATCGTGCCGCCAGCCAGTGTGTTGGGGGCATTCATTATCAGCCAGGCAATGCTCTTGTTGCTGCTCGCGGCTCGTTTTTGGCAGCGCGCTACGGCGGTCGCTTTCTATCTGAGAGCGGCAGCCGAACCAGTTGACGAGACGCAGCCTGTTCCCCGAATCGCTGCCTCGAGTGTGCCACAGGTTGGGAGCGGAATTTAGCTTCGCCTTGCGAGAAACCCTTAACCCCTTGTCATTCCGAGGAGCAACGCGACGAGGAATCTGCAGTTGCCCTAGGATCCGGAAGAACTGCAGATCCCTCGCTGCGCTCGGGATGACAACAACGAACCGGTTGGCGACATTGATAACGTATTATAAGAAGCTCAGTCCAAACATTATGACCCAGACAACGCGGCTTCACCTTTCTCTGGTTTTCCTTTTGTCGGCAACTCTGGCTTCGGCGCAGAATTCTTCTGGCACGCAGGCATCGGAATCAGCGCTGCCCTACACTCCCAGCCTTGACGTCAGCGCCATGGACAAGTCCGTCGATCCCTGTGTGGACCTCTACCACTACTCATGCGGGGGCTGGCAGAAGAAGAATCCGATCCCGCCCGACCAGACTTCATGGGCGGTTTACGGCAAGCTCTATCAGGATAATCTGAACTTTCTGCGCGGCATGTTGGACGAGGCGGCATCCAGCACCAGTCAAAGCGATCCCGTAACCCAAAAGATTGGCGGCTTTTACGCCGCGTGTATGGACGAGACGACAGTCGAAAAGCGCGGCTTGACCGCGATTCAGCCGCAGCTGGACGCAGTGGCTCAGCTCAAGTCCGTGCGAGACATGGCTGCCCTCGCTGCCCGCCTGACACTTCCCTTTGGCAGGACGGTTCTGTTTGCTGCCGGTTCCGAGCAGGACCCTGACAACTCCGAGCAGGAAATCGCGGACCTCGATCAGGGCGGCTTGGGCCTTCCCGATCGTGACTACTACGTGAAGGACGACGCGAAATCCAAGGAGATTCGCGAGCGCTATCTGCAGCATGTGCAGAAAGTCTTTGAGTTGCTGGGCGACAGTCCCGAAGCCGCCAAAAAGAATGCAGAAACCATCATGCGTATAGAAACAGCGCTGGCGAAGGCTTCGTGGACCCGGGTGGAACGCCGCGATCCCTACAAGCTGAAAAATAAGATGAAGCTGGCGGACCTGAACCAGTTGGCCCCGAATTTCGACTGGCCGACATATTACCGCGAGTCGCGGTATCCCCAGTTTGAAATTCTCAACGTCGATGCGCCCGCGTTCGTGAAGCAGGTAAATGTTGAATTATCCGGCGAACCGCTGGACAACTGGAAGACTTATCTTCGTTTCCACGTAACCGATTCGTATTCTCCTTTTCTTTCGTCAACGTTTGTCGAGGAAAATTTCGACTTCTACCGCAAGTATCTTCGCGGCGCCAAAGAGCAGCAGCCGCGCTGGAAGCGCTGCGTCCAGTACACCGACTACAACCTGGGCGAGGCGCTGGGGCAGGTGTACGTGCGCAAGGTTTTCTCGCCCGAACTGAAAGAGAGCACGCTCGACATGGTGCAGCGCATTGAAGACGCGATGGGCCAGCGCATCCGCGCGCTCGACTGGATGAGCCCGGAAACCAAGCAACAAGCTTTGACCAAACTGGCCGGCATTCGCAACAAGATCGGCTATCCCGACAAGTGGCGCGATTACAGCTCGGTGACCATTGTCCGTGACGATTTCGCCGGCGACATCGAGCGGGCCGGCGAGTTTGAGCTGCACCGCCAAATCAACAAGATTGGGCGGCCCGTGGACCACGGCGAATGGGACATCTCACCACCCACGGTCGACGCCTACTACAACCCGCAGATGAACGACATCAACTTCCCCGCCGGAGTGCTGCAGCCGCCGCTCTACGACGCCAAAATGGATGACGCTCCCAACTACGGCAACACCGGTGGCACCATTGGCCACGAACTGACCCACGGCTTCGACGATGAAGGCAGCCAGTTCGACGCCAAGGGCAATCTGAAGAACTGGTGGACGAAAGAAGACCGCGACAAGTTCGTCGCCCGCACCAAGTGCGTCGAAGACCAGTACGCGCAGTATGTGGTGGTGGACGAGGTGCACATCAACAGCGCGCTCACCCTGGGCGAAGACGTAGCCGATCTGGGCGGCGAGATTCTGGGTTACATGGCGTGGAAGGATGCCACCAAAGACAAGAACCTTCAACCCATCGACGGCCTGACTCCCGAGCAGCGTTTCTTCGTCGGGTTCGCGCAGTGGGATTGCGCCAACGAACGCCCCGAGGATTTGCGTGTGCGTGCCATGACCGATCCGCACTCGCCCCCGGAGTACCGCATCAACGGCGTGGTGGTGAACATGCCGGAGTTCTCGCAGGCGTTCTCCTGCAAAGCCGGCCAGCCGATGGTCAAGCTCGCGGATAAGGTTTGCAAAGTGTGGTGAGCTTGTGGGGCGCGGACACCTCTGTCCGCGAAAAACCTGCCGAGCAATGCAGCGATGGAGGGCGGGCGCGCCCGCCCGACGAAAATTCACCGGATGGGTTGATCCTCCTTAACTCCTAAAGTGCAAAGCTTTGCGCAGTTGACACGGTAGGGATAGCGGACTACAGTCCTGACGGATATTGCTCTCTCTCTTCTGCCCAGCGCTCAGTCGGGCTGAGCATGGCATCACCTTCTAGAACAAGTCCTTATCGGAGACCTGACATGACTTCACGCAAAATCTTTCTCGACGCAATTCTAATGACGGTTCTGGCTGGTCTGGTTGCGTTCGGCAGACCAGCTCAAGCTGCCGCGACGTCGGATAAAATCTCTCCCCGCGTGGTGGCCGAGACCGCTAACGGTGGCACGACCGAAGCCCTGATCGTGCTCACCGAGCAGGCCGACTTGAGCCCGGCTTCCAACCTGCAAAGCAAGTTGGAAAAGAGGCAGTTTGTTGTGAACACCCTGCGGGCGGTCGCGGACCGGACTCAAGGCCAAATCATTCACTTCCTCCAGCGACACAGAATCCGTTATCGAACGTTCTTCATCGTCAACATGATTCAAGTGACCGGCGACCGGGCTTTGATGGAGGATCTGGCAGCCCGCGCCGACGTGGCCCACATCGATGCCAACCCCTACGTCCGAACCAGCCTGCCCGTGGCAACCCACGTCGACTCTGGCCCCCATACCAACACGGTGGAATGGAATATTGAGCAAGTGCATGCTCCAGAAGTCTGGGCTCTGGGCTTTAAGGGCAAGGGTCTGGTGGTCGCGGGCGCCGATACCGGCGTGCAGTGGGACCATCCTGCTCTCAAACTGCACTACCGCGGATGGAAGGGGAACAAGGCCAATCACAATTACAACTGGCACGACGCCGTGGACAACACCCAGGTGCCCTTCGACCCGTACGGTCATGGCACGTTTACGGTGAGCGAGATGGTCGGCGACGACGGCCAGGGCAACCAGATCGGCGTGGCCCCTGGGGCGAAATGGATCGCCTGCCGCAACATGGACGCCAATGGCACGGGCTCTCCGTCGCGCTATACCGAGTGCTTTGAATATTTGATCGCGCCCTACCCTTATAACCATCCCAAGAAGGGAAACCCGGCCTTGGCGGCAGATTCGATCAATAACTCCTGGATCTGCCCCTCCAGCGAAGGCTGCTCGACCGAAACTCTGCTGAAGGTGGTCAACGCCGTGCGTGCGGCGGGCATCTTCCCGGCCATGGCCGCCGGCAATTCCGGTCCGAACTGTTCGACGGTGGACACTCCGCCTGCCATTTACCGCAGTGCCGTGAGCGTAGGGGCGCTCGACTCTACCAATACCATCGCTGGTTTCAGCAGCCGCGGCCCGGTGACGGCAGACGGCAGCAACCGCCTGAAGCCCAATCTGTCCGCGCCCGGGGTGAACGTTCGTGGCGCGTACCCAACCAATCAGTATGGGTACTCGGATGGAACTTCGATGGCCGCTCCGCACCTGGGCGGTGGCGTTGCCCTTTTATGGCAGGCCAAGCCCAGTCTCGACGGGAACGTCAGCAAGACGGAGTCAACGATCATTCACTCTACGCAGCAGCTGCAGACCACCGAGACCTGTGGCGGCACTGAGGGGAAGATTCCCAACGACACTTACGGCTGGGGCCTACTCGATCTGCTGAAGGCGGTACAAGCGAATTAGCTTTTGGGGTCGAATACCGGTCGTGCCGGTGATCTTCACGACACGACCGGTTCTTACGTTCGGTGCTGGAAAGTTGGAGATTCTACTTTTCCGCCGAAGGCGCTTTCAGAGTTGAAGCCGGCCGCGGCTTGTGCTCGCAGCTCGCCGTGTTGATGCAGGAATCCCGCAGCATCAGCCGCTCCACGGGCCTGCCCCCGATGATGTGAGATTCGATAATCTCGTCGACGTCCGCCAGGGTCACCCCGCCGTACCACACCGCGTCCGGATAGACCACGAGGTTCGGGCCATGTTCGCACTGGTCGAGGCATCCGGACTGATTGGCCCTTACTCTTCCTTTCAGTCCGCGTTCCGCCAGCTTCTGCTTGAACAGCTTCTGCAGCTCGGCCTTCGCCGCAGGATCACAGCAGCCGCGCGGATGTCCCGGTGGCCGCTGGTTGCCGCAAATGAAAATGTGCTTCTCGAACTTGGGCATCCCCACAAATGTACAGGATTTTCGCAGCGTTTGAGCGAGCCAACGTGTGGGGACGGCCGCCCTCGGCCGTCCGGCTGGGCGTAGCTCAGCAGGGGCACATCAACCTGGAATCAATCTTTCAGCGGCACCATGGTCCGGTCGCCCTGGCAGAAGGTGGCCACGTGCTGCAAGCCGCCCTGCGGCTGTTTCACCAGCATCACTGGACCATAGCAGAACACGGCATGACCGCTTTCTGCCATATACCATTTACCGCCCGTGTGGGCAGAATGCGCCAGAGGAAGATCGACTGGGGCGCGCAGCGGCGGCGCGACGCGGGAACCGGGAAGAGACAACGCCAACAGTAGTGTTGCCAGGATTTTCATATCTTTTACCTGGCCCAGAGTTCAGAAACATCTCAGAGGATATTCGCAGTCCTGCGCTCATCCATAATGTCGGCAACCCCGGACGGCGGTCTTCGTGGCACCGCTTTTCGGAGCTTGCCTGCACTATGGTTGCTCTTGGCGTTGCCTCGCGTTGTATCTTTGTCCTGGGTCAACGGAGTTTGGGTCAACGGAGCCTGGGTCGACGGAGTTTGGGTCGAAGGAATCCGGCTTGACGGAATCTGGGTTGACGGAGTCTGCGCCTGGGAGTGAGCTTTCGCCTGAGCCTGGGCCTGGGCTTCGGCGTGCTGCTTCTGAATGGCTTTGCCTTTCATTTGGGTCAACTGGGTGCTGTCGTCAAACAGAGACCGGATCAGGTTCCGTTGCGAGTCAATCGTTCGTCCTTGTTCTACCACCAGCAGGGCCATCAGCCCGTAGGAGATGAGGAACAACACAATCAGAACCGGAAGCAACGAAGTCTTCGGTTTCGGCATTACGGCCGCGTTGTCTGACGTCCAATTCAGCAATTGACACCCCAATCTGCGCCCCAGAAGCAGCGGACATACAGGCAAATGCAGCTTGCACGCCATCGGACAAGGTTCGTCCAAGCCATTCCAAAAAAGCGACTTAGCCTGGATTCGCCGGACGGCGCCGGGGTTGGCAGGTGCAACTCCCTGCACTTTATAGGTAAGCGGAATTCGTTACGGACGTGACTTGGAGGGTCGGAAGGCATCCGCGGAAGTGGGTTTGATGAGACTGGAGGCCCATTTCGACGCGACTCCGGCTGCTACTTCCCGCCCATCACCAGCTTGGCAATTGTTGCCAACTGCATGTTCGACGTGCCCTCGTAAATCTTGCCAATCTTCGAATCGCGCCAATACTTCTCGACTGGATAATCTCTGGTGAAGCCATAACCACCGTAGATCTCGATGGCCAGCGACGTAACCCGCTCCGCCACCTGCGAGCTGAACAGCTTGGCCATGGCAGCTTCCTTGACGAACGGAATGCCGGCATCTTTCATGCGGGCGGCGTTGTAGACCATCAAGCGGGCCGCTTCGACATCGGTCGCCATCTGCGCGATCTGGAACTGGATTCCCTGGAAATCGCCGATCGGCTTGCCGAACTGCTTGCGTTCCTGGGCATATTTCGCGGCATATTCCCACGCGCCGCGCGCCACTCCGACCATCTGTGCGCCGATCCCGATGCGGCCTTCATTCAGCGTCTCAATGGCGATCCTGTAGCCCTTGCCCACTTCGCCCAGCACGTTCGCCTTGGGCACGCAGCAATCCTCCAGAATCAGCTCACAGGTGGAGGAGGCGCGGATGCCCAGCTTGTCTTCTTTCTTGCCCACGGTGAATCCGAGAAATTCTTTCTCCACGATGAAAGCCGTGATTCCTTTGTAGCCCGCCCCCGGATCGAGCGTGGCAAACAAAATAAAGACGCCGGCCTCTTTGCCGTTGGTGATCCACAGCTTGCGGCCGTTAAGGACGTAGTCGCCGCCCTTCAATTCGGCTTTCGTCTGCAGCGCGAAGGCGTCCGAGCCCGAACTGGCTTCGCTGAGCGCGTAGGCGCCGCAGGTGTCGGCAACCATGCGGGGCAGGTAACGCTTCTTCTGCTCGTCGTTGGTCCAGCGCAGCAGCGCATTATTGACCAGGGTGTTCTGCACATCCACGATCACGCCGGCGGAAGCGTCCACGCGCGAAAGTTCCTCGACGGCGAGAATCGCCTCAAAGAATTTGCCGCCAGCGCCGCCGTATTGCTCCGGGATTTCGATTCCCATGATCCCGAGCTGGAAGAACTGATGGATGAGGTCCTTCTCGAAAACGCCTTTTTCGTCCATCTCCTTGACCAGGGGACGAATTTTCTCCTCGGCAAACTGGCGGATGTTGTCGCGGAAGAGGATTTCGTCTTCCGTCAGGCTGGTCAGGGCCGCGGGGGATGGAGCTTGCAACATAGTCTCGGGCATAGGAGTACCTCAGCAGAAGAATGGCGAACTCGAAATTCTAGCACTGATGTGGGTTGCAGAACGACTGTGGGGTGAATCGCGCCGGATCCCTCGCCCCGCTGGTGAAAGCGCGGGGCATCGGGATGACGCCCTTTAGAACGAGAGCTAAACTGACCCTTTACCGACGGGTTTGTAGTGCAGTTTGGATTGTTCACCACAGAGACACGGAGGAAATCCGAAAAAGGTTGCCTCTGTGTCTCGGTGACTCTGTGGTGAGTGCGCTTGAAGAACTCAATCGCGGGTGTGCACCAGCTTGAGCCCGTCGGCCTGCAGAATTCGCTTCATCTGGTTGCGGGCGTGCACCGACCATGGTCCGCTCGTGTCGAGTTTCACGTACGCCCGCCAGTGCTTCAAAGCCTTGCGCGGTTCCTTGATCTTCTCGTAGGCCAAAGCCACGTTGTAATGAGCGTCGCCGTAGGTAGGAGCGAGTTGCAGAGCCGTGTTGTATGCCTGGATTGCTTCGCTGACGCGCCCGGTCTCATCCAACACGTTGCCCAGATCGAAGTAGGCCAGGGCATAGCGCGGGTCAATGGCAATCGCGGTCCGGTAATGTTTCTCGGACAGTGCGTACTCCTGCCGGTTGTAATACAGCGTACCCAGGTTGATGTTTGCGGCGGCATGCTCGGGATCCAATTCCAGCACCCTTTGATAAACTGCGATCGCCTGAGCCTGGCTATTGGGATCTTCCTCAAGCGTGATTCCCTGGGCAAACAGCTCGGCCACATCCTTGGGGACGGTTTGCGGTTTCGCAATCGGGACGGAAGTGCTGGTGACCACGTTTTCCCGGGACGCGAAATCGAACATGAACTGGCCGGCAATGGGCTCGAGCACCTTGCCTCCGTGGCGGAAAGCCACGCGGTGTCCGGTCGTGAAGGCTCCCGCTTCAAGCAGCGGATTCTCCATTCCAGCCGCTTGCTTCTGCATAGCGTCGAGGGATTGCCGGATCACCGCCGGGCGCACCTTTTGCGCGCACAGGTCGCGGACCTTTTTGATTTGCAGGAGATCAAAAAACGAATAGCTTTCGGCGGCGGCCACCAGCCCGGCTTTTTCCCAGGCTGCCAACTGACGCGCCGTGAGCCGTAGGATGCGGAGCAGCTCTGCTCGACTGTATCGGTACACGGTGGTAAAGATCGTTCAGCGCAAATTATGCGCAAGGGGAGGCTGTGTTTGCAAGTGGAAATAAGCCTCGAAAGGAATCCAAAACAGCAACTTGCATCGTGAGTGGTGCAAATTTGCGGATAAAATTGGCCATTCCAGCCTCGGCAAACTGGACTGAGCCGATTCCCTTGCCCGCAACCGGACCTGGTCACGAACTTTTAATCTCTTTCAAGCGGAATTTTCCTGCTCTCCGGCGCTATCATTTAGCGTTCCTCCGGTACTGTAAAGCAATCATCGGTGTAGGCGCGGGCGTCCCCTCGACTTCGCTCGGGGCTTCGGCAAAGCGGGGCAGGCTCTCGCCGTGCAAGGGTTAAAAGAACATGAGACGCAAAGCTGTCCAAGACCTGGAGTCGACCAAAGAAATGACTGCCCTGGTGCAGCAGGCCTGCCTGGTCGCCAAAGACGCCGCCTTCAACCTTCGCGACTTTCTCGAAAATTCCTCCAACATGGCTTTCATCGCCGTGCAGGACTGCGAGAAAGAACTGGACCGCGCCGAGCGCAAGATCGACGACGGGATCACCAGCGCCATTACCCAGGTCAGTGAAGCCGAGGCGCGCGAGCTGCTGGCCTGCCTGAAATTCATCATTGACCTGGAACGCATCGGCGACTTGACCTGGTCGGTCACCCAGCGCCTGCAGCACTTGACCTCGCGGCTGTTGCGTGATGACCGCCGTGACTTGATCGCGATGGCTGAGATTCTGGAAAAAATGCTGGAAACCGTGCATCGAGGATTCCTGCAGCGTGACCTGGAATCCGCCAACTGGGTGTTGAAGACCGATCCGCAAATTGACCAGGTCTGCCATGAAGTGTTTCGGCGCCATTTGGGAAGCAAAGATCGCAGCCGCGATTACAGCACCAGCCTCCTGCTGATGGCGCAGGCTTTCGAGCGCGCCGGGGATCATGCCAAGAATCTGGGTGAAGAACTGGTCCACCTGGTGGAAGGCCGCAGCGTCCGCCACGAACCTAAGCGATCGCGCAGTTCACGGCAGGCGCAGGGCGCGTAGCGGCCTGAGTCATTAGGTTCTAGATACTGCTGCCATCTGCAGCCCAGATCGGACTTGAGGCGATGACCCGACGCCTGGTCCTCCGAAATGACGGCGGTACGTTCTGATAACGCCAAACGCCAACTTGCTCGCCCAATCCCGTCACTTCACCTTCTGCACGAGAATGGCGGAGGCACCGGGATTAAAGTTGCCATCGCCGGAGTAGTTCGCGGTAATCTTGTGGTTCCCCACGCTCAGCTTCGACGTGGTGAATTTGGCTGTGCCCTTCGCCAACTTCGCCGATCCTAACTTTTTCGATCCATCCTTGAAAGTCACGGTGCCCGTGAGTGCGGCTTTGCGTTTCAGTGCCGATGTTACGGTCGTCGTGAAGGTGACAGGCTGCCCGTGATTGGAGGGATTGGGCGAGCTTTTAAGCGCGATCCGAGTGGCCGCCAAGTTCAAGAACACACTCATCGAGGCGCTGAGGTCGTTGGTCACAGCGAGATCGGCTGAACCAGCCGCTTGCCCGCTGTAGGCGCCCATGGCAATCCCAATGGGAAACTTGCCCGTATTGAAATCGGCAGGAGAACCGAAAGTGCCGTCTCCGTTGCCCAAAAGCACGCTGATCGAGTTAGCGATGAGGTTCGCGACGACTAGATCGGCTATGCCATCACCATTCAGGTCGCCCGCTGCCACGCCGTCGGGGCCAGTGCCGGCGGGGAAATCCGTGTGGGCGCCAAAAGTGCCATCCCCCTTGCCAAGCAGAACGCTGGCCGATCCCGTATTGCCGTTGGTGTAGTTTGCCGTTACCAGGTCTATTTTGCCGTCGCCATTGAAATCACCGACGATCAAAGCCGCCGGAGCCGTCCCGGTGTCGTAATCCACATGAGTGTGGAACTTGCCGTTCCCCTCGCCGAGCAGAATGCTCACAACGCTGGCGTAGTAACCCGTCACTGCGAGGTCTGCGAAACCGTCGTTGTTGAAGTCCGCGACAGCCAAGGAATACGGCTCTACGGCTGTGACAAAAGTCTTCATCATCTGGAACGTGCCATCGCCATTGTTGAGCAACACACCGACAGTATTGTCACCTTCATTCGTGACCGCCAAATCGAGCGCTTTGTCGCCGTTGAAATCGCCCACCGCAACCCAGTGTGGATAGTTTCCCGCCCCATATTCCTTGTGCGTCTTAAACGTGCCATCCCCGTTGCCAAGAAGCACGCTCACCGCCGCGCCGGTGTCGTCCGCGACCGCGAGATCCAGATGACCGTCGCCATTCAGGTCGGCTACGACCACGGAATCAGGTCCGTCTCCTGTCGCATAGTCCGTTTTCGCTTGAAAGGTGCCATCGCCATTGCCCAGAAACACACTCACGGAGCCGGCTCCGCCACCGCTGTAGTTCACCATCACAACGTCAGTCTTGCCATCCTCGTTGAAATCCCCGACTTGAATCGATTGGGGATTGGTCCCGGTGGTGTAGTCCTTGCTGCGAAACTTCAGTTTGGGCCCGAATGCCGAAGCTTCCCAGAGCCGATTTTGCATCGAACTGCCGCTCTTAGCGGGAAAGGTATGTGAGGAAGAAAAGACGCGGGCATAAGCAAAATGGGCCGCCGCCATAGCCAGCATAAGTGCGCCGGCCACGATAAGTCCTCGAACTTGTGTTCTCACCATTGAAGTGTCCCCAGTTCCCCGGAATTTACATTTTGAATCCCGAAGCAGCGGCATCATACACGACTACTCTGCTTCTTGACATCAAAAACAGCGCCCAGCCTGCTTTTCGGCAGTTTCCGTCCCGGCACTAAATTACGAGTACTTTCTCAACGGTTTTGCGCAACGTACGGTTTTTCATTGTCTTTTCAGAAGTTTGAGTCGAGATCCAAATCGTGATCTGGCCTCAACCCGTACAGCGAGATCTGGCTTCCAAAAGGGTCCTGGTCTCGATGGGTCACTTGAAAGTGCTCTGTCTGCTAACCCGTCAATGCCGGGAGGGGCTAGAGAGAGGAAGCGGGTTAAATCCCCACTCTCCACAGGTCCGAGCGATCCGACAGCGGACTGTGTCCGATGGAAAAACCGCGAGGCGGTCGCGCAGGCTTGCGCGCGTGCGGTTGTTCACGCTGTGGAACGGTGGGGAAGCTAACTCCGTAGTCACGATGGCAAGAGCGGGAAGCGGCATAGCGCGGGACGAAAAATTCTTGAGACAATGGGCAGACACGCCGCGATGGCTACGAATATGCGATGACGTACTGTTGAAATATCGCCATATCGCTCGTTGAGGGGTTTTGAGCACTATCGCCTGATTGCGGCGGTTGACTCCTGCCCATCGCAGGGGGATACTTGGATGCTGCCAGTTGGGGGAATCATGCCACGCACACCTGGGAAACCTGCCAAGTCCTATAGGTCGCTCCATCAACGGCTCGTCAACCACACATGCCAATTCACCTCAAAGGAATCTCAAATGACTCGATTGTTGCCCAGGTTTTCCCAAGGAAGTCTTTCCCAAGGAAGTCGTAGTCTCGTGTTTCCCTTGTTTCAGCTTGTAACCTGCCTCCTGATTTTCGCGTTGTCAGCCCCGGCGCAGACTTCGTCGGAACAAATCTCCACGCCCGCTCCGAAGGGGTTTACAGGGATATTTGGTGGAGGCCCGTTTTATAAGACGGCGAATTTCAATGTCCCGAAGGACATAGCTGAAATTGAACACTCTGGTTTCTCCGAAGCCATCGTCTGGAGCGTTGAAGTCAAGAGCAATGGCGACTTGAATTTCAACGGCGAGTTTCCGTTAACTTCGAACGGCGTCTATGTGGGCAATCAGACTTACCCGAACTTTCCCGCCGATATGGCCACTCTAAAGAAGGCAGGAATTGTCAAGAGAGTCACTTTCAGCATCGGTTCTTCAAACTACGGAGACTGGGAAGACATCGCCGCTCTGGTGAAAGAGCAAGGCGTGGGTCCGAAGAGCATTCTGTACAAGGATTTTAAGGCTCTGAAAAAAGCGATCCCGGCTCTGGATGCGCTCGATTTTGACGACGAAAATAGCTACGATCTCGGCACTACCGTGAAGTTCGGGGTGATGGTGGGCAAACTCGGCTATCACGTCCTGCCGGATCCTTATGTCAACGCCAGCTATTGGCAGAGTGTGGTTTCAGGAATCAACAAGAAACTGCCGGGCACAGTGGATGGAGTGCACCTTCAGGCCTATGCCGGCGGTCAAGGAAACAATCCGTGCTCGGGCTGGGATTTTGGAAAGGTACCTGTTTTCCCGGGCCTGTGGGACACGAACGACACTCCAAGCCAAGTGAAAACCATCATGAGCGGCTGGCACAAGGAATGCGGCATTCTCGGCGGGTTCATGTGGATCTACGACGACTTTGTGGGCAATGGCCTGGCCAAAAAGTACGCCAGCGCGATCAACAAGGGAGTCAAATAGAACGGTCGCACCGGCACAGTCGTGGTGCAAAAAGTACCGTACCGAACCTGCGCTTGTGGTGCGGGCCCTGACTCCAGAGCCACGTTCTTCAAGTTGTCATCAGGAATTCGATCAACCAACAACCCGAACGGATCGATTCCTGCTTTCTCCGGCAATTGGGCGGTTATGAACGTAAAGGTGGAATTGCGCTGTGTGATGTGCATACGTTCGCGGTAGAGCGTATCACCATATTTTTTTCCGCTCGCAGGCTTGGCGAATGCCCCAATGTCGATCCAGTCATCCACTGGCACTTCCCTTTCATTGCCCTTGGCATCGGCCTTGAATTTGCGGGCTTCTACATTGATGGTGACGTCATACTTCCCATCGGCGCGCTTCGCCGCTGTGGCTTCCAGAGTGCGATTCGAGAACAGGGTGATGTCTTCAAACAAGTCTTTGATCAGGTATTGCAGGTTGGGTGGAGTCTCTTCCCGCAAGGCATCCACCAGAGCATAGGACGTGGGATAGGGTGGAGGTGCATAAGCATACCGGTGGATCAGTTTGCGTAGTGCTCGATTGACGGCATCCTCGCCGATCATCTCCTTCAGGTAATACATCGCCACAGCGCCCTTGTTGTAGAAAACGTAAAACTGCTGGTATTCGACATTGATGAGCGGACGTTCCTTCAGCCGCTCCTGGCCGCGGCCGCGCAGGTATCCGTCCATTTCATACATAAGAAATTTCCTCATCAGATCCCGGCCATATTCCTTCTCCATGACCATGAGCGCGGAGTATTGCGCCAATGTTTCTGAAAGCAGGGTTGCTCCCTGCATGTTGGCGCCGAACACTTGGTTTCCCCACCACTGGTGCCCCATTTCGTGAGCCACCACATAGAAAACCGCATCGATGTCGTCGGGATGGTTCAGATTAGCGATGAAACCGCCGGATTCGGAGTAGGGCATGGTTCCGGGAAATGACTGGGCAAAGCTGGCTACTCGTGGAAATTCAACGATGCGGGCCTCCTTCTGCTCGTAGGGCCCAAAGTTCTGAATGTAGTAATCCAGGGACTTCTTCATCGAGTTCATCATTCGGGGAACATTCCAGCGGTGTTCCTTCAGGTAATAAACTTCCAGCTTGACGCCGTTCCACTCTTCGCGGGCCACTTCATAGCTGCCGGAAGTGAAGCAGTAAAGATTGGCCGAGGGATGGTCGAGTTTGTATTCGAAGTAGCGGCGGCCATCCTGCTGCCATTCGCGCACCAGCGATCCCGGGGCAATCGCGATTTGATCGGGCGAGGTGCTGATGATGGTGCTCATGTCGGTCCAGTCGGAGTGCCCGGGCAAATCGGTCTCACGGCAATCGTCGGTGCAGTTGCGCTCCAGGGCAGGCATGAGATCGACTTCCGGAAGGCCGAATTTCTTGCGCTCCGCCGGATCGGTCAGCTCAGCCAGGTAATCGTACCCAATGACTGGGGCAACGAAATTGTCGATGAACGTGCCATTCTGAACGATGACCGGATTGCTCACATTATTCTCAAACCCGCGATTCTTGCTCTTCACAGTGAAGCGCAAAGTGCGCTCTTCGCCTGGTTGCAAGGGTGGAGTAAAGCGATAAATGCGATAGGACAGCCGCGTGTCGTCTTTGACCAGCGCAGCTCCGGGAATGTCCATCGAGGTGTCGTAGCGTGGAGGGACGAAGAAAACCAATGGGTCGGTGGGGTAGGAGTAAGAGAAATGAATTTCGTCCAAGGGATGAGAGTAGGGATTGTAGATGACTTCCTCGACGGCTACGTTCACATTGCGGCTTGAGGGGAAAATGTCTACCGCGAACTTCACGCTGCGCACGCGCGGCTGGGGCAGCTTATCCAATGGCTTATAAGTCTTCTCATAATCAGCCTGGACGCGCTTCACATCCCTGGGGCCCAGGAGAGGATTCAATATTTCGGTGTTGTACCAGATCCAGCCTCCGCAGACGGCAAAGGCCAGCAGCGAAACAGCCGTGGCGGCTTTCCATCCGGAACCAAAGCGCAAGGCTGCGTTGCGGCTGCGGGCTTGCCATCGCTCTTGCTTGCCACGCGGCCAGAACATTACGGTGGCAATGGCCATGAGCACTGAGAAAAGCAGCCAATAGAGAGTAAACCAGTCCCACGCCGAACGGTAAGGCGCATCGCCAAAGAAATCGGAGTAAATTACGCGTGGCCGGGCCGCAAACTGAACCAGGTTTGTGGCCACGTTCAAGGGCTTCCACAGAAAACTGTTCACGCAATAGATGGCTATGAAAACGAAATATCCCACGTACTTGTTGGGCGCCAGGGTCTGGATAAAGAATGCCAGAATCGCCATAAGGACAAACCATGAGGCGTCTCGCACCAGCAATTCGTGAGCATAAAGGCCGAATTGGAAGCGATAGTAGCCATGAACAGCCTGCACGACCATGCCGGCCAACAGGGCCACGGCCTGAATCACCATGAGCATGGAGACGAGCGTAACCAGCCGCGCCGCATAGGACACCCACTCCGGGGTGGGCGTTGCGTCGGCGATTTCGTCCATGCGCTCGTCGCGGTCCTTCCAAACCAAAGCGCCGGAGAAGTAAGTGATGATGACGATCAGAAAGAAATCAAGAGTCCCTCGAATCAGCTCAATCACCCAGTAGGTCACGGGAAATGTTTGAACTGTTTGAGTGCCCTGAAACTGCGTAGCTTCCAGAGCCAGAGCCAAAATGCAAATCATACTGGCGATCATGACCACTACGACAAAGGCTGTGTTCTTGGCCATTCCGCGGAAATGAATTCTGAACGATCCCAGGAACTTTGCCCATGGCGAATCCGCCGGTTGCAGATAGGGCGCGGGTGTTACCGCCGGAGTTATGGCCGGTTGCGCGCCGGGTTCAAGCGCTTTGGTTTTCGTCCGCCTCTCGGCAAAGCTGAAGCGGGAGTAGGCGAGAGCAAAAGCCGCGCACCCGGCTCCGAGCCAAATCAAACGGTTCCAAAGCAGTAAGCCACTGAAGCTGAGAGGAAGAATGTTCTTGTCGGCCACCGTCCAGTACTTGGTGACCACGAGAAACGCATTGACCGCAAAAGGGTCGAGCAGAGATCGAAGACGATCCCACTGCGGGCCCTGCAGCAGCGACAGGGCCACAGCGCGGCCTGCCAGCAGGAGAATCGCGGCAACAAAGGGCGCGATGTCCCTGCGCCACACCACCGCCGCGGCAAACAAAATCGCGGCTGTGAAAAACGTGTCGGGCAAGGCGAACAGCAAAATGCCCTTCAAATGCGCGCTCCACATCACCGCCTCCCAGCGTTCGCGATCCGCCCAGGGCATGTATTTGGCCAGCAGAATGCCAAGAGAAACTCCCAGCATGGGTATCGCCGGGACCAGGGTGGCCCCAAGAAAGCGTCCCAATAGGAAGTCGCGGCGCCGTACGGGCGTCGAGAACATCATCTGGTGGGTGTTGTAACTAAAGTCGCGGAGAGCCGCAAAATTGACAAATACTGCCGTCATCAGCAGAGCGAACACGCCCATGGCCGCGTAAAAGGATGCAATCGTGAATGGCGCATTCCGGCAAATATTGGAGAGATTCGATTCCGCCATGACCTCATCGGAGCCGATCGCAGCAAAAATCAGCAGACCAACGACGAACAGGAAGATCCACAGCATCCAGGAGCGGAGCCAAAAACGAATTTCAAACCACGCGATACGCCAGAGCATAATCGTCTTCTAATTCCACCAACGAATTTTGGTGAAGAAAACGTCTTCCAGATTGGGCGCACTGGGAGCAAATCCCCCGCTGAGGGGCGAGGCGCTATAAACGTGGAGCAGAGGACGCCCGCCGACCAGCTTGCTGGAGACCACTTGGTGACGCTGCTCGTAACTGGCCAGTTCGGCTTTGGCGATGGATATTTGCCAGATTCGTCCGTTCAATTGAGCGATGGCATCCTGCGGACGCCCCTGATAGAGCAGCTGTCCCTTGTTAATAATCGCCATGTTGGTGCACAGGTCCGTCACGTCTTCGACGATGTGCGTGGAAAGAATCACGATCACCTGCTCGCCAATCTCAGCCAGCAGATTGTAGAAGCGGTTTCGTTCTCCGGGATCCAAACCCGCAGTAGGCTCATCCACAATCAGCAGTTGCGGATTGCCAATGAGCGCCTGCGCAATGCCGAAGCGCTGGCGCATGCCCCCGGAAAAACCGGTGAGCGCCTTCTTACGGTCGTCGTAAAGATTGACGCGCTTAAGCATCCATCCGACGGCATCTTTTCGTTCCTTGGCCCTGGTGATGCCTTTGAGCAGAGCGATGTAGCTGAGCATGTCCTGCGCGGACGTGCGCGGATACACCCCAAACTCCTGGGGCAGGTAGCCGAGCCTGTGTCGCAGTTCGTCCTTTTGCTTCAGTACATCGATGTCACCCAGCACGGCGCTGCCGCTATCCGCCTCCTGCAAAGTTGCCAGCGTGCGCATCAGCGTGGATTTGCCGGCGCCATTCGGGCCGAGCAGCCCGTACATGCCTGCGGGAATGGTTAGGGAGACGTTATCCAGCGCCTTTACACCATTTTTGTATGTTTTCGACAGGTTCTCAATTCGAAGTTCTATGCTCATGTCCTCACTCATACGAACCAAGAGAAATCTCGCGCAAGATTGTCCTGATGCCAACGCGGACGGCGGGATCAGAATAACCTTAGGACATGATTGCGTCCAATTCATAATAGGCAAAATTAACTTGCTTATTGTGCAATATTGGTCGATCCTAGTTCCGGTGAGGCCTAATCTTGTTTGCGGAACTCAAAGCTCTTGTTGCCCTGGCTGAGGCTGGCTCGATGGAGCGAGCTGCCGATGATCTCTACCTTACGCCTTCAGCATTGACTCGAAGAATTCAGCGCTTAGAGGTCGAACTGGGGGTTGTTCTGCTTGACCGGCACTTCAAACCTCCAAAGCTGACGCAAGCGGGATTCGAGGTCCTGGAGAAGGGCCGCACCATCCTTTCATCTCTGACCGAGTTGAAAGCTTCCACGTCTGGGAACACGCCCCCGGTTGGGCCTTTTCGTCTGGGTCTCTCTCATGCTCTGGCGCAGCCGGACATTTCGAAGGTCATTATCGAACTGGGCAAGGAGTTTCCCCTGCTTCAACCCAGCATTTGCAATGATATAAGTTGCCAGTTATTGGCACGCCTCCACCTTGGCGAGTTGGACGGGGCACTTGTAGTCTTGCCCACGGAAACGGCCCTGCCGCATGACCTCGAGGGAGTAACGCTCTCGCTTGAAGCGATGCGGCTCGTTCAAGCACGAACCTCGGCCCAACCCAGGTCTTCGAGGTCGGCAGAATTTTATCGGCGGAATTGGGTTCTTAATCCGGCCGGATGTTTGGTGCGGGAAGAGTTAAAGAATCGGGTTGAACGGCTGGGTGCTCCACTCATGGTCGCCGCCGAACTGCACAATCCAGACTTACAACTCTCACTCATTGCTGGAAATGTGGGCGTGGGAATGTTACGAGCCAGCTTTCTGCGGACACACCCTCTGCGCACTCGACTAAGCATTATTGAGCATCCGAATTTCAATATTTCAATCAGGATCGCTTTCTTTCGCGCCAGGCATCTTGGCACACGCGAGCAGGTAGCCCTCGAACTTCAGCGGATGCTCGTGAAACACTTCGAAGGTGCCAGCGGGGCCTCCCTCCGAGGCATTCGGCGGATCGGGGCGGGCAGGGATTCTTAGGGCGCTAAGCAGGATGCAACGGACTCGGTCTGCGACTGGTCAGCGATCACGGTTTGAAGCCGACGCTGCGCCATAATTCGGCGGCATTGTACATGGTTCCTTTGGTGATGACGTATTCGACATTCCGCGTGTTGTGGATGTCGTCGATCGGATTGCCATTTATCAGAATCATGTCCGCGCGCTTTCCGGTTTCAATGGTTCCGGTTTCTTTGTCGAGCCCCATTACGCGCGCCGGAACGATTGTTGCCGCCTGAATTGCCTCCATCGGCGTGAAACCTGCTCGCACATAGAGTTCAATCTCGCGGTGCAGACTATAGCCGGGGACCGTTTGATCGGTCCCGGCGACGATGGGAATCCCGGCTCGATGCAGGGCCCCGATGATCGTGACTTCCTTTTCGAACACCTTCTCCATAAGCTCCGACCGGGGCGTCGGTGGACCAACGTCCGTGAGTTGTTCGGCGAGTTCAGGCGCAATTTTGGTAACGCCCGGTTCGAAGCTGGCTGGCGGCTTTGCGGTCGTCGCCGTATAAAACTCAGCCAGCGCGATGGTCGGATCAACGACGGTGTTGTGCGCTTTCAGAAACGAAATCGCCTTTTGAGCTTGGAGAGAATTCAGATCAATGTCGGCGGCGGCTTTCAACCGATCGAACCGCTTAGCATCGGCGGGAAGCGGTGCGCGCATAATGTCAGCTATGTAATGGATGTGGTTGATCTGGTCCTGTCCCGCTTCAATCACCTGAAAAGCAGTCAATCCCTCAGGCACGTGGCCGGTCACCGTCATGCCCAGACGGTGGGCTTCCTCGGCAACTGCCTTGACTTCTTCCAGCTTCACCGAGCTGTAAATCTTCATCTGCTGGAAACCCGCAGCATGGTAGCGATCCGTCCACAGCTTTGCCTGCTCGGGAGTGTCCACGCGTGCGACACTGATGGCACCCGGTCCGCTGCCGTCCACAATTCCGGCCGCCAGCAGGCGGGGAGCCAGGCCGCGGCCATTGTCTATGGCATCGCGCACCGCGGTGATGAACTCCAGTTCGTTGCCGCAATCGCGAACCGTGGTCACGCCCGCCGCCAAATAGATCGGTCCCCACTCCACTTGCTCGAAGTGAGCGTGCATGTCCCACAGGCCGGGAAGAACTGTCTTGCCGGTTGCATCCACCACTGTGGCCTGTTTCGGAATTGTCACTTTCGAGCGCGGCCCGACCGCAATAATGCGACCCGTTTGAATGACCACGGTTGCATTGGGAACAGGGGCACTACCTGTTCCGTCAATCAGGGTTCCCCCGACCAGGGCGAGGGTCTCCGCCCGGCTCCCGGAAATCCCCTTGGAGATGGCAGCCAGAGCCGCCATCTCGTCAGCGCCAGCGCGCCCTACAAAATCGCCGAGGGCACCTTCGTAGCCTTCGCGAATCGCCTCAAAGTGATCGAACTCAGCGTCAACGGTTACGGCGGCAACCAGATTTTGCTTCGAATCAAACCACAGCGTCTCGCGGCCCCAGATCAGACCTTCGATGGTATATCGGTCGAGGTTTTCGTTTTTCCCGTTGATCGTGAATGTATCCTGCCCGCGCGGTTCGACCTTCACCTTTCCGCTGGGAAGGGTGGTCAGTTCGGTCGGGAAACTGTGGCTGGCCCAATAGCGAACCATCAGCATCTGCATGGTCGTGGGAGCATAACCGGCGATCGTGAAAAACGGGGCAGAGGGCGGAGCGCTTTCGGTCCATTTGTCACGGTTGCGGAAGCGGACCTTGTCAGGCAGGACTTCCACAGCCTCATCAATCTCAACTGGCCGTGCGGTCTTGCCCTTGATTTCGAAGGCTTCCGGCGTGAGGTCTTGAGCGGAACGAAAGGTAGCTGAGAGAGGGACCGGCGTTCCACGATCGGTGAACTTGAAGTCCATCTTCACAACCAGGGAATTGCCGTCGCGCGTGATCTCATAGGTCTCTTCGCCGATGGGTTGCTCGACCTTATGCAGGCGGAACTTTCCCTGCTCAAGAACGGCCGGAGTAGCTATCGCCGGCTGAACCGCGTTTTGGCCATGAAGGATGCCGGCCAGCAGTACCGGCACGATCAGCAATGTGACAACCGAAGCAGTCGCAATTCGCCCCCGCGTGTTCATGGTCTTCGTTTTGCCTTTCTGAGAGAAAAAGTGAGAATATCCGCACATCGTTGATCCCGGCAAATCAATAGGCTAATACGAAGAATGGAACCTGTTGGTTCACTGCCGCGTATTAGCTTTAGGTCAGGGGAAAGGCTCGCATGGAACTTCGCATCGAAAAGCTTTCCAAACGTTACCCCAATGGTGTTCAGGCGTTGCAAGACGTCTCACTCAATATACCGCTGGGCATGTTCGGACTTCTGGGTCCGAATGGTGCGGGCAAGTCCACGCTGATGCGCACGTTGGCCACGCTGCAGGAAGCCGACAGCGGCAGCGCGTTTCTCGATGGCATCGACGTGCTGAGGCAAAAAGACGCCGTGCGCAAGGTGCTGGGCTATCTGCCGCAGGAGTTCGGCCTATACCCGAAGGTCTCGGCGGAAGCTTTGCTCTCCCATTTTGCGGCTCTGAAAGGAATTGAGAATGCAAAAGAGCGGCGTGAGGTGGTAGGGGGCGCTGCTGCAGCAGACCAATCTCTTTGAGCATCGCAACAAGCCTCTGGGCAGTTTTTCGGGAGGAATGAAGCAGCGCTTCGGAATTGCGCAGGCGCTGTTGGGCAATCCGCGGCTGATCATCGTGGATGAACCCACGGCAGGCCTTGATCCAGAAGAGCGCGTTCGCTTTCACAATCTGCTGAGCGCCATCGGCGAGAATATCATCGTCATTCTCTCCACCCATATTGTTTCTGATGTCAGCGACCTTTGCGGACGAATGGCGATCATCCATCAGGGCCGCGTGCTGGTTACGGGCGAACCGGCCGCATTGGTAGCTAAGCTGCAAGGCAGAGTCTGGAGGAAAATCATTCATGTATCCGAGTTGGCTGCACACCGCGAACAATTCCGGGTAATCCTGGCCCGGCTTTTTGCTGGAAGAACGCTGGTTCATGTCCTCAACGATCAGCCCCCCGAATCCGGTTTCGAGCCGGTTTCGCCTGATCTCGAAGATCTGTACTTTGCCACTATCCACGGCTTTGTTCATTCCCAGAGCACAGGCCAGGTGAACTGATCTCCATGGTCCTCACGATTGCGAGTTTCGAACTTCGCCAGCGCCTGCGGCGCATCTCAACCTACGTTTACTTTCTGGTCTTTTTCGCGCTTGCCGTACTGTTCACTTGCATGGCGGGTGGGGCGATTCCGAATGCCACGGTGGACTTCGGAACCGGCGGCAAAATTTGGCTCAACTCGCCCTATGCTCTGAACGTCATTACGATGTACATCACCTTCTTCGGCATTGTGATCACGGGCGCCATCGCCGGGCAGGCCACCTTCCAGGATACTGACAACCACACGACGGATCTTTTCTATACCGCGCCGATCACGAAGTTCGATTATCTCGCGGGGCGGTTCCTGGGAGCGTTGGCGGTGCAGCTTCTGATTTTTTCCAGCGTGGGCCTGGGCGCGTACGTGGGTATGCGATTGCCCTGGCTCGACCCGACGCGGATCGGACCCAACAATGCCGCCGCCTACCTGCGACCTTACTTGATTCTGGTACTGCCCAATCTTATTCTGACCACGGCAATCTTTTTCGGCCTGGCGGCTCTATGGAAGAGGATGCTGCCAGTGTACGCGGCCAGCATCATCCTGCTGATCGGCTATTTCGTCGCCACGCAGTTTTCCACCAACCTGGTTGTCAACACGACTGCGGCATTGGCGGATCCGTTTGGAGCGAACGCGGTGGACCGGCTCACGCAGTACTGGAGCCCGTTCCAGCGCAACACGCAGTTGATTCCCTTAGGTGGAGTCCTGCTCCTGAACCGCATCCTGTGGCTGGGGCTGGGTGCGGCCATTCTCGCGATTACCTACGCGAAATTCTCGTTGTCATATCCTGTGCAAGGCGGGAAGTCGAGAACGCAGATTGCAACCGACGAAGAAGTCCCAGCCTCATCCCCCCAGGTTTTATCGGTTGCGCATCCCACTTTCTCGACTGGAGCTTCGTGGCGCCAGTTCTTCTCTCTGACGCGAATTCAGTTCACCGAAACCGTGAAGAATGTCTTCTTTATCGTGCTTCTTCTGGCCGGAGGTTTGTTCGCGAGTCTGGTGGCCAATCAAGTTAACAACCCGTTCGGCACCCGGACCTATCCCCTCACTTACGAGATGCTGGAGGGCGCAACTCAGGGATTGCTCGTCTTTGCCCTGGCGATCATCACCTTTTATGCAGGTGAGTTGGTCTGGCGCGAAC
This sequence comes from uncultured Acidobacteriota bacterium, assembly GCA_963770485.1. Lineage (GTDB taxonomy): Bacteria > Acidobacteriota > Terriglobia > Terriglobales > Acidobacteriaceae > CAVVEC01. The sequence continues at coordinate 79,496 of CAVYPX010000001.1, forward strand.
GCGATGCCGGGCTCGACCAGATTGTGGATGCGCTCCCCGTACAGCGCTGGGTGTTGTTCACTTCCAAGCTGGCGGCATTGATGCTGGTGCAGATCATTCTCGTGCTGGTAATCATGGCGTCTGGAATCTTCGTACAGGTCGCCCATGGCTACCATCACTTCGAGCTGGGTTTGTATCTTACCGATCTGTTCGGCATTCGTCTGGTCGGGTACTGGACACTGTGCGTTCTGGCCTTCTTTGTTCATATGCTGGTGAACCAGAAATATTTCGGGCACTTCGTGATGGTGCTTTACTTTGTGAGCACACTCGCGCTACCGGCGATTGGCTTGCAGCACTATCTGTATCGGTTCGGTCAATCCCCGCCGTACATCTACTCCGACATGAACGGCTATGGACCGTTCGCCGCGCCCGTGTTCTGGTTTCGTCTTTACTGGGCGATTGCCGCCGTCGCCCTGGCCATCCTAACGAATACGCTGTGGATACGGGGCAAGGAGAGCAGCGGGCGGGTCAGGCTCGGCATCGCGGCCAGCCGGTTTACTCGTCCTGCGATCGCCGGCCTGGCGACTTGCGCTGTCCTGCTGCTGGCAGTGGGCGGGTACATCTTTTACAACACGAACATTCTGAACCCTTATCTCACCACCAACGCCATCGATGAAGCCCGCGCCCAATACGAAAAGAAATACCGGCAATACCAGGATCTGCCGCAGCCCAAAATTACCGATATCAACACGCAAATCGATCTTGATCCGGCCAACCGCAGTGTGGAGATGCGGGGTACGATGATGCTGGAAAACAAAACTTCTTCGACGATCGATCGCGTGGCAATCACGGTATTACCGGTGGATCTTGCACCTACGCCTCCGCCACACCGCGAGATCCACAAACTAAGTTTCGCCGGTGGGCAAACTCTTCTAATTGAAGACAACAGACTCGGTTTCTATCTGTATCGCCTGTCCACACCCTTGGCACCCCGGGGCCGGATCGCACTCGATTATGCGGTCGGCTATAAGAACGTCGGCTTCGTCAATAACACGCCGAACCTTGACATCACTTACAACGGAACGTTTCTGAACGACCGTTACGCTCCGTTTGTTGGATACGCCGCAGACATCGAACTGACCGACGACAGCACGCGGCACAAACACGGACTGGACAAAGCCAAACGCATGCCGACGCTCGAAGATTTGGCTGCGCGCAACGAGAACGGAATTGACAGCGAGGCCGACTGGATTCACCTGGAATCGACCGTCAGCACCAGCCCCGACCAGATCGCGATCATGCCGGGATACTTGCAAAAGGAATGGACAGAAAACGGCCGACGATACTTCCACTACAAGATGGACGCGCCCATCCTGAACATTTACTCGCTGAATTCCGCGCGTTACACGGTTCGCCGCGACCACTGGCACGAGGTGAACCTTGAGATCTACTATCAGGCGGGACATGAGTTCAACCTGGATCGCATGATGGATGGCATGAAGGCCAGCCTGGATTACTGCAGCACGAATTTCAGTCCATTTCAGTTTCATCAGTTGCGCATCATCGAATTCCCCCGCTACGACACCTTTGCGGAATCCTTCGCCAACACAATTCCGTTCTCGGAGTCGATTGGCTTTATCACATACGTAGACCCCAAGACGGTCGAAGAGGTAGACATCCCTTTCTACGTCACTTCGCATGAGACCGCGCACCAGTGGTGGGCGCACCAGGTCATGAGCGCGAACGTGGAAGGCGGCACGTCAATTGTGGAGACGCTGGCCCAGTACACGGCCCTCATGGTGATGCAACACCGTTACGGAAGGGAATCAATGAACAAGTTCCTGCACCTGGAACTGAATAATTATCTTCGCGGGCGCGCGCAGGAGCGCAACGAAGAGCCTCCGCTGTACCGCGTGGATGTGAATCAGGGTTACATTCATTACGGCAAAGGCGCGGTGGTCATGTACGCCCTGCAGGACTACATCGGCGAAGACAACGTAAACAAGGCGCTGGCTGAATTCACCAAGGCGTTTGCCTTCAAAGGGCCGCCGTATCCCGTGTCGCTTGACCTGATTGGTTATCTGAAGAAATACACGCCGCCGGAGTACCAATACTTGTACGACGATCTCTGGGAAAACATCACGCTCTACGACAACCGCGCCCGTACCGCGACCTACACCCAGCAAGCGGACGGCAAGTATGAGGTTGATCTCGTGGTCGAGGCCAAGAAATATCGTGCCGATGCCAAGGGTCAGGAGCATCCGATCGTGGTGAATGATCTGGTGGATATTGGAGTGCTCGATTCGGCGGGCCGTTACCTTTACCTGCAAAAGCAAAAGATTGATAAGGAACAGACCGAATTCAAGTTGGTCGTGGACAAACTTCCTGCGCAGGCGGGGATCGATCCGCTCAACAAGCTGATCGACCGGAACCCAGACGATAACGTCATCAAGGTGGAGAAGCCTTAACCGGCAGACGAAGGTATGCCGCTCGCAGGCATACATTGAACAAACTAGTTGCCAGCCTGGAGTTCTCAGGCCGAGCGCCACTACTGCTTCGCCTCCGGTGGTTGCACGAGATCCGGTATTCGCGCGATCACGGCCGGATCGACCGGCTTCAGCTTAAGTTGCTCAGTGAGAAACGCAATGCGGTCGCGGCGCGCCTCGGCATTCAAAGCATGGGGCGCGTCGTAAAGTTTGAAGCGCTTGGGCTCGCTGACAATCGCGGCGTATCCTCGAGCCCGGTCAGCATTGAGAAAATCCTCTTGCGTGGCGTACTGCAGAAACACGAAGGCGGGGACGGCGTGCGAGACATACTTGCCCGCATCAAGCCAGGCATACTTGGCGACGAACGCGTCATATTTTTCGGCGCCGACCTTCTTGCGATTTTCCTGCTCTTCTTTCGACTTCAGGTCCTGTTCATCCGACAAGCCGCCGGCCATCAGTACAAATGCCTTGAAGCGTTTGTCAATGCCACTGAGGAATCCGCCTACCTCCGCGTTGTAGCTGTGGCCCACATAGGCCAGGCGCTCGGGATCCACATCCGGACGGGCCAGAAGCAAATCGGCGCCGCGGCGCATGTCCACGATCTGCTGCACGCGGTCGGTGATCTGCTGGATGCTGAGCGGGTCCTGGTCTTCTACATGGCCAGGGCGGGCGATTGGCCCATCGGTGAGCAATGAGACCACGCCAGCAGGGGCGAGAGCCACGGCTTCGTCGAGGAATTCCTTACGATTGAGGAATGCGGACCCCGGCATATACCAGTGGCCCCAAATCACGGCGGCGAACGGCCCTTTTCCGCTCGGCACGACCAGATAGGCGGGAACCCGTCCGCCTTTTGGACTTGCATAAGAGATGTCGTGAACAGCAACCTCGCCTCGGTGCTCAACACCAGTTTCCTGGATACCAAGCGGTGCATTTTTGTCGTAGTCAAAGTGGCGCAGGAGGTCAGCGTCCTGAGCTAACAATGGCGAAGTGAGAATCAGCAGAATTGCGGCGAGCAGGGTTCGCATTCGTGGCTCCTAGGAAGGTAATCATAGACTGGTAAGAGGAAGAAAAGTTAGCGGATTCCGCAAGCACGTTAGAGTCGGCCGTTGACCGCCATCGTACGATGCTATGCTGGTAAACTGGGCCCATGGCACTGAACATGCCCATGCGAAAGTCTCTGATTCGCGTTTCAATTGCCTGCTTGGTCGTCTACGCGGCGTTGGTCGCGTTTATCTGGAGGTCCATGCATCAGCCTCCGGAAACCTTTGGGCGGGTCATGGCGAGAATGCCCGGCTGGGTGTACCTGGTCCTTCCATTCGAAACCTTGTGGGTCCAAGCCCGGGCTGGCAACTTGCGCACCGGTGACGCGGCGCCCGACTTCTCACTGATGAAAGTGGATAAGAGCGCGAGCATTCGGTTGTCCGCGCTGAATTCGGGGCAGCCGGTTGTGCTGGTGTTTGGGAGCTATACTTGACCTCCTTTTCGGCGGGAGGTTCCCGCCCTCAATCAACTTTACGAAAAGTATGGCAACCGCGTGGCATTTCTGGTGGTCTACATTCTGGAAGCGCATCCCAGCGATGTGTGGCAGATGGAGAGCAACATAAGGGACAAGATTGTCTTCGCCAGCCCGAAGGATTCCGAAGAACGCGCCCTCGTAGCGGGAGCGTGCGTGCGCAAGCTGGGGATTAAGTTTCCCGCTGTGCTCGATGGTTTCGAGAATGCGACGGAGAAGGCGTACACCGGCTGGCCGGACCGGATTTACCTGATCGACGCGAACGGACGGATCGCCTACAAGAGCAGACCTGGCCCGTTTGGCTTCAACCCTGAGGAACTGCGCGCTGCCCTGGAGCCGATCGCCGAGAGAGAGAGCGGAAAGTAGCGCGCTGGCAGCCGGAAGCAGTGCTGCCAACCGATGGATCGTTTGTCTACTGTATACTCGGTCCGCCGATGACTCACGAAACCGTCACTGACTCCCGGCAGGAAATCCTGCGCGCGGCTGCCCGTCTTTTCCATAAGAAGGGGTTCGACGCGACCTCGATGAGCGATGTGGCGGCTGCGCTCAAACTGAGCAAGGGTGGTCTGTACCATCATTTCCGTGGCAAAGACGAAATTCTGTTCAACCTGATGGAGCACGCGATGGAGATCACACAGGAACGGGTAATTCATCCCGTGCTCGGTATCACGAACCCGGAAGAGCGGCTGCGAGCGCTGATTCGCCGGCACGTTGAACTGGTGCTGAGCCCGCGCGACCGGGAGATCACCGTCATGCTGCACGAGAACCATCCTTTGCCGCCGGGGTTGCGCAAACGCATCAACCGGCGGAAAAAAGATTATGTCCATTTCGTGGAGAGCCTGGTGGCCGAGGTCCAGCGCATGCGGCAGGCCAAACGAGCGGTCACGCCGCGGGCAGCGGCTTTCGCCCTGCTGGGAATGATTAACTGGATTTACCAATGGCACCGACCGGAAGGAGCCCTTCAGGCGGACCAACTGGCACGCCAGTACGCCGACGTCTTCTTTGGAGGAGCGTTTCAGTGACTCCGATCAACGGGTAATCGTGGAGAGCCATGCAAGCGTCAAACTTCTTCACAATCGCTGAATTAGAAAAACAGCGCCAACAGGCTGGGAAACTCTACCTGGAATTTCTGCGGCTTCCGTCCATGAGCGCTGGTGTGTACGTGCTGCGTGCTGGCGGCACCGACCCGCAGTCGCCGCACAAAGAAGACGAAATGTATTACGTCGTCAGCGGCCGGGCGCGGATGCGAGTCGGCGCCGAAGATCAAGCTATAGGCGAAGGCAGCGTCATTTTTGTGGAGGCAGGTGTAGAGCATCGCTTCCACGACATCCAAGAAGAACTGGTCGTGCTGGTCTTCTTTGCGCCAGCAGAAAGCATAGAGTACGCGACGAGATAGCCGACTGCGCGCGCGCCGCGGCAGACGCGTCCCTCGCTATTTCCCCACGACCAGCACCACGAATGAATCCGGCAAAATCGTGTGCCTGGGGTGTGGTTGCTCCACGGTGGGCGCCGGAGGCGGCCCGAATTTCGCCGTCACCACAAAAACATTATGCGTCTTGGAATCAAGCGCCAGAGTGCGCGCTCCTTCTTGCGTCTTGACGTTATCTACGACGCTGAATTTGTTCGGTGATTCTTCGCGCACCACGGTGAGCACACCCTCGCCGCAGGAAGCGTAGGCAAGCCCAGTTTCCTCATCAAACGCCGTGGCATCGACGCCGTCGCCGATGGGGAGCGTAGTAATGACCTTGCCGCTGTCGGCATCAACCACAGCCATCAGCTTGTTGTCGCAGCCCGAGAACAGGCGGCGGTTTTTGCGATCCATGGAGAGGCCGCTCGGTTCCTCGCACGGCGCCAGCGGCCAGCGCGATTTCACCTCCAGCTTGTTGGGGTCGATCGCGACTAACTGACTCTTGTCTTCGATGTTGACAAAAAGTTCGCCCTTACCGTCGCTGACCGCGAACTCCGGCTTGCCCTCCAGCTTGATTGTGCCCACCACTGTGCCTTTGGCGGCGTCGATCGCAGTCGAATCCTGGCTCCGGCCGTTGAAAGTGAAAACGCGTTTCGTGGCGGGGTCGTAAAGAATTGCGTCGGGATTCTCGCCCGCCTTGACTTTGGTGATCGGCTTCAGCGTTTGCAGGTCAAAGATCGTGACCGTGCCTTCGCGGCCGTTGCTGGTAAAACCTCGTCCGAGTTCCGGAGCAAACGCGATGCCGTGCACGCCGGGTGTATCGGGTATGTCTCCCACGGACTTGTCCGAATCGGCGTCCATCACCATGACATGGGTGGCGCGGGAGATAAAAAGCCGCCGCGAGGAGCTGTCGAGGTTCAGATAATCCCAGCCGCCATCGCCGCCGAGTTTGTAGGTCTGGATCACGCGGTAGCCCGAATCCGCCGCCATGGAAAAGCTCGCCAAAAGTAGAACGGAAAGGCCCAACCTCAACACTGTCGAGTACAAATGCTTCATGGGGATATGCCTCGCTTTCGAAGATCGGTTCTGCAGGACGACGGCTTATACTAACGCCAGCTAGCTGAAGGCAAGCTTAACAGGATTCAGTTGCAATTTGTTCAGACCCGTTCTTGGTTTCCTCGCTCTGGAAGGGGCTGATGCTCTTCTACATCAAACGATTTCTAAGCCTCGAAGTTGCAGCGACATTCTTGCTGGGTGGGCTGGGATATTGATGAAGCTGTTTTGACGGGTTTCTCCGCCAACAAAACAACGAAAACCCAGTGGCCAGTTGTTAGTTCTCGGTTCTCAGACCAGGCGGAGCCGGCGCACCCATCGTTATTTCTCCAGAACTCTACCCCTTCCTACGCCTCAACATTCATGTAAAAACTTGTCCCCGGGGAGAGCCATTTTCCCAGCGGGCCCGTCTAAGCGAACCAGCAGCTTATCCAAGCAGCTTTTCTAAGCAGCTTTCTGAGGAGGAGGGGACATGAAAAAAATGTTTGTGGCAGCATTGTTTCTTTTGTTCGGTCTGAATGCCGGGGTGATCGGTGCATCGGCGCAGAATTCGGATGCCGCGGCGAGCGCCGACCACACCGCCCCCAGCTATGACATGAAGGGCCAGTCCATGGCGGACCTGCAAGCGGTGCAGAAGAAGTTTGTGGACCTGGCCAACGCTCTTCCCACCGACAAACTCACGTGGCGTCCTTCGGCGGATTCTCGCTCGTTCGCGGAAGTCTTTCTCCACGTGGCAGGCGAGCGCTACGGGATTCTGGGCCTGATGGGAAGTCCACCTCCAGCTGGATTCGACGACAAGACTTTTGAAAAGTCCACGACCGATAGAGCCCAGATCGTCGAGGAATTGAACAAGTCCTGGGACTTCACGCAGAAGGCGATTAACGGCATGACCAACGCTGATTTCGCGAAACTGCTTCCGAAACTCGGCCCTCAGGCGAATGCCGGCGACGTAGTTTATATTCTGGTCGCCGACGCACACGAGCACCTCGGGCAGTCGGTGGCTTACGCGCGCGAAAACGGCATCGTCCCACCGTGGACGGTCGAGGCGCAAAAGCAAGCCGCGGCAAAAAAGGCGGAGCAGAAGTAGCGCTGGAAGTTAGCGAGTGGTTAGCGGGTGAGCTCGTCGAGCATCCAGCTCCCGATGCAGGAGGAGGCATCGGTCAGATTGCTGTAACGTGGTCGCCCACTAACCACTAGGTGCTAGCTACCAGCCACTAGCACTGCTCTCACTCCGCCATTTTTGCCAGGTGCAGGTCGAATCCTGTTTTCGGCAGCAATGACGTCAGCTCGAACGCTTTGAAGCCGTCTCCAGTGATCTCCGTGTGACGGTACAAACCGGGCTCGGTCTCCACGATCTCACGGCGCGATTCGAGATCGTCAAGGAATTTCTGGGCCGACTTCACATCCGCTTCCTGATTCTTTGCCCGGCTCACGATGGCCTCCGCCGCGTAAGAACGCACGAGCTTCGGCCAGTACTTCTCAAGCAGGCTGGTACTGGCGAAAATATCTGCCCAGATGATCTCCCCGTTCACGGCCACGACTACGCCGACCGCGTTCCGGTCCCGCAACTGCTTGATCACACTTTGATAGTCGTGCTGGATCGGCCCAGCTACGGAGTCGACTTTCTGCTTCACTTCACCATTCTGCATTACCCGGGCGTACGAACTGGTGCCGCCCACCTCAGCTGCCATAGGCGCGGAGAGTTGCGCCGCAACCGAGCCTTGAGCCTTCCTCACCTCGGACCAGACCATTTCCTGATTCTTGTCTGCCATAGCCCTGGCGCGCACTGCCGGTTGTGCCATGGCGGCGTCATACGAGCCGAAATGTGCGTTGGTCGCAGTCCAGCGTCCGGGTTCAACGCAAAAGACGCCCAAGTCGATTGGATCACTTTCCGCCGGTACCAGTCGATCTTTGCCAATTACGCGATCTTGCTTCCCGCCGGTTACAATCTCGCCGGCCAGCAGGATCAAGGGCCGTTTTGAGTTATTCACCAGCACCAGGCGGTTGACCTGCGCGCCGCCGCGCGGCGGTGGTAGGGGAAAGCCGCCACGACGAGACCGCACCAGCGGCTCAATGTTTCCGGTCTCGCTCACCACCACGTCGCCGGAGCGCAGGCCCTCGTCCAAGGTGAGAAATTGCTGCGTATCATGAGTGGCCGCAGTGACGACCGGAAACACGGCCAAGTTCCCGTGTTGAATGGGAGCCAATACCTTGTAAGCAGATTTCGAAACGACTTCCCCAGCCTGAGTCTGACCGGGCTCAAAAAACGCCAGCCCAGCAATTGCCACCACTGCCAACATCAGTACCAGTATTTTGGAGCGCATATGCGCCTCCCTGGGTCCGCGGGGACGCCCCACAGAAGCGGGGTGTGAGCCCTTCTCCGAAGCGCCCCGTGCTTCCTACGCTGACTAATTAGTGAACGGCAAAATTCCGGCTGCTTGCGTCTAAAAAATTGGTACGATTCAGAAAGGCCGCGCCCCTTATGCCCAAACCCGGTGTCCAATCCATAGTGGAGTCTATTGCGGGATTGGGAGCTCTCGTGATGGAGCTATATCAAAAGAGCCGAGGCTCTGAGTTCGGGCTGACGCGCGAGCAGTTTGACGGCATCCTTCAGGAAATTGCCGCAAAGTACTTGCCTGCCGAAGCACCGCAAAATGATGTGCGCGCGCTCTGCGCCAGCTTGCGTGTAGAAGAACTTGCGTTGGCACGTGCTTGTGCAGCAGGTCACGAACGCGCCTGGGAGGTCTTTCTAACGCGCTACCGCGAGAAGCTCTACGACATCGCGGGTTACATCGCGAAGGAAAGCTCGGCGGCGCGCGAACTGGCCGATTCGCTTTATGCCGATCTCTACGGTACGGCCGAGCGTGAAGGCCAGCGTGTCTCCAAGCTGGCCTCCTACACCGGACGCGGTTCTTTAGAGGGATGGCTGCGCACGGTGATGGCGCAAGAACATGTCAACCGTTACCGCCGCCAGCGGCGCTTGGTGAGCATGGACGAAGAGAGCGAAGAAGGCGCGCAGTTCGCCACGCCTGAAGCCGAACCTGTGATTGCCGTCGATCCACGAGTCGAGGCCGCCACCGACGAAGCACTCGCGACGCTCCCTGCCGAAGACTGCTTCATCCTGGCGTCGTACTTTCTCGATGGACGCACCCTGGCCGAGATCGCGCGTACCCTGGGAGTGCACGAATCCACCATCAGCCGCAAGCTCGACAAACTGGCTAAGTCGTTGCGCAAGCAGATCTTGGCAGGATTGGGAAGGCGCGGGATGAGCCGGCGGCAGGGGCAAGAAGCGCTGGATGTGGACGTGCGTGACCTGCGACTCAATATTCGAAAGCGATTGACGCAAGAAAAACCGGCGTCAGCGTTCTCCAAGAAGAAGGCGGAAGCCCGGGCGGGCGATGGTCCGGGATGAGCGAGGCGCAAGTTCAAGACCTGGAAGCAGAGTGGCGGAAATATCCAAAATCGTAGGTCGGCGGCTGCAGGCGAAGGCAAAGGCCGGGATGCATCCTGATCCGAACCTGATTTCTGCGTTTGCGGAGAAGTCGCTCGGGCAGCGCGAACACCTTCAAGTAATGGAGCATCTAGCCCAATGCTCCGACTGCAGGGATGTCGTGTCGCTCGCGATTCCGCAGGGCGGGGCCACAACCGTCATCGCCGCAGCGCGCGGCGGCTCCGGATGGCTGTCATGGCCAGTGCTGCGATGGGGCGCGTTGGCGGCTTGCGTCATCGTGGTTGGTGCGGCGGTCACGCTTCGTTACCCAAAACCGGAAAGTGCGCAGCGCTCTATTGTGGCTCGCCACACTGACACCGTCGCAGAAGTGAAGTCGGCTGTGGGAGCCCAGATGGCCACCAAAGGCAGCGGGACAATGGCGAACTTCGCATCGCCGCGCCTGCCGGAAGCGAGCAGCAATATGGCTGCTTCCGAGGCGGAAACGGGGCGCGCATCCAAGCAGGTGAACGTGTACGGTATTGCAGTGCCGGCCCCGCGGGCAGATCGGGCAAAGTCACCGGCCACTTCGGCTGGGTCAGTATTCGCGACGGCCACAGCCGCCAAGCCGGTGGAACAGTCTGCTGCTGCGGATTCGAGTCTTTCCGAAATGGCGGATGCGAGACCAAGCGCCGACCTGACCGAACTTGTGCCCGGGCGCGCCAAGGATGCTCTAGAGGAATCCCAAGCTGTCAAGGCGAAGGCCGCGACAGGCGACGTCATATTACCCGGTCCAGAGATTGCGTCCGCTGCGCCGCAGGTCATGAGCAAGGCCTCGTTGCGAACCACCCCTAATCTTGTACCGCGCTGGACATTGAGCACAGATGGCACGCTGCAGCGCTCTTTGGATTCCGGCAGAAGCTGGACGACAATTACAGTCTCCAACCGCACGATCTTTCGCGCTCTTGCGGCTAGCGGTTTCGACATTTGGGTGGGAGGATCGGGCGGCGCGCTCTACCACTCTTCCGACGCCGGCGAGCACTGGATGCGGGTGCAGCCGGTGGCGAATGGCGAATCCCTTACCGCCGACATCATTGGAGTCGAATTCACTGATACTCTGCATGGCAGGCTGACTACCTCCAATCAGGAAACCTGGACCACCGCGGACTCCGGCCAAACCTGGCAGAGACCATAGGCAATCGGCCCCCGTCCGCTTCCTGCCTGTGCAAAAATCCGTGTCCCATAAACGTCACATGAGCACAAAGGTCTGCGTCAAAGATATTTACGTATTGCTGACAGTCAACTAGCCGTGAATCAAGCCACTGACGCGCGAACCAACTGATTACCTCCGGACGTTACTCGCCAACATCTGCGGATTACCAAAGTGACGTTTACACGAAAAGAGGGTCGGTCTAGTATCCATATCGTGGTTTGGCAGTTCTGGGGGAGGGCTGCCGAGGCGTCCTGAACTGAAAGGTTTAGGGCGCTTTTTTATTGCAGTGGTCAGTCTGCAACTCTCCGCGTTCTCGCTCCCTGCCGTCCGCAACAGCCGCTGTCCCCCAAGAAACCGCCAGCCGCTAACCACTAGCTACTGACCACTCGCCGCTGCTCTTGCGACTTCTGGCACTGCCCGCGCATCCAATGCTAGGATAAGTTAGTATTCATACGGCTTCGCTGCGGGCTTCCAACGCGGACGCCCGATGGAGGAACTCATGGCAGGCAACGGAATTTTGGAAGTGACGGATTCGAATTTTGACCAGAACGTTCTCAAGTCCGAGACTCCAGTCTTGGTGGATTTCTGGGCGGCGTGGTGCGGACCCTGCCGCGCTCTCGCGCCCATCGTGGACGAACTGGCGAAGGACTACCAGGGCAAGCTGAAGGTCGGCAAAATGGATGTCGATCGCAACAGCGCCACTCCCATGCGCTATAAGGTAACTGGCATCCCTACGTTGCTGGTGTTTAAAGGCGGCCAGGTGGTTGAACAACTGGTCGGCTACCGGCCCAAAGACGCGATCCAGCAGGCGCTGGACAAGCACGTAGGATGAGCGTTCGGTTTCATCACTCAGCTAAACTAAAAAGCCCGGGAGCCCTCCCCGGGCCTTTTTGTTCTTAGCCGGAAACTACCGGATTTGCGGGATCTGCGCTGGCTGAATGCTGAATACCGAGTGCTGACTACTGAATGCTGACAGCTTCCTCAGTACTTCCTCAGCACTCCAATCACCCGCCCTTGGATCTCGACCAGCGATGCATGTTCCACAATCGGTTGCATGTTGACGTTGGAGGGTTGCAGGCGGATGTTGTCGCCTTCGCGATAAAAACGTTTGAGCGTGGCTTCTGAACCTTTAACCAGCGCCACCACGATGTCCCCGTTATGCGCGGTTTTGGCCTTTTCCACCAGCACGTAATCTCCATTCAAGATGTGCTCGTCCTGCATGGAGTCGCCGCGCACCTCGAGCACGAATACTTCTTTGGAGCGCACAAAGTCAGCCAGAGAAATCGTCTCTGGGTTGGCCACGGCTTCGATCGGCTGGCCGGCGGCGATTCTGCCCAGCAGCGGCAAGACCATCGTTGTATTCACGCTCATGGCCTGCTTCAATCGGCCCTTGGGCGGGAGCAAGTCAATGGAGCGGCTGCGGTTGTAATCGCGTGTGAGCAGCCCTTTTTTTTCGAGATTTGAGATATGCTTGTGCACCGTGGCCAGTGAACTCAGCCCCAGGCCTTCGCCGATTTCTTCGAATGAGGGAGAGTAGCCATTCTTCTGTACGAACTCAGAAATGAAGTCGTACACTTGCCGCTGCCGCTTAGTGATCGCCATGCCCAACATTGTAAGCGAAGGAAAGGCGAAGTCAAGAGCTTTTGGCAAGTATCCCTTTACAGTAGGTATACATTCTGCTACCTTGGTTGTAGGTACTTCGTATGCCGCTGAGTGACAAGGAATTTGCGCTAAAGATTCTGGACTTTGTTGAGCGTTGCATTCTTGAGTCAGCGGCCTATCAGGTGCTTCTGAACAAACATGTTCCAAATTGGCGGCAAGAGTGTGACGACCTGCTCGCCCAGAGCGCGGAGGTCCATAAGACTGTTCACGAGAATCTTGAGCCAATGCGGAATCAAGTCTTTGAAGCTCCTGATCTGTCATCCGTCGTAGAGCAACTTTTGCAAGACAGTCAAAGAAACGATCCCAAGTAGCAGCATCAGAGTTGGGCATAGACAGGTTCCTTATGGCTCATAACAATCGCAAACCGAGAATGCTCCAGTACACACTGAAGGACTTCCAACGCCAGTTCCCGGATGATGCTACCTGCCTTGAGTGGTTGCGAAACTATCTTTACCCGGATGGCATTTATTGCAGAAAGTGCGAAGCTGTGACCAAGCACCATCGTGTGGTGAGCCGTCCTTCGTACTCCTGCGACCATTGCGGGCACCACGTTCACCCCACGGCGAACACGATCTTTCACAAGTCGCCCACTCCGCTGACAACGTGGTTTTATGCGATCTATCTGATGGCGCAGACTCGCTGCGGAATCTCCGCGAAACAGATTCAGCGCGAAACCGGAGTGACCTACAAAACTGCATGGCGTATGTTCAGGCAGATTCGTTCGATGCTCACCGATGAGTCGGGAAAGCTCGGTGGCAAGCGCGGTCCTGGCGTCGAAATGGATGAAACCTACATGGGCGGCGTCCGGAAATTTAACGGTGGCAGAACACCGAAAAATCCCAAGACGCCCGTGTTCGGGATTGCGGAGCGCAAGGGCCGCGTCCGCGCTTTCACAACCGAGAACGTCCAGGGAGCCACACTGCTCCCTATCATCAGAGAGCACGTCATGCCGAAAAGCACGGTCTTCACTGACGAACGTAACGTCTATGACGGTGTGAGTCACACTTCGGATGGATACTGGCATCGGCGCATTCAGCACAACGAGCGGGTGTACGTCATGGGCAACGTTCACACAAACACCGTAGAAGGTTTCTGGAGTTTGGTGAAGCGCGGAATCAGCGGTGTCTACCATAACGTTGGCCGTCACTACTTACAGACCTACCTGAACGAATACAGCTTCCGGTACAATCGGCGCTTCGATGAACAGCCGATGTTCCTGAGCTTCATGCACCAAGTCGAAAAACGCGATGCGGTTGTGCGACAATCCGCGTCGATTGAGGAACCATTCTGACTAGGAATTGATCGCTTTGGCCGCACTCGTTCTCACTTTTTGATGGATCACAAAGTCTATGAGCGAACACATGGCATCTACGTTCACAGAAGCGCTACTGCTCTTAAATAAATGGCGCAGCGAATCCACGTCAGTAGTCATGCTACAAGCAGTCACGTGTCCCATCGCTGGCGGATCGGCTGGCGTTCTCTCTCGCATGACGGGACGAATATCGTTTATCGAAGATGGAACGGGCTTGTTTACGTTTGTGTCGCCCAATGAGGATTTCAGCATAGTATCTCCTGCTGGCTGCGAGTATGGCTACAATGCACAGTTCACCTTTCCGCCAAACCTAGCAAAGCTAGTGCCCAAGAGTGAGGACTCAATGTTGTGTATATTGTTCCCGAACGACACACGGCTTATGATTTTTGAGGTGTGATCTTGCGGCTGGCCTTCTTTAGCGAGTTCTCGAAGTCAGCCCGCGTGAAGGTCTTGTCCTCTTTTGGTTCGGGACGGTCAGGCCCTGGAATGTTACGGCGTAGAGTCTCTGCTTCCTGGTCTTTTCGCATAGCTACCAACGGTTCACTGTAAAGGGTCTCGTAAATCTTCTGCGCTGGAACCACCACAGCTATGCCGTAGTTTACTCCCCGTTGTCGATCATGAGTGAAGGATGGTTTATTGATGTCCTCTTCCCGGATGTCCCAGTGACCATGCACCATTCCTAACAATGTATCGCCTGGTCCGTGTAGAAATCCAGGTACAATCTCGCCGCTTTCACTCTTCTGGTGTTGTCGGAAAGAGGGACGCACAAATACAGGCGAACCGCTCATTCCACCGATGGAACGAGCTTCCACTAGATACACGTCGGTATAGCCACGCTCAGTTTGTATCTGTTCCGTTGGCATCATTGCGATGTTCCCGGTACGCACGATTGGCATGTTGGAGTGCGTGCCGGGAACCGCAGAAAACAAACCGATAGCATGAACCTCATCCCCAACTCCGATATTCAGTTTGTTCATTCGCTCCGGCAATGCGAAAAACTCCGTGCGGATCGGAAATATCGCCGCATCACGACTGACAGCAACTTGAACCGCTGCCACATCCGCATTGATGTCTGTCGGATGAACCCACCATCGCGCGTCTGGAATCTGTACTCCATCCTGAAGGACGCCTCCGCCCTTTCTGTTTAAGCTAAAATAAATTTGGCGGTTCATGAGATCGTCGGCAACATGCCGAGCCGTAACGAAGTAGATATTCAACGAACCCTTGAGTCGTTTAGATTCACAAGGAACGGCTGCAAAAAAGCCTGTCGCATAGGGGTCGCCATTAACACCCAACTCGTCACGGTGAGCCACTTCACACACATAGCCAACGCACGCCAGAATCGCATCTGGGACCCGCATTGATAGGTCTCTTTCCTGCGGGAAGCGAAAGGTTCCGTCCCGCATTACCTGCGGGTATTGTATACCTACTGTCAAGGGATAATTGCCGAGCTTTTGGCAGTGGCGCAGTTCGCCATTGTCATCCCGAGCAAGCGTCGTTTGCGCAGCGAGAGCCTGCCCTGAGCGAAGTCGGGGATCCGGGCGCGCCGTGCGAATGCCTCGCATCCTTTGCGAGGCCATAAAATCGCACGCTTGGCGCGCATCCCTAACCAGGCAAACTGCACCACTACCCAGCTTTCCTGTCGCGGCCCCTTCCTTCTGTTACTTTGATGTCGCGGAATAATTACCTAAGTTTTTCGGCGTACTTCACGCGGTCTGCCATAATCGAACCGACCAAGTATAGAGCAGCCATCATGTCTATTTTCTCCAGAGCGATCGGCTACCACGTGGATCGTCAGTTCCGGAAAGATCCGAACGGGCGATTGGTGTTTCTTCCCTTCGGTCCCAAAAAGAAGGCTTACTTCGTCGACTCGAAATCCGACGAAGAAAAGATCAGATCGTTGGTCAAGATGTATCGCAGCGTTTCTGCGCGGATTTCTTTGCTGGTATATCCAAGCATTTACATTCCTAGTTTTATCCTGAATGTCTACGGCAGCGGGACTCCCCTGCGAAGCAAGTTGTCGGCTTCGATTGGAATTTCCTCGTTTACCTTGCTGATCTTCCTCGCGTTGATATGGATGCTCTGGAGCGCATACAAAGAAGCGGTTTCGGATTTCACTTCGTCACTGAGCGAGGTCGGATCTGACCTTCGAGGTCAGCTAAGCGAAATCTCTTCTCCGCTCCAAAGTCCACGACGTATAGCGATGGTGTGCCTTTTCGCCGGTATCGTCCTCTTGGGTGTGGCGGTTTTGGGAGCGACGCGTTATTCTCGCACTAAATTGCCGTGTCCACCCAACGCCACGTCGACCCGCCGGTGAAAGTCCGTTAAGGATCGTTCAGCAATTCAGGCTGTATCCTATTGGATCGTCGCATGCTTGCAGAGAATCAATAAGTTCTAAGATGATTCACCAGGAGCGCTCATGTCCAACAAAATCACCAAGACCGAGGAAGAATGGAAGAAGCAGTTATCGCCTGAGCAGTACTATGTCGCGCGCAAGGCGGGAACCGAACCGGCGTTCACCGGCAAATACCACAAGAGCAAGGACAAGGGTATGTACACCTGCGTTTGCTGCGGGCAGCCGCTGTTCAGCTCGGAAACCAAGTTTGAATCCGGCACCGGCTGGCCCAGTTTCTGGAAGCCGGTAGAGAGCTCCGCCATCGTGGAAGAAACCGACAGCAGCCATGGCATGATCCGGACGGAGGCGCGATGTGCCCGCTGCGATGCCCACCTGGGGCATGTCTTTCCCGACGGACCTGCCCCGACCGGTCTGCGCTATTGCATGAATTCGGCCGCGCTGGATCTAAAGAAGGAAGACCTAGGGAAGGAAGATCTAACGAAAGAAAACCCCAAGCCAGGCGAGCCGCAAAAAAAATAGGGCACGGAGAAGACCGTGCCCGTTGAACTCCCAATCTGCTTGCGCTAGTGCGTTTCCTCGTACATGACTTTGCTGCCCGGCAACAAGCTTACTGAGGTCCCGGCGCCTGCCGCGGCGGCTGCTGCTTTCGGCTGTTCCGTCGAGCTGGACTTCGCGGATTCGGTTGGCTTGGAGTTGGTTTGCGTCTGCGTCTTCTCGTTCTTCTGCGCCACGTTCCGCACTTCGACGCTGCCTTTCATCACGGCTCCGTCCTCCACGCTGATGCGCTGGGTGACGACATCTCCGGTAAGCGAACCTTCGCTGCGGATGTCCAGGCGGTCGGTGCACTGGATATTGCCCTTCACGTTGCCCATAATGACAACTTCGCGGGCGCTGATGTTGGCGACGACGCTGCCATTGCGGCCGATGGTCACGCGGTTGTCGGCCAGCGTGATGCTGCCCTCGATGCGGCCGTCAATATACAGTGATTCCGCCCCGCTAACCTCGCCTTTAATGACCAGGGAGCGCCCGATCGTAGCCTGCTCCATGGGAGCGCTGATGGTTTTGGGCGGGGTGTAGGGATTCGGGTTCGAGGGAAATTTTTGTGGGTTGGCTAGGTTCTGTGCTGGCTGCAACATCGTTTTCGGCCTTCCTTATTCCGCGCGGCTTATAGCGCCGGGGGCGCAGGCGGCGGATCTGAGATGGTGGCCATTGGCCAAGCTGACTATCGCACGGGAGTTAGTACTTTTGGGAGGTTACGGAAGAGCTTGTACGGTTGCCGAAACGGAACCCTGGCCTGGCGACGCTTCCCCAAACGTGCAGACGGAACCGGCGGAACTCGAACTCCTATGCTTGCAATGCCTGCGCCAGATCTTCCCACTCCTTCAGGCAGGCTTGCAGTTCGGCACGATAATTCGCCAGCTCCTGGGTAGAGCGCGCCGTTTCTTCGGCGCTGACGAAGGTTTGCAGCGCGGCTTCGCAACCGGCAATGGCCGATTCCGTGCGGCTAATTTCTGCTTCGAGTTTCCGCACCCGCTCTTCCATCTGCTTCCGCCTGATGGGATTCAGGCGCTTGGATTTTGGCTCTGCGGACTCTGCGACGACCTGCGGCTTATTTCCATTGGTCGGCTGGGAAGAAGCCGTGGAAGTTCGGACAGCCTCCTGCAATTTCTCGGCGCCGCCTTCCTTCCGCCAGCGATAGTCCTCGTAGTTGCCGGGATAGACTTCTACTCGTCCACCGCCAATTTCGAACACGCGCGTGGCCAGCTTGTCGATGAAATAGCGGTCGTGCGAAACAAACACCACCGTGCCGGTGTATTTCGATAAAGCCTCCAACAGAACATCTTTGGCGCGCATGTCTAAATGATTCGTCGGTTCATCGAGCAGCAGAAAATTCGCGGGGTGCAGCAACATGCGTAACAGCGCGTAGCGATTGCGCTCCCCGCCCGAGAGCACGCCGATGCGCTTGAAAACTTCGTCGGCAGAAAAGAGGAAGCAACCCAGCAGGCTGCGCAGTTCGGTCTGGGTGGAACGGGGAGAAATCTCGCTGATATCGTCGAAAATGCGCGCGTCCGGGTTCAGTTCTTTGTACTGATCCTGCGCGAAGTAATCCGCCTGCACGTTGTGTCCCAGCTTGTAATTGCCGTCGCTCAGAGGCTCCTCTCCGGCGAGCAGCTTGATCAGCGTGGATTTGCCCGCACCATTTACGCCCACCAGCGCGATGCGGTCGCCCCGCTCGATCATAAAGCTGACATCACGGAAGACCTCCTTTTCGCCATAGGATTTTGCGACTCCCGAAAATTCGGCCACGATTCTGCCGCTGACCTTGGGCTGCGGGAAAGAGAAGTGAATGGTCTTTTCCTCTTCCGGCAACTCGATGCGCTCTATTTTTTCCAGTTCCTTGATGCGACTCTGTACCTGCTTGGCCTTGGTGGCCTGGTAACGAAAACGATTGATGAATATCTCGAGCTGCTCGATGCGCTCGCGCTGGTTGCGGTAAGCGGCCTCGAGTTGCTCCATGCGCTGCGTCTTCGATGTCAGATACTTTTCGTAGTTGCCCGGATAAAAATGAATCCGCTTGTTCCAGATCTCGGCAATTTTGTTGACGGTGACATCGAGAAAATAACGGTCATGCGAAATCAGCACAAAGGCGTTGGGATAATGCGTCAGATATTCTTCCAGCCAGTTGCGGGCCTCGAGATCAAGATGATTGGTGGGCTCGTCCAGCAGCAACAGATTGGGCTCCTGCAACAGGAGTTTTGCCAGCGCGATGCGCATCTGCCAGCCACCGGAGAATTCTTCGGTGGGGCGGTGCCAATCTTCTTTGCGGAATCCGAGGCCCATCAGCACGCTTCCCACCTGGGCCTCGATCGCATATCCGTCGCGAGTGCGAAATTCATGGTCGATGCGCTGATAGCGCTCGGCAACTTGAGCATACTCAGTTGAAGACTGATCTAGTTCCGACATGCGTCCGGTCAGATCTTCCATCTCCTGCTCCATAGCGCGCAATTCGGAAAAAACTGACATGCCCTCGGCGAACACGGTTCGTCCGGAGAGCGTGAGCCCATCTTGCGGCAGATAGCCCGCGCTGATGCCCTTGGCCGTGCTGACAGAGCCGTAGTCGAGAGTTTCGAGGCCAGCCAGGATCTTCATCAGCGTGGATTTGCCGGTGCCGTTCGCGCCGACGAGGCCGATACGGTCCCGGGGCGTAATCATCCAGTCCGCTCCCTCGAAGAGGAGCTTGTGGCCGTAACGTTTTCCGGCGGAAGAGAGCTGAATCATGGCGTCAGTTCAATCGTCTCATGAGCGGGGTGGTTTGATGAAGACGTGGAAACCGACTGCGAGCGATTTTGCCTAGAATCACCCGTAGAATAAAGGCAGGTTCTTGCTCTGGAGAGGTGCAACATGGATAACGACATGCGTGCAATGGCCCGTGGAAACTACGGTTATGGGCGTTGGGAAGCGCCATATTGGTTCATTGGGCCGGAGCAAGGTATGCGGCGCCATGAAAACAACGAACTCAAGAAGAGGGTTAATGCATGGTTGACCCTCGGCAGTCTCGAGTTGAACGATTGCCGCGAGTTCCATCGCATCATTTGCGATAAGCGGTGGCATTTCAAGAAGCCAAAAGTAGCGGCTGCTGCGGGTGCCTATGGCCGAGGTTGGAATCAGCGTGATCACCGAGGCCGAACTTCTCTTTGGGTTGGCCCGAAGGCCCGATGCCACGGAACTGAAGACCGTAGTCGAGGAGTTCTTGCTCCGCGTGGAGGTCTTGCCCTGGGACTCCGAGGCGGCCCGGCAATATGCGAGGATACGCGCCGCGCTGGAGGGCGGCGGAGAACCGATGGGCAACCTGGACTTGATGATCGCCGCACAAGCCCTTGCCTTTGATCTGGTGCTGGTATCGAGCGATGCCGTTTTCCGGCGGGTGAAAGGGTTAAGAATTGAGGACTGGATCAAGTGAACGGCACGCCGATCAGTATCGAACGGCTCAAGGACTAGCGTGCGGTCGCGGCCTTCGCGGCGCCGATATGTTCGAGCGCGCGATCAATTGCGACCTGCATCTCTCTCGCGTATTTCACCTCGCGGCCTTTGGCGAGAGTCTTCTTCGCTTCCGCGGCAGAAAACCACGTCGGGTTGCGCTCCGGTTCGTGGCCCGGTTCGGTCCGTTCCACTTCCATCAGGAAAGCTTTTACTACGAATTCACGCACGCCGGGAGGTTTCCAGAACACGCCCTTGGAATGGAGATAGAGATGGAAATGCCGGGGCTCGATGTGTCCGCGAACGCCGGCTTCCTCCCAAGCTTCGCGCTCCGCAGACTGGCTGTGCGACACCGCCCGCTCAGGTGCGCCCTTGGGAAAGGTCCACTTGCCTCCGCCGTTGGTGTTCACTAGCAAAAACTCTATGCCTTGGCCGTTTTGGCGGTAGCACACTGCCGCGACCTGCAACGGTAGAGCAAAGCGTAAGAAACGGGCTGAGGCCATCGACGGTTCCTGAGCGGAATCCTTAGCTTTTCCGATCATAGTTGGAGAATATTTCAGGAATGTTAAATTGCAGCAACAAAGGTGCAATTTCTACGTTACCAAAGGCAGGAATGGGAAAGCTTGTCGAGGGGCGGAAATACTGCGCAATACGGGATTAAAGCCCCCGGCCGTACATTGGAATCACGGCCCCGTTCACATCTTTGGCCGCTTCGCTGGCCAGCCACACGATCAGCGACGCAACCGATGCCGGCTGAACCCACTGCGAGGTGTCGGCCCCGGGCATGGCTATGCGGTTGGCGGGAGTCTCCATGGTGCCGGGCAGCAGGACGTTGGCAGTGATCGGAAGGTCCTTGTTCTCCACAGCCACCGTCTTGATCAGCGAGACCAAAGCGGCCTTCGAGGCGCTGTAGGCGCCCACTCCCGGACCCGGGTTTTCGGCGGCTCGGCTGCCAATCGCGATAATGCGGCCCACACCGGCGCGGCGCATGTGCGGGATTACGGCGCGCAAGACGTAAAACGCGCTGTTGAGATTGAGGTCGAGCATGCGCTGAAACGTGGCGTCATCGCTTTCGGCAATCGTTTTGCCGCCGGCAAATCCGCCCACCAGATGGGCTAGCACGTCGAGCCGGCCGAATCGCGCTCCAGCATCATCCACGAGTTTCTTGGCGGCATCGGGATTGGAAAGATCTGCTGCCAGCGCGGTGAAACATGGATGATCAAAGTCTGGCTGCACAATGTTCCGGGACACGCCGATGACAGTCGCTCCGGCGTCCAGCAGTGCTTTGGTCACGTGAGTTCCCAGGCCGCCATCGGCCCCAGTGACCAGTGCAATCTTGTTTTGCAGGGTTTTATTTTGCTGGATCTTATCCATTGGGACACGTAGGTAACTGAATCATCGGTGCCTGTTCCAGGGTGTGCATCGTATCCAGGATGGTCGAGATGACAATCTCGTTCCCAACCGCAGTATTGAGCATCACGTGATAGAGGCAGCGCGTGGGCCAGTCGGCGTTGAAATAGCGCTTCACGAACGTGATGCGGTCGCGGTCCACGGTGTTCAGCAGATCTTCTGCTTCCGCTTCGCTCTTGCCCAGTTCCCGCAACCGCCGCAGTTTTTCGGTGTAAGGTGCATAAAGGAATACGTGAAACGCATCGCCGTGCTCGCGCAGAAAATAAGGAGCGCCGCGGCCCACGATCACACAATTTCCCGCCTGGGCAGCTTTTTCCATGACCTGCTTTCCGACGGCAACAAAGCGGTCCGTATTGAAGAGTTCCTCGCCGGCCATGCTGCGCTCGTAGCTGCCGCGCCAGAATACTTTGACCAACCGCTGAAAAGCGCTGTCCACGCGTTCCTCGCACCGCTCGACGGCGGAACATTCCACATTGGATAGCTTGGCAATTTCCTCGGTCAGGGCACGGTCCCATAGTTTCCAGCCGAGGCGGTTGGCAATTTCGCGGGCAATTTCCCCGCCTCCGCATCCGTACTCCCGTTCGATCGTAATGATGCGATACACCGATCCTCCTATTGAGCTGCGCACGGCCGAGGGGGCCCGCGCCTGCACAGCGTCCATGCTCTGCGCCGTCGTGCTTATCTTATCCACACCTTGGGCTCTACCGACATCCCCGGTCGCAACACATGCTCTTTGGTCTCGCCTGCATCGAACGTAATCTTCACCGGAATTCGCTGCACCACCTTGACGTAATTGCCAGTAGCGTTTTCTGGAGGCAGCAAACTGGTGATCGCGCCGCTTGCCCCGGCGATACTTTGAACGTGTCCTTTGTAATCTTTGCCATTGGCGTCCACGTGAATGGTCACGGGCTGGCCGACCTGCATATGCCTGAGCTGGGTTTCTTTGAAGTTGGCGGTGACCCAAATATCGTCCAAGTTGATCAGGCGCATCATTTCCTGGCTGACCTGAACGTTCTGTCCCACCTCCACGGTGCGGCCGGTCACGGCTCCATTGATGGGGGCGACCACAAGCGTGTACCGCAGGTTTAACTCCGCTTGCTCCAGCGCCGCCTTCTTGAGGTCGGCTTGCGCTTGCGCGGCTTGAGCGCGCGAACGGATGGCCGCCAGTTGCTCCGGGCGGGTGGCGGCGTAGCGAGCATTGGCTTGCGCCTGCACCAGCCTGCTCTCCGCCTGGACGACCTGGTGCTCCGCAGCCGAGGCCGAGGCCCGCGCCGCATCCACCGCGGCGGCGCTCGCCTTGGCCGTCGCCAAGGCTTGGTCATACTGCTGCTGAGAAACTTCCTGCTTGTCCACCAGTTGTTTGTAACGCACCAGATCGTTTTGCGCCCGGACGTTGTTGGCTTCGGCCTCCGCCAATTGAGCTTCTGCCGCGGCATACTGCTGGTGCGCTGTGGCAATCCCCGCCTGCGCATTCTCAACATCCGCACCCGCCGCTGACAGCTGGCTGCTGGTATTGACTGAAGTGATGGGAACGTTTACTTGTGCGGCGTCGGCCGTGGCTTGCGCATCCTCATAGTCAGCTTTCGCACGGTCCACTAGCACTTGGTAATCCTTGGGATCGATCTCGACCAACGGAAATCCAGCTTGCACGTACTGGTTATCGTCCACCTGAAGCTTCAAGACATGGCCAGAGACGCGAGCGCTGATGGAGTTCAGGTGACCATCAATCTCGGCGTCGTCGGTTTCCTCATAGCTGCCGAAATAGCGCCAGAGAAACAAGCCGGCCACCAGCAGCGCCACAAACCCAGCGATCAAAAGTAGACGGAAGCGGGGACTGCGGCTGCGAAATCGTCTCCAGCGCAGATCCCTGTCGGAAGCGGGCAGGGGAGCGGGCCGGCCAGCAGGTGGAGGCTGGGTTTGCGGCTGACTATCGCGCACGATTGTATCTGTGTTTTCCGCCATGATTATTTACCCTGGAAGTATTGCCTTACGCCTTCCTCGGCAAAGCCGATGGCCTCCGCTAACTGTACTTTGGCCAGGTTGTGAGCGTAAAGGCTGGAGATATAGCTCTCGTTGGCCGCCACGACAGCTTCCTGCGCCTGCACCACTTCGAGATTGTCGGTGACGCCTGCGGTGAAGCGGTCGCGAGCCTGCACCAGCGTCTGGTTCGCCAGGTCCACCGAACTGCGTGCCACTTCGACTTGGTCGGCGGCGGCGTTGAGGTTCAGAAGAGCGGTGCGAACTTCGTAATCAATCTGGCCGCGTAGATTCTCCAGTTGTTGGCGACTCTGCCGCAGCGCTGCTTCTGCCTCGAGGACGTCGCCATGGATTTTTCCCGCAGCGAACACGGGGATGGTCAATGTCGCCCCCACCTGAAAGACCCCGTGAGAGCTGCCCGGACGGATGCCGGCAGCGCCATAATCCCCTGCCATGCTGAGGCTGGGATAATTCTCAGCCGTCGCTGCTCGGCGGAAATCTTCCGCAGCCCGCAGTTGCTCCGCGGCGGCCAGATAATCGGGGCGCGACAGGTAGGCGCGCCGCAGCGACTCGTCGACGCCCGCCGCAGCCAGGGGTTCGTACGGGGCCGCGGTAGTAAGGGTAAACTCCTGTCCTGGGGGCAGTCCAATCACTCGCGCCAGCGTCAGTTTTTCTATTGCATAATCATTGCGGGCAACGATTAACTGCTGTTGACGGCTTTGCAATTCAACGTGGGCACGAAGGGTGTCAATCGCCGGGCTCACTCCGGCATCTTGCTGATCCGCAGCCTTGTCATAAAGGGCCTGGGCGGTTTGTACCTCGGCCACTGCCGTATCCACTCTAGCTGCTCCCGCGAGCGCTTCCAGATAGGTATTCGCGACCGCCAGCACGACTAGTTCCCGCGCATTTTTCAACGAATACTGGGCGACTCGTTCGTTGTTTGTGGCCCCGCGTTTGCGCTCAATCGCAGAGTAGTCGAACAGGGATTGGGTCAGATTCACCCCGCTCTGGAAAACACCGATCGGGCCGATGACTTTCGCTACACCCGGGAAGCTAAAGCGGAATCCTAAGGCGGCGAGGTCGATCTGTTCGGCAGTCTCATTGACCGTACCACTCACGTTGGGAAGCAGTGCGCTTAGCTCTTTCCACTTTTCCCCACGGGCGGTTAGGGTGTTGTCACTTTGTAACAGCAGGCCGAGATTATTTCTCAGCCCGCGATCAGTGGCATCCCTGAAGGAGAGCGGCAATACTGTCGAAGTCGCTTTGCCTTCGGGGACACTGCCGGAAAACGGGCTCTGTGGAAGGATGCTGGATTGGCCTGTGTTGCCTGATCCGCTGCTGCTGTAGGAAGACGAGCCCGGCATCGTCGCCGGGGTCTGAGGTGGGCTGGCCGTCTGGCTCAGAACAGGTGGAGAGAGCAGAGCCAAATTGGCCAGCAGGTAAAGAACTGCTGCGGGTGGGAATTCTCTCGTTTTCCGCCGCAATAGCTTCCTCACGATCAAGTCGTCCTTAAGATGATATCGGATAAGACAGGGTGCAATCGGCCTGACAAACTAGTGTTGATTCCCGCTCCTGCCCTATGGATGCAAACCATTGTGATGTAGCCAGGCAGAGAGACTGATTACCTCTGGATGCCCTCATACGTCTAAAATACTGTAGAGTTACTGATAATCGGAAAGACCTTTTTGAGCCCAGGGCCCAATCAGTCGGACTAATGTTCGTACCACTCCATCCCGGCGTTCCCAAAAGACAAACTGCTTCGCTATCTATTTCCCTGGCTTTCCATTTTCTGTTTCTGGGATGGGTTCTTCACGCACCTGCGCCCATTTTCGTGGCGCCTTCGTCGGTGGTGCGAGGCTACTCCGGCAGTTCCTTAACTCCTATTTATTTCGGAGGCCACGCTGGAGTGACTCAGGATCGCCCCGCACGCCTCACGTGGCAGCGGCCGCCAAAGATCGAAAAAGTACACCGGCTCGCACCGCCGGCCGCGAAGGCAGAGGCAGGTAACGAAATACGAGCGTCCCTTTCACCTAACGAACATCCGGCAGGCTCCCCGTATGGATCGCTTTCCTACGGGACCTTTGCCGGCCCCGAGGTGCGACCGGCCCTGCCGATTTCCTCGCCCGATCCGATTCTGGCGCCAGAGGTTCGGAGCAGCGCCCAGGGTGATGTTGTTGTCGAAGTCACCATCGACTCACAGGGCAACATCGTCGAAACCATCGTCCTGCAGAGTCTTGGGCCCGCCATCGATCAGATTGTGGTAGCGGCACTGGAGAAATGGCATTTTACTCCGGCCTCGCGGAATGGCATTCCGATCCCCTCGAAACAGGACGTCTACTATCATTTCCCACGCTGAGCTGCATTTGGGGATCTCCTCAGGTTACTTTGTCCGCTTGCTTTTTCGTGAAACCTTGCGGCTTGTTGTACGTGTGCGCGGATGATTGTGCACCGTGGTTCCGTGCCGAGCATATAACCAAAGACAGGTATTCAGAATCCGCCGTCTCGGCTATCGTTAGAGGTTGCTTCTCCAAGGTGCCGATGAATGAATAAGTCTTCCACTCGCCGATTTGCCAGATATCGCACGGACGTGCCCCTGATTGTGAAAGTCCTCGAGCAGAACGGATACTTCCGCGTTCATGGCCGCTGCTTCGAAATCGCCGAGGCTGGGCTGGGGGCGGTCATCACCAGTGAGCTCAGCGCAGGGGAAATGGTTTCTTTGGAGTTTTCCGTCCCTAACTTGCCAGAACCTCTCGCCGTGAAGGCGGTGGTGCGTCACCGCATGGGCTTCTTGCACGGTTTTGAGTTCATCGGCCTGCCTACCGAGGTGAGAGAGTCAATCCGGAACTTCTGCCAAAAACTACAACCGGCGTGAGCCGTGTGGGGCGGACACTCCTGCCGGCCAAGCGCCTCCTTGGCAATCGAAGCAGAAAGAAAGTCGAAGTCAAAAACAGCGAACAGGAGTGTCCGCTCCACCGCGCCGGTGTCCGCTTGTAACAGCCGATGGCCTCGCGTGCCTGG
>CAVYPX010000002.1:0-87251 GCA_963770485.1 uncultured Acidobacteriota bacterium
ATCCAGGCACTCACCCTCGCCGATCATCACCAGCGCCAGATGCGCCAGCGGAGCTAGATCTCCACTTGCTCCCACGCTGCCTTGCGAGGGCACGAACGGCGTGACGCCGCGATTCAGCATCTCGCAAAGCGTGTCAATAATCTCGGTGCGCACGCCCGAGTAACCTTTGGACAAAGAATTGGCACGGAGCAGGATCATGGCGCGCGCCTCGGCAGCGGGCAGCGGGTTACCCACACCTACCGCATGCGAGCGCACCAGATTGATCTGCATTTCGCGGATCTGGTCGCCGGCGATGCGCACCTCGCTGAGCTTGCCCACACCGGTGGTGATGGCATAAGAAACTTTGTTGCCGGTCACCAAAGCATCCACTACCGCCCGAGCCCGGGCGACTGCGCCACGGGCATCCGGATCTAGAAGCACAGGCCGGCGCTCAACGGCGACTTCGCGCACATCCTCCAGCGTCAGGTCGTTACCGTTGATGTGCAGTGCTTTCATTCAACCTGGAGTGTTTGAGATTTAGTTCCCGCGCAGAGCTATGCGGAACGGAAACAGAGTTCCCGTCATCACATGGTTCTTGATTGCAGGGTCATTGTTCATGATCTGACGCGCCGCTGCTTCCGATTCAGCTCGGAACACGGTGATGCCCATTGCGCTTTCATCGGTATTCAGCGTCCGTCCGACCAGGATCACCACACCCTTGTCCGTCAGATCCTTCAAATACCGAAAATGCTCCTCCACAACCTCTTGCTCATGTGCCGTGGGTCCGGTGCGCAACATATCGCCGCGCACGAGGTGTAGCCTGTATAAGAAGCATTCCTCCATCAGATCCCCTCAGCGCGCCGGAGCCTGACCTACGGCTGCTCGAAATGCGCTCATATACTTTCCCGGCAGCGGTGTTTTCTTCATCTCCATGTCAACCACAATGTGTGTCGTATCACCCTCGGCGAGCAACGTGCCGTCATTCGCGCGCACTAACTCGTAGCCGAACTGCACCAGCGACTCGCGAATGTGCTTCAAGTGTGTGCGCACAAGAATCTCGTCATCGTAGCGCGCCGGGGCCTTGTAGCGACAGCGCGCATCGATTACGGCAATCGCGCAGCCGTCGTTACGCTCGATGTCGCGATAGGAGAACCCAAGCTGGCGCAGAAATTCTACCCGTCCGATTTCAAACCAAACGAAGTAATTGGCATGATAGACCACGCCCATCTGGTCGGTTTCTGCATAGCGCACCCGCAGGCGGGTCTCGTTGATTACCGGATGGTGGTTCCCGTCGCCGTGACTCATTGCCCGCTCCAGCGCGGTTTGCGCTTCTCCAGAAATGAGGTAATGCCCTCGCGGAAATCGGCGGTCGTGCGAATGCGCGCATTGTCCTCCACCGCTTGGCCCATCTGCTGGTCCAGTTGCCCGGCAATAAACCCATTGATCAGCCGCTTCGTGGCTCGCACCGAAGAGGGGCTGTTTTCCAAAAGCTGCGATGCAAGTTCACTTGCTCGTTCCATCAAGCGCGCCGGTTCGACGATCTCATTCACCAAGCCGTAGCGGTGCGCTTCGGCCGCGTCGAAAATGCGGCCGGTTAGCAGCAGGTCACGCGCAATCTTGTGCCCCACTTGCCAGACCAGGATCGAAGAAACAATCGCCGGCACAAACCCGATGCGCACTTCGGTGTAGCCAAACTTGGCTTCCGGCACCGCCAGCGTGAAATCACACATCGTCGCCAACCCGGTGCCCCCAGCGATGGCGGGGCCGTTCACCGCGGCGATGGTGGGCCTGGGAAACTCATAAAGCCGCCGAAAAATATGAGCCATCCGCGCGGAATCTCTTACGTTGTCCTCATGGGTCTTACCGAGAAGCGACTTCAATTCCTCGAGGTCCATCCCTGCGCAGAATGCTTTGCCCGCTCCGGTCAGAATGACCACTTGCGCCGGGGATTGCTCAATTTCATCCAGCCCGGCCAGCAGTTCGTCAACCAACTGAAAACTGATGGCATTGCGCTTGTCCGGACGGTTGAACGTGAGGGTGGCGATGCCGGAGCCGTATGTAAGTTGGATCGTCTTATATCCCATTTATTCCACTATTTCCCTCAAGCTTGCCGTCCTGAGCGAAGAACCTGCCCGATCCATCTACTCAATCCGCCGCCGAGGAATTTGTATATCGCGAACCGATTTCTGCCGTCGCCCGCAGCAGCACATCGAGCGGCTTGAGCGAGGGTAAAGGCGCGCCCCGCGCGGCCAGAGCCTCGATCACCTTTTCTGTCGAAATGTTTCCGACCAACTGATCCTGCGCGAACGGACATCCGCCCAAACCGCCCAATGCCGAATCAAACCGGCGGCAACCGGCTTCATACGCGGCCGCAATTTTTTCCGCGGCCTGCTCGGGACGACTGTGCAGGTGCACGCCGATTTCCAGGTAATCGTACTTCGAGATCACTGCGGAAACCAGTTCGCGAATCTGCACCGGGCCCGCGACGCCGACCGTATCCGCCAGCGATATCATACGAATCCCTTCCGATTCGAGCAGATCAATCGCATCGACCACCTCTCCGATGTTCCACCCATCTCCGTAAGGGTTGCCGAACGCCATCGAAATATACACCACCGTGTCTAGTCCGGCTTCATCTCCTTTTCCTTTGATCTTCTCCAATTCGTCGATGGCTTCTTCCAGCGTCTGGCGCTGGTTGTTGCGCAGGAAGGTCGGCGAAACAGAATAAGGGAATCCCAGTGTGCGCACAGCATTCGTGTTGATGGCTCGTTGGGCGCCCTTTTCATTTACCACAATTCCGATGACCTCAACGTCGTCCGGTGGATCGAGTTCCTTCAGGACTTCTTCCGAATCCGCCATCTGCGGTACAGCGTTGGGTGAGACGAACGATGCGGCATCGATGTGCTTGAATCCCGCACTGATCAATGCTCGCAAGTACTCGATCTTGATGTGGGTCGGAATCTGACCCTTCAGCCCCTGCCAGGCATCACGCGGACACTCGACCAGTTTGACAGATTCTGACATTTCTAATTCTTCGCCGCAGATCAACGCAGACGACGCTGATTTCTCATGTCTCGCTGATGTAGGTAAGAGAGTCTGCCAGACACCAAAGGTCTTTTCGCGATCAGCGTTCATCTGCGTTGATCTGCGGGGCAAACGATATCAAGTTTGCAGCACCCCCACCTTGAACTCCGGAACATCTGGATTCAGCGAAGCAGCCTCGAGTGCCTGTACAATCGCTTCCCGGGTTTCGATGGGATCAATGATTTTGTCGATCCACAGCCGGGCTGCGCCGTAGCGCGGATCGGTCTGGTCGTCGTAGGTGCGCTTCACCGACTCGTACAATTCTTTCTTTTCTTCTTCGCTCAACTTTTTTCCGCTGCGTTCCAGTTGCTTGATCTTGATTTCGACCAGCGTTCCCGCAGCAGAATCACCGCTCATCACGGCATAACGGGCGGTGGGCCAGGCAAACACCAAACGCGGATCATAGGCCTTGCCGCACATCGCGTAATGTCCGGCGCCGAACGATCCGCCCACAATCACGGTAATTTTCGGCACCACCGAGTTCGACACCGCGTTCACCATCTTTGCCCCTGCCTTGATGATGCCGCTCCACTCCGCATCTCGTCCGACCATGAATCCGTTCACATCGTGCAGGAAAACCAGCGGAATCAAATTCTGATTGCAATCCATGATGAAGCGCGCGGCTTTTTCCGCAGATTCGGTGTAAATGACGCCGCCAAACTCGATGCGCTTGTGACCTTCGTGGTCGATCTGCTGGGCATGCAGCTTCTGATTGGCGACGATCCCCACGGCGAAGCCGCCGATGCGCGCATAGCCACAAAGCAACGTTTTTCCGTACTCCGGCTTGTACTCGTCGAAGCGGCTGCCGTCTGCGATGCGAGCGATGACCTCTTTCATGTCGTACGGACGGGCCGGAGATGAATCGTAGATGCCGTAGATTTCTTCGGCGGCCAGTGCCGGTTCCTCCGGCTTTTTGCGGTCCCACGGAGACTGCCGACGATAGCCCCACTTTTCCACGATGGCGCGAATCCGGTCCAGGCAGGCTTCGTCATTCGCTTCGCGGAAGTCCACTGTGCCGCTGATCCCCGCGTGCATGGCCGCGCCGCCTAACTCTTCGGCGGAAACTTTCTGGCCAATCGCGGCCTGCACCAGGGCCGGCCCGGCTAGAAAAAGTCCGCTGCCATCCGTCATCAGCACGTGATCACACATAACAGGAAGGTATCCGCCGCCCGCCACACACATGCCCATAATGGCGGCGATCTGCGGAATGCCCATGGCCGACATCACGGCATTGTTGCGGAACACGCGACCGAAGTCATCGGTGTCGGGGAACACGTCTTCCTGCAAAGGCAGAAACACGCCCGCGGAATCGACCAGATACATCGTCGGGATGCGGTTTTCGATGGCGATGTTCTGCGCCCGAATGACCTTTTTCGCGGTCATCGGGAAGAATGCTCCCGCCTTCACCGTGGCGTCGTTGGCGATGATCATCACCAGGCGCGTGTGGATTCGCCCCAGCCCGGTGATTACGCCTGCCGCCGGCGCCCCGCCCCATTCTTCATACATGCCATACGCGGCGTACGAACCAAGTTCGAAGAAGCTGCCCGCATCGAGCAACAAATTGATGCGTTCGCGTGCCGTCAGGCGACCCTTAGCGTGCTGGCTTTCGATGGCTTTCGGGCCGCCGCCCTCACGGATTTTTTCTTCCTCGTTGCGCACTTGTGAAACCAGGTCGGCCAGGAAGCGCATGTTCGCTTCGAATCGTGGGGAGGTGGGATCCACGCGCGTATCAAGGACGCTGGAAGTTGAGGGTGCGCTGGACTCGATACGCTCGGCCATGGGGAAGGACCAGAAACTAATTACGGTATAACAGCAGAGCAGCGGCACGCAAACCGAGCGTTTCTAAGTAGTGGTTCAGTCTGATTGTCATCCCGAGCGAGGGTTCTTTGCGCAGCGAGGGATCTGGGCGAGCCGCGCGAAGCGTCGCGTCCTTTGCGACGCAATAATCGCGCGTCTGGCTCGCTTCCTTATCAAACTGACCCACTACCCATTTCTACCACAGAGTCACAGAGACACAGAGAACGCAAACAATTCAAGCTCTAAACGCTGGTTACGTTTGCGCCTGATTGTCCGGTTGGAGGATCTCCCATCAGAACCAGAATGCGCCTCATTGCCTCGGCGACCGGATCCTCCGCTACGGCCTCCACCAACCCGCACCGCAGTGCGTCCCGAGCGTGAATCTTTTCTGCGGCCACAAACATTTCCAGCGCCTTCGCTTTGCCGACCAGCCGCGGCAAACGCTGTGTGCCGCCCCAGCCCGTGATCAGCCCCAGAGCCGCGCCCCGGTGTCCGAAAATCGCGTGCGGCGAGGCAATTCGCCGATGGCAAGCCAGCGCCAAATCCAGTCCACCGCCCATGCAATATCCAGAGATTGCCGCGTACACACGAGCGGGGAAGCGCTCGATCTCGTTCATCAGCGTCTGCCCCATCCCAGAGAATTCGTACGCCGCTGGTCCGGTTAAGGCGGCAATCTCCACAAGGTCAGCTCCGGCGGAAAAGAACCTCTGATTTCCCGCGATGATCAGGGGTTCGGCTTTGCGCACCAATTCACGAACCGCCTCGATCAGCCCCAATACGCACGCCCGAGTGAGGCGATTTGTGCCGTCATCAGAACGCAGGCGCAGCAGGCGAATACCAGCGAGCCGTTCGATCTGAAAGAAGGGATCAGCCATGAGCAGTAGCGAGCGTCGTTAGCGGCTGCTGATCTCGGCCATCAGCCGGCTGTGGGCACGGTGCGCGGCTTGATGTTGGCGCGGATGAACTTGACAATATCATCCATCGCCGTGCCCGGCTGGAAAATGGCAGCCACTCCGATTTGCTTAAGGTTGGCCACGTCCTGATCGGGAATAATTCCGCCGACCACAACCAGCACATCATCCATTTTATTTTGCTTGAGCAGATCCATCACACGGGGGACGATCGCGTTGTGCGCGCCGGAGAGAATCGAAAGGCCGATGACATCTACGTCCTCTTGCAGCGCAGCGTTCACGATCATCTCCGGGGTCTGGCGCAGACCGGTGTAGATGACCTCCATGCCGGCATCGCGCAGAGCGCGGGCGATGACCTTGGCCCCGCGGTCGTGTCCGTCCAGGCCGGGTTTGGCAACCAGCACGCGGATTTTCTGCTCCGGCATCACCCTTATTTAACCACAGTGGACAAAGGAAACACAGCGCGCTGGGTCACCCCCCTCTGTGATCTCTGTGTCCTCCGTGGTTACATGGTCTTGATGTCCAGACTTCGCCACAAATACCAGCAGGCAACGCTCCGGTACGGCTCCCAAGGCTTGGCGATCTTTTCCATCTGCGCGGGCTTGGGCAGCTTGCGCTTGTTGTAATGCTTCTTGATCGCCATCTGCACGCCGAAGTCGCCAGTGGGCAGCACGTTTGGGCGTCGGAGAGTAAACATCAGGAACATGTGCGCGGTCCAGACGCCGACGCCTTTCACCTGAGTGAGATGCTCGATGACTTCCTCGTCAGATAAGCCCGCCAGCCTGGTGAAGTCGAGTTCGCCGCGCCGGGCGCGCTCAGCCATATCGAAGAGATAAGACGACTTCTGTTTGGAAAGACCGACGGAGCGCAATTGCTCGGGCTTGAGCCTCAGAATCCCTCCCGGAGTGACCGGCTCGCCTGCCAGCGCCGCGAATCGCTTAAAGATCGTTACCGCGGCTTTCCCGTTGAGCTGCTGGTAAACAATCGCTTCGGCCAGGCTGTGAAACTCCGGCGGACCATACTCCATGCGGCAAGGTCCTACGCGCTCAATGATGGCGGCCAGCACGGGGTCGGATTTCTTCAGGTGATTGACAGCTTTTCGCATGCGAAGGTTTGACGAAAGTCAGAACAAAGAGGATAGCAAACTCATTCTTGTTTGTGTGAGGACAGTCGTCGCCTGTCCGGCCGGGCGCACCCCGGTAGCTTTACAGCGCGAGCCGGATGACCGCTTCCCTGGCCGAGACGATAGGGATGCCCTCCACTACTCGCAACGAGAGCAAGTCAGCTTTGTCGTTTGTGACCAGCAACGTTGCCCCTCCATCCACCGCAGTCTCCAAAAAGACATCATCGTCCGGATCGGGACTCAGCTTGATACTCGACACAAGTTCTACTCGTTCGGTTTGATAGACAAGGTAGGCGGCAATGTCCGCGACGAACTCGTCCGTGATTCTCTTAAATCTCCGAATCTGAGGATAGTCGAGCACCCGCAGGTACTCTTCCACGATCAGGTCGGAAACTAGGTGGATAACTTTCTTGTGTTGAATCGCCCTCAAGATCTGCGAGGGCGAACCTGCCCCAGAAATAAGCCCACTTACGAAGACATTGGTATCAATGACTAGGCGCGGGCGGGCGGGGCTTGTCAACAGCCACGCCGGTTCTTTCTAACCGCCTTGACCGCCTTCGCGACCGCGCGCTCGACTTCTGACCCAGAGACGCCACGGTTCGCCGACTGCACCTCGGAGATTGACTTCCAGGGATCGATGTTCCTGAGCGCCCTTCTGACAATCAGAGCTTGGGCTAAAATGCCGCTGATGGAAGTCCCTTTTTCGAAAGCTTCCTTAGCGACCTCCTCATGAACGCTGGAGGAGACCCTGACGTGAATCTGGCCGTTGAATGTTCGGGGCATAAGAAACATCACTCCGTATACCACTATACCATGGTATATCGCCTGCGGCTAGCCGGCGGTTACGTAAAGCTCGCTTCCGTGTACGTCCCGTACACATCTCTCAGCGCGTCGCAGATTTCGCCCACCGTAGCGTAGGCGCGAACGGCATCCACGATATAGGGCATCGTATTGGCGGGCGAAACATTCCCGTTCGACTCGGCCTGCGGTTCCTGAGCTGCAGCTTTCTTCAAGGCATCCAGCCGGCGCCGGACTTCTTCATTCGACCGTCGCGCCCGCAGGGCTTTCAGTTTCGCCGATTGATGGTGGGCGACACTTTCCCCAATGTAGAGAATGTTCGGCGACTCTTCTTCGATAACGAACTCATTTGCGCCGACGATGATTTTTTCTTTCGCTTCCGCCGCCCGTTGAAATTGATACGATGCTTCAGCGATTTCTTTCTGCGGATATCCGCGTTCAATGGCCTTGACCATGCCGCCCATCGCGTCGAGCTTGCCAAAGTAGTCGAAGGCGCCCTCTTCCATTTGCAGGCTCAGGTTTTCAAGAAAGTAAGAACCGCCCAGCGGATCGACGGTTTGGGCAACACCGGATTCATATCCAATGATCTGCTGGGTTCGCAAAGCAATGCGCGCCGCTTCTTCGGTGGGCAGGGCCAGCGCTTCGTCATACCCGTCAATGTGCAACGATTGCGTTCCGCCCAGCACCGCCGCCAGGGCCTGCAGCGCCGCGCGCGCGATGTTGTTCATAGGTTGCTGCGCCGTAAGCGAAACACCCGCCGTCTGGCTGTGGAAGCGCAGCAGCCAAGAGCGCTGGTTCTTGGCCGCGAAACGGTCTTTCATCACCTGATACCAGATCTTTCGTGCGGCACGGTATTTGGCGATCTCTTCGAAAAAATCGTTATGTGCGTTAAAAAAGAAACTGAGCCGGGGGCCGAATTCATCCACGTCAAGCCCGCGACGCCGCGCCCATTCGACATACTCCACACCATCGTAGAGCGTAAACGCCAGTTCCTGCAGCGCGGTCGAGCCGGCTTCGCGGATGTGGTATCCACTGATCGAAATAGTGTTGAAGCGCGGCGTGTGCTTCGAGCCGAACTCGAAGGTGTCCACCACCAGCCGCATCGAGGGCTCGGGCGGATATATGTATTCTTTCTGCGCTATATATTCCTTGAGAATGTCATTCTGAATCGTTCCGGAAATCTTCTTCCAGTCCGCGCCCTGTTTTTCGGCCACCACCAAATACATCGCCCACAGAACAGAAGCAGGGGAATTGATGGTCATGGAGACGGTGGTTTTCTCAAGATCGATCCCGCCGAAGAGGATCTCCATATCCTCCAGGGAGTCAATCGCGACGCCGCATTTGCCAACCTCACCCTCGCTGGCGGGATGATCGGAGTCATAGCCCATCAGCGTGGGCAAGTCGAAGGCGACCGAGAGCCCTCCTCCACCATGCTCCAGCAGATACTTGTAGCGCTGGTTGGTTTCCTCCGGCGAGGCGAAGCCGGAGAACTGGCGCATGGTGAAAAGCTTGCCGCGATATCCGGTGGCATGAATGCCGCGGGTGTAGGGCGGTTGGCCGGGATAGCCGAGATATTGGTCGTAGTTCCAGTCCTCGGGAAGGTCGGCTTGAGTGTACAGGCGGCGGATGGGGACGCCGGAAATCGTGGTGAAACGTGCGTGACCGTTCTGGTCGAGGTTGACCCCGGTCGGGGCGCCAATCGGCCGCTCGGGAGCTTTCTCCAAAGTCGGCGCCAGCGTCTTTTCGGCCCACTGTTTTTCGCCCGCGGAAGGAAGGCGATCCTCGAACACATCAGAAATCGGACTATCGGCAACCTGCGGTGGTTTCTTATCGGCCATGAACACCCCGTCTGACTTGATGATAGAGGAGCAGGGAAGCTTCGGCAAGCCAGCGTCGACCCTAGTTTTTCTTTTTCCCTAGCTCCCACACCTTCGCGTATTTCCATGAAACATAAACCGCGTGATACAGATGCAGCAGCAGGCCCTCGCGGCCGTCGAGGAAGCCGAGACGAATGAAATAGTTGTAGATGAACGTGAGCCACGGACGGGCGACGATGTTCAGCACATTGAAGCTGCGATGCCCTCCTTCAACCGCGAGCTGCGCCCCCATTGACGAGTAGTTGTTCATGTGATCGATGTAGCCGCGCAGCGTGGGATAGGCATTGTGCAAGATTGCATGCTGGAGCTGGCCGGTCGGGCCATTCAATTTAATGGTGGGATGGGCGCCGTATTCCTCGAACCGGCCCGCACCGCGACGCACAAGGCGCAACTTCGGATCCGGATAGAAGCCGCCGTGTTTGATCCAGCGGCCAAGGAAAAAGTTCTTGCGCGGAATCCAGAAGCCATTCACCGCCGGGCTCGCCTTCACCGTGGCCTCTATTTCGGCGGATAGTCCCGGTTCCAGCGCTTCGTCAGCATCCAACTGCAGCACCCAGTCCTCGGAAGCCTTGTCCATTGCCGAGTTCTTCTGCCCGGCGAAGCCTTTCCACGGCTCAGCAAATACCTTCGCGCCGAAGGATCGCGCGATTTCAACTGTGCGATCGGTCGACCCAGAATCCACTACGATGATCTCGCCCCGCCCGTCGCGCACCAGCGGCATCACACTTTCGAGTGTGCGCGGAAGGTTGGATTCTTCGTTCTGCGTGATCAAAACGACAGAAAGCGTCACGCGCAAAGGATAAACCCGCAAGTGCCCGCACTGAAATGACGCCTGGGGTGCCATCGCCAAAAAAGCAGTTTCCGCAAGGTGCGAGAACCGCCCGGGAGCGCACCACAATAATCGCTAGCGCTGTTGCGGCGGTTGAGCCGGCGGCATCACCGGCTCCGGATTCGGACGCGCAGCCACATATGGCACACTCGGCATGTGGCTGACTTGCCCAGTTTCCGCGTCGTCCATAACGATTCCGGCGCGATCTAACAGAAGCCCGGTGGCGCGATCCATTTCGACTTGAGCTTTTTCGTATGCCGCTTTCGCCGACACCAGGTTAGACTCAACCACGGTCAAAGCAGCCTGATCCTGCAACACGGCAGTAGGGTTGGAGACGCCGGCAGCCAGCTTCTGCTGCTCAGAATTCAACGTTTCGCGGGCAAAATCGACGGCAGCCTGCGCCGCATCCACGCTGGCTCGGCTCTGCTGTACGTCGAACTGCGCGTTCCGTACCTCGATCCGAACTTGATTTTCCAGTTGCTGAAGTCGGACCTGCGCCTGGCGATATTCCAGCTCAGCGCGAACCTGGTTTGCCTGAGCCTCCCGGTTGCGAATGGGAATATTGAGGGTCAGGCCCATGCCCTTGTCGGGGGCGACCGAGGTTACAAGCTGATCCAGAGTGCCGCCGTAACCGACCGGCCCGCCGCTTCGAAACGGAGGTGCGGCGTTACTCGGCGCAAAGCAGAAGTTGGTACTCGCACCCTTAGTACCGCAAACCGGCACCAGAGGGTTGACGTCTCCGCCGATTCCGGACCCGCCATAGTACGCGAACAAATTGAGCGTGGGCAACATTGCATTCCGGACCGCCTTGTTGTTCAACTGACGGCTATTGAGGTCGATCCGCGATTCCGCCAATTCCGCGCGATGGGCCAGTCCGTCCTTGATGAGATCCTGAGTGGGCACAATGGGTTCTTCAGGGGGCAGTTGCATGATCGAAGTGGGGATCACCTCAGCCCCGCCGAGCACCGGATCTTCAAGGTTGCGGCTCAGGGCATTCTTCATCAGCAACTCCTGCAATTCCAGATTTGTCCGGGCCAGAATGAGATTCTGTTGATCGGTGGAGACTGTGCTCTGCGCGCTGACCACCTGGATGGGCGGCAAAGTGCCGACTTGTACTTGTTTCTTGTTATCCTCTAACGTTCGCTGCGCAAATGCCAGCGCCTCCTGCTGAACCCTTACGTTTTCGTAGGCATACACCAAGTTCCAGTAGAGATTCTCGATCTGGTCCACGGTGGTGATGACCTGCAAGCGGAAGGCTACGTCGGAAATTTCGCGATTGTTTTTCGCGATGCGAATGAACCGCGTGTTAGCCAAGAACCCAAGACCCTGCAAGAGTTGCTGTGTAAGCCGGATCTGGAACCCGGAGTTCAGCGCCGGCGTATAAGTGGTCGTTCTGTTATTGGAGGTGGTGTGGGTGTTGTTGAACCCCACGGACAGATCAGTGCCCCAGTGAAAACCCTGCAGGTAGGAAAAATTGGCCGTCCCCGTGTTGGCATTGGCCACACCATTCGGTACCTGAGTGAATATGCTTGTGGACTCAATGTTGTTGCGGTCCATTTGCAGCGTGCTGCTGAGAATCGGATCGAAGCTGGTAATCGGCGCGCCAATGCCTAAGGTCGAACTCACCAAACCATTTGTGCCCGTACCCACGCCGCCGGCCGCCACGCTGGTGCCGCCGGCCCCGGAACCCACGGTTCCGTTGAGACCGCCCACGCCTCCACCGGGCGTGTTCTGCACGATACCCGTGTTCACACCAAGAACGTTGGCTCCTGCTTTCGCTCTGAGAATGTCAGTGTCGGCGATGTTCAGGTTGTAGCGCGCCAGCACGATGTCGAGGTTGTTCTCCAGGGCTAACGATACGGCATCGTTGATCGAAAGCAGAATCTTGCCGTCCCGCATCAACTGGTCGATGCGCGGCGCGTTGCTCAGATTCGGCGTCGGAACATCGCGCGGTGTGTAAGGCGCGAGCACGTTGGGAAACTGCGAACGCGACTTGGAGTAGTCGGTCGTGAGCCGCTGCGGTTGCGGCGTTGCAGGAACCGGCTGAGGCAGGGTTGATTGGGTGGCCTCGACTTGCGTAACCGGGGTCGCGGATTCCGATTCTCGGGCCCAACTTCCAAGGGCCAGCGCACCGGACATCACAAGAGCACAGGCCAGCCGAACGGTGAACTTTAAACCAGGCAATAACATTTGTTCGTCTCCTTCAACAAAAAGTTTGGTAAAGATTGCTGACTTCTCAATCTCGGGATTGGATGCGAAGCGCATCAGGAATATGTCTGGTGAATCCGGGGTACAGGCTAGAGTAGCTTCCACTGAGATGAATGATACAGGCACAAATTGTAAAGATTTATGAAGAGCGAGCGGTTCGGCGATCCGAAGAGATCAGCGCGGATGGTCTGGAAGGCAGGAAATCAACACGCTGGCGCCCGCGATTCAGGTTGGATCGATTCGAATCGCGGGCTGCAAACTTTGCGGTCCCAGGTCGCCGCCGCGGTTGCGGTTCTTAGGGCTGCTGGGCCGGCGAAATCAGCGATTCCGGGTTCGCACGCGGCGCGACGTACGGAATCCTGGGCATGTGGGTGACCTCGCCACGCTCGGCATCGGCCATGACGATACCCGCGTGATCCAGCGTCAGCCCGATGGAGCGGTCCAGTTCCACCCTCGACTTCTCGTAAGCCGCCATGGCCGACACGAGAGTGGACTCCGCCGTCGCCAGGGCCGACTGGTTCTGTAACACCAGGGTCGTGGTGGAAGCGCCCAAGGCATACTTTTTTTGCTCGGCGTCCAACGACTGGCGTCCCAATTCCACCGCCGCTTGAGCAGCCGCTACGCTGGCCCGGTTCTGCTGCACCGTGAACTGCGCGCTGCGCACCTCGATGCGGACCTGGTTTTCAATCTGCTGCACACGCATCTGCGCCTGGCGGTACTCCATTTCGGAACGCACCTGCGCGGACTGTGCGGCGCGGTTGCGCAGCGGGATGTTAAGCGTCAGCCCGACGCCCTTATCGGGTGCGGATGAATCAACCAGGTCGTTCAAGGCGGTTCCATAGCTTAGCGGGGAGGCTGGCGCGATTATGTTGAGGGGTGGTCCTGCGCAACCGAACTGCTGTTGTGCCGACGTCAGATTGGCGCAGAGATTCGACGGGTTCTGTGCGCCGCCCAACCCCGAACCTCCATAGTAAGCGAATAAGTCGAGAGTGGGCAGGAGGGCGCTGCGCACTGCCTTGTTACTAATTTCGGTGTTCGCCAGGTTGATGCGCGCTTCGGCAAGCTCGGGGCGGTGGCTGAGCGCATCGTTTACCAAATCCTGCGTGGGAACGACGTCCTCCTGTTGGGGTATCAGCGTGGTCGAGGCGGGAATCACTTCGGCGTCGGCCAGCCGGGGATCAACCAGGGTCCGGCTGAGCGCGTTCTTCATCAGCAACTGCTGTAACTGAAGGTTGGTCAGAGCCACCGTCAATTGTTGCTGATCCGTGGCCACCGTGCTCTGCGCACGTACGACTTCGATTGGAGCCAGGCTGCCGATCTGCACTTGTTTCTGAGTGTCCGAGAGTGTCTTCTGGGCAAAGGTCAACGATTCGTTCTGCACCCTTACGTTTTCGTAAGCAAAGACCAGGTCCCAATACATGTTTTCGATCTGATCCACCGTGCTGATAACCTGCAGCCGGAATGCAACATCCGTGATCTCACGGTTGTTCTTAGCGATGCGAATGAAACGGTTGTTGGCTGCGAAACCCAGACCCTGCAGCAGATGCTGCGTCAGCCGAAGCTGGAAGCCGGAGTTGAGCAGTGGGCTCAAGGTTGTGAACGGGCTGTTAGTGGTGATACGACTGTTGTTAAAGCCGACAGACACGTTGGTGCCGGACTGGAAACCCTGCACGTAGGAAAAATTGTAAGTTTGCGTGTTCTGGGCGAGCACCGGCACACCGGTAAATGCGCTGCTGGCCAATTGATTGTAGTGATCCCACTGCAGCGTACTGCTGAGGATGGGGTCGAAGCTGGTGATGGTGGGACCGATACCCAGGGTAGAGCCGACAATGCCGCCCGCGCCCGTGCCCGCGCCTCCTGCTCCGGCGCTGGTGCCACCGGTGCCCGAACCGACTTGCGATCCCAGGCCCCCCACGCCGCCGCCCAGCGTGTTCTGTACCACGCCGGCGTTAACCCCGAGAATGGGCGCACCGGCCTTGGCGCGCAGCACATCGGTATCGGCGATGCTCAAGTTGTAACGCGCGATCCCAATATCGAGATTGTTTTCCAGAGCCAGCGCGACCGCGTCGTCCATGGAAATCATGAGTTTGCCATTTTGCAATAACTGGTC
This sequence comes from uncultured Acidobacteriota bacterium, assembly GCA_963770485.1. Taxonomy (GTDB): domain Bacteria; phylum Acidobacteriota; class Terriglobia; order Terriglobales; family Acidobacteriaceae; genus CAVVEC01. Next base: position 14,717 of record CAVYPX010000002.1, read on the forward strand.
AATGCGCGGCGTGTTGCTCAGGTCAGGCGGTGGCAGGTGTCGCGCCGTATAAGGCGCGATCGGATTGGGGAAGGCAGAGCGCCCCTTCGCGTAGTTTCCCAGCACAAACCGCTGTGGCTGCGGGGCCTGCACCGGCGTCGCTTGCGAGGACGGTGCGGCGGGCTGTACTGCATCTTGTGCCCAACTGCTCAGGGCCAGCAAGCCCGCCAGTGCGATGGCCGCAACCGGCCGGGCAGCAGACTTCAAACCAGGCAATAGCATTTCGTTTCTCTCCATGCATAAGAGCTGACGCTAAAATGGCATACGCCTTCTCAGGTCAAGAGTTACTACGCAAAACAGCCGCCCCGGGTTTCATTTTTGTGCTGCCCGGCGCCCGCTGCTTTTCATTCCGAAGCGCCCGATGGAATGCAATAGTATAGCTGACGCAACACCGTGTTCGGGGACTCGGGCAACGTCGCAGATCTTTGCAACGACGCGCATCCAAATCGCCGGCCATCGGGGAGCAGCATCCTAGAAACAATCCTCATGCGTAATCTCAAAATCGTTCTGGCTTACGACGGCTCGGAGTTCTGCGGATGGCAGGTGCAGCCGGATGCAGCCACCATCCAGGGCACACTGGCCTGTGCTATTGGACGCATAACCGGAGAAAAGGTCTTGCCGCAGGGCTCCGGACGCACCGACGCGGGTGTTCATGCGCTCGCCCAAGTGGCCACATTCCCAACGGCATCGCCCATCCCTGCGGAGAATATGGTGAAGGCCTTGAACGATATCCTGCCCGCCTCGATCCGGGTGCTCGAGGCTTCCGAGGCGGAGCCGGAGTTTCACGCGCGCAAGTCGGCGAAGGCAAAAACCTACCGCTACCGCATGTTCCGCGGTCCTATTTGTCCGCCCTTCCTGGCGCGCTACGTCTGGCATTACCCCTACCCCCTGGACGAAGCTGCCATGCGTGAGGCGGCTGCGTCGGTGACAGGGGAGCACGATTTCACCTCTTTCGCCGCAGCCGACCCGGAACGAGGACACCAAGATCAGCCGGCTTCCAATGTCCGGCAGATTTTCCTGTCAGGTTGGGAGCGGGAGGGAGTGGAATGGATCTACACCGTGCGGGGCAGCGGATTTCTTCACCACATGGTGCGAAATCTGGTTGGCACGTTCGTTCTGGCGGGAAAGGGCACGCTTCGGCCAGGCGACGTAGGAAAGATCCTCGAGGCGCGCAATCGCTCCGCAGCCGGAGCTACGGCCCCAGCCAGCGGGCTCTATCTGGTGAACGTGGAGTACTGAGCTTTCCCGTTGGAGTTTACGATCGGCTTCCTCTGTGAATCTGTGTCCTCTGTGGTTCGGTTCTTGTTCTAGACTGATGTGGTGCCTGCTGGCGTCCAGATTGAAACACGGCGGATCATGTCGGTCAATCCCGCCACAGGCGAGGTTTTGCGCCAGTTCGAATGCGCGACCGAAAGTGAAATTCACCAGGCAGTGGCCCGGGCCCGCGCTGCCCAGTTCGACTGGAATGCAGGCGGAGTGGGGAAGCGCATTGCCATCCTGCGCGATTTTCAGCGCCTGCTTCATGAGAGGAAATCTGACATCGCGGCGCTGATTACGCGCGAAGCTGGCAAGCCATGCGTCGAAGCGCTGCTAACTGAAGTGCTGGTCGTACTCGACGCTGCCCGCTTCTGCACCGAAAACGCTTACGGGTTCTTGCGCGAGCAGCCGCTTCCACACGGCAATCTGGCCATGAAGACGAAGGCCGGACGTATCCTGCGCGAAACCTACGGCGTAATCGGGATCATTTCCCCGTGGAACTATCCCTTTTCCATTCCAGCGACGGAATCGCTTTCCGCGCTCGTGACTGGGAATGCCGTCGTGTTGAAGCCGTCGGAACTGACCTCGCTGACTGCGCTGGAATTGTCGTCCTTGCTGCATGCAGCCGGTGTCCCGCGAGATGTCTTCCAGATTCTGGTAGGCGATGGAGCCTGCGGCGCTGCGCTGATCAATTCCGAGATCGACAAGCTGGTCTTCACCGGAAGTTTGGCCACGGGCAAGCGCATCGCGCAGGCTGCTGCCACCCGCTTGCTGCCGGTGGTTCTGGAACTCGGCGGAAAAGATCCCATGCTGGTGCTTGACGACGCAGACCTGGACGTCGCCTCCAGTGGCGCGGTCTGGGGCGCATTCGTGAACGCCGGACAGGCTTGTCTTTCGGTTGAGCGCTGCTACGTGCATCGCAGCCTGTACGAACCGTTTCTCCAAGCCTGCGTGCGCAAGGCCAGGCAACTGCGGGTGGGCAACGGGGTGGATCCGCAAACCGATGTCGGGCCGCTAATCCACGAACGGCAATTACGGAACCTGGAATTGCATGTGGAAGATGCCCGCACGCAGGGAGCGCGCGTGCTCACCGGAGGCTCACGGCTGAAAGAGCTTGGCCCGAATTTCTACGCGCCCACCGTGCTGGCCGATGTCACGCACGAAATGCGCATCATGCGCGAGGAGACGTTCGGCCCGCTGCTCCCGGTAATGCCGTTTGACACGGATGATGCGGCAATTCAATTGGCCAATGACTCGGAGTACGGCCTCGGGGCCAGTGTTTGGACCCGCGCTCGCGCTCGCGGAGAGTCCTTGGCCAGGCGCATCCACGCTGGCACAGTGATGGTGAACGACGCCGTCTCCTGCTTCGGCATCAGCGAAGCTCCTCATGGTGGGGTCAAGTCGAGCGGCGTCGGGCGCACGCACGGACGTTTTGGGATGGAGGAAATGGTCCGGATCAAGTACCTGGACTCCGATCGCCTTCCCTGGATGAAGAAAGTCTGGTGGTACGCATATGGCGAGGCATTCGGCAGGCAGATGGAAGGCTTCGTCGATTCGATGTTCGCGCGGAGATTAGGGCAACGATTGCGGGGAGCGCTGCGGTCGGCAGGAGTGATCCGACGCAAGGGCAGGCTTTAGCATGGCAATCGCAGATCCGAAGCGTGAATTACTACGCCACACCCGCCCTACGCAATCCACCCCAGAAACGGCTAAACTAATTCTTTGGGCGAGTGGCGCCCCTCCGGCTTGGTTCTCACCGCCCGAGCGCCGCATCTATTAACTCAGGAAGGCATTCTATGAATAGCTTTGGCAGCCGTTCCAGCCTCCGCGTTGACGGTCATGACTGCGAAATTTACCGCATCGACGCGCTTGATAAGCAGGGCATTTCGACCAAGCATCTCCCTTTTTCGCTGCGCATTCTTTTGGAAAACTTGCTGCGCACCGAAGATGGCCGCAATGTGACCAAAGCGGATATTCGCGCTCTGGCGGGATGGAAGAGCAAGGCGAAGCCGGACAAAGAAATTGCCTTCACCCCGAGCCGCGTGTTAATGCAGGATTTCACCGGCGTCCCGGCCGTTGTGGATCTGGCCGCCATGCGCGATGCGATGAAGCGCCTCTCTGGTGATCCGGCTTTGATCAATCCCTTGCAGCCCGCCGAACTGGTCATCGACCATTCCGTGCAGGTCGATCAATTCGGCACTCCGAACGCGTTCCAGTTCAATGCCGAACTTGAATTCCTGCGCAACAAAGAACGTTACGCGTTTCTGCGCTGGGGACAGACGGCGTTTCGCAATCTGGCAATCGTGCCGCCCGATACCGGCATCGTGCACCAGGTGAACCTCGAATATCTGGCTCGCGTAGTTTTTGTGGACGAAAAGAAAACCGCTTATCCCGATACCCTGGTAGGCACCGATTCCCACACCACCATGATCAACGGCCTGGGCGTGCTGGGCTGGGGCGTGGGCGGAATCGAAGCGGAGGCCGCCATGCTGGGGCAGCCGGTTTCCATGCTCATCCCGCAAGTGGTGGGCGTGAAGCTCACCGGCAAGCTGCACGAGGGAGCCACCGCTACCGACCTCGTGTTAACCATCACCGAGATGCTGCGCAAGCATGGCGTGGTCGGAAAGTTCGTCGAGTATTTTGGCCCTGGGCTGCAAGAGTTGCCCTTGGCCGACCGCGCCACCATCGGCAACATGTCTCCAGAATACGGCGCCACCTGCGGCATCTTTCCCGTTGATAAAGAGACGCTGGCATACTTGCGCCTGACCGGGCGCTCGGAAGAGCAGATCGCGTTGGTCGAATCTTATTGCCGCGAGCAAGGATTGTTTCACGACGAGAGGACGCCGGAGGCGGAGTATTCCGAGCTTCTGTCGCTCGATCTCGCGACCGTGGAATCCAGCCTGGCCGGCCCCAAGCGTCCGCAGGATCGTGTGCCGCTCTCCCAGGCGCGCGACTCGTTTGAGCAGGCCTTGCCCTCGTTGATCAAGCCGGGCAAGGGCGCGGCGAAACCAACCGAGAGTGCCTCCGGCAATGGGCATCTTCACCACGGCAGCGTCGTCATAGCTGCCATCACCAGCTGCACGAACACGTCGAACCCTTCCGTAATGGTTGCTGCCGGATTGCTGGCCAAGAAGGCAGTGGAGCGCGGTCTGCAAGTTCCTTCCTGGGTGAAGACTTCGCTGGCCCCGGGCTCGAAAGTTGTCCGCGATTATCTGGAGCGCGCCGGTCTGACCGCGTACCTGGAAAAACTGAAATTCCACATTGTCGGTTACGGCTGCACCACCTGCATTGGGAATTCCGGCCCGCTGCCGGAGGCGATTTCCAAAGCAATTGATGAAAACAATCTGGTAGTGGCGTCGGTGCTTTCCGGCAATCGCAACTTCGAAGGACGCATCAATCCTGATGTTCGCGCCAACTACCTCATGTCGCCGCCGCTGGTGGTGGCGTTTGCGTTGGCGGGACGTATCGACTTGGACCTGCGCAAGGATGCCATCGCGCAAGACAAGAACGGCAAGCCGGTTTACCTCGCCGACATCTGGCCGTCACGCAGTGAAGTGGAAGAAGCTATCAAGAAGTCGATTTCCTCCGAGATGTTCCGCCACAGCTACGGTGAGGTTTATCACGGCGACGATCGCTGGCGCTCCTTGCCCGTGCCCAAGGGCGACACTTACGCCTGGGAGGAAGATTCCACCTACATTCGCCAAGCCCCCTACTTCGATGGCATGACCGTGAAACCCGGCGCCGTTGAAGAAATCAGAAATGCGCGCGTGCTGGCGGTGCTGGGCGATAGCGTCACCACCGATCACATTTCGCCTGCAGGCTCGATCAAGAAAGACAGCCCGGCGGGAAAGTATTTGATCGAGCACGGCGTCAAGCCCGCGGATTTCAATTCCTACGGCTCGCGCCGCGGCAATCATGAAGTCATGGTGCGCGGCACTTTCGCGAACGTGCGACTGCGCAACAAAATGGTTCCGAATCTTGAGGGCGGATTCACGCGTCACCTGCCCGACGGCGCCGAGATGACCATCTTCGAGGCTTCCGAAAAATACCTTGCCGAACAGGTTCCGCTCGTGATCATCGCGGGCAAAGAATATGGCTCCGGCTCCTCGCGGGACTGGGCGGCGAAAGGGCCGCGCCTGCTCGGTGTGCGCGCCGTCATCGCGGAAAGCTATGAGCGCATCCATCGCTCGAATCTGGTGGGGATGGGCGTTCTCCCTTTGCAATTTGCCGAGGGAGAGAGTGCGCAGTCACTCGGCTTGACCGGCGAAGAAGTATTCGAAATCAACGGAATTCGCGAGGCGGTCGAGAACTTCAAACCTGGACGCCAGGTGAAAGTCCGCGCCACAGCCGACGGCAAGACCAAAGAATTCAAAGCTCTGGTGCGGATCGACACACCGCAGGAAGCCCAGTACTACGCGAACGGCGGCATTCTGCAGTTCGTGCTAAGGCAGTTGCTGGCAGGAAAGCCTAAGCCCGAAGCGGTCACGGCCTAAAGCGGACTTATTGAACGGCCAGCGGTTCCATGCATCGACTCCCGAGGTAATCATGGCAATGCTGGAAACAGTTCTGAAGCGTTTTGAAGAGCCCGACGAAATACGGACGTTCGAAAAAGGAAAATTCGAACTCGTTCACATCGGGGGCATGACCATCGGCCGCGCGACATACCAGCCTGGCTGGAAGTGGTCCGTCCATGTCGGCCCCAGCGTGGGCGCGTCCCGCTGCAACGTCGAGCACGTTGGATTGGTGCTTTCCGGTTGCGCTACGGCCGCGATCGAGAACGGACCCGTCCACGAACTCCGCGCCGGCTCGCTCTTCTACATTCCACCCGGACCTCCGGGTCACGATAGTTGGGTGGTGGGTGACGCGCCCTACGTCTCGCTGCACTTCCTCGGCGCAGAGCACTACGCAAATAAGTAGGATTCACCTGAAAGCTGAAATCCCCAACTCGGGCAGGACTATGATCTCCTAGGCCTACCTGGCTCTTGCTTCCGAATCCAGCAGAATCGTTACCGGCCCGTCGTTCACCAACTCCACCTGCATCATTTCCTGAAACCGGCCGGTCTCGCACGGCAGACCGGCAGCGCGGATGCGTTCCACAAAATATTCATAAAGTTGGCGAGCGCGTTCGGGCGGAGCGGCCGCATCGAAAGATGGCCGCTTTCCGCGACGAACATCGCCGTAGAGTGTGAACTGCGAGACCACCAGAATCCCGCCACCGACCGCGGCCGCGTCCAGATTCATCTTGCCGTTTTCGTCTTCGAAGACCCGCAGCCCGGCGATCTTGTCGGCCAGGTAATTGGCGTCGGCTTCGCTGTCGGTAGCACCAACGCCAAGCAACACTACGAGTCCGCATCCGATTTTGCCCGCAATCTCTCCGTTTACTGTCACCTGAGCCCGGCTGACCCGTTGCACCACGGCACGCATACTTTGCAACCTGTTGGTAGTCTCCTAATCCTAAGTCTAGGTTTTCTTAGCGATCTTTGCGAACCCTTGCGTTCTTTGCGGTCAAAAGCTTTGCGGTCAAAAGCTCTTAACCGCGAAGTGCGCCAAGAATCGCTAAGAGCGCAAAGAAAGCATTCCAAACCTTGAAGGGCTCAGCCCATGCCCCACCGCGTATCTCTCGAGGACATCCCTCCGGCCCCGCCGTTGACCCCGGCAACGGCCAGCCGTTAGGATTCAGTTTAGCGTTTTCAGAGCCGTCCATCGGCGGGTTCTCTGGACCCTCCTTTACACCGATTCGTGCGGGCCAGTACACTACTCATTCTCGATTGGAGCCAGGAAAGGCGAGGATTCTTATGGCCGTTGCAGCGAGAAAAGAAATCGCGGAAAAAGTCAAACAGATCGTCGGTGAGCAACTGGGGGTCGACGAGTCCGAGGTCACGCCCAGTGCTTCGTTCGTAGATGATTTAGGAGCGGATTCGCTGGATCAGGTCGAACTGGTGATGGCGCTCGAGGAGGCCTTCGACTTGGAGATATCCGACGAAGATGCAGAAAAGATCCTCACCGTGCAGGACGCCATCGACTACATTGATAAGCACGCAAAGTGAGCAAGGAATCGACTTTCAGCCGAGCCTGCTCGGCCGGACCGCCCGGAGCGGCCGTCCCCGCGTGAGCCCGGGCAGGTCCATTGCTGTCCCCAGATACGAATTCGCAAGGAGAACTCATGGCAGCCGTTGATGAAAAAGTGAAACAGATCATTGTGGAACAACTGGGAGTGGACGAGGCCGAAGTGACTTCCAATGCCTCGTTCGTGGACGACCTGGGCGCCGATTCGCTGGACACGGTCGAACTGGTCATGGCCTTCGAGGAGGCCTTTGAGATCGAAATCCCCGACGAGGATGCCGAAAAGATCCGTACCGTGCAGGACGCCATCGATTACATCGGCAAGCACGCGAAAGGCGGGAAGTAGTTGGCGCGACGGGTCGTAGTCACTGGCATTGGGCTGGTTTGCGGGGTGGGCAACACCACGGAAGAGGTGTGGAGGAACCTGCTTGCCGGCAAGAGCGGTGTGGGGCGGATCACGCAATTTGATGCCTCCCAGTTCGCTTGCCAGATCGCAGCCGAAGTCAAACATTTCGACCCGCTGCAATTCATCGAAAAAAAAGAGCTGAAGAAGATGGGACGCTTCATCCACCTGGCCCTGGCGGCCGCCGATGAAGCCATGAAAGCCTCCGGGCTGGAAGTTACGCCCGAGATTTCAGATCGCACGGGCGTGCACATCGGATCGGGAATCGGCGGGTTCGATGTGATTGAGCGCGAGCATCTGAACCTGCTGCATGGCGGTCCGCGCAAAATCTCCCCATTTTTCATTCCGGCCTCGATTGTCAATCTGGCCGCCGGGCACGTCAGCATCCGCTACAACGCTAAGGGTCCCAACGAGGCCACATGCACGGCTTGCACCTCCAGCGCGCATTCGGTTGGAGATGCTTACAAGATCATCGCGCGCTGCGATGCCGATGTGATGATCGCAGGCGGCACCGAAGCCGCAATCACTCCCATGGGCGTGGGCGGATTCGCGGCCATGCGCGCGCTTTCCACACGCAACGATGCGCCCGAGAAGGCCAGCCGCCCGTGGGACTCGGGACGCGACGGATTCGTCATTGGCGAGGGCGCCGGAATCCTGATTCTGGAAGAACTGGAATTCGCCCGCCGTCGAGGAGCCCGGATTCTGGCTGAAATCGTTGGCTACGGTATGTCCGGCGACGCCCACCACATCACCCAGCCGGCCGAGAACGGCGATGGCGCCTACCGCGTGATGCTCAATACTCTGAACGACGCCAAAGTGCAAACCGAGCAGGTGGACTACATCAATGCCCACGGCACTTCGACCGATATCGGCGATAAGCTGGAAACAGTCGCCATTAAGCGCGCCTTCGGTGACCACGCCTACAAGCTTGCGGTGAGTTCGACGAAGTCCATGACGGGGCATCTGCTGGGCGGGGCGGGCGGACTCGAAGCCGGCATCACCGTGCTGGCGCTCCGCGACCAGATGGTGCCGCCTACCATCAACCTTGACAACCCCGATCCGGAATGCGATCTGGATTACGTGCCCAACCACCCCCGAAAAGCGGAACTGGCGTACGCCATGTCCAATTCGTTCGGCTTTGGCGGGACCAACGGAGCGCTGCTGTTCCGCCGCTGGGTGGAATAACCGATGCGGCCCTTGGGCGCCAGAAAACTCCTGAGCAACGTGGAAGGGTACACTTCAGTGTGTGTGTGAGAACTGCTTCCTGGGTTGCGTGGTGGAATGGAGTGCAACAATTCAGCGAAGAGCGGGGTGCCGGCTGCCCCGTAAGATTCGTCTCAAAATGATTCGCTCCAAGCTAAGTTGTTGAACCTTCGTTCGGCGTCCATCCGGGAGTCAAAATGGCAGTCTGACCCTCGCGTAGAATGCCATTTAATTGCGTTTGGAGGCCCGTAGGACGACGATCAGGCCTCCGGACGACGTTTAGGTCGTCCTGCCATACAGAAGCCTGCCAGAGCAGTCCTGCGTCGAATATTATCTTTTGGCTATTGCAGGAGTTCCCGAATTGGAACAGTGATCGCTTGCGGCTCAAGCAACTGGATGCCGTAGGGCTGCTGCCGCTCGCGAAGAATAGAACCGGCTTCGGGCTCTACGATCGGTCCCGACTGTGGCGGGTTTCAGCAAGGACCGGAAGACAGGCCGTCAGTCCACCCCGGTAATTACACCTTGGTACCCAGGGATTGGCCTTCTATCTCCTTGCCAATGCTGATAATTGAGACAGAATAGACTTTCAGGAAGAAACCAGCCACGATCATGGATAAACCCTCAGCCGTCGCCCCCATGCTCTCTACCAAGAAGGCGTCAGCCCGGGCGGCCCTCGTGGAGTTGAAGGAGCCGGCCCGCAGTGTGCTTGCGGAGTGCTTTCGGCAGTTTGGAGTGGAGCCTGTCGTTCTCGCCGCGGATGCAGCCGAACGCCTGAAAAAAGAGAAATTCGAAGCTTGCGTGGTGAAGCTTGGACCGGAAGCGCAAGCGGTCATGGACTCGGCGCGCACTTCGCCCTCGAACAGCCGGTTGGTGCTCTATGGCGTCGGGGGAAGCGCCCAGGATGCCATGCAGTATTCCAAGTACGGCATCAATGCCATTTTCCAGGAGCCGCTGGAGCGTCCTTCCGTCCTGAAACTCGTGCGTGCCACGCAAATGCTGGTGTTGCATGAATTGCGCCGTTACGTGCGCATCCCGGTGATCACGGAAGTTGGCGTGGTGACGACGGATAACCGGCTCACCGCAACCAGCATTGAACTCAGCTCCGGAGGCATGTCCATGCGGAGCGCCGAAGACGTTACAACCGGGCAGGTGGTAGAGATTTCCTTTGCCTTGCTGACCCTGCCCCGCATTTGGGTGCGCGGCACGGTGACTTGGCGCAATAAGAGCGGCAAGACGCTGGGCGTCAGGTTCGACCAGCAGGACGAACGCCGCCTGCGCATCAAAGAGTGGGTGGACGGCTACCTCGAAGGCTAGCGTCCGAGTCCGAAGCAGAAGTTACACCCCGCGTTTCGTTGTGCCGCTGAAAAAGCAGGTCCCTCCACTCCGCTTCGCTCCGGTCGGGATGACAACAATTTGCGGCCGAACTCAGAATCCCGACTTACTGGGGTGAAGGTGTCAACTCGCGCGAATCGTTGGCGGGAATGTAGAATCAAAAGCAACGATGGCGGATGCTCCCCAACTCGTACAGATTGAGATCGGACCGCCCATCCGGCAGCCCAAGCCGGAATGGCTGAAGGCCAAAGCCCCGGTGGGAGAAAATTTCCACAATCTCAAGAAACTTGCCCGCGGGCTGGGACTGCACACGGTTTGTGAATCGGCGCAGTGTCCTAACATTGGGGAATGTTGGAATCACCGTACCGCGACTTTTATGCTGTTAGGCGATATCTGCACCCGGCGCTGCGGTTTCTGTGCCGTCCCCAAAGGCAGGCCTGAAGCGATTGACTGGGACGAACCGCGCCGCGTGGCCGAGGCGGTGGCAACGCTCGGATTAAAGCACGCGGTGGTGACCAGCGTGAATCGGGATGACGACAACCTGGGCGGGGCCCGGGTTTTTGCTGAAACCATCCGGGAGATTCGGGAACTGACTCCTGAGTGCCGGGTGGAAGTTCTGATCCCCGATTTCCAAGGTCTCGACGAAGCCTTGCGCATTGTTCTGGAAGCCGAGCCCAACGTCCTGAACCACAACACGGAGACGGTGCCGCGACTCTATCGGGCGGTCCGGTCCGGGGCGCGCTACGAGCGCACGCTGCGTCTGTTGGAAAACGCCAAGAAGTTCTCCCCGGGCATGGTCACCAAGTCCGGCGTCATGGTCGGCCTCGGTGAGACGATGCCGGAACTGGTGGAAGTATTTCGTGACCTGGGTGGGCGCGGGGTCGACATTTTGACCATTGGCCAGTATCTGCGCCCATCGCGCGACCATCTGCCGATTACACGCTTCTACACGCCCGATGAGTTTCAGTACCTGAAAGGCGAGGCGCTCCGATTCGGATTTCGCCACGTGGAATCGGGTCCCTTGGTGCGCTCCAGCTATCACGCCCACGAACAGGCGGCGTCGACCCGGCCTATGTAAAAAGTGCGGACACAAGCTGAGGCCTGGAAAACGGATCAGCCCCGGCCGAGCAGACGGGCAAGAACGTCGCGCAGACTATCCACGGCGCGCAGCAGTTCGCTTAACCCTTGCGTTTCCAGACCCACTTCGAGCGATTGCAGATCAACCGTCAAGTCGCGAGCGATCTGGGTGGCGCGCCGTACGCGCTCCTCCGATAAGACGCTCAAAACGGAGTAGGGGTCACGCTTCTGCTCTTTGAGTCCAATCCAGTTTTGAACCGCCCATGCGGTCTGACGAACGTTGTCCACAGCGCTGCGGAACTCGCTCAGGACACGAGGCGAAAAATCGCCCGAGCGTACAAGTTTCTCCAGCTCTTGCAATTCCGACGTGGACGCCAACAGGCGCCCGGAGATGGATCGCGCATCGGCCTGATTCTGGGGAGAGTTCATCGCTTGTTTGTCGCCCCGTATAAATCGAATTCCACAAAGGAGATATTCAGCCTCAGAAAAGCTTCAGGTGAATCGTCAAATATTTCTTCGGATTCTGGCGAATGGCCTTGATCAAGTCGCGGGTTTCCACCAGCAGTTGGTCCACATTGTTGTAAACCGAAGGATCCTGCAGCAACTTTCCGATCGTGCCCTCGCCTGAATTCAGGCGGTCACTGAGATCAGAAACCTTACTCATGGTGTTTTGCAGCTTGCTGGCGAACGCCTGGTCCCTGGCCAGTACGCCCAATGCGCCCTTGCCCGCATTCACGTCGTCAGTCAACTTCTTGACGTTGGCGACGGTTTCGTTGGCGGTGTTGTAGAGAGTCGGATCCTTCAGGAACTTGCCGGCAGTGCCCTTGCCCGCGTTGAGGTCGTCGATAATGGCATTCAGCTTGTCTATCGTGTCATTTGCCTTGCGATAAAGTTCATCATCCACAAGTAGCTTGCCCAAGGTGCCGTTACCGGCAGTCACGTCTTTGACCAGGCCCTGGAATTGAACGACGGTGGTATTCAACTGGTTGTAGAGGCTGGGATCATAGATCACTTTGCCCAGGGAACCTTGGCCGCTTTCCACGAACGCCAGGATACGGTCGACGCGTTTCTCCAGTGCGTCCAGATTCTGCAACGTGCTCTGGCTGGCGCGGACCACGTCCTCGATCTGGGGTGATTCGCGAGTGGCTAGTACATCTCCGGGTTGCACCTCAGGTCCCCGGGCCTGAGCACTGTTGATGTCGATGTAGGTTTCTCCAAGCACGCCGGCAGTCGAAAGGGTGGTCACGGAGTCTTTGCGCAGGCTCTCGTGGAATCTGGTGCTGACCTTCATGGTGACCTCGACCGGAGTCAGCCGCTTGGCAGGGTCGGATACAACCTGGATTCGGGTGACGTTGCCCACGTCCACACCCTGGAGGCGCACCGGAGCGCCGACCCGCAACCCGCCTGCATTGTCGAAATAGGATTTCAGGAGGATCTTACGGGTAAAGATACCGCCGGTGCCGCTCATGAGCAGGATCAGAATGGCAAGAGTGATGCTGGCAGCCAGGACGGTGAGCCCGACTTTCAGTTCGGACCACTTCAACTGCTTCTGGCTAGGCACTGGTTCTCCTCAAGAACGTCATAACAACATTCTCCGCCGTACCGGCACGCTAAAACGAATGCCAGCATGATAGCAGACCCTTAGCCCGCGCTGGCTATCAAGCGGGGTGCGGCTGCAGCACTCCTACCAGTAGAATGGCCAGCAAATAAGCCGCGGCTCCGCAAGCCAGCGTGACATTCAGACCGAACTGGATGGCAATCACGATGGCCAGCACCGAACCCAATACACTCGAGCCTGCGTTCATGGCCCATGCCCATTCCACAGCACTTTCCTGAGCTTCGGTTTTCTGTGCCGCTGGGAACTCGGGGGCGGGAGCGGCGGCCAGCGCCCGCAGGCCGGTGGGAAAGGGCATGCCCATCGCAAATCCTAAAGGAACCAGCAACCCCGCGCTTACCAGCAGCTTCGCCACGAACGGCAGCCCCATCAATGCGTTCAGAAGCCAAGGAAGGATGAATACGTACAGGAGAAGCGCGCTGACAATCAAGGCTAGCGGAAGCCACGCCCGCTGGGCATGGACCAGCCACTGGCGTGAAGCCAGGCTGCCGGCGCCGCTGGATAGTAGAAGGAGGAAAACCACCACGGTCAGGGCGTAAGTGGGGTGCCCAAGAAACAAGACAAAGCGCTGGATGAAGGCAATTTCCACCAGAATGTACCCCAACCCCACAGCGACAAAATACAGCAGCCGGACTGTGCGTTCCTGTTTACGTCCGCCATGCAGGGCCAGGGGGACGACCAGAAATGCGAGGACAGCCACCAGAGAAATCACCAGGACCATGGCCAAGACGGCGACTCCGAGGTTCACTTTCCAGTCGATTCCTTGCTCCAACTCCTCCTGGTGCAGTATCTGGTTCAGTTTCAGCGTGAAGAAGAAAAACGGCGCATTGTCGTTTACCGGCGCTATGTTGTAAGCGTACCGCCCCGCAAACGCATAGGGATCGTTGCTCGCGATCAGTGCCGAAAACGGATTGTCTCCAGGCTGAGAAGGCAGATAGAGCGGCACTAACGCAGGATAGCTGCTCAGGTGCGCATGAACGGCCGCCTCTTCCTCGGATGTGAAGGCAATCTTTTTGGCCAGCACCACCACTGGAATTCCGTCCTCGTCCAGCTCTCCTTGGGAAACAATCATGAAATTCCTGGCCGGGTTCCCGACCCCAAGCTCGTGCAAAGCTTGCATCGCCACGGAAACGACACGAAGCGCCTCGCGAGGCTGCTGGAACTCCCAGCGTGTGATGGCCACCATGCCATCGGGCTTGAGATGCTCGAAATATTCACGGAAGGCCTCCACCGTGTAGAGGCTGTTCTCGCTCAAAGCAAATGCTCCGGCCGCGGTTGAAGCCCAGGTATCGACGAGGGTCATCTGCACCACATCGAAATTCTGATGCGCATTGCGGACGAATGACCGGCCGTCGGTGACCTCAATGTGAACTTCAGGCCGTTCATAGAGGTGATACGAATACTCCGCGTAGCGCCCACGCATCACGGTGTTGGCGATAATGGGATTGATTTCGATTCCGGTCACACTCGGGCTGCCGTTGGCCAGCGCGCGCAGCACATCCACGCCTCCCCCGGGTCCGATAATGGCGTATTCGCCGCGCGGCCGCAGCACATTCACGAGCGCCGGCGGAGCCGACATCAGATTCTTTTGCCATGCCGTGTCCCGCCATTGTTTCGGGTCCGCGTTCATGATGTAAGTCGACGCGTCGGCATCGATGACCACCGCCTTGGCGTCGCCTTGCCGGTCCACCTCCACGCGTGAGATCGCATTCCAGCGGGCGAACTCCACAAAGGACTTGTCGCGAAGGATGCCCTTGGCATAGACCACGTCGAAAAACCTTCCGGAATGGTTGGCGGCGATTACGAGCAGGAGGAGTGCGCTTTGAGCCACAACCAGCCTGCGCGCAGAGTTGCTCTGCGCCCAGACCGCTCCGGCAACCGCCGCCATCAACCCCGCGAACAGCACGGTGTTCGGTCCGCCCAGCCAGTTGAGCAGAGGGACAATTCCCAGGCAAGCCAGCGCTCCACCCGCAAGGTCGGCTCCGTAAAGACGCGGGATATGTTCCGATTCGCGGGCAAAGAGAATCGAAAACTCCAGGCCGGTGACGAAAAAGGGCACCGCTGAGGCCAGATAGATCGCAGTCAGCCGAAGACAGTTTGCCCGCGACAACTCGAGGGAAACTGGAACATGCAGCACAATTTCCAAAACGATGGGCACGGCCACAGCGTTCATGGCGCAGAGGCACACCAGCAGGCCACGAGTCCCGAAGCGCGCCAGCCGGCTCTTTCCCAGATAGGCGAACACTCCGCCGGAGCCCAGCCCGAGCAATGCAATGGAGATTGCGAGAAAAGCAAAGTGATAAAAAAGAACGACGGAAAACAGCCGGGTGAGCGCCAGTTCGAGCAAAAGTGCCGCGAAGCTGCTGATTGCAACGCCCGCCAAAAGCGCCGGTTGGCAGGCTCTTTCCGGCACGCTCGTGAAGTTCAGCGGGGGCGTCTCACTGGTCAGGCTCATTCGATGGTTCGCTCTGGAAGGCGACAGTCTAACAGAAGCACTCAGCATTCAGCCGTCAGCATTCAGCCAGTCAGTATTCAGCTAACCCAGCCAGCAGCGGACTCCGAGATGGCTTAATCGGGAGGCCGACCCTCAATTCTCCAAGATGACCTGCGCGATCGCGTATTGTGCGGTGTGGGAAAGCGAAAGCGCAACATGCGCTGCACCCAGCCTGGCGGCAAACTCCGCCGCCTTGCCGTGGAATTCCATGGTGGGACGGCCTCCGGGTTGGCGGCAGACTTCAACGTCGCGCCAGGCCACTCCGTGATTCCAGCCTGTACCGATGGCCTTCATCGCCGCTTCCTTGGCGGCAAACCGCGCAGCATAGCGCTCCACTCGGTTGGCCTTGGACTCGCAGTAGCGGATCTCTGCCTCGGTAAAGACGCGATGCAGGAAGCGCTGGCCGAAACGTTGGATGGTCTGTTCGAGGCGCGGAACTTCCGCAATGTCAATGCCCGTGCCGACGATCACAGGAATTACGTTAGCACAGCGGAGCGGATCGCCATTAAAGCAACCGGTCGCCGCGATAGATCAACTGTCCATTTGCCAATCGTGCTTCGTCCATGAGTGTGTGGGGTTTCACCGGGCCTGTGCCGTCGATATGGAAGACTTCGTGGCCGTGGGCCGTCAGCCAATCTGAAACCAGCATGCGGTGGCAGCGAAAGTACACTCGCTCAGCGCACATGTAGGCGGTGCGTGAGTGCTCAGCCAGGGCGATAAGTTCGGCGATGCCATGCTCGAACTCGGCGGTGAGCATGTAATCGGCATAGTTGCGGAAGCTGGGGCTGCGCAGGGCGATGTTGGGCGAGTCATGGCGAATCTTTCTGCGCCGGCCTCCAAGCTCTTTGATCCAGACGTAACGGACTCCGGCCTTGGGCAAAGTTTGCTCCAGCGATTCACGGTTGAAATGCGGCAGACGGCGCGACATGGGGAAGGAGCGAATGTCCGCCAGCGTCTGAATAGAGTGCGCCTGCAAGACAGCCACGAACTCGTCCAGAGTGCGGGTGGAATGGCCGATGGTGTAGAGGGTCGCCACGGAAATATTTCACTACAGAGGATACTGGGGACACAGAGGAAGAAGGGCCGACACGTCGCCTCTGCGATCTTGGTGTCCTCTGTGGTTGACTTACTCAGAAGCCAGGTGCTTGAGCGCCTGAACCAGCACCTCGTCCTGCTCCGGAAATACAGTCCGCAAATCCAGCAGCACGCGGCCATCTTCCACACGTGCGATGACCGGCGGATTGGAAGCCCTCAAACGCGCGCAAAGTTCGTCGGCAGGGAGCCCTTCGCGGGTCAGTGCGATCAACCGCGTGGGCAGAACGGCAGACGGAGCGGCCCCACCCCCAATCACCGATTCGCCGTCAACTACCTCAACTGACAACTTCGGCGCCCGAATCTTTCCGGCGACCACCTCTGCCCGCCTTGCAATTTCTTCCCTGGATAATCGCATCATGCGCAGAGCCGGAATGGCGTCATGCTCACCCTTCACATACGCCAGCAAGGTGGCTTCGAGAGCGGCGTAAGTGAGCTTGTCCACCCGAAGCGCGCGGAATAACGAATTGGAACGCATGCGGGCGATGAGGTCGCTGTCGCCGCTGAGTATGCCGGCCTGGGGACCGCCTAATAGCTTGTCCCCGCTGTAGGTCACCACATTCACTCGGGCGCGTAAGCTGTCCAGGACGCTCGGTTCCCCACTCACGCCGATCGAGCGCAGGCCGAAGAGCGCGCCGCTGCCCAGATCTTCCATGAGCGGGACATTGCGCTTGCGGGCAAGTTCCACCAGTTCCTCAAGGTGGGGCTGCTGAGTGAATCCGGTGATCTGGAAATTGGAGCGATGCACGCGCAGCAGCAGCCGGGTTTTTTCTGTGATCGCCCGCTCGTAATCGGAGATGCGGGTGCGGTTGGTCGTACCGACTTCTCTCAGCACGGCGTTGGATTTGGCCATGACATCGGGAATGCGGAAGGATCCTCCAATTTCGACCAACTCGCCGCGGGAAACGATGACTTCGCCGCCGTCGGCCAGAGTGTTGAGAGCGAGCAGCACGGCGGCGGCGTTGTTGTTGACGACGATGGTCGAAATCGCTGACGCGCTTCGCTCGGCACCACGGGCGAGGACGCCCGCGCCCACATCGACATCTTCCGAAAGAAGCTTACGAAACAGACGATCCACATGAACGTCGCGTTTGCCGCGTTCGCCGGTTGCGATGTCAAATTCCAGGTTGGAATAGACACCGGCTGTCTCCCGGATGTGATCGAAAACAGAAGCCAGGAGCGGTGCGCGTCCGAGGTTGGTGTGAAGGATGACTCCGGTCGCATTGATAACGGGGCGCAAGGAATACTGCAGCGCATGCCGAACTTGCCGCTCGACCGCGCGGTCGAGTCCGGAGAGAGCGAGATCAACCTCATTTGGGTTAAGACGACCTGCCGCAATCTCCTCCCGCATGCTCGCCAGCACAGCGCGGGCCGCGTCAGTGACGGCAGCGTGGCCTTCCTGCGATACAAGCGGAGCCAGTGTGGCCCTGTGCACAAGCTCATCTACGGAGGGAAGCTTGCGATAAATATCGGCTTTGGATTCAGTTTTCACCCGCGTCGATTATCCCATTCAGAGGACACGAAACAAAACAGCCGGTACACGCCCGATCCGGCTACCCCACTTCCACCAGCCCATAAGTCTTCTGCCAGCGGGTGCGCATGTAGCGCAGGGCCTTGTCGATCTCTTCGCGAGAAATTTCCGCGTTCGGCCCGTCCAGGACGGCGGCCGCTTCGCGCTTGGCGGCCTCCAGCAGTTGCCGGTCGCGGATCAGGTTGGCCACTTGGAAATTAGGCATTCCCGCCTGGCGCGTGCCGAAGAATTCTCCCGGTCCGCGAAGCTCCAGATCAAGCTCGGCGATCTGGAAGCCGTCGCTCGTGCGCACCATCGCGTCGAGGCGGCGTTCGCCGTCTTCAGAAATCTTGCCGCCGGTCATCAGAACGCAATACGACTTGGCGGCGCCCCGGCCAATGCGGCCGCGAAGCTGATGCAGCTGAGCCAGCCCGAAGCGCTCTGCATGTTCGATGACCATCATGGTTGCGTTGGCCACGTCCACGCCGACCTCGATCACGGTCGTCGAAACCAGGATATCCAACTCGCCCTTCTGGAACAGTCGCATGACCTGTTCTTTCAAATCAGCTTCCATGCGGCCATGCAACAGGCCAATCCGCAGATCGGGGAAAATGCGGGTGCTCAGCTCTTTGTACATCTTGATGGCGGCTTTGAGTTCGGTCTCTTCGTTTTCTTCGATCACCGGATATACGACGTAGGTTTGATGTCCGGCTGCAACCTGCTTGCGCACGAAATCCCAGACTTCACTGGAGCGCTCGTCGGATACGCGTTTGGTGACGATCGGCGTCCGGCCAGGAGGCATTTCGTCGATTACGCTCACGTCCAGGTCTCCGTAGAGGGTGAGTGCGAGGGTGCGGGGGATGGGGGTCGCGGTCATGACCAGGACATCGGGCTCGGCGGCTGGCGAGTTGGTGGGACTCCTCCCGACACGTTCTTCACTCGATTTCCGCATCAACTTGAAGCGCTGCAGGACGCCAAAACGATGCTGCTCATCTACGATCACTAATCCAATCCTGGCGAACTCCACCGTTTGCTCGATCAAGGCGTGGGTTCCGATCACAAGTTGCGCGTTGCCCTGGGCGATGTGGCGGCGCGTTTCGCGCTTGCGGTCGTCTTCCATGGAGCCGGTAAGGAGCACGACCCGGTAGCCCGCGGCCTCGAGGATACGGCGCGCGGAAAAATAATGCTGCTGCGCCAGAATTTCCGTAGGCGCCATCAACGCCACCTGATACCCGTTTTCCATGGCAATGATGGCGGCTTCGAAGGCGACAATGGTCTTGCCCGACCCGACATCGCCCTGCAGGAGGCGGCGCATCGGGGAAGGCCTCTCCATGTCAGAAGCGATTTCCTTGAGCGCACGCTTCTGCGCGGTGGTGGGGTGGAAAGGAAGAATCTTCTTGATGGCTGCGCGCACTCGCTCATCCAGATGGAAGGCAATGCCCGTCTGCGCCTTCTGTTCCCGGCGCTTGAGTTCGAGTCCGAGTTCGACAAAAAACAGCTCCTCGAAAATCAGGCGTATGTGAGCCGGCGTACGCGAGGCTTGCAGATCCTGAAAGCTTTCCCCCGGCTCGGGCCAATGCACCTTCCACAAAGCCTCGCGGGGAGGAATAAGACTCAGATGGCGGCGCACCGCCGCGGGGATCGGGTCCGGGAAATCGGATGTGAGGTTTTCAAGCGCGGCATGGATGACGCGACGGAACCAGCGGGAAGTGACCCGGCCTTGTCCGGCTGACTCATAGATGGGGACGATGCGGCCGATTTCGAGCGAAGCGGCGAGTTTCTGCTCGGTGGCATCGGCGGAGACGTCCTCGAGAGCATCGCCAATGATTTCAAATTGCGGCTGCATGAGTTGAATCTCGCCGCTGCGAAAGTCTTCCTCCACCTTGCCGTAGAGGGCAACGATCTGCCCAGGCTTGAACTTATCGCGAAGATAAGTCGCATTGAACCACATACACTTCAGGCGCGCCCGGCCTTGCCCGGCGGTCATCTGGAAGATCGGCATCCGGCGGGTGCGGAAAAGGCCGGAGGTGCGCACCTCGGCAATCACTGTGGCCATCTCTCCGGCGCGAAGTTCGGCAATGCCGCGGGGATTCAGGCGGTCTTCGTAACGGAAAGGAAGATAATGGAGCAAGTCGTCGAGGGTGTGGATGCCTTTGGCAGCCAGCACCTCGGCCAGGCGGGGGCCGATGCCCTTCACGTATTGAACGGAGGTGGACAACTCCAGCATCTGAAGGGATGTTAGCAGGAGGCGTCCCGACGGCTACAGTCGGGGAGGTGAATCCGCGCAGATTGAAGCCATGACCAAGTCAGTCGCCAATTTCGTGCACGCCCTGGTGGCCGTGCTGGCAGGAAACGCGGCCTATTTTCTGCTGGTACGCTACCTGCCGCCGCGTGCGCGTCACGTCCCGTTTCAGATGGATCTCGGCCTGGTGGTAGATTTCTGGTTTTGCCTGGTCGCCTTCGGCATCGTCAAGGCGGTAGCTGGGTGGGAAGGCCGGTCGAAGCCGCGCAAGCCATGAAAAAGCTTCGGGAGCTCCCTTTACACATCGACCGCAGCCACCTGCCTGGTTACTTTGGGAACTTCGGTAACCACGCCGCAGGCCTTAGAATGCCCGCAGCACTATGCAGAAGGTCTCCATCCTTTACGATGCCAGTCAGACGGTGCTGTCCACGTTTGATTTGGACGAGGTGCTGCAGCAAATCCTGACCATCGCCCGCGACTATTTCCACGTGCGGAACGTCGCTATCCTGTTGGTAGACAAGGAAAATGAACTCTATGTGCGCCGCCAGGTCGGCTGGGATGAGGGTGAAGACCAAATCCGGCTGCCGATAGGAAAAGGCATCACCGGTTCGGCGGCACAACAAAAGCGCCCCATCTACGCCCCAGACGTCAGCAAGGATTCACGCTACGTTTCGTCGGCGAAGGACACGCGCTCAGAAGTAGCTGTGCCGCTCATGGTCCGGGACAAAGTCGTGGGCGTGCTGGATTGCCAGAGTGAAAATCTGAACCACTTCGACGCAGAGACGATTGACCTGCTCACTCTTTTTTCCACCCAAGCCTCGATGGCTTTGCAGAACGCCCGGCTGTATTCGCTGGAGCGGCGCCGCGCCTCGCAACTGGAGGTGATCAATGCCATCGCGCAGCAGATGACCGCGGTGCTGGACCTGAAGGAATTGCTCTCTAAGGTGTGTTCGTTGATTCAGCAGGCGTTTCCCGTGTCCCATGTTTCGGTGCTCCTGAACGATGAGGAGGACGTGGTGTTGCGGGCCAGCCACGGAAATCTCACTTCACGGGTTCCGGAAGGCGGACGGTTGCCGGCGAATGCGGGGCTGTGGGGACGGGCCCTGGCTGCGGGAAGGACCGTGGTTGAGAACGATGTGAAAACAGCACCCGATTACGTCGGTTTCTACCTCGAAACCGCGGCGCGCATGTGCATTCCGCTGGTCGCATTTGGACAGACGGTCGGCGTCCTGGTGCTGGACAGCGCGCAGCCTGATGCATTTCACACCAACGACACGCAGCCCCTGGAATCCGTTGCCGATATCTGCGCCACGGCCATCCAGAATGCTCACTATGTGGAGCGCGTCAAGCAGCTGGCGTATCTCGACGGATTGACCGGGACCTTCAATCGCAGGTTCTTCGAAATGCGGGTTGCCGAGGAAATCGAGCGGGCCAGGCGATTCGGCGCCGGTATGGCCGTGATCATGATTGACATTGATCATTTCAAGCAGTTGAATGACGAATTCGGGCACTTGCTGGGGGATGAGGCGCTGCGCCAGGTGTCTTCGCTTTTCCACCAGCATCTGCGGAAGATCGACGTAGTATGCCGGTATGGAGGAGAAGAATTCGCCATTCTGCTCTTCGAAACCAACCCCCAGCATGCTTTGAGCGTAGCAGAAAAGCTGCGAAAGATGGTGGAGGCCTGGCAGTTCCCAGGAGTGCCGCGGCCGGTCACCATAAGCGCAGGAACCGCCAACTATCCTGACGATGGCGTTACTCGCGATGAACTGGTGAGAGCCGCTGACGCGGGCTTGTATGCGGCAAAACAGGCGGGACGAAACCGCGTTTGCCGAGCCTCGGATGGGCAGCACAGCCGGGCGCAAGTCAGCAGCCGATAGCTCAAGCGCCTAGTCGGTTCCGCTTAGATCTCGTTGTCTTCCTGAAGTTCCTGCCTGAGTTCTCTCTGGATTTCATGCTGGTGGTCGTGGAACTGGCGCTGCATTTCGCGCATTTGTTGCTTGAGTTGCTGCCGTTGATTGAGCATGTCCCGGGTTTGTCGCTCAATTTCCGGCTTCATTCGCTCGACTTCGGCAACCTGCCGATGGATGGCCTGTTCCATCTCCGGTTTCATGCGAGCCATTTCAGATCGTAACTGGCTCAACTCTTTGCAGGTTTCGGCATCGAGCTCGGGAATCTCCAGGCTTTCACGGAAAATATCTGACTGCTTGCGCTCGGGCAGAGTGAGCGTGATGGTTTGTTCCTTTTTGTCGCGGATCACGCTGATGGCGGCCGTGTTGTCCTTGCGGGAGCGCAGGGCGTGACCGAAGTCGCTGCTGTCATTGATAGGTTCGCCATTGATCTTGACGATTACGTCTCCGGCGCGGAAGCCCGCCTTCTCTGCGCGGCTGCCTCTTTCCACCGAACGCACCAACACACCCTGACCATTCTTGGCTCCAAAGAAGTCTCCCAGTTGAGGGGTAAGATTTTCCACCATGAGACCACTGCGCATCGAGGAATGCACCATCACGATGGAAACCGGCAGATCGATGTCCGGCAGGGGTGGCATCGCAGGCATCGTAAACTTGAAATCCTTATGGTTTGGCCCAAAGGCATAAGCGAAATCCTTCTTGCGATCGGCGAGCTGTACTTTTATGGTCAGCGGCTGGCCATCGCGGCTGATGCCGAGCGTCACCACGCGCCCTGGCGGCGTTTCCCGGATCATACGGCGAAGTTGCTCGACGCTTTCCACCTCAGTACCATTCAAAGTGAGAATCACATCCTGTTCCTTCAGGCCAGCCTTGCCGGCGGGAGCATCCTGATCCACCATGGTCACTTCCACGCCCTTCTCTTCTTTCAGATGGAGAGTAGCCAGGCGATCGGAAGTGACATCCCGCGTGTCCACCCCCAGATAAGAGCTGCCGTCCCATGATTCCTCGCTCCAGGACCCGACGGGCGGATCAAAGGAATGATCGACCGCAAACGTTGCGATGGCCAGCAGCGGCAGCGCGAGCATGGTTATTAGGATTGAGTTCCGCATATTAACCTCCAGCCTGCAAATTTTCTTACCGGCTACTGCGGCGGAATGAAATGTCGCCCGTCGAGGTCTGTACCTTCAGCACAGGCCCGCCGCCGTTCAGATTTCCTTCTGCAGTGACCGTCTGTGGACCGTAATCCCCGCCTTCGGTAGTGACCCGGATCTCGGGAAACTCCGAGCGAATGGTATGGCCATTGGCGACTTCAATCGAAGCGCGCACCGAGATGTTCACGTTCGGCGCCAGGTAGACCGTAATATCGCCCGCGGAAGTCTCGAGCTCGGAATCGTTGCGCTCCCCGTTTGACGCGACCATCTTCACTTCGATGCCGCCGGCACCGGTCTCCGCGCGGGCCGAGGGAACTCCCAGCAATTCGATGCTGCCCCCTCCGGTCTCAGCCCGCACCGGCCCTTTGGCCGAACTCAGCCGGATACTGCCCCCTCCGGTTTCCATTTCCGCGGAGCCACCGATCTCACCCAGATCGATGCTGCCGCCTCCGGTCGAGGCCTTTACCTTGCCATTACAGCGCTCCACCTGGATGCTGCCCCCTCCGGTTTCCAGAACCGCTTCTTGCAAACCGGAAATGATGGTCACGCTGCCGCCGCCGCTTTCAGCTTCGATCTGGCCTTTTGCCGAATTCACCTTGATGGAGCCTCCGCCAGTGTGCAGGCTGACGTCGGAACCGACATTGCCGACATCAATGCTGCCGCCGCCAGTTTCGGCGTTGATGACGCCGCCGATGTCATCAAGGCGAATACTGCCGCCGCCGCTCTCCGCATCGACCCGGCCCGAGATCGAGGCGGTGGTAACACTGCCCCCGTCGGTCTCGATTTTGACCTCATCCATCTCGCGGGGCACGTTAAGGACAAACTCACCGGAGAACTTGTGAGCATGCCCACCTTCCCAGTCCCCCACAATCCAGGCGGTATCGCCGCGGACGTAAGCGCTGATTTTGTAGTTCTCGAAATCACGGCGGGCCCGGTCTTCGGACGAAGTACAAGAATGATTGCGAATCACATAGCTGATGCCCGGCTGCGAACCGCCTTCCACGCGCACCGAGCCGATGTCCACCTTGACCCTGAGATTCTTTGCCGCGGCCAGAGATCCGGTGATCTCCTGGGTCCAGTTTCCGCCTTCACCATAAACGCGGGTCTGTTGCGCTCTGGCCAGCGGTTGAATCACCACCGGAAAAATCAGCAGCAGCACCGCCCCGAATTTAGAGAGCTTCTTCAACATTCACCGTCCTAATTCTCATCCTCATACCGCCGACCGTGATCGGCTGAACAGGCCTGAGCCCGTCCCCGCATTCTTTTTCAATCAAACTCCGGAAGCTGGGCCAGCATGGCGCGTGCCTGCGACCGGATGTACTGGTTCTGATCGTTCTGCGCCAGTTGTTGCAGAACCGCCCGCACGCTGCTGTCCGCCCGCACCGGTTCGAGCAGATGCAGAGCTTCCGTTCGAACCCCCGGATTGGAATCATTCATCAAGGCCTCGAGCAGCGCATCACGCACGCGCGGGTCGCTCTTGACGTAAGTGCCCAAGCCATCCAGTGCCTTCAGGCGCACTCCCGGATTCGAGTCATAGCGCAGGGCATACATCAGGGCTTCACGAACATGCGTGTCGTTGGGCTGCTGGGTCAGCAGGTCCACCGAATCCATGCGCACACCCGAGTTGTAGTTGTTACGAGCCGCAAACAGCAGCAACTGCTGGATGCGTTGATCGTTGAGCGAGCCTTGCGCTTGCTGGGTGGAAACTGTGTTGTACTTGATGCTGATCTGGTTGGATCCGGGCTCCTGGGAGATCGATTGAATGCCCGTGATGGAAGATTCGGCGGGACTGGCAGGAGTTGCAACCATGGAGGCGACTCCGCCATTGCCATTCACGACCCTGTAGGTGGCGCCGATGCCACCGGCAAAACCAATCATGAAGATCGCAGCCGCCAAGGCGGGAGAAAAACGAATCTGACGAAGCCAGACGCCGGGATCGAAGACCAGGCGATGCCAAAAGCCGCCCTGCTCGGTGGTTTCCAGCGCTTCCTGCAGGCGCATGCGGGAAGCCGCCATCAGGTTCGGGGAAGGCTCCTCGACCGGCAGTTCAGACAGCACGGCGTGAAACTTGCGTGTAGTCTTCAGCTCCGCAGTGCAATCCGGGCAGCGTGCCAGATGCTGCTCCAGTTCGTAACGAGCGTCATCGGCCAGCTCGTTATAGACGTACAGTAGAACGTTGTCTTGGACCCACTCACATTTCATAATCGCACCCCCTTGGGGGATATCTTCTACTCACGTGGCGACAGCCGCCCGCGGCTGTCGAGCCGAGCTCGGCAGCCTCTTCTCATCTCATATCCGCCAGCGCTCCCCTCAGCTTCTGGGTGGCGCGAAACAAAGTATTCTTGGCCGTTTCTTCGGTCGTATTCAGCACTTCGCCCACGGTTCGCAACTTGAGCCCATGATAGTGTTTCAGTTCAAACACCATGCGCTCCCGGGGCGTCAATTTTTCCAGGGCCTGATGGATGCGCCCGCCCAGTTCACGACGCATCAGGTCGCGCTCCGGATTGGCGCCGGCCCGGCCGTCCGGAACTTGCTCCAGCACATCGTACTGCTCACCGGCTGCATCCGTCGCCACCGGCGCATCTTCCTTGCGCACTTGCCTCTTTCGCAGGTGATCCAGGCAGAGATTGGTCACGATGCGGTAGATCCAGGTGTAGAAGGAGCACTCGAAGCGGAAGTTCCCCACGCTCTTGTACGCCTTCAGGAACGCTTCCTGGTAAATGTCCTGGGCTTCGTGTTCGGTTCCGGTGAGATGAATGGCCAGCCGGAGCACCGCCTGGTCGTAGTGCCGCACCAGCTCCTCGAATGCAGCCCGATTGCCGCGCTGCGCTTCGCGGACCAGCAATGTGTCGTCGATACGGCCTAGACTTTGCCCAGCCATATGGCCCCGAAACTGGGGGTCCTGGGTTCTGCTAGCCTCTTCTTCCCTGTGGTCCCGTCTTGCTTCCCGGAGGGAGCCCTCGCCAACCGCAAATGGTATAGCCCACGCCTCGGCCGGCATATTTTTCTCTGTCCTCGACTGCACCGGGCGCCATTGCCGTTCTTCCCGGTTGCATAGCTATGGACGTGTCAGGATGAGAACCGTGAGCAGAATTATAGGAGTTTGGCAGGATTTCTGCTGACAGTAGGCCGTTGTTGGTAAAGGCCTTGCGTCATTTCCAGTGCGCTCCGCCCCCTCTGTGGCTTAGCGAAAGTAACTTGGCACAGTCCCAGAAGCTGGGTTGTTCATCTTGTCGCGCAAGTAGGGATGCGGTTCTTATTCCGCCGCTTCCTTCTCGATTACAACTTTCAGGTGCGCGGTCACTTCCTTGTGCAGCTTGATGGGGACCGTGAACTCGCCCAAAGTTCGCAGAGGCTCGTGGAGTTGGATCTTGCGGCGGTCCACGTTGAAGCCCTTTTTCTCCAGCGCGTCCCCGATATCGCTCGACGTGACCGAGCCGAAAAGCTGGTCGTGTTCCCCGGAACGGCGCTGGAACGAAACCGAGAGTCCGTCAAACTGTTTGGCCAGCTCCTCCGCCTGCGCTTTTTCCTTGGCAGAACGGCGAACCGACGCCGCCTTCATCTGCTCAATCACCGCCTTGTTGCCGGCGGAAGCCTCGATCGCGAGCTTGCGGGGCAACAGGTAATTGCGGCCATAGCCTTCGGCGACCTTCACCACATCCCCACGGGCGCCCAATTTCGCTACATCTTCTTTAAGAATGACTTCCATAAGATGACTCCGTCTTGAATTTCTTTGTGGCCACGGATTTGCACGGATTCACACGGATGAAACTCTTATTTCACAAACTGATCCGTGAAAATCTGTGTAAATCCGTGGCCGAGCTGTTCTACGAGGCCCGGCCGGCAAACGGCAGCAAGGCGATGTTGCGCGCTTGCTTGATGGCCGAGGACAAGCGCCGCTGATGCGGCGTGCAAACGCCGGTCAGGCGGCGGGGAACGATCTTCCCGCTTTCCGCCACAAACTGCGCCAGCAGCCGGATGTCCTTGTAGTTGATCGCCTCAATCTTTTCCACGCAGAATTTGCAAACTTTCTTGCGCCGGAAAAACTTGCGGCCGCCGGGGCCACCCTCGCGTCCGCCTCCGGGACCGCCGGGGCGGGGTGGACGACGCTCCCCGCGATCGGGGCGATCCCCGCTGGAGGATGATTCGGCGGTTGGTGTTGCTCTGGTTTCGTCAGCCATGATGCTCCTTAAAATCTGTCGTTGGTCGTTGGCCGTTAGTCGTTAGCTGGTTGTACCTTCGACGCGAGGAACGGCGAAAATGCTCGCGTCCGTTGGCCAAGGGCCAACGACCAACGACGGTTCTTCTTACGCCGTGACTGCCGGGGCTTCTCCGGCAGCCTGGGGCTGTGCCGGGGCCGGGACGGCTTTGCGCTTCGCGTCTTTGATCGCCTTGATCTTGTCCAGACGCTTCTGCTCCTCGTCGATGCGCACGGTGAGGAACTTGATCACGGGTTCGGTGACGCGCAGGCGGCGTTCCAGTTCATGAATCAGGCCACCGCTGCCTTCCACCGTGAGCAGCACGTAAATGCCGTCGTGAAACTTCCGGACCGTGTATGCGAGACGCCGCTTGCCCATGCGTTCCACATTTTTCACCTGCCCGCCCGAGGAGCCCACAGCCGACTCCAATATGGAAATGAGTTTGTCCTGGTCTTCTTCCGCCATATCCGGGCGGACGATGAACATGAGTTCATAAGTGCGATTCATTTCTTCTCCAATTCTTTAACGTCATTCTGAGCGCAGCGAAGAATCTATGCATTTCCCTTCAAACCGCCGGAAATTTACATATTCTTCGCGGTCTAAAGACCACTCAGGATGACGTATCCTCCGCTTTGCGGTTGAAGCGGTTCATGGCCGCCGCCGCGCCTTCCGCCAAAATCATCTTCACTGCCTGGGCAGCGGTATCGAGCATTTCATCCGCGACCTTGAGCTGCGCCTTGCGCATCGGTGATAGCAAATAACTCATCCCATCTTCAATCTTGCGATCAGGCGCGACGCCCATCCGAATCCGCAGAAAATCCTTCGTTCCCAGCGTTCCGATCACCGACTCGATCCCGTTGTGCCCCGCTGAGCTGCGGTTGCGGTGAAGCCGGACCGTCCCCAGCGGAAAATCCAATTCATCCTGAATCACGATCAGGTCTTCTTCCGGCTTGACCTCGTGTTTTTCCACTAACTCGCGCACTGACATGCCGCTCAGGTTCATAAAAGTCTCTGGCTTGGCCAGCAGAACCGTTTCTGAACCAATCGCAGCTCTTGCGGTCAGCGCGTGGCATTGCCGGTTTCTCACTTCCACACCGTGCTCGTTTGCGATCCGGTCGATGGCCAGGAATCCCAGATTGTGCGGCGTAAACTGATATTCGATTCCCGGATTGCCGAGACCCACAATAAGCTTCACGCCAATCGTCAAACCTGTTCACCACAGAGGCACAGAGAAAAATCTCAACCTTCGTTTTTCGCCTCGCAATCCAAGCGTCCTCTGTGTCTCTGTGACTCTGTGGTGAAGATGCCCCGCTATTTCTTTTCCTTCTTCTCTGCCTTCTCCGGTTTCTCGGGCTTCTCTGCAGCCCCTTCCGCGCCTTCCTCCTCGGTCTCCTGCTTGCCCTTCTTGATGACCTCGGGTTCGGCCGGGGTGGCGGCAGCTTCGGCGGCCACTGCTTCCGGAGTGGGCGCCACCTCTTCCTTGATCGAGATGACTGTAGCTACCGGCCCGTTCGGATCGCTGAGAAACTTTAACTTCTCCGCGTGCGGCAGATCCGATACGCGCAGCACCTTCCCGAACACCAGTTCGCTGACGTCCAACTCAATCGAGGCCGGAATGTCGGCAGGCAAGCACTCGATTTCCACCTCGCGCAGAATCTGCTCCAAAATGCCACCCTGCTGTTTCACGCCGGCGGCTTCGCCCTTGAGCACGATGGGCACGTTGACCGTGAGCGTCTTGTCCATGGCGATGCGCTTCAGGTCAATGTGCAGCAGGGCCCCTTTGATGGGCTCGTACTGCCAGTCCACGATCATAGCCTTGGTGCGCTCGCCGCCATCGAGGGTCAGGTCGAAGATCGTGTTGTAGCCGGATTCTGAGTGCAGGATGCGCGAGATCTGGCGTGGTTCGAGACTGACCGGCACGGCTTCCTTGCCGGCGCCATAGAGTACCGCGGGAACTTTGCCGGCGCGGCGCACCCGGCGTGCGTCGTTCTTGTTGCCCGCGGTGCGCGGCTGCGCTTCCAATATGTTGCTTTCAGTTGCAGTTGCCATATTTTTGATTCCTGTTTACAAGAACAATTTGCTGACGGACGTTTCTTCGTGAATCGACTGGATCGCACGTCCGATCAAACCAGCGATGGAAAGAACTTTGATCTTGGACTCGTTGCTTGCTGCTTCGCTCAGCGGGATCGTGTTCGTGACCACCACTTCGCGAATGTGGGAGCGGGAAATGTTTTCCACGGCCGGTCCAGAAAGCACCGGGTGCGAGGCGCAGGCATAAACCGCAATGGCGCCGTTCTCCAGCAGAGCGCTGGCGGTCTTGACCAGCGTGCCGGCGGTGTCGATCAAGTCGTCGATCACCAGGCAGGTTCGGCCATTGACATCGCCGATGACGTGCATGACTTCCGCCACATTCACATCCACGCGGCGTTTATCCACGATGGCGAGAGCGGAATCCATCTTCTTGGCGAAAAAGCGCGCGCGTTCCACACCGCCCGCATCCGGCGAAACCACGGTCAAATGCGGGAGGTTCAGACGCTTGAAATAGTCCACCAGCACCGGCGACGCGAACAGGTGATCCACCGGAATGTTGAAGAAGCCCTGCAACTGCGGGGCGTGCAAATCGACGATTAGGGCTCGATCCGCGCCCGCCGTGGTAAGCAGATCCGCCACCAGCTTGGAAGAAATCGGCACCCGCGGCTTGTCTTTCCGATCCTGCCGGGAGTAGCCATAGTACGGAACCACCGCGGTGATGCGCCGCGCCGAGGCGCGTTTGAGCGCGTCCATCATCAGCAGAAGCTCCATCAGGTGCTCGTCCACCGGGCGGCAGGTCGGCTGCATCACGAAGACGTCGGCGCCACGGACATTCTCCTGGATCTGAACGTAGGCCTCGCCGTCTTTGAAACGGGTCACCAGCGCCTGGCCGCGAGTCAGCCCGAGAAAAGCGCAGACCTCATCGGCAAGCGGCTCATTGGCGGTGCCGCAGAAGATCTTGAACTTGTCATCCGCGCGGCTGCGTTGAGGCTTGCGCTCCGGTTTTTCGTCGGCGCTCATCTGAGCTTTCTTTTCCGTCGCTGTCGCAAGAGTGGCCATGGTTTTCAGCCTTTAGCTGTTAGCTCTTAGCCTTTAGCTCAAATCTGCCGTCCCAACTTCGGCACCGAAGCCAAGAGCCAAAAGCTAATGGCTAAGAGCTGGGGTTCTGGCTGGGCCGCTAGGATTCGAACCTAGACAAAGTGCTCCAAAGGCACTTGACCTACCATTAGTCGACGGCCCAGTAACCTGGTTGCAGATTGATGATTTCAGATTTTAGATTGAAAAGCTAACAGCGCAGCAAAAATCTGCAATCTCAAATCGTCAATCGAAAATCTTCTTCCAGTACTGCCGTCGTGTCAGCGTGCTCGTCGCCGTCGCCGGTATTCCGTCTCGGCGCAACTTAGCAGCGGATTTTTCCGCGGCTGCCCGGGATGCAAACAGTCCGTAAATCGCGGAACCGGAACCCGAGAGCGAGGCATAAAAAGCGCCTGCGCGCTCCAGCACACGCTTGACCTCTCGCAATTCGGGATACTGAGGAAAGACGACTCGCTCGAAGTCGTTTTCGATCCCGGTACGGACGAGGTCGAGAAGCGGAGTCTCGGCCCGGCCCCTGCCTCTGTTCACAGGGACACCGGCTAAAACCTTGCCAGACCTATATTTGTGCTGCGTCTGGCCGCTGAGCCACGCGGAAACCGCGCGACCGAACTCAACCATTCTATCGGAGGGAATCCCCGCCGTCAATTTTGACGGATCTTCTTCGATGGAGGGACGGGCGTCCTCGCCCGTCCGAAATTGCGTAGCGGCGGGACCTGGTCGCGTAGGTGCGGACGCCCTCGTCCGCCCAGCCGAGCGCAGCTCGGCAGATTGGGAAATCAAGCTTCGCCCCGAAACGTCTGCGCTGCCGTGGAAGGGCACGGCTTCAGCCGTGCCGATAGGCACCCGAGGAGATTCGGGCTTTAGCCCCTGAGATTCGCCCGCGATCAACAAATCCCAATCCCCAAACGCCTTCGGAGTCGAGACCCCAATCTCGGGAGTCGTCACCACACATGGCACCGCCGGCAAGTCCGGCAGGGGATAAACTTCTTCCCCATGCCCAACTCCGAGCACCGTGCCACCGATCAGAAACAAAGGCAAGTCTGACCCGACCTCCGCTGCGACCCCCAACCTCTCCGGCCCAGGCAACTCCTTTTTCAATACTCGTTCCAGCGCGAGCAGCGTCGCCACCGCGTTCCCCGACGCTCCCCCGAGCCCGCCCTGCACCGGCAAACGCTTTTCGATTTCAATGATCACGCGCCCACGCGCCTTGAGCGCCGCCATGGCCCGCTCTGCAATCCGCCAGCACGTGTTCGATTCGTCCATGGGGACGCGAGTGTCCTTACACCGAATCTCGATGCCCGTGCCGCGAACGACCTGCACACGAATGATGTCGTGCAGAGCGATGGTCTGATACACCGTGCGCAGGCCGTGAAAGCCATCCGCCCGCAGCGCACCAATGCGCAGCCCGAGATTAATCTTGGCGAACGATCGGACGGTGACAGGCATGAAAGGTACCGAGGTTCGCAACGGCTAACGCTTAAATAAGGAAGCCCTTTCGTATCAGCCTGTTACGTAACATCTCGTAGGAAGCGAGCATTCCGCATAAATTAAGATTCATGCCCAGAACGGAACATACCGGGCATATTTTTTTGAAGTTCCGACCTTCTCATCTAGCTTGACCATTCCCGCATCAACGGTCGCCGCTATCGCTTGCGAAGCGATAGCGCTCTTCGATTCCGACAAGCCAAAGCGTTGGCGCAACGATTGATTGGTCATGCGCTCTGACATCACATATTTCAGCGCACAGTGCTGATAGCAAGCCCGGATCCGGTCTGCTCTATCCATAGCCCCAATCTTAGCTGGCCCGTAAATTGTGACTTGCGTTCTGACGGCGTCAGATACAAAACTCGGTGCTGGCAATTGGTAAAACTCTGCCGCATGCACGACCTTATCGATTCCGCTACCTTTCTCTTCGCAGATGCGCATGCGGCGCATGAAATCTGCCAGGCGCTCGTTGCGGGATTGGTACCCGTCGATGAATCTCTCAGCTGGCACAATTGGTTGTCCTGGGTTGGAAATATCGATTCGATTGCTGTAAATGTCTACCACTGTCGTTGCTCCAGTTATCGAAAAATCCTGATGGATCATGGCATTCGCGACCAGTTCTCTGATGACAATCTCCGGCACAAGTTTAATCTCGGTCCTGAGGGCGTTCTTGATCGCCTCATTTTGCGGCATTTGACTCATCACGAAATTGACCAAACGCTGAAAGCCTACCGCATAGCCCATCGTGCCTATCCGATCGAGCTTGGTATCGAGCTTTGACTTTCCGGGATACACCACGACTCGTGGGGCTTTGCGAGACAAATCCGGGAATTCCGCGATCTTTTTGGCGAGGAGTAGTCCGCCAAGTCTCCTGATCGAGTAGGCGTTACCAATCTGGTCAACTAACCTCTCACTCGTTAACCGGTCAATTACTCCGTTTCGGTCAGTTGGGTATGGCAGTTTTAGCAACTCAAAAAACGTCTGTGTGTCCAAGAGTCGGATAACCTCGTCAACTGCAAGGCCGGTCTTGGAATGCTCTTCGAGCCAGTCCGGCTTGCCCTCCGCAAAAATCTTGCGGAGTTGATCTTCGCTCATTGGAGTCAGGGATTCGCCCGAGCGCATTAGATACTTTCCGTCTAGATGGTATGCAGTTCCTTTTAGGCGTGACGGAACGGAAAGCACGAGCACCCGACCCGCTGGATGGTTAACCTCATCGATATCCACTCGAAATCCCACCGCCTGAAATATCCTCTCAGCAATTGCGATGGGGCTCAGAAAAGCCTTTGTACCAACCACCTCGCGCGGAGGTTTGTTAGTGACGCCGAGAACCAGGTATCCGCCGCCCTCATTTGCGATCGCGACGCAGTAACTGAAGAGTTTGTCAGTATCGTATTGATTCTTTGCCTCCTTGAATTCGAGCGTTTGTGTCTCGGTGGGTGCGGCGCGCCAAATGTCCACCTGCTCCGGAGTAATGGGCATACCGACAGTTTACGACACAGCGATCTGTCTGGTTAATCAAGCAATCTTCGGCTGCAAAATCGAAGTCGACCTTGGCAAAGTAGCTGATTGTAACAGTATGACAGTAGCGTTCGAGTGGGAACAACCCTCCCTAACTTCTCCGCTTGTAGTAAATCGCGAACTCAAACCCCGGATTCGCCGGAAACAGCTCCGCAACTTTCCTCAGCCGTTCCGCCATCTGCGCCGGAGCGAGCAGCGGGTAATCGCGCTCCCGCAGATCGTAATAATCCACGTCGATAAAGAGGGACAGCAGGTAAATCGAAATCGCATCCGAGAAAGTCGCCGCAAAATATTCGTTCTTGTGCTTCTCGGCATCGGGTCCGGGCGAAGTCGCGAATTTCCGCGACTCCCAGGCATCCAGCGAAGTCTCGCCACGCGCCCCGGCTTCCACTTGCTTCCACACCAGATCAGCAAACTCCTGCGACACTCCAGCCCGCTCGACCACCGCGTGCCCCACGTTGATATAGAACTCGAATGCGACGGAAAACTTGTCGTCCATGAGGCGCGTCGAGATGAACACGCACTGCGAGTCGCCCAGATCGAGATTGCGGTGGCAGACGGCATTGTCGCTGAGCGCAACGTCGTAACGGTCGGCGATCACAGTCTCGTCGCCCTGGTTCACGGTCAGCGGCACGAAATAATAAGCCTTGCGTTGCAGCGCGGCCGCTGCCGAGTCAGGAACAGCGGCGACCATGCGCTCCAAATCCGAAGCGGGAACGGTGACCTCGCCGGCAATCGCGTAACAAATGCCATTCGGCGCTTGCGAAACCGGGGTCTGGCGGACCACCTCCGCCGGGGGGCGCGTCATTGCTGGGGCTGCCTGCGACATGAAAGATATTGTAGCGCACTGACCCCTCTGGGCTGCCCTAGGCCTAGGTTCTGGCAGGCAAGGCTGGCATTTACCACAGAGTCACAGGGGCACAGGGAAAAACAAGAAAGAAAAGGGACTTCTCTCTGACTCTGTGGTGAACGAAGCGTGCTCCGCAGCGTTGGCGCTACAATCAACTGTGATGCCAGTAACTAAGGCAGCCGCCCAGAATCCCCGCTGGTATTGGATCCCGGCGCGGATTCTGCTCGTAACTTTCTTGCTGACGCTACTCTCCTTTGCCGTCAGCTTGCTGCTGGGAATTCTGGGAATTGTCCTTGCCGGACGCCTGCGGGGAATCCATCCAAACATGACCTTGGCCTATCGCCACATCGCCGCGCCTGCGGCCTGCGTCGTGGCCGCGATCGTATTGATTTCAGCTACCGTCATGGAACTCCGTAACTACCGGCAAACGAAAGGTCTGGCAGAGATCGAACGCGCCAGCCGGTAAGCGGCAGGCTACAATCATCAATATGCGTCCTCGAATCGCCATCCCGGTTCCCCATTCCGGGGACCGAGAATATGCCGAACGCTCCTTGCCCCAGTATGAGCGCGCGGTTGAGATGGCGGGAGGAGAACCCGTGCGCATCCCGCTGGATCAGCCCCCGGCGGAACTCATGAAGCTCATCGAACGCTGCGACGCGGTATTGTTGCCGGGCAGCAAAGCAGACGTTGATCCTGCGAAGTACGACGCGCCGCGCCATCGCGAGACCGCTGCCGCCGATGCTGGACGCGATACCGTGGACGAACTCCTTTTGCAGGATGCGTACAACATGCGCAAGCCAGTCCTCGGCATTTGTTACGGTATGCAGGTTTTGAACGTGTACCGCACCGGTACGCTGATCCAGCACATTGAATCGGCCATCAATCATGCGGCCGGACGAACGGTCGCCGTCGCGCACCCGGTCGAGGTGGAGACGGGATCGAAGCTGGCAAAGATCGTGGCTTCAGCCCCCGGTAAAAGCGTGGAAGGGCACGGCTTCAGCCGTGCCGCACAGGCGGACAGCAGTTCGGGGGCTTTAGCCCCTGGGGCGCAGCCGCTTGCCATCCCCGTGAATTCTAGTCATCACCAATCCGCCGACGTGGTCGGAGACGGTCTGCGCGTCGCCGCGCGCAGCCCGCAAGACGGAATCATCGAAGCGGTTGAGGGGACAACCCCAGATCACTTCGTACTAGCGGTGCAATGGCATCCGGAGCGATCCGTAGATGACGACGAACCCTCCCGCGCAATTTTCCGCGCGCTGGTGGAAGCGGCGCGAGCAAGACACGCAAAGCTGGCGGGAGAATTCGAGTCGGTCTGAAAAGGAGAGGCTACGCAGCATTACTGGTGAAATGTCTTTGCAACGATAGGCCAAATCCCTGGGTCGGCCGGGTGTTATTCTGCTTTCGCTATGGAAGCCAAAGGTTTGACTCCGATATTGAACGTGTCCGACATCGCCAGTACGGTCGCGTGGTTTGAGAAGTGGGGATGGAAGAAATTGTGGGACTGGGGAACACCTCCGACATTTGGCGCGGTTGGATCGGGTAAGGAAACTTGCATCTTTCTTTGTCAGGGGGCGCAGGGAGGCCGCGGCCGCGGCGCCAACACCACTACGTTTCAGCAGGAGGGAGACGAAGAGGGCGACAAGGGCGTTTGGATGTCGGTTTGGGTGGACGACGTGGACGCGATGCACAAGCATTGCGTCGCCGCCGGGCTGGAGGTCACATTTCCGCCCACCGATATGCCGTGGAACGTGCGCGAGATGCACCTTCGCCATCCCGATGGCCACGTGTTCCGGGTCGGCCGCGGATTCGAGGCCGAAAAGTAGAACTGGCTGCCCTGCCGGGTCAGTGAGTTTAATGGGGATTTTTCGCCGATTGAGCCGATTGCCTACCAGTTAGCGGGTCGCATCGCTTCCGGGTTGCCGACCAACCGAAAACCAGTGATTCTTGGACAGAAGCGCGTTTGTCGCTGCCAATCGCAAACTATCAACGGATTGTTTCCGCATGTTCGTTTATGCCTCATAGTACTTTCCGTTGACTTCACTGCCCATCACT
This sequence comes from uncultured Acidobacteriota bacterium, assembly GCA_963770485.1. Classification (GTDB taxonomy): domain Bacteria; phylum Acidobacteriota; class Terriglobia; order Terriglobales; family Acidobacteriaceae; genus CAVVEC01. Next base: position 51,332 of record CAVYPX010000002.1, read on the forward strand.
GCGAAATCGCACCTGGACGTCTCCAGCGGGTCAGTCTTGAAGGTGAAATCGATCAACGGGACGCGAACCGTTGCTTCGAGTTGCGCCCTTGCCGTGAAGCCTTCGAATCGATACTGCTGCATCGCGTTTTCGTACTTGACCGGTTCCTCGGTCGCCGTGAACACCAACTTGAAGTCCAGGAATGCAGTATTGGTTTCAGCATCCATCGCCGGCCAACGCGGTTGGTCGATGATGGGCGCGTTCGCCATCTCGAGCGTGGCGGTTTTGCCGTCCGTAGAAAATACAAGGCCGGTGGGTGGCACAGGTGTGACCCAATACAAGCCTTCGGGCGAAATGGGCGAATGAAAATCATGGATCTGGTTCGCGGGGACCGCCGGTCCCTTGAATACGGTGAGTCAGGTGTGCGCGAAGACGGCTCGGTGGGCCTGGCGTCCCGCCCAGTACTCGCCGGCCATGTAGCTGTAGTCGGTGGTCGGAGTGCCCCACCGAGGCGGTTTCCTTTGTTATCCGTGCCCATACCGTGGAAGGCATTGCAGCGGGCCAACTTTCCCTTGAAGTGATAGATACTGGAGAGTTCGACATTCGGCATGGCAGCCTGATTGTGATCGCCGTTCTTGTCGAGCCAGGGAATGGGATATGGGCATGATCCGCCGTTAGAGGGTTCATGATTCTGCGGGATGGTCGGAGCGCAGGCTTGCGGTGCGGATTGCGCATCAAGGCGCGTACCCGGCAGCCACACCGCCAAGGCGGAACTCGCTCCGAGTTCTAGCCAACGCCGTCGGTTCAATTTGAAGCAACGAACGCGATCAGGAGGCATGGCATCTCTTTCATCACTCGTCCTAGCTAACTGCAGTGGCTATCGTCTCATTCCTTATCTGCTCTAGCTTTCAGCATCAAGGTGCATAACGAGTAAAGACAAGGTCGGTCGCTTTGGTCTTCTCGTGGCAGGGGAAGCAGCTTTTCATAAACGCCGCGTCGCCAGGTTTGCCGTCCGCGAAGTGACCGAATCCCCAGCCGCCGGTTGCGGCGTACTTTTTTGAGTCCTTGACCATAAACTGAATATTCGTGGGGGCCCCCGGAACGAAAGATTGGGCTTGGCCAAAGACTTTGTTGTTTTCGTCTGATGGGACGTTGCGGTAATGCAAAGCGGCAATGATTGAGCCGTCCGGGTACGGAAGCTTGCCCTCCCGGAAGGTGTTGAACGCTACATCGTTGCCCAAGACAGCGCCTAAGCTGTTGAGGTTGCCTGCTTCATGGGCCGAGGAGATCCACTTCCAATCGCGGTACCCGTGAGGGATTTCGGTAACGAAGGGGGCAGGCTCTCCATCAGCGTGCCCTGGTGCAGGAGCAATGAGGGCCGCAAGGCCGGCCAATGTGGCAACTGCCACCAGGAAGAATGTGAAGTTTTTCATGAGGGTTCCTGCAACGCATTATAGTTTCCTAGGGACGCGCCAGTCTAGGCGGGCAGACAACATCTGTCTGTTTAATATTGCTCACCTTGCCAGACGCCTCCATGTGTAGCCCTCTTGCGAAGTGATGAACGATGGTGTGGCAGTCGTCGATAACTATCCGCAACGGTGTTGACACTCATTGCCCCCCGCATCGCTACCCGCCGTCTACTTTGGTCGACCGAAGAACAAGACGTAGCCGTCAGGGTCGCAAATCTCGAACCCGCGAAGACCATCGTGAGTATCTTTGAGCGGCACGCTGAATGTTGCTCCATGATCCCCAAATTCGACGGCGAGCGCATCCGGGTCCGGTGCGTAGACGTAGGCATCCCACCGCATGGAGGGACTACGCTTGGGGTTCGGCAGCGGCGCCGTGTCTTTATCGGACTTGACGAAGATCTGCGCTCCGTCGCGGCCGATGATGGCGAAAAAAGGGTTTCGATCCGGCTGCTGGAATCTGGTCTCAAAGCCAAGCATGTCGCGGTAAAATGCGATGGTTCGATCGACGTTGCTGACGATGAAGAACGGTGAAATTGCCTGCGTCGTTGGTCGTGTCATAAGCGTGGAGCCTCTTGCACTGGCAGTTTACGATTTACGGGGCCTTCTCAAAAATGCGATCCTCCTGTTCAACGCTCCACGATTGAGTCTATTCCTTACCTGCTGTAGCCAGGCGGTTACGCCAGCTATCCCGAGGGGCTGTTTGGGAGATAGCTCCGTGCTTTCGATCTTCATTTATCCGCGGCTTGTTTTCTTTCCAGCAGTACCACGGCGTGCGCGATGGCCGCGTTGTCCGTGCCCAGGCCTTCTGGCGTCTTGGCCTTCAGACCGACACAGTCTGCCGGGATGCCAAGTAGACCAGCCACATGCTCGCGGATCGCCGCGGCGTGTGGGCCGATTTTGGGCGCGGCAAGGATCAGCGTCGAGTCGACATTGGCCACGTCATAGCCGGCCTCGCGCACCCGCTTCAAAGCTTCGCGCAGAAAGACGGCTGAGTCCGCCCCTTTCCATTGCGGATCCGATGGCGGAAAAAGCGAGCCAATGTCCGGAGCGGCCACCGCCCCGAGTAGAGCATCAGTCAGCGCATGCAGTAACACGTCACCATCGGAATGGCCGCCCAGGCCCTTCGCATGAGGCAAGGTCACGCCGCCGATTTTGAGTGGAATCCCCGTCCTGAACTCGTGCGAGTCCCAACCATAGCCGATTCTCATGAAGAAACCCCGGCCACGGATTTACACGGATTCTCACGGATTTTCTTTCTTTGATTATCGAACAGCAGCCGGCGAAACTGTGGCCGCAGGCCAAAGTTCAGCAATAGACCGACTTCGATCTCAGTAGCACGCAGATAGTGCAGGAGTTGGGCTTCGTGCGAAGATTCCAACGTTCGCGCGCTCTTGAGTTCAAGCAGAACGCAGCGCTGCACCAATAGGTCGGCTCGATAGTCCCCTACCTTTTTGCCGCGAAACCAAACGGGTACAGGCACTTCCTGCTCCACCTTCATTCCGCACTCTGAGAAGGCAAGCGCCATCGATTCGCGATATACCGATTCGAGGAATCCGTATCCCAACTCGTTGTACACGTCGTAGAAGATGCCGATGATTTTCTGAGTGAGTTCTTCGTGTTTGAGCGTGTTTTCAGCCACGCTGGACCTGCCCGCCATCACACAGCAGTCTAACGCGCCGAAACCATGAAAGAGGTTCAAATCCGTGAGAATCCGTGTAAATCCGTGGCTAATTCCGTAAATAGAACTCGGCCAGTTCCAAATCTCCGGGCGTCGTGATCTTGATATTTCGCGGCGATCCCATCACCACAGCTACCTGGTGTCCGGAGCGCTCTACCAGCGCTGCTTCGTCCGTGCCCATGAATTCGTCGGCCGCCGCCTCATCGAATGCTTTCTTGAGCACGTCGTAGCGGAAGCCCTGCGGCGTCTGCGCCAAAACGACACGTTCGCGGGGAAGGGTAGCGGTGATCAAAGCGCCATCGGCGGTACGCTCAACCTGCTTGACTGTGTCCGCTGCTGGCAGACCGGCAATGGCGGCGCCGTATTTCTGGGCCGCCTGAACCACGTCGTGAATGATTTCCTGAGTCACAAACGGCCGCACTGCATCGTGGACCAGAACAATATCGTCGGGCGCAGCGGCGACAGTATTGATCGCGTTCGCCACCGAATGCTGGCGATGCTCTCCACCTTCAACCAGGTGAATGTTTTTCTGCAGAATGTCTTTCGCTTCTTTCTCCAGGCGGACGCGGAAGCCCGCCATCTCATTCGCGCGCAGGGCAATAGAAATCTCCGACACTTCCGGGCTGGCGGCAAACTTGCGCAGCGTATGAATGAGGATAGGCGTACCGCCCAGTTCGGTGAACTGTTTACTGGCAGCGGGTCTCTTGCCTTTCGCGCTGGGAGCCGACGTCATGCGGGTGCCCAGTCCCGCAGCCGGGATGATCACAACTACCTTCATGGCGGGCTGTAAGTATACGAGGACGCAGGAGGGAGTTCAAATCACAAATACGAGTCGTCCAAGCTACCCTTTGTTGGATGCCTTCGGCGGTTCCCACAATTCGATGCGATTTCCCTCCGGATCCATGATCCAGGCAAACTGCCCGTAATCGTAGTCTTCGCGGTGGGGATCGATCTCCACGCCTTCTTCTTTCAACAGCTCCAGCAGCGCGTCCAAGTCCTCGACCAAGTAATTGATCATGTGGCCGGCGCGGCTGGGATCGAAATACTTTGACTCCCGCGGAAAAATGGACCATGCCGTGAGGCCTCTCTTCTCGGGATCGTCCGCATCGCGCCAGTGGAATGCCACGCCTTGGCGGTGTGGCTCGCGAGTTACGCCCAGATGTTTTTCATACCAGCCTTAAAGTTTCCCGGGATCGTCTGACTTAAAGAAGATCCCGCCGATTCCAGTGACGCGTCATTGCCGGTGCAACCTCCTACAGTGTTTACCTTACCCGCATTTTGCTGGTTTCGTGAATTTTTTGCCGAGAGGAGCGCTGGCCGAATCTTCTGCATTACTGTCTTCGCCGCTCCAAGTCAAGCGCGGACATAAACTTACGGTTGACGGAAGCGGCTGGCAACGTGGCAATCCATTTGCGCAACCAAGGAAGAACGCTTATTCCGCGGCGCTCGCTGCCTGCCAAGTACTTGAGAGTGCGGTCAGCGTCAGTGCGGGAGGTATGGTGAAAAAGAATCGTTCCTGGTTTACGTTGATAACGTTCTGCACCGGGACGGCGTTGGTGGCCGCGCTTGGATTGGCAGCTCTGTTCACCGCCACCACGGTAACATTCGCGGTTGCCGGCAACCCAGAGCCCTCCTCGGGCAATCCTGTCAACCCAGAAACCCAGGAGGCCGGTAACACGGCAGGCGGGAGAACATATGTTGGTCTGATCACCGATAATCATTGCGGCGCCAGGCACGATATGGAATCCGGATTGAATCCGTCAGAATGCGCCAGAATGTGCGTGCGCAATGGCGCGAAATATGTACTTGTGGATGGCCAGAGGAAGTACACGCTGGACGGCAAACCGGATGAACTCGAAAAACTCCTGGGCCAGCGGGCGAAGGTCGTGGGTACCCTCGCGGGAACCACGATCAACGTGAGCTCGACAAGCTCTGGGCAATGAGTGCCATCGCACTCCAGCAAAAGTAAAGGCGGGAGCAACCGCTCCCGCCGTTCCCATCTTAGCTAGCTGCAACAGGGTCAGTTGCAAGACGGCCGATTGCCCAGATGAAGGACTTCCTCCTACTCGGCCGGCCGCTCTGCCATGACCGCTTGGGTTTTCTTCGGCTCAACGCTGGGGATCGGCACCGTGGCCACGGTAACCGCCGGACGCGGTTCCGTGCGTGCTACAGCGCGTTCATCCCATTTCCCGAAGATCATTTTTCCCGCCGTCGTCTGCAGGACCGAGGTAACGGAGATGTCAATGGTCTTGCCAATCATCTTGCGCGCATTATCCACGACGACCATGGTGCCGTCATCCAAATAGGCGACGCCCTGGTTGTACTCCTTGCCCTCCTTCAGAATAAACACTTTCATGGTCTCGCCCGGCAGCACAATCGGCTTGAGCGAATTGGCCAGTTCGTTGATGTTCAGCACCTCGACGCCCTGCAACTGCGCCACTTTGTTGAGATTGAAGTCGTTGGTGATGATCTTGCCTTCGTACAGCTTGGCCAGTTCGATCAGTTTCAGATCAACTTCCCGGACTGCGGGAAAGTCGTCCTCAACAATCTGGATCTGTACCGATGCGACTTTCTGCAGACGTTGCAGGATGTCCAGGCCGCGGCGCCCGCGGTTGCGCTTGAGCGAGTCGGCGGAATCGGCTACCAGTTGCAGCTCGCGCAGCACAAACTGCGGGATCACGATGGTGCCGTCGAGAAAGCCGGTTTCGGCGATGTCGGCAATCCGTCCATCAATGATGACGCTGGTATCTAGAATCTTGTAGCTCTTCTTAAGTTGTTTCTCGCCGCCGAAAACCCCGCCCAGCGCCGAGAGATTAAGCAGGTCGCCCTTGTTGGCCCCGACGATCAGCCCCACGTAAGCCATCAGCAGCATGACCATGAGCTGCAGGAAGCTCTGCGTGTTGCCGGGAGCAATGCTGCTGCGAATCACCAGGGCGAACAGGTAAGCGCCGAATATGCCCAGAATGCTGCCAATGGCCGCGCCGATCAGGCGCTTAAGACTGACCAGCCGCAAACGCCACTCAAAAACAACGATGGCGAACCCGAGCAATGCTCCAACCACTGCGTCGAAGGGTTGAGACCGGCCAAAAGGTTGAATTAGAAAGCACGTAACCGCAACAAAAAGAATAAATAAAAAACGCACCGCAACTAAGTCCATCTTCGACCTCCCCAGGATTCACCTGCCCGCGAAGGTGCAGCGTAGAATCCGGCACTGGCCGCCCACCTGCCGAAATATCGTCGGCCAGCGATCTATGTGCGGAGCCTATGAATTGAGACGGCTATGAGCAGCGCTCCGCGCCCCGTTTCAAAATCAACACCCGGGAGAAGCAATAAGTATTTCCACCGGAAGTATATACCTGGAGTGAAGCCGATAGGGTTACGCTGGTCACAGCGCAATGTGACATGCGACCAGCCGCGCTCCAGGACCAACTCGGCCGGCTGTTAGACTGTGGTTATGAAGGCCATTGTCATCAGTCGTTTAGCAGGACCGGAAGGGCTCGAGCTTCGAGACATGCCAGATCCTGTGCCCAGCTCTGGTCAGGAATTGGTCCAGGTAGAAGCCGGCGGACTGAACTTCGCCGACGTGATGACGGCGCACGGCGGGTATCCCGGAACTCCGAAGCCACCTCTGATTGCAGGCCGGGAATTCTGCGGCGTGCGCGCGAGCGACGGACGCCGCGTCATGGGATACGCGCAGTGGGCAGCATTCGCCGAGCGAATCGCGGCCCGGGCCGAACTGCTATGGCCGGTGGCCGAGAGCTGGAGCGCAGGGGAAGGAGCGGCGTTTCCGGTCAACTACTTTACCGCCTACTTTGCCTATTGGAAAGCGGGCTTGCTCGGCCCGGCAACCGCGGCAGGCGGCGGAGCCCCGAGAGTTCTGATTCACGCGGTGGCGGGAGGTGTGGGAACGGCAGCGCTCCAGATCGGCAAACTGCTCGGCGTCGAGACCTACGGAACGTCTTCTTCCGATGAGAAACTGGCGCGCATGAAAGAGCTCGGCCTGCAACACGGCATCAACTACAAGCAGCACGATTACCAAGAATCGATTAAGGATCTGACGCACGGCGAAGGTGTCGATGCGGTGTTCGAAATGTTGGGCGGCGAGCACACCAACAAAAGTGTGCGATGTCTGCGCGATTTTGGCCGCGTCATCGTGTATGGAAGCGCGACCGGGCAAAAGTCAGAACTGGATACCGGGTTGCTCTACGCCAAAGGCACGAGCGTTCACGGATTGTGGTTGACCTATCTTTCGGCAAATCGCGAGTTGATGAGTGCGGCGTGGAAACAGCTCTCCGCGTGGATCTCAGATGGACATCTGCATCCGGTAATCGGCCAGGTGCTCCCCATGGAGCGCGCGGCAGAGGCCTATCGATTGTTATCCGAAGGAAAGAATTTTGGCAAAGTAGTTTTGAAAATCGCGTAGTTCAACATCTTTGGCGCAATTTCGCTCAGTAGATGTTTCCCAGACCGCCGCCCTGTTCGCTTTCGAACGGGTTAGTCCGCCAGCGGACACCGCGCCGCGTCGCCTCTCGCAGTTCTCATTTGGAATGAGCTGATTTTATTTTCTGCTTTTGGAAGCGAGCATGCAGTACTCCTGCCAGTCCCAAGAACTGTGAAGTTTTGTGAAGATTCACGGTGATTTCGGTTTTCTTAGACAAAACAACGAGATGCTGTGTGCGCCTGCAGTTGCTAACGACGCAGAATCCAGAGCGTCCAAAGTATTAACTGCGATGTGAAGCGCAAAGGAACTTCTCAGCATCCAGAAACGTATCGGAAACCAGATGCGCGAAAGCCGGGCGATCGGAAGGTCAGCCCGGCTTGGCAAACAGTTTAGGGGTTAAGGGATTGACTCAGTTTCGGTTTGGCGGCCCAGCTGAGCACAATCTCGGCAGCAGAGAGCGTGAGGCCTCGCGGCCTGCGCTTATGCTCTTAACCCCGCGGCAGCATTGTAAGGCTTTTGCGAGAAAACGCAAGTTTTTCGCAAATAGAACCGTCCAAGCCGCCCAGAACCGATTCCCGACGTTATCGGGAAAGAAAAAGGAGCGACATGAGAGTGGGAAGAATTTTCAAGGGCTTGCTGTTAGGGCTGGCGGTGCTGTTGGCGACAAGTGCATTCGCTTCCAACAAGGGTTCCATGCAGCTTTTGGATGCGGTGACCGTGGGCGGAGCACAACTGGCCCCCGGGGATTACTCGCTGAAGTGGGACGGCAATGGACCGAGCGTGCAATTGAGCATTCTGAAAGGCTCGAAAGTAGTTGCGACCACTCCGGCGCGGCTAATTGACCTGGACCAGAAGCCAAACGGTGACGTGGCCGTAGTAAAAACCAACGGCGACGGAAGTAAGTCGCTGGCTGAGATTCACTTCTACGGCAAGAAGTCTGCACTAGCGATTGGGAGCGAATCCGCCATGATGGGCGGCGGCAACCAATAAAGCTGGTAGTGGTTGAGCAAAACGGGGAGCGCACCAGCTCCCCGTTTTCTTATTCGAGGTCACACGGAACAACGCCGCCGCACGATGACCTACCAGGCAATCGGTTTGTGCCACACCACACGCACGAAGCGAGATGACGACGGCATGAAGCCTCCTTTTGAAATGTGGAAGGAGGAACTTGTAATTGTGAGCGGATTGGGGAGAAAAGCAAGGTCCCAGGACACAGGCCGCTGTGACAACCGGGCCGTCACCTGCACCGATTTCACAAACCAGGAACTTTACTTTGTTTGAGGGTCCAGTTCGGCGTTGATATTGACGCTACCGCCTATGGCCTTGAGTTTCTTTTCCCACGACTTGAAGCCGTCCTTGCTCACGACGACCGTGTGGTCACCGGGAGCGAGTTCGATTTCGGACGGCGTGTTGCCCACAAAACTGCCGTCCACTTCGATATCCGCTTCGCCAGGATTGGACACAATTGACAATTTGGTTGCCGAGGCTTCCGCCCTGGGCGGATCGGCAACCGTGACCACTGAGGGTTTCTGCTGAGGCGTAGGGGCAGACTCCTCGGCTGCTCGAATGGCAGCGCCATGCGCTGACCAATCCTTCTTGATCGCCTCACAGGCATCCTGCACCGAACCGCCCAGTGAAAGCGTGGATTTGCTGATAATGGAGTCTCCACTCACCCGCTCGAACACCGCGACCTTATTCTTGTGTCGCACGAAGCTCTTACCACCCTCGTGGTCCAGAAGAACGATGTAGTCGGCCTTCTCCTGCCGGTTGTTCACCATCACTTGCTGGCAGCGTTCGCCGAAAGTCTTCACGATTTCCGCAGTCTGCGGGCGAGCGCCGCCATGCACGGTGGCTCCCCCGGTTCCGCCCGAGCTTCCACTGTAGCCACCGATTTCCCATGACTGGCTATCAGTGATAAACACCCGCGCCTTGCCGTTCATGGTGGATGTTTCTGCTACCGCGGGAAGAACCAGCAGAGAAAGAGCCAGGAACTTAAGAACGAATCGCATGCGTCCTCCGAACTTTGATCTAGGGGGATCGCATATTCTTGCATCGACGGGATGGGTCGCGATAGTTACCGTCGTCCCTGTCCGAAAAACCGGCCACCGCGTTTTCAGCGCTGAAATGGGGAGGGAGGGCCTTCTAGCTACTAGCTACTAGCTGCTAGTATTTCGGCATCTTCGGATCCACGCGGTCCGCCCAGGCCAGAATCCCGCCTGCCAGATTGTGTACCTTGAGGAATCCTGCCTGCTGCAGGAAGTTTACTGCCTTCGCGCTGCGCACGCCCGAACGGCAGTGAGCGACGATCTCCCGGCTGGAATCGAGTTCATGCACTCGCTTGGGCAAGTCACCCAGCGGGATCAAGTGTCCGCCGATGTTGCAAATCTGGTATTCGTGAGGCTCGCGTACATCGAGCACAAAAAGGTCTTCACCGGCGTCCAGCCTTCGTTTGAGTTCTTCCACCTGCATTTCCGGAACGCCTGCTTCCACGGGTCTCTCCTGGCTTTTTTCTTCACCCCGAATTCCACAAAACTCGTTGTAGTCTATCAGTTTTGTGACCGTGCGATGCGTGCCACAAGCGGGGCAGTCGGGATTCTTGCGCAGTTTCAGTTCGCGGAACTTCATGCCCAGCGCGTCAACCAGCAATAACCGCCCGATGAGCGGCTCGCCTTTGCCCAGAATCAGCTTGATGACCTCGGTTGCCTGGATCACGCCCACCAGTCCGGGCAGAATACCCAGCACTCCGCCTTCAGCGCAGGAGGGAACCAGCCCGGGCGGTGGTGGCTCCGGATACAGGCAGCGATAGCACGGGCCGTCTTCGGTAGCGAAAACGCTGGCCTGCCCCTCGAAGCGGAAAATCGAGCCGTAAACGTTTGGCTTGCCGGTGAGGACGCAGGCATCGTTGACCAGGTAGCGCGTAGGAAAGTTGTCGGTTCCATCGGCAATGATGTCGAACTCGCGGAAAATCTCCAGCGCATTCGCGCTGGTGAGTTTCGTTTCGAAAGTTCGAATGCTCAGGAACGGATTGATCGCCTTCAGTTTTTCTGCGGCGGATTCGAGCTTCTTGCGGCCCACATCAGCAGTCGTGTGGATGATCTGGCGCTGCAGGTTGGTGTAGTCCACGACATCGAAGTCTACGATCCCGAGCGTGCCTACCCCAGCCGCGCCGAGATAGAGCGCCAGCGGCGAGCCCAGCCCGCCGGCTCCGATGCACAGGACGCGCGCGGCCTTGAGCTTCTGCTGCCCCTCCATGCCGACCTCAGGCATGATCAGGTGACGCGAATAGCGCAGAATCTCGGCATTGCTAAGGGCGGCAGCTTCGGGTTTGGATTCGGTAATGGCGACCATAAGGGCCTCAGTTGAATTTTTGATTGAAAATCTCTGATTCGGGATTCTTAATTGACGATTAACAAAAGACAGGGCAACAACCGCAGCGGCACATTTCGAGGGCGGTTTTCATTCGCCAATCACAAAGCATAAGACCTTCAATCCAGCCGGCCTCCCGCGATGGAGGGCACAATCGAAATAGTATCACTGTCTCTGACGGGCGTGGCTTCTTTCTGCAGATAGCGCACGTCTTCGTCATTCAGGTAAACATTCACAAACGAGCGCAGTTTGCCATCTTCTGTGTAAAGATGGCGGCGCAGGTCGGGGTGCTTAGAAACCAGGCTGGACAAGGCTTCGGCGACCGTGCCAGCTTTAACTTCCACGGTCGGCTGCTTGCCCGCGTATTCGCGTAATGGTGTGGGGATCTGGATTTTCGTCATACTTAATTAGATGGTGGTGTACCGGGTTGAAGATTCAGCCCCTGTGGCGCGGGCCCCCTCGCCCGCGAAAAACAATATCGGTATGCACCACGTGGTCTAACTCGCTTCGATCTTCTCGTCCACCAGCTGCTTGTCATTTTCGTCGCTTCCCGCCAGCTCGAATGAATTCGTAATTGTTGCTTTGCCCTTTTCCACGCTCGTAATCACGTAAGAGCAGCCGAGCCAGTGCGCTTCGGCGAGATCAGTCGGCGACCAGCGTGCCGGGTGGTCAGGATGCGAGTGGTAGAAGCCGACAACGTCTTCGCCGCGCTCCCGCCCTTCCCGCTGGATGCGGATCAACTCGCGCGGATCGATGTTATAGCGATTATGCGGCGAGTCGTCGCGCGTGTTCCCGCAGCGGGCGATCGAGGTCACCACGCGCTCGTCCCCATCCATCTGCCCGAGCAATACACCGCAACACTCGTGGGGATAGGTCTCTTCGCCGTGGCGGCGAATCTCGTCAAATTCAGTTTTGCCAATCCTTAACATGAAAACTTTCAGCACAGAGTCACAGAGGCAGAGAGAAATATCTTTAATTCTTTCTTGTTCTTCTCTGTGTCTCTGTGACTCTGTGGTGAACCTTAGCCTTCTTCCCAGAACCTCTCGCTCAAATACTTGTCGCCGGAGTCGCACAGGATGGTCACAAATACCGCATGTTCGTTCCTCTTGATCTGCCGCGCCAGTTGCAGGCAGCCGGCCACGGCCGCCGCGGCTGAAATCCCAACCAGCAGGCCTTCTTCGCGGGCCAGGCGCTTAGCCATGGCGTAAGCGTCTTCCGTGGAGATGCCCAGGTCCGCGTCGGCGAGCGAAGGATCGTATATCTTGGGCACGATGGCGCTGGCCATGTGCTTGGCGCCTTCGATCCCGTGGAAGGCCGAATCAGGCTGCAGCGAGATGCAGCGGATGCGCGGATTGAGTTCTTTGAGACGCCGTGTGGTGCCGACAAAAGTTCCACTGGTTCCCAACATGGAAACGAAATGCGTGATACGTCCTTCCGTTTGTTGCCAGATCTCGTTGGCCGTGCCATGGTAGTGTGCCTGCCAGTTGGCGTCGTTGGAATACTGGTCGGCGTAAAAGTACACATCGGGATGCTTGGCGGCGAGCTCGCGGGCCATCCGAATGGCGCCATCGGAACCGTCCGCCGGATCGGTGTAGATAAGATTTGCGCCGTAGGCATGAAGAATGCGTTTGCGCTCGATGGAAACATTTTCCGGCATGCACAGCGTGACCGGGAAACCCTGGGCGGCTCCGATCATGGCATACGCGATGCCGGTATTTCCGCTTGTGGAATCGAGCAGAATTTTACCGGATGTCAACTTGCCACTGGCGCGAGCCTGAGCGACGATGTTGGCGGCAGCGCGGTCTTTGACCGAGCCTCCGGGATTAAGCCACTCGGCCTTGCCCAGGATCTCGGCTCCCGGCAGGTCGTTGGCGATGCGTGCGAAGCGCAGCAGGGGAGTATGGCCGATACGGTCCAGACTACTTTGACCCAAATTCGGCCGACTCAAATTGGAGTGATCGGCCGCCTGGCCGAACGGCAGGGTTTCCTTTTCGCTCTGCGCATGTGTTGAAGAACTAAACACTTTCGACGTCTTTGGAGATAGGTGCTGCATAGATCCTGAACTCTACGACCGTGACCAACGTAATGTGTGTCAGAGATAAAACTCGGCGTGAGCAACTGTTGCTTAGATTATAAGGGAGACTGATCGGTTTCACTACCTTGAAGATGCGGAGTACCTTTTCTGAGAATCCGCATCTAATTTAACGAGAACGAAGGAAGAAATGGCCAGCGACGTAGAACAACGCAGTTATGAAGACGCGCTCAATTGGCTGCGCGATCATGGGTTTGACCTGATCGATGCGCCAGGCACGCAAGGGCGTGTGTTCCTGAAGAAATACAACGTGTCCGCAGCAATCCAGAAAAATGGCGGCGACGGCGTGAAGATTTTCGCTTACCCCGGTTACTTGATCGGCAGCGAAATCTCCAAGCTGGTTAACAAGGGATACCAGCAATTCCTCAAGACCGCGAAGACCGAAGTCCCGGCTACGGCAGATCACCTGAAAGCCCTGCAGCAATTTACTGAAGAATTGAAAGAAGGTCTGGGACTGCCCAGCTTGTACAACGAATCGCTCGGCACGGTCAGTGAGGCTTATCAGTACGATCGCATCGAGAACCGCGATAAGCCTGCTACAGAGCGGCCCAAGCGTCCGTGGGAGCGCGCGGGAGCGATGGCCGCTGCAGCGGCGAAGAAAAGCCCGGCGTAAGAACTTGACTCGAACCTTGATCGTGCACTGCTCCTGTCGTGTACGATCACACGGCGCTCGCTCCACCTTCGTAACCGCAAACCCTCTTTCGTGAATCGCCATCAAGCCTTATGCTGTTTGTGGACACTGTTGCCGCAGGCGGCGGTTTCTTCCCGCAGGTCATGATTCCATTTCGACTCTATAGTTTGATTCTGGGCGGCGCCGGCGCTGTACTAGCTGGCTATCTCCTGCTGCGCCGCAAGCCCAAAGGACCGGACGAATTCGAGCGGCAACGCCGGGCCTGGCTTGACCGTGTGGGTCGCATCACCGACGGTACCGTCATCGACGTCCAGGAAATCCAGCCCGATGGGCGCAAGCCTTCGACTTTGTTGATTTTCCAGTACGACGTGGCTGGCGTTTCCTACGAAGCCTCGCAGGACGTTACCTACCTGCGGCAGCTCATCAACCTGCACTCCTGCCGCCTCGGCCTGCCCACCTCGGTGCGGTATGACCCCCAGAACCCGGGGAACTCGATCGTAGTTTCCGAGCGCTGGATGGGGTTGAGGCAGTAGTCAGTAGCCAGGCGTCAGGAGCCAACGCTCGGCACTGGCGAGAGTCCGTTCCGACGGAACTCGCGTAAACAGCCCAGATTTTTCTCGGGAAACTGGTCAATGAGTACTGACTCCTGACTACTAGCTACTGACTCCTGCTTTTCCTAGCTGCCCGCGGCGAATCCGCCGGCGTGGGCGAAGGTGAGGCGCAAGTACTTGTGGGGATTGACAGGAGTGTCGTTGATACGGACTTCGTAATGCAGGTGGGGACCGGTGCTGCGGCCGCTTAGCCCGACGTATCCAATGGTATCGCCGCGGCGAACGTACTGGCCCGGCACCACCGCAAAGTTCGCAAGATGCCCGTAGCGGGTCGTGATTCCGTGGCCGTGGTCGAGCACGACGGCGCGACCATACCCGCCCATGAAATCAGCTCCCACCACCATACCGTCTGCGGGCGCAATTACGGGCTGCCCATAGGAGGCCGAGATATCCACTCCGCTGTGGAATGCGCCCTCGCCGTTGAACGGGTCGATTCGTTCCCCGAAAGATCCTGTGATCGGGCCTTCTACCGGCCACAAATTCGGAGCTGAGTTGGCCCGCAGCCAGTCGGCGGTGGTCACGTTGCGAGTGAGACCCAGGGAGATGCCCGTAGCAGTTGCGCCGCTCAGGGCAGTGTCTTTGAGAGCATATAGGCGATCAAGAGAGGAACTTACTTGCGCGTCCTGTATCGTGTCGGAAGATCCTGTTACTAGGGTCGAGTCGGACTTCAGGCCGTAGAGGGAAGAAACTTCGCTGGCCAGCGAGCCCAACGACGCCACCTGAATATCCCTTTCCTTGGCCACCTGCTCCAGCCGGGAATAGCTGTTCTTCAATTCGTCTTTCTGTGTCCGCAGCTCGTTATAGTGCGAGACCTTCAGCAGCATGCGCGTGTAGGAACTGGCAATTCCGGTGAGGCTCAGAGCCCCGAACGCCGCCCCCGCCACCAGTACGTATAGGTAGTGGACCGGAATGGGAATCTTCCGGAGCTGACCGTCTTCGCCTCGCGCTACAAATAGAATGTAGAAACGCTTACGCAATAGCTACCTTTCTTTACTAAATCAGGATCGAGCGATCGCCACAGGTTCGTGGCTGTGAAACTTCGTCTGCATCCTGATCCCAGCGTACCTTCCCTTTTTGGGAATGAGGGCTGGTGTATCGCTTCGTCCTACCGGAACCAGGTCAGTGCCGAATACCCATGTAACTGCAATTTATACCGCTTGCAGCACTTAGCTCGGCCAAAGGTGTTAGGAAACGCTTGGCAACGGTAACAAAGTAGGTTCCCTCCTGTCAACGGCACAGCGCACAGTCCTTTGGTTACGAAAGGCCCGATTACCGTCATCGTCCTTTGGTGAGGTTACGCGGCAGGTTACCTAAAGGGTGTGACTCAGGCTGGCGGAACTGCTCTTTTTTCCGGCAACATGTCGGGTTTGGCCGACGCGAGGCTGATTCTTATATAGTGAGTCCGTCTTGCCTCTCGCCGAAAAATCGCTGATATCTCGCATCCGGGCCAAGTCCGTGCGGAAAAGAGGTGTCGCGGCCGGCATCGGCGACGATTGCGCCATCCTTCGAATTCCCCCTGCCCATGAGGCGCTGGTCACGACCGATTTCAGCCTGGAAGGCGTGCATTTCCGCCGCGAGTGGCACGACCCCGAAACGATAGGTCATCGCTGCCTCACGCGTGGGCTCAGCGACATTGCTGCCATGGGAGGCGATCCCATCGCTGCCTTCCTGTCTCTCGCTCTGCCTGGAAATCTGCCCCAAAGTTGGGTGGATCGGTTCCTGAAGGGCCTGCTGAAACTGGCGGACGCGTTCGGCGTGAGTCTGGCAGGCGGAGACACCGCCGAATCTCCGGGTGGTGTCTTGGCTGACATTGTTGTCGTCGGCTCCGTGCCGCGAGGGAAGGCTGTGCGGCGCTCCGGTGCCCGTCCCGGCGACTGCATCTATGTCACCGGCGACCTCGGAGGTTCTGCCGCAACATTGACGTTGCTGCTTTCCGGTCAGAAACTTCGCCCTGGCGATTTCGCTCCGCACTTTCGTCCCAAGCCACGGATCGGAGTTGGGCGGATTCTGCGTGAAAAAGGCCTTGCATCGGCGATGATCGACATGAGTGACGGCCTTTCCACCGATCTCGCCCACATCTGCGAGGAAAGCGGTGTGGGTGCGGAAATCCATGCGGAAAGCATCCCGGTGGCCACCATCGGCAAACCCGCCCGCAACGTCGGTTTGCACTTTGCGCTGCACGGAGGAGAAGACTACGAACTGCTGTTCACGGCGCCGCCCGCCAGGCGCATTCCCGCCCGCGTTGCCGGCGTTCCCATCACCGAGATTGGCAGCATTACTCGGGGCCAGCGCGTCGTTCTGACCAAGAGCGGCATGAAAGCAGAATTGCCCCCACAGGGCTGGCAGCACTTCAAACAGAGACGGTAACGACTAACGACTAACGACCAACGACCAAGGACCTCCAAGCCAGTGACTTTAGTGCTGCCTCCGCAGTTACTTTTTGTGCTTTCCGGCGCCTGACCGATCTAAAGTGGTTCTATGCCGTTCACTCGATTCTCTCTTCTTCTCGTCATCGTCTCGCTCGGCTGTACTGTGTCCGCACAGCAACTGCCGGAGCATCGGGCTCCGGCCGAACCCGTGGTCGATAACGACTTCATCCAGAAGGAATTCGGCTCGACCTGCTCCCTGATCGGGCTTCCGTCCGTCGCTGATCTGGACGGTGATGGTGTCGACGACATTGTCATCCCGGCCCGTTGCACCAACCCGATGATGGATCAAGCGGAAAACAACTTTCAGGTAATCGATCCCTACAACGGTTTTTTCGGTTACGGCAACCCCAAGGTCACTACCCAGTTCGCCTCGGACGACCCGGAGCGGCGCGGCCTTTCCCTGCTGATCATTCACGGTGCCGGCCCGCAGGCTTGGCGTTCTCCCACTCCCAAAGCGAAGTTCCTCATCGTGAATCTGCCTTTCAAGCAGATCGTCGTGAAAAAAATGACGGTAAAAAAGAAGAAGCCGATGATGGGAATTTTCGCCGAAGAAACCGGTGGCGACGATGCGGTCTCCGTGGTTTTCTGGGATGGCCGCAAGTACAAATACCAGCCGCTCGGCTCCAGCATGGAATAGCTAGCTTCGATGGAGGACGGGCGTCCTCGCCCGTCTTGAGTAGGCCGCGTGGCGCGGCTAAGATTCATTTTGCTTTCGAGGGTGCCCCGTCCAAGCCTCGCTTGGGCGGGGATGTTCGCTCATGACAGAATGCAGCCCTACCGGGAATGCCCCTTGCAAAAAACGATTGTCATCCCGAGCCGCCCGCGCCGCAGGGTGCGGTAGCGGTGCAGTTTGATTTGTCATCCCGAGCAAGCGTTCTTTGCGCGGCGAGAGCCTGCCCTGAGCGAGCGTAGCGAGTCGAACGGGGATCTGGGCGAGCCGCGCGATGCGTCGCGTACTTTGCGACGCAATAATCGCGCGTTTGGCTCGCTTCCTTATCGAACCGGGGGTGCCCCGCTCCTTGCGTTTTTTGAAGCTGTGAAAAAACCACCCAGGAAGTCAATTGACAGAAAAATAAAGCGGGGTAAGCTCTGGGCATGGGCGAGCCTTTACTGCGCAGGATCAATCGCGAACAGATGTTGTGGCGGGCGGTGGACGTGGAACGACTGATCGAGGAAGATCATCCGGCGCGGGCGATGTGGGAACTGGTGGGACGCTTGGATTTGAGCGGCTTCTATGAAGGCATCGAGTGCAGCGCCGAGGAAGGCGGGCGACCGGCGTTTGATCCGCGGCTGCTGATCAGTTTGTGGATTTATGCCTACAGTCAGGGGATTGGGTCGGCGCGGGAAGTGGCGCGGCGCTGCGAATGGGAGCCGGCATTGCAGTGGCTGACGGGGTGCGAAGCGGTGAACTATCACACCCTGGCCAGTTTTCGAGTGGAGTACCGGAGCGAGTTGGATGAGTTGTTCACGCAAGTGTTGGGGCTGCTGAGCGCGGAAGGTCTGATCCGGCTGGAGCAGGTGGTGCAGGATGGGACCAAGATCAAGGCGCAGGCGGCGAACGACAGCTTTCAAGGGGCCGCGCGGATTGAGGAACATTTAGAACGGGCGCGGCGACGGGTGCGAGAGATGGGAGAACCGGATCAGGAAGCCAATCCGGACGGGGGAGAGCAAGCGCGGCGGCGGGCGCGACGCGAGCGCCAACAGCGGCTGGAGCAGGCTTTGGACGAGTTGCAAAAACTGCGTCCGCACAAGCCGCGAGCCCGGGTCAGTGTCAGCGAACCGGAAGCACGCCGGATGCGGCAAGCCGATGGCGCCTTCGCTCCTAACTACAACGTGCAGATCTCGGCCGATGCCGCCCAGTCGCTGATCGTGGATGTGCAAGTGACGCAGGCCGCCAATGACAGCGAACAGTTGGCGCCCGCGGTGGGGCGCATCGCCGAGCGCATGGGACACAAGCCGCAGCAGATGCTGGCCGATGGCGATTACACCAACCGCCGCAGCGTCGAAGCCATGGCGCAACTGGGAGTGGATTATGTCGGCAGTCTGCGCAAAGGCGGCGATGAGAAAGACTGCACCGGCACCGGACGATTCACCCGCGAAGTTTTCCTCTATGACCCCGCGCACGACCACTATGTTTGTCCGGGAGGCAAGCACCTGGGCTATGCAGGACGGCACAAACGCAAGTCGGGAAACCTGGTGTTTCGCTACGAAGCCCGGGCCCAGGATTGTCAGAGCTGTCCGCTGCAGCCGCAATGCTGTCCCGGCAATCAGCATCGTGGGCGCGGCCTGCTGCGCACCGTGGAGACCGAGGCCATGATCGCCTTCCGCCGCAAGATGGCCACGCCCCAAGCGCAGCAACAGTATCGCCGCCGCAGCCGGGTGATCGAGTTCTGCCACGCCTGGATCAAAAGCAAACTGGGTCTGCGCCAGTTCCACCTGCGCGGCCTGGCCAAGTGCAGACCGAGATGCTCTGGGCCTGCCTCACTTACAACTTCCAACAATGGATTCGCTTACGCCGACTGCAGGCCGCATCCGCTACCGCCTAGCCAGGCCAACCCTGACATTCTCCAACGCCTCAGTCTCAACCATCCCCAATTGATCCCCGATGCAACCTCGTTCCGCAACCCGCCCCAACGACTGCAGCAACAAGGTTTTTTCACAGCTTCGCTTTTTGCAAGGGGCGGGTGGGCCGGACTGGCGGCCAGCTCCGTGCAAGCACACACAATGACATCAGTTGATGCTATAATTAGTGCCTTGAGTTTATTATGAGAACAACCGTCGCGCTGGATGACGACCTCGTACGCATCGCCCAGGAGTTTACTGGGGTAGCGGAGAAAACGGCGTTGATTCGTGAAGCTCTCAAAGCCCTCATCGAGCGGGAGAGCGCCCGCAGATTGGCGTCCCTGGGCGGCACCATGCCCGAATTGAAGAATATTCCCCGCCGCAGGGTGCGGTAGCGGTGCAGTTTGATTTGTCATCCCGAGCAAGCCGCTTTTGCGTAGCGAGGGATCTGGGCGAGCCGCGCGAACTGTCGCGCTCTGCGCGACAGAATCATCGCGCGTTTGGCTCGCTTCCCTATCAAACTGCACCACTACCCGGGGTGGGGCGGAATTGATTCTCGCCGATACGTCGATCTGGATCGACCATCTCCGCTCAGGAAACCCGGAACTGCGCAAGCTTCTTGACCAGGGACACATCGTGATCCATCCGTTCATCATTGCGGAACTTGCGCTGGGTTTGGGAAACGAGCGCGCGCCGCAGAAACGAACGAAGACGCTTGCCCTGCTGGACCTTTTGCCACAGGTGCGAGTGGCGCAACTGGGCGAAGTGCGGCTGATGATTGAGGCGCGCCGTTTGTACAACCTCGGCATCGGTCTGACCGACGCACACCTGATCGCCTCGGTCTTTCTCAATCCGTCTACGCTTCTGTGGACCAGAGATAAGCGACTCCGCAAGGCCGCCGAAGCCCTCGGCATTCACGCGAGCGTGCCATAAGAAGCTACGTTGAAAAAACTTCCCCACTCAAGCCAAAACCGGGCTTGAATTGGGCCGCCCGCCAACTTCTGGAATGTAACAGCTTGCTTTGAAATGTCTTTCATGTGGAGTATACTGTGGAATGGGTTCCACATATGCAAATCGTTCAAATCGTGCTGGATAAGAAACTGTTACACGCCGCCGACCAAGCCGCGAAGCGCACCAGGCGAAACCGGTCCGCTCTGGTTCGCGACGCCCTGCGGGAACATCTCCGTCGGTTAGAACTACGAGCCAGTGAAGAACGCGACCGCCAGGGCTACTCGCGACAGTCGCAAGCCGAGGCGGAAGCGCGGGCTTGGGAGTCGGAGGCCACGTGGCCGCAAGACTAGCCCGAGAAAGAACAGCGCGAGGCCAGATAGCCCGAGGTCGGATCGCCCGAGGTGAGGTTCGGCTCTACCAGTTTGCCGCGCCCGACAAGAAACGACCGGCCCTCGTGCTCACCCGCAACAGCGCTATCGCCTATTTATCCGCGGTCACGGTTGCGCCTATCACTTCCACCATTCGCGGTGTGCCATCGGAAGTCGTTCTGCATGAGGAAGACGGCATGAAGTTCCCTTGTGCAGTAAACCTGCACAACGCGGTGACTGTATCTCAACAGCGCTTAGGAAGACGCGTGGCCCAGCTTAGTGCCGTACGGATGAATGAAGTCTGTGCTGCCCTGCAGTTCTCTTTGGGGTGTGATTTAAGCTAGTTACTGGGAACGTTTCGTCCGTCCCCGGGGTTCCAAAGCGTAAAATAACTCTCTCCCTTTAGACACATTGAAAACACCGTCATGGTAAGCGTTTCGGATCTGCTGACTATTAAAGAGTCTCCGCTGCCAGTTGTGTCATCAACGTCAACAGTGTCCTCCTCAAAATAAATCGCTTGACATGTACGGTGATACCGTACATACTACAAAAGTAGCAAGCTTCGAAATGCAACTTGTCCGCTTTCGCCACAAGGGGCTAAGGCATTTCCACCAAGAGGGAAATGCCAAGGGCGTGCCGTCCATCATGGCCGACAAACTGCGCAAGCTTTTGTTCGCCCTTGAAACCGCCGAGACGCTGGAGCAGCTCGGCCGCTTTCCCGGCTGGAAGCTGCATCCTCTCAAAGGCGACCGGCAAGGATCATGGAGCTTGACGGTCACGGGAAACTGGCGGTTGGTT
Organism: uncultured Acidobacteriota bacterium; assembly: GCA_963770485.1. GTDB lineage: Bacteria > Acidobacteriota > Terriglobia > Terriglobales > Acidobacteriaceae > CAVVEC01. Next base: position 72,707 of record CAVYPX010000002.1, read on the forward strand.
TTTCGCTACGACGAGCAGATGAATACGGCCAGCGATATTGACTTGATCGACTACCACTAAGGAGGCCGAAATGCCCATGAAGAACCCGCCCCATCCCGGCGACCTGATAAGAACCGAAGTCATCGAAGCCCTCGGCCTCACCGTGTCAAAGGCGGCAGAGATTTTGAAAGTGCGCCGCGCCACGCTCTCCGACCTTCTGCACGGTAAGGCCGCGCTGACGCCGGAAATGGCGCTACGCATCGAAAAGGCGTTCGGCCCCGACATGGATCACCTTCTCCGGATGCAGCTCGCCTATGACGTAGCGAAAACGCGAGCGCACGCACGGGGCATCTCAATCAAACGATATGCGCCAGCCTGAAGCGTGGTGTCGGTGTGCCGCAGTCCCGCGCCCTGCCGTTGGGCGCTAACCTGGGCATCACCGCACCAGCGGGACCGCCTGAAGTTTGCTTCCTCAACTACGGATCGTCCGGTGAGCCGACTCTGACTTTCCCAAAGCCGTCAAGTCTACTTTCGTGGGTGTTGCAGATTGCCGCATCGAGCCCCGCACGTCCCGCTAACCCGAGCCGCATCAACGCTTTCCCATTTTGGGATGTTCCACGTGGAACACTCCGCGCATTTTTCCAATGTTCCACGTGGAACATTCCTGCAACCGAAACCAAGCCATCCAACCCGCTATAATCATCCGCGATGAATCTGGAACAGAAGCTGGCTGAACTGAAAAAGCGCGACCACCTCGCCGACGACGGCGGCGGCCAACAGCGCCGCGAGCGGCAGCACAAAGAAGGCAAGATGTCGGCGCGCGAGCGCATCGACTTCCTGCTCGACGAGGGCACGTTCGAAGAGACCGACAAGCTGGTCACTCACCGCTGCAACGACTTCGGCATGGCCGAGCAAAAGTTTTACGGCGATGGCTTCATCACCGGCTACGGCCGCATCGAGGGCCGGCTGGTCTTCCTGTTTGCCCAGGATTTCACGGTCTTCGGCGGATCGCTTTCCGAAGCCAACGCCGGCAAGATCGTGAAGATCATGGATCTGGCCGCGAAGATGGGAGCGCCCGTAATCGGGCTGAACGATTCGGGCGGCGCCCGCATCCAGGAAGGCGTGATGTCGCTGGCCGGCTACGCCGATATTTTTTTGCGCAACACCCTCTACAGCGGCGTCGTTCCGCAGATTTCCGCAATCATGGGACCGTGTGCCGGCGGCGCAGTCTATTCGCCCGCGATCACCGATTTCATTCTCATGGTGGACAAAACTTCCTACATGTTCATCACCGGGCCGGACGTGATCAAGACCGTCACCCACGAGGAAGTCACGAAAGATCAGTTGGGCGGCGCCGCCACTCACAACGAAACCTCGGGCGTTGCCCATTTCATGGCGCACGACGATGCCGAATGTCTCTCCATGGTGCGTGAGTTGCTCAGCTTCATGCCGTCGAATAATCTCGATGACCCGCCGCGCAAGCCATGTACCGACCCGGCCGACCGCGCCGAAGCGAAGCTGGACAAGATCGTTCCCGACCAATCGAACTTGCCCTATGACATGAAAGATGTCATTCACGCCGTGGTGGACGACGGCTACTTTTTCGAAGTGCAGGAACACTACGCGAAAAACATTGTGGTGGGATTTGCGCGGCTGAACGGGCGTTCCGTAGGCATTGTCGCCAACCAGCCGGCATTTCTCGCGGGCACGCTGGACATCAATGCGTCGATCAAAGGCGCGCGCTTCGTGCGCTTCTGCGACTGCTTCAACATTCCGCTGGTGACCTTCGAAGATGTTCCTGGATTTCTGCCGGGAACGAATCAGGAATACGGCGGAATTATCAAGCATGGCGCCAAGCTGCTTTTCGCGTTTGCCGAGGCGACCGTCCCTAAGGTGACGGTGATTACGCGCAAAGCGTATGGCGGGGCGTACTGCGTGATGGCGTCCAAGCACATTCGCACCGACGTGAACTACGCCTGGCCGACGGCGGAAATTGCGGTCATGGGGCCCGAGGGCGCGGTGGACATTGTTTACAAGCGGGAACTGGATCGGGCCGAGCACCGCGCCGCGGCTCGCCAAAAAAAGATTGAAGAATTCCGCGAGCGCTTTGCCAACCCCTACGTAGCAGCCGACCGCGGCTTCGTGGACGCCGTCATCCAGCCGCGCGAGACGCGCAAGAAGCTGATTCAGGCGCTGGAGATGCTGGACACCAAGCGCGACAAGAACCCGCCCAAGAAGCACGGGAATATACCACTGTAGGAGCGGTTGGGGAAAGTTCTGGACTGACATCTTGCCTAAGCTGTCATCCTGAGCGGAGCCGCGCCTCCGCGATAGCGGAGGATCGGCGGAGTCAAACGACCCCGCGCAGGTTTGCGTCAGAACAAACCTTTCCATGCATCCTCACTGCAAGGTGCGAGGTGAGAATTCCTCGCGACCTTACTGCCGGGTCGGCAGGTTCGGGATCCTTCGACTCAGTGATCGTTCGCGAGCGACCGCCCATACCATTACGGCAGCTGCTGAAGGTGCCCACAACCCAAAAGGTCTGGCAAACGACGCAGGTTCCCGATTCCGTAAATTAGGGGCGATGAGAATGGTCTGCAGCCGAACGTACCGCGCTTTTGGGTGGCGCAGGCGGTTCACCGCTGCCATTCAGACTGTCAGAATGATCGGTTTCAGCCGCTGAGGGGTGGAGACCAAGCGCGACAAGAACCCCGCCCAAGAAACATGGGAATATACCGCTGTGAATGAATCTGATAATCTGGATTTGTTCATGGGCCTCTCGGAGCCACGGCCGCTCATTAAGCTTGCGGACTCGCTGGGCCACGAATGGCGACATCTTAGGAAGGCTGGGCAGGAAGCAGACAAAGCCATAGATGAGCTGAACAAGCTTCTCAGTGTTGAGGTCGGAAAGAACTTTGCGTCTGAGGACGCGAATCTCGTTGTATTCGGCTCTTTGGCACGCAAGGAGTGGATTGACTATGTCAGCGATCTAGATTGGACATACTTGGTTGATGGCCAAGCAAGATCAGAACACCTGGAAGTATCACAGAAGATCAAGGCAGCCCTGCCCAAAGACTCCCGGCCGCCACAAGGTGCACACTCTCGCAGAAGGCAGGACCGGGAGTATCGTTTCGGAGAACCTGGTCAAACTGGGACCTTCGGTAATCTTGGGTTCAGTCAACAACTGATCCACCAGATCGGTGGTCAGGACGACACAAACAAGAACACAAGCCAGAGAATTCTCCTTCTTTTGGAATCGACGCCGGTAGGCATGCGGAGCGCGCACGAGCGGGTCGCGCGCGCGATTATTAAGAGGTACTTGGACGAGGAGCCACACCTGTTAGTGAGAGATGGGAGTCGGTTCAAGGTCCCAAGGTTCTTGCTCAACGATGTGGTTCGGTTCTGGCGAACAATGGCGGTCGATTTTGCCAGCAAGCAACGCGATCGAGGAGGGGACGGTTGGGGCTTAAGGAATGCCAAGCTCCGAATGTCCAGAAAGCTGATCTTTGTTTCTGGACTGCTAACGTGCTTTAGTTGTCACCTCGACCCGAGACTACAGGCCAAGATTTCCACTGGAAACCGTGATATAAAGCTTGCACACTTAGAGAATCATATTTGGGAGTATGTACAGCAAACGCCTCTCGATATCGTGGCGCTCTCAATCACCAAACACGAAGTCGAACGGCAGACGGCGGTCCAGTTGTTTTCGGCTTATGACAAATTTCTTGAAGTGATGGCCGACCGGGAGAAGCGGCAGCGCTTAAAGGATCTCCGGGCAGAACAATCGAGGACTGATCCCGTCTTCTTGGAGATCAGGGAGGCGAGCGATCAATTTGCGGGTGCATTGCATCAAATTTTCTTTAATAATAAGGTCTTTTCCTCGCTAACGGAAAAGTACGGGGTTTTCTAAATGCGTCCACTAGGTTTTTCAACCGGTGCTTTAGCCTACGGCGACTTTCGTTGTGCTTTGAGAATTCTTGCAGAAACTGACGCAACAGCTGTCGAGCTATCGGCTTTACGTCAATCCGAGTTGGGGCCTTTAGTGGCGTCGCTGAAAGAGTTAGACCTAAGCCAATATGCGCACATCTCTGTTCATCTGCCGAGCGCAATTGAACCTGATTTCGAATCGGCTCTTTTGACCCTAGCTCGAGAGATTCCTTCCGAATGGCTACTCGTCACTCATCCCGACATAATCAGGTCTTGGAGAGCCTGGGAAAGCCTTGGAAGCAGAGTCTGCATTGAGAATATGGACAAGAGGAAGGAGGTCGGACAGACCGCCCGACACCTCCGTCGCGTCTTCGGCCAGCTTCCTGACGCGACCTTCTGCTTCGACATTGGTCATGCACATCAAGTGGATCCGACGATGGGTGAGGCCGTTCTGATTCTCGAGGAGTTCCAAGACAAGCTCTGCCAATTGCACATCAGCGAAGTGAACTCGGAGAGCAAGCATGACCCAATCTCTTTAGAGGCCGCCATGGCGTTTGAAGTAGTCGCAACGCTCATTCCAGAAAATGTGCCGGCAATTCTAGAGAGCAAGATCCCCAGGGGAATAGACCCAGTAGCTCAGGTCACTTCAGAAATGGAATTGGTCGACCACCTTCTGTCGATTCCGGTCGAGGTCGTGGGAGATTAGGCTTCGGTTACATTTGGTGCTGTGTCCTGTGGGACCTCTTCCCGCTCCCCCTTACAGACACGCCGGGCACCTCCCTAGAAAAAGATTCCATACCAGAAGTCAGCATGTCGTTGAATTCTCAAATCGAGTGGACCGACGCCACCTGGAACCCTGTCCGTGGCTGCACGAAGATCAGTCCCGGATGCAAGCACTGCTACGCCGAAACGTTTGCGGAGCGCTTCCGCGGAGTAAAAGGACATCCGTACGGCCAGGGATTCGATTTGCGCCTGGTTCCAGAAAAGCTGGCAGAGCCGTTCGCCTGGCGATCGCCCAAGCTGGTGTTCGTCAACTCGATGAGCGATCTGTTTCAAGACGGCGTTCCTGACGGCTACGTCGAGGCCGTCGCGCGGGTCATGACCACAGCGAACTGGCACACCTACCAGGTGCTCACCAAGCGGTCCGAAAGGCTGCGGGACATGCTCAGCGGCAAGCTTCGTTTTGCGGCGGATCAGGAACGCATCTGGTGGGGCGTAAGCGTGGAAGACTGCAAATATGGTCTGCCCAGGATCGATCATCTACGCGACGCTCCGGCAAGAGTGCGCTTTCTTTCCATCGAGCCGCTGCTCGAAGACCTCGGCAGAGTTAACTTGTCTGGCATCAGTTGGGTAATTGTGGGTGGGGAAAGCGGGCCGGGCGCACGTCCGATGAGAAAAGAATGGGTGATCTCCATTCGCGACCAATGTTGCGAACAGCGAGTGCCTTTCTTCAAGCAGTGGGGCGGGGTTGGAAAGGCTAGAAGCGGCAGACTGCTGGATGGCCGTACCTACGATGAGTATCCCCAACGCGTTGCCGCCGCTGTTCCTGATTGATGATGTCCGGCGACGAGGGGGGAGAATTCCCTGTGGTCAAGCTGCCGGGATCAGCCCGGTAGGGGGCCTTCGACTTGATGATCGTTCGCGTTCGAACGATCATCTTCGCTCAGGGTGACAGTCATGAAGCGACCTGGCAGCCCAGCACCCCGCCGAACATGTTGTGGCCTGCGCTCGAAAAGGAGTAAAATCCCAGTCCTGCGGGGGACGGGATGGCAAGTCACAAGCTGGTTGCCGGCATATGGATGTCAATTGTGGTGTTCAGCTTCACTGCCACGTTTGCGCAGGCGCCCACCGTCAAAGTGCATAAGTTCAGCAATGTCAATGCTCCCGGCGCCGCTGAAACAGACACATATGCGGTGAATGATTATGGAGTCATCGCAGGGGATTACGTCGACAGCAGCAACGTTCAGCATGGCATGATCCTCAACGGAAAGAGTCTGACTTCGGTCGATCGTCAGAATTGCCAGACATCGCCCGGCGCCGGCTCGATCGCGTTCTTCGGAATCAACAACACAAAAGGCCTAGGAGTCACTGTGGTCGGCTGGTGCTTCGATACTGCGCAAAATACCGAGGTGGCCTTTACTTACTCTAACGGCCAGTTCATTTCCATTGATCCGACCGGTTCAACTGCCACTGTGGCCCAGGGGATCAACGACAAGGGAGAAGTTGTCGGCGCCTACATCGATAGCGGGAAAGTCCAACATGGCTTTCTCTTTAATGGTAAACAATATACAAACCTCGACGTGCCCAATCACACTTCTCCGGATGCGTGGTCCATCAATAACAAGGGTCTCATCGCCATCTTTGCACTCAACAGCAAATCGCTCTATGATTCTTTTCTGTTCAACGGCCAGACCTACAAGAACGTCGATTTCAAAGGAGCAGTCAACAGCTTCATCCACGCCATCGACAACTATGGTGACCGCATCTACACCGTCACCGATTCCAGCGGTACGTCACATGGAGTCTTTTTTCTTGCGGGGAAAGGCGGCGGTTATCGCAAGTTTGACGATCCTACCAAAGGCGTGCTCGATACCTATGCCACGGGCCTGAGTGACAAACTGGAAATAGTTGGTAATTACACGACCAGTACGCGGGGGCCGCAGGCCCAGGCCTCGCAAGGCTACGAAGCGTACGGCTGCTGCCGTGGCCTGCCACCACACGACGGTCGATCCCGCTAGTGTTTCCTCCAAGCCTACTTCACGTGGGCAAGTTCGCGCTGGGCTTCGCGCAACAGTGGTGCGTCACGATCTCCGTCCTTCCATAGGGCAAGGAACTCTTGTAGGGCCTGTTGGCCCCTTTTTTTATCCTCTGACAGCACATAAGCTCTCGCCAACTGAAGGTAAGCCAGCGCGCCCAGCGAGCAGTTGGCCACCCGGCCGCGATGGTCAACGATCTTCTGAAACTGGGCTGCCGCAGCATCTCCCTTATGGTCCGCCAAGTACGCGATCCCGCGAAGATAAACCGGATACAAAGTATCCAGGCTGACCGGCGGCCCACCCAGTTCGTAAGGCTCTGCGGCTTGGAGCGTTGAAATCGCTTTCTCAGGATTCTGGCGCGCGATCTCAACCGCAGCTTGGATAGTCGGCAACCAATAACGGTTCAACAAGGTATCGGTCGCGAAGCGCCGGTTGAGATCCCTCATGATGGCCAACGCCCGCGATTCGTCGCCCGCCCGGGCAAAGGCGAGCGCGGCCATGGTTTGCAGATCTTTTCCGGTGGCTAAGGCCAACGCGGCCGAAGCTTGCCGGTCGGCCTGCGAGAAGTTACCCACTTCCGCCTCGCGCAAGGCACCGTGCGTCTGCCAATCGGCGGCTCTCTCCTTTTCCCCGTTCTTGAGGGCTGCCGCAACAGCCCGGCCCGACAGGTCACGCGCGTTCCGGAGACGGCCATGAAAAGCCTCCGTGTCGGAGCGGCTGGAGAGGAGGAAGTCATCGCTCTCCTCTTGAATGGAAGCAGCAGAATTCCATTGATTCATTTCTCGGGAGTCGTCCTGGAGGAACCCCAGCAGGTAAGAAACCCAAGGTATGAGTTCGTGTTCCAGCCCACGAACATGGGCGTCGTTCAGAGTGGCTCTCGCTTCAGTAAAGCGGTTCAAGTTGATGTACGTGGCGGCAAGCGTCAGATAGTTCAACGCATTATTCGGGTCCAGTTGCAGCGCTTTGCCGTAGCCTGCCGCTGCGTTTTCGTATTGTCCAAGCAAGCTGCTGTAGAGGGCTAAATTCTGATATGGAAGCTGGTCGCGCGGATAGGTTTCTTTCCATTCCTCGTAGATCCGCGCCTCTTTTTCCAATTCCCCGGTCGCGACTCCGTAGTAACTCGAATCGATATAAAGTTTTTCCCTTTCGGTGACTCGTTCGCGGAGAGCGTAGGCTTTTCGCACCGCGTCCGCCGACAGTGTCGTTTCACCCAGATTGAAGTAAACGGTTCCCAAAGCGGCGTAGGCCATAGCGAAATTGGGATCAAGTTCAACCGCTCGTTGCAGCAAAGGAAGTGCGGCGGGATCGCCCTTGGAGAAGCGGTTTCTCAAGGCTTGGCTGTAGGCTTGCAAGGCGACGAGCGAAGGCGTTGTGGCTTGCTCTGGAGGAACGTCATAGCGGCGGATCGAAGCCAAGGACTCGCCGAGCTTTTCGCGAACCTTGGTTCCCGCTTCGTGCAGCTTCGTCAATACCTCCTCCCGTCGGGAAGCTTCTACCTGCTCCTCATCCAGCGAATCTCCGTTCTGGCAGTTCACCGCCTTGAGCCCAATGACATAATGACTGCCAAGATTCGAAATCGAGCCCAACAGCATGGCTTTGCTGCCCGTCCGCTGGCATACTTGTCCAGCGAGATCACGGGTCAAGGGCTGATCGAGCGAACGGCCCATGAAGCGAAGCTGCTGATTCACCTTCTCGTCCGAAAGAATGTTGAGAAATGGCGACTGTTCCAGATCCACTGCCAGCCCCTGCTTCAGAGTCTCGTTGAAAACCACATCTCCGGTTGGATTCGCAAAGTCGGCCAACACCAGCGTGTCTTTTTCGGTCAGCGCGTGGGACCGCTGCGGATGAATGAAACGGAAAACCATGAACGATATCAGCAGGAGCACGGCTGCCACGGGCGCAATTAAGCCCCAAGGCCGTCCTGGCGCGACCGTGCGCAAATCCGCAAGCATCTCGGTGGCCGACTGATAGCGGGCTTCGCGTTGCTTCTGCAGGGCCTTGTTGATGATGCGTTGGAGTCCGCGCGGCAGACGGGAGTTCAACTGCTGGGCCGGCACAGGATCCTCTCCCAGAAGAGCGTGAAACACTACGGCGGTGGCCTTTCCCCTGAATGCCTGCTGGCCGGTCGCCATCTCGTAGAGCACTGCGCCGAAACTGAACAAATCGCTGCGCGCGTCAAGCTCTTCTCCGCGCGCTTGTTCCGGAGACATGTATGCCACCGTTCCTATAGCCAAACCTGGGATCGTCAGATTCGCTGCCGCATCTCCGAAATCACGTGAATGAAGATCAGGCGAATGTTGAGGCGCACTTGCCGAGACTTCCTCGGGTTCGCTGGTTCGGCCCACGAGTTTGGCTAAACCGAAATCCAGAATCTTGGCGTGCCCGCGCTGGGTGACGAAAATATTTGCCGGTTTGATGTCGCGGTGGAGGATGCCTTGGGCGTGCGCCGCCTCCAGCGCATCTCCGATTTCCAAAGCAAGTTTCAGCAACAACTCGGTTTCCACTGGTTGGCTGTTGATCAGGCGCTTCAGGGTCTGCCCTTCCAGGAACTCCATCACGATAAAGGGTTGCCCCTGGTGCCTTCCGATCTCGTAAATGGTGCAGATGTTGGGATGGTTCAGGGCGGAAGCAGCCTGCGCTTCGCGCCGAAAACGAGCTTCAACTTGAGGATCGCGGGCGACCGCCGCAGGCAGAAATTTGAGCGCGACGAAGCGGTGCAGCTGCGTGTCCTCGGCTTTGTAAACCACTCCCATGCCGCCGGCAGCCACAAAGCCGACGATTCGGAACCGCTCACCCAGAATTTCACCGGGCGAGAAATTTTGTTGGATGGAGGGGGAAGATGCTGATGGAACTAGACGGACCGGGGGTGTCGAGAGAAAGTCTTCCGCCTCGTGATACTCTGCGAGCAAGCGTCCGACCTCGGCACGCACCTCGGGATCGAGAGACTTCGCATCCAGGAATGCTGCTATTTCCTCGGGTGAGAGCTCCTGAGCTGACTCGAAGACCGCCTTAATTGTCTCCCACTTCTTCGACGACGTTGCCATGGCTTTGCTTTAATTCCCCATGAAGCCAAGCCTTCGCGACACTCCAATCCCGCTTGACGGTTTTGGGTGAGATTCCCAGGACGGCAGCTGTTTCCTCCACCGTCAAACCCCCGAAGAAACGCAATTCCACGATCTTGGCCTGTCGTAAGTCGAGTTCAGCCAGCTGGTGCAAGGCCGCGTCAATCTCGACCAGCTCAGTGGATTGCTCGGGAGCAAACACCAAGGCTTCGTCCAGAGGCAGATGGGCTTGTCCGCCGCCTCGCTTGTCACGCAAATGAGCGCGCGCGTGATCCACCAGAATGTGCCGCATGACCTGAGCGGCCACAGCGAAAAAGTGGGCGCGGCTCTGCCAGTTTACCGGCTGCTTTTCCATCAGCTTGAGGTAAACCTCATGGACGAGGGCCGTTGCCTGCAGCGTGTGGTCGGGCCTTTCTTGTCTCATGTAGCGGCCCGCGATTTGCCGCAACTCCCTATAGACGATTGGAATGAGATGCGAGGCAGCCTGCTGATCTCCCTTGGTCAGCTGGGCTAAGAGAACGGTCAGGTCTGTTGATGACAAATCATCTGGCCGGCGCTCTTCCTCAGGAGCCATGGGTGGAGAGCCATTTTATCGCAATGCGCCAGAGCACGCTAAAGAAATCGAGGGACTTAAGGAGAGATCGGGGACACCAGAAAAGTTGGAGCCGGTCCCGGGTGTCCGCATTCGGGAGCGCGCTTACTAGCACGCGGGCGGAACGACCTCCCCCAAGCTCATTCCGCCCGCACCCGCACTACTGCCATTGCGGTATCTGGAGCTCACGGCTGCAAGTACGCAGTTCCGCCTATCACGTTCGGGCTCTTTTGGCAGCCCTTGCTGCTGATCAGCGAGAACTGGAATCCATGCGCCAATTCGTTAGCATCTACAGAGTTGATGGAGAACGCGTAGACGCCGCAGACTTTGGCGAAGCCAAATTCTCCCATACCTTGTCCAGGGACATTCGTGACCGAATAGCCGCCCGATACATTCGCCGCGGATATGGCAGTGCCGTTTGTGTTCTGCCACCACCCAGTTTGGTCCTCGCCACCGCTGCTCGGCACGATGCCTCCCTGCCCATCGAAGCAGATGGTTCCGACCGTACTTCGGTTTAAACCGGCAGCCACATCCACGCTGTTGCTCAGAAACCCGTAGCAACCTCGCAGCACGCCGTCTGTGTAAACCGTTGACGCCTGAGAACGGCTGATACCGCCCAAGGCCGCCAGCAATACGATTCCCGCCATGATCTTCAACATGTTCTTCATTGGAGTTTCTCCTTATTTTGTGAGTTTTGGAATCGGGGCCGAAACGTTTCTGTTTTCGGCCTTCATTCACTAATGCGATTTGGGGAGAAATTCGGGGTCACGGCTCGAACTCAGCGGGAAGCTCTGGGCGCCGGACGTCACTGGGGGGGCGGCTGGCGGAGAGGGAGGGATTCGAATCCGCCGTAAAACGCAAATTCAACAACATGCAAGGCCACGGATGGCACAGAAGTATATGAAAAGCACTGGTAGAGCAACTAACGGATCGCAAACGGATCGCCGATTTTCTTGCTGCACAGGTTAGAATCCATGATGGGGTTTTGCCACTCCCGCTTTTTGTGAAGGAGTTTGGCTAGTGCGACGAACTGTTTAGCAACTAACAGATTCGTAACGCTTCGTTTCGTAATCCATGCTAGGCTCACGCTCGATTCCGACCCCCTGCTCGATTTCGTCGGTTCATCACACCAACAAGTGATAGCTGTCACTGTGCCCAAGGTTATGAAGGACTAATTTTAATGTCAGTAGGCTCGTGCGTAATTGTCAGGTGCGGCAACTAGGTTCTTGGGAGGTCCGCATGAATCCCCAGTTCAGCGACTGGCGGCAAACGGTGACCCCGAAAGACAGAGGTTTTTCCCTCATCGAACTACTCATTGTAGTTAGTATTATTCTCATCATCGCATCGATCGCAATTCCGAACTTGCTGCGGGCGCGAATTTCGGCAAATGAAGCGTCTGCTTGCAGTTCCATTCGCACAATAAATGCAGCGCAAATTATGTACCAGATGACGTTTCCAACGATTGGTTTTTCGAGCACCCTTGCCGCGTTGGGACCCGCCGCAGCAATAGGCTGTGCCAGCGGTCCGACTTCGACCAATGCGTGTGTGATCGACTGGAGCTTGTCACAAGCAACCACAGCGGGCGCTGCTAAGAGCGGCTATTATTTCGCGATGGGCGTAACCGCAGCTAACGCTTTGAATAGTGCCTACACGGTTGGAGGTGCGCCTGCGGCCTTCGACCAGATGGGCGTGCGTGGTTTCTGCTCCAACGAAGACGGCGTAATCCGCTTCACTCCGGCCCTAAACGGTCCTCCCATCACAACAAGCCCTGCCTGCGTGCTTTACACGCCCCTGCAATAAACTGTCTTTGTTGTATCTGATCAGCCGTTGGGAAGTCGTAGCTGGAGCTTCTCTTTGTTGTCCAACAAGTTCGCCTGCGGTAACTTGCGGTTGCTGGGACTGCCCCACTCAAGCCAAAACCGGGCTTGTATCGACCGCGCCACACTTGATCGCCTGGAAGTCGAATACTGCGGGTTGTTTGTAAGTGACTTCTAGATGTGACGGCGTTAGCCAGTTCATCTTCAATTGCAGCCCGGTTACACGGATTTGCCAGGTTTATTGGGCTGGTGCCGTTGTTTGCGGCAAAGGTGCTGCAGGAATCGACTGTCGATCATCTCAAGACTTTTTTCGCGAATGCAAGCATGACTAGAGCAACAAATGTGACAGTACAGCCTATTCCACCTACCAATGCCCCGTAAACGTCGCTACGCGAGTATTCACTACCAGAGAACAATGCCCTCACCCTCGGAAGGTCAAGAGGTTTACCTTGCTGCTTGAGCGCACGTCGAACTCTCTGGGTGAAGAAGAGCGACACTGCTAGCGACGTAAACAGTATCCAAACGAGACCCCCCACATCGAACATACCGAGGCCTACCTTCACTTGAGCCGTCTCCCAATCTGCAAAAGTGGCGAGCCGAAGAAGAACGAAAGTCCTGCTAATAGGACTCCCACATAAACAGCGAACACAGCATATGACGGCCACATTGGCCATCGTCGATCCCGCGCGAGATCACGGTATGCCTTGGTAGGCACGGAAACTGTCCCAGACATTGGCAAAGTACTTTACTCTGACACCGGCACTCTCCAACTGGGCGAGTATCCGGAAATGAGCAACAGTTCCGAAGACAAGAGCCAAGAAGGAAAGGCAAATAAGAGTGAGCCCTATCATTTTTGTCTCCCGAATAGGGCTGTGCACACGCCTTTTACTTCGTTCATGACGTAACCAGCATAGGGCACTGTTACGAGGCTTAAATTTGCGGATACTTGTCCGCTAGCGGTTGCTGGCAATACGGAAGGTCCAAACGTACCTTGAATGTTGTTGCTGTTAGCCGAGATTCCGGTTTTTTGCACTGCAAAGTTGCCCGAAGCGCTGGGTCCGTTCAGCGATTGATTGGTTGGTGCGTTTCTCACAACGCCCCCAAGCAGATATGCATCAGGTCCGACAAATCCAGAATTGATAACCCATGCCCATGAAAGGCTGAGTTCTCCCGAATTGCCGTTTGCGTTGAGTGTGACTTGTGCTCCTCCCGTAGGATAAGCTCCCCAATCCGCGCCAGCCCCCACTTGGGTAACGTCGGGGTATGCAGAGCAGACCTTTTGTGCCGCCTTCACTAGCCCGTTGTTTGCGGCTACAACGTGATCTGACGCGGTTTTTCCGCTCCACTCCGGCAACCCTAATGCGAGCGTGGACTTAGACCACTCGAAGCCCTGATGCAGTGCCGGATTTCTACTCGCAAACCCCAGACGCGAGTTTTCGCTTAGCTGCCTGGTTGCAGCTAGAGATGGGTCCGGGATCGCGGTGCTGAAAGCAGAGTTCATGTACTGCCCGATTGTAAGGCTTTGGGGACAGGAAACCGAGTGGATTCTGGTCGGTTTCTATGGCTCTTTGTCCTCCGATTCCTCCTCCGATTCGGCATCCAGAGCGGCGAACAAGTCCTCGGTGGTCGGGTCTCCGGGCTGGGTCTCGGGAGCGATTGTGGGCAGCGCTTCCGGGGCTGCATGGTGTTCCAGTGTGGCCGCCGGATGAGTGGCGGTATGAACCTGTTGCAAGGTACGGATCGACACCTGCGTGTAGATTTGCGTCGTTTCGAGGCGCGCGTGTCCGAGCATTTCCTGGATGAAGCGGATGTCGGCTCCGTTCTCGTGCATCAGCGTGGCCATGGTGTGACGGAACAAGTGGCAGGCTCCGGTCTTGCCGAGCTTGGCGGCGTCGATGCGCTCTTTCACCGACGAGGTCATGTGGTCGCGGTTGAACGGCTCGCCCTGCGCCGTCAGGAACACGGTCAGGTCGTCGGGGTCTAGCGCCAGCCGGGGCCGCGCTTCCGCGATGTATTTTTCGAGCCATGCCGCCGCACGCTCGCCAATCGGCACGTAGCGGTCTTTCTTGCCCTTGCCCTGACGGATGAACACTACGCCCCGGTCGAGCGAGAGATCGTAGAGTTTCAGCCCGATGATCTCCATGCGCCGGATTCCAGTCGAGTACAGCACTTCCATGATGGTGCGGTCGCGCAATCCGATGGGATCGTGGATGTCGGGCAACAGCAGGATTTTTTCTACTTCGTCTGCGGAGAGGATGTTCTTGGGCAGCACGCGCCCCAGGCGCGGCAGTTCCAGCTCCGACGCCGGATTGTGCAGGATGTGGTTCTGCCGCGTCATCCAGCGAAACCACATGCGTAAGGGAGAGAGGCGAGAGTGCTGCGAACGGAAGCTCAAGGGCTGGCCGTTCTTCT
>CAVYPX010000003.1:0-109916 GCA_963770485.1 uncultured Acidobacteriota bacterium
GCAATCTGTCCTCAGCCTTCCACCCTTTCTCGAACAGCGAGAAAAGCCGCTTGTCGGCTGCTTCGTACTCTTTGGTGACATCGTCGTCGCCGGGCTTGCTCGCCCCTATTTTGGCGAACATCTGCGTGTATGCGATTTGCGCCTGCCAAAGCTCAACCTCATTTCCGCGCCGGGCGATGTCCTTGCCAAGCTCGATCAGAGCCTCACGAGCTTCCTTGATCTCCTCTGCGGTCGTCACGAACCGCTCGTCGAACATTGAGTCTTCCATCAGTCCTCCAGCTTGCGCGCGCCCCGAACTCTGCTGCTTTGGGAAGCACGCTGTCCCGGCGTGCTTGGCAGCCTCTTCTCGCGTGAATAGCGCGTTGCAGATCAAGCATTGACGCATGCCATGCGTGACGACAAAGACCTTGCCGACTTGTTCGGAGAACGTGCTGTTCATTGAGCAGCGCCCGCCGCGCTGGATTGCTCCGGCATGTTCCCAGCCAGCGCCGGAACGGAAGTGTTCGAGGTCGAGGTTGCCTCTTTCATTAAGCGGCAAACGGACGCCCGCGAGATGCGGTGCTTATTAGCAACTTCGGTCAGGGACATGCCGGAGCGACGGTCTTGGAGGACTTGCTCGCGGTTGACGTCGAGCCTCGCACGCCCGATCTGCCTTCCTTCCGCACGGGCACGAGCCATGCCACTACGTACTCGCTCTATAAGAAGTGCCCGTTCCATCTCGCCGAGCACTGCGACGATGCCGAGAAATGCTCGTCCCAGCGCCCCCGACGTGTCGAACGCCTCGCGCAGGGACACAAACTGGACGTCGCAGGAGTCGAGTTCATCGAGACACTGAAGGAAGTGCTTCGTTGAGCGTGCAAGGCGGTCACACGACCAAACAATTAGCACATCAAAGCGTCGCCTCCGGGCGTCTTCCAGCATGCGGTCGAGAGCCGGGCGGCGTGCCTTCGTGCCGCCGATCCCGTGGTCTACGTACTCTTGCTCCTGCGCGACGCTCAGCCCGCGACGCTGCGCGTATTCGCGGAGTTCTCTTAGCTGGGTCTCAGGGTGCTGCTCTACCGTGGAAACGCGGACGTAAAAAGCGGCTCGCTTCATCGGCTGGGTTCCTCCAAGGTTTCATTGTAGTACGTAGATACGTATCTGCGTATGGCACGGGGGAGCCACATCCAACGCACTACGGTGTGGTACGCAGTTACGTAATTACGTGTACAATGGACTCTATTCGAGATTCCGTGAGAAGCAAGACTCAAACCCGCAGTCCTCGTTCGCGAGCGGCTGGCGCGAAGAAGGCTGGCGATGCAGGCGGCGAGAAGCCTGTCGCCCTGACGCTCAAGGTCGATCAGGCTACCTATGTGCGCCTCTGCACGCTGGGGGCGACCGAGCGTCGCACGAATCAAGACATCCTCCGGCAGGCTCTCCAAGAGTATCTCGACCGAGCGGGAAACTGACCGACTGCTGTTAGCAAAGCGCCTCCCCCGAAAACTGAGATCGACTACAGGAGGTCGCATTGTCGGCAAAATCAGCTATAGCTGTTTCTCCGCACGAAAGTATTGAGTGCCTCTTGTGTGCTGGATCGGGCAAACTCAGCCGCGCCGAGATTCTCAATCGCCTCGGAGTCCGTGACTTTGCCCGCGTCGCCCAGCTTTCCGCTGAGGAGGCATTCCGCCTGCTCCAGAACAGGCACGACCGAGAGCACCAAAACGCGTGGTCGCGCTTCGAGACAGAACTCGCGAAGCGCACCGCCGAGATAAGAGAAAGCCTCAGCGGCGAACTACGCCTAGCGTTGTCCGAAAAGGACAGCCTTACCCGTCGAATGGAGGATTCATTGCGGGAGATCGGACAGCTTCGGGAGAAGAACCAGCTATTGGAAGGCGAGATGTCGAAGGTCGCCCGCGTCGGCAAACGGCAGGAAGTGGACTTCGCGGAGGAGGTGAGCACTTGGGCTGGTGTCTGGATCAGCGACAAGCTCCCGCGCAACGGAGATTTCATTCTCGCGTACCGCGCCCCCAACGGCGATCCTCTGGAACCCCGGATTCTCATCGACAACAAGGACAAATCGACAATCGCAGAGAGTGACATCGAAAAGCTGGTGCGCGATGCACACGAACGCTCCATCGGAGTCGCGGCGTTGGTCGCCCGTGAGGAGTCGCAACTTCGACAGGTTGACCGGGACTCACGATGGAGCCGCAAGGACGGAGTGTGGCTGCTCCGAACCACCCGCCAGTGGATCGTCCGCGATCTCGACCTCCTGAAGCCGATCTTCGAGAGGATGCGAGTCCAAGGCTTCGACCTGCTGGAGAGGAACCTCGTGCTCGCCAATGAGCTTCGCCGCACCTTCCCTGAAATCGACCGCATCGAGCGCGAATTGGGTAAGGCAGCGAAGGCGATCCAGTCAATATCGGTGCTGGTCGTTCGATACAGGGATCGGCTCCGAGAACTTTGCGATACGGCGACAAGCAAAAAGATCGCTCCCCAGCCAGAACTGGACGGCAGCGTTCGCAAAATAGTCAGCGCGTAGACCCCGTCTAAGGACTCGGAGGGACTGCATGGATGCCAACACCCAAATCGCCAACGACCTGCACCTTTTGACTGCGCCGATCAGGTTCCTGTTTCGGTGCGTGCTCGCTCTGCTGTTTTTGCTCGCAGCGCCATTGCTCTTCTCGGTCGTTCCGTTCTTGTGCATTGCCCTAGACCCCAACAGCGATTTCTCGATGCTCGCGCTGGCGTATATGGCTCTCGCCCCGTTTGCGAGCGCATTCTGGCTCATGATGGTCAGCGTTCTGCCAGACGTGCATCGCGCTCAAAAGGAAGGTCGAGTTTTCGAAGCCAATCACCTCAAAGGTTTCGGTCTGATGTTCGTGGGATTCTTCGGATCGCTGGGCGCGGAGGCTCTTTTCCTCTTCTATCTTTTTCCAATTCCGCGTGAGAGTTCGGACATCGCCGTCAACGCCGCGCAGTGGCGCTCATGGTTCGGGGGCATGGGAATCGCCGGATTCCTTCCCGTGATCCTGCTGCTCGGATGGCGTGCGATCAAAGCGGCGTCCGCAGGACGGCAGACATGCAGGTGGTGCCACGAGACCGTGGGCGCAGCAAATCTCGACAATTTTGGGCTGTGTTCTCCGTGCCATGATGCCGCGCTGGAAGAGAACGAAATAGACGAGGATCAGGAAGCGTGGATACGCAAGGTGAAATACGAACTGCGCGACAACGCGTGGGCGTCAGACCTTCGCCGTGGGCGGCGAGAGGCGTTGAAGTGGAAACGCCGCGTCCTGAGTTCGCGCTGACATCAACGGGAGGAAATGATGGAGATGTTTGACACTTACGTGCTCACGAGCCTGAGGATCGACAGCGATGGTAAGGTCATCAGCAGCAATGTCGCTGTGACGTTCGACATCCATGAGGCTGAAGCCCATCGAGAGGCGGATGTCGCGAACAGTTTCCAAACGTTCAGCGTCGCCGCCGACTGGCGCGAGGATGCCGAACAGTCGAAGTTAGTAGAGGCGATGCGCGAGTTCCGAGAAATCGTCAAGCAGATGCAGGAGGAGTCCCTCCGGTGAGCATCAGAATCAGCAAATCGAAATTCGTGGCGGGTTGCCAGTGCCTCAAACGCCTGTACTGGCAGGTACACGAGCCGGAACTTGCCACACAGCCGGACGGAGCGACAGAGGCGATCATGCAGCAAGGACACGATGTCGGCATGCTCGCCCGCAGGCTCTTCCCCGGAGGAGTGGAGGTCTGCGAGCGCAGTCTCGATCAGGCGATCCGCGCCACGCGGGAGTTGGTCGCCAACCGAGAGGTTCCGGCAATCTTCGAAGGAGTATTTGAGCATGACGGCGTGCTGGTGCGCGTCGATGTGCTTCATCGCCGCAGAGACAAACGATGGCGGCTTATCGAGGTCAAATCCAGCACTCAGGTCAAAGAAGAGCACATCGACGACGTCGGAATCCAATCCCGCGTCGTTTCCCGGTCGGGGCTGGATTTGGCGTCGGTCTGTCTCGCCCACATCAACAGGAATTACGTTTTCGATGGCGGCTCTATCGACGTGCGGCGGCTCTTCAAGATCAGAAATCTGACGCGCCGAGTACTACGATTGCAACCGAAACTGACATTCCAGCTTCGGGCGGCATTCACCGTTCTCTCGATGCCCAAGGCACCGGACATCGCTCCGGGCAAGCACTGCACTTCTCCCGTCACATGCGAGTTCTTCGACTGTTGCAATCCTCCGCTTCCTGACGACCACATAGGATACTTGCCCAGACTACATGCGAGCGCCGAAGAGGAACTGGAGGAAATGGGCGTGGAGTCCATCCACGACATTCCCGATGACTTCGAGTTGAGCGAGATTCAGCGAAGGGCGGCTGCGTGCGTGAAGTCAGGGGAGCCGTGGTTCGACCGTGAAGGACTCAAAGCCGAATTGGCGAAGCTGGAGTATCCGCTCTTCTTCATGGATTTTGAAAGTGTGAATCACTGTGTGCCACTGTTCGCGGGGATGCGACCTTACGATCAACTGCCGTTCCAGTATTCTGTCCACTCGCAGAAAGAACCCGGTGCGGCAACGGAGCACCATGAGTTTCTTGCCACAGATGCGAACGATCCCCGGCGTCAGTTCATTAGCTCCCTCTGCGCCGCGTTAGGCGAAAGTGGCAGCATCGTCGTATATTCCTCGTTCGAGTCTCAACGCATTTCAGACCTTGCCAGTTGGTTTCCTGAGTTTACAAATCGAATCGGCGCGATCCAAGCCCGCCTCTTCGATTTGCTGCCAGTCGTCCGCGAACACGTCTACCATCCGGCATTCGCAGGCTCGTACTCGGTCAAGTCGGTCTTGCCCGCACTCGTGCCGGACATGACCTACGACGGCATGGAGGTCGCGAACGGTCAGGCTGCGGGGGTCGCTTGGGGATTGCTGATACGAGGCACCGTGGATGCCGTCGAGCGCGGCAAGATTGAGAAGGCTCTGCTGGATTACTGCGGGCAGGACACACTGGCGATGGTGAGGCTGCTGAAGATGCTTCGGGCTGTGCCTATGTAATCTGGGTTCAGTTGCGTCAAAGCGACGCCGCGTTACCTCTTCCTGCTCGATGGTTGTTCATTCGATTTCTCCACCTGAGGCGTCGGTGGTGTCAGAATCTCGCGGTAGTGCTCACGGTATTGATGCAGCAAGCGAGGAAGTTCAGCGAAGCCTTGCGCCACGTTCTTTTCAAGGTCTTTCGCGGGAGAAAAAACGTTCGATACGGATGTATACACAAAGGTGGTAAGAAACTTCTCAAGGTTAATCACTAGCTCTTCCGCCTTCTGAGTTGCATCAAGACCGAAGTAGTGAGTTCTCCCGCCGTTTTCAAGGGCAATCGCTTCGGTTCTTCCCCCCACCCCTTGCACGATCCTCTTGGCATGGAACATCATCCTGACACCCAAGAAGAGCATTGTTTCCTTAGTTGCCGCAAACTGGGCATCCCGCAACATTGGATGTAGCTGTATCATCCCGCTGCCTATGGAGTCGTGGAGGGGTGAGGGGACAAAGGTGACGCGGTTGTCTTCCCAGCGAAACAAGTAAGAGCGTTTTTCATAGTTCACCGCCACTAACATCGCAAACGAGGGCACCAGACTTGTCTCGAACCCTTTGTACTCTCCAATGGTCTCTCGGAAGAATCTTTTGCCAAAGGTCTTGAGCGCAGCGAGTATGTCCTCCGGCTGCCATTTCGAGTCTGGGGTTTGCCCTTCACTTCTTGCGAAAAACTGGTGCATCTCCTGATTCGCATATTCAATGAGAGATGCATCGCCCGCTCCCCCGGTGATAACTGTTCCAATTGGGAAAGTGAAGCGATAGAGCTTATCGCACTCAGATTTTGTGGCGTTCGACGTCGTCTCCTCCGTGTCAGCCAGCATCAGCACGCCATCGAGGTAATTCATCCCAAGAATTGCCGTCATGGAATTTTCTCCCACTAGGCGGTCGTTTGAACGCGACCCGGTATTGGCTCAATTTGCGAATGTGCATGGGTTTGTTCCGCCCCTGTTTTCCACTTCGAATCACTTACGCACCTACGCAGATGCGAGTATACTGCGACTTCCCACGAGGGGGCTTATGGGGAACAAAACTGCGAGCCGTGGTTCCGGCACGCGCCGGGCTGCCAAGAAACGAGGCGACAAGTCAGGACAGGAGAAGCCAGTGGCACTTACTCTGAAAGTTGACAGCGGACTGTACGTCCGTTTGAGTACGCTGCGGGCGACCAAGAGGACGACAAACCAAGACATCCTTGAGCAGGCTTTGAGGGAGTTTCTCACGCGGGCAGGAGCGTAGCCGAACGTGATGACCGAGATACTTTGGAAGGCAAGTATGTTGATGGCAAGCACCAGAGTCCCCTCCGGGCTGCGCATCCGTTCCAGACCATCAAGACTTGGAACTCTTTTCGTTCTGGAAGAGCGAGATGATTACTGTTGCTGGGGAGCTTTATGAAGACAAAAATCAGCAGGTATCAGGAACGGAAAAAGGCGGGGCTGTGCGTCTGGACGGGATGTGAACGCAAACCGCGTAAGAATGATGACGGAACTGTGCGAAGTTACTGCGATTTTCACAACGAGCTAAACAAGAAAGCCACAGCAGCGTTCAAGAAACGAGCAGCAGCAGAAAAGAAGGGAACACACTCTACCCGATGATCGAACTTATCTGGGAAGGAAAATATGTTGACGGCAAGAGGCAGAACCCAGTCCGGGTAGCTCTTCCGTTTCAGACCGTCGAGACAGTCAATGAGAGCGCCGTGGATCGCCAGCGAAACTTGGAATTATTTTCGTCTGGTCGGCAGACTGAGTGGCGCAACAGGCTGATCTGGGGCGATAACAAGTACGTGCTTCCTTCCCTTTTGCCGGAGTTTGCAGGCAAGGTTGACCTCATCTATATCGATCCTCCCTTCACGACGGGACAAGACTTTTCATTCAACGCAACTATCCCCAACTATCCCGCTGACGATGATGATCCGACCGTTTTCACGAAGCAACCCTCCATCATCGAGCAAAAGGCGTACCGTGATACATGGGGGGCGGGTGACGAGTCTTACCTCCAAGTGATGTACGAGCGGCTCACGCTAATGAGAGAGTTGCTGAATGAAAAAGGCACGATCTACGTGCACTGTGACTGGCGAAAAAATAGTGCACTTCGTCTGATACTCGATGAGGTGTTTGGAAGCAATAACTTCATGAATGAGGTTATCTGGAAGAGAGACTCCGCCGCCAAGGGAGCAAAGAAAACGTCTCGCCAATGGTCACGTGAAGGCGACAACATCTTGGTCTACCGAAAAGAGGAAGGAGCCTTCTTCACGCAGGTCTACATTACCGAGCTTACGGACACGCAACTTCGTGAGTATATGTACGAAGACCCCGATGGGCGCAAGTTTAAGAAGGTAACGCTGGGCGACTATTCGCAAACGTCCATCGAGCAATTTCGAAAGCAGAATCTGATTTACAAAACGTCGTCAGGTCGAGAATACAAGAAGTATTACCTTGATGAAGCGCGTTTCGCCATCGGATCAATCTGGACTGACATCGTAAATTTGTCAAAGGGACAACACGAACAAGTTGGCTACCTTACCCAAAAACCTGAAGAACTGCTAGATCGCATTATTCGGGCATCATCTCAGGAAGGCGATTTGGTTCTCGATTGTTTCGCTGGTAGTGGCACAACCGCTGTAGCTGCTGAGAAGTTGAACCGCCGTTGGATTGCATGCGACCTGAGTCGTTTTGCAATTCACACGACTCGCAAGCGTCTTCTGTCGGTACAGGGGGTAAACCCTTTTGCTGTTCAAAACCTCGGCAAATATGAGAGGCAAACATGGCAGGTCGCCGAGTTTCACAGTGGGGGAACTGATGCACTGGAACAACAGCGACTCCGAGATACTGCATACCGAAAGTTCATTTTAGATTTGTATCGTGCAACGGCGGTTGGGGGCTTTCAGTGGCTTCATGGGATACGGTCTGGGCGGATGGTACACGTCGGAGCAGTGGACGCACCCGTTACACTGACTGACGTCAAAGCAATCGCAAGAGAGGTTTGGAAGGCAGCTAGTGTTGGGGGCACGAAGAAAGCCGCTGTAGATATTATTGGCTGGGAGTTCGCGTTCGAGTTAAACGAAACTGCAAGAGAAGTTGCTGCTCAATCGCGTGTAGACGTTACATTCAAGAAGATTCCACGCGAAGTTCTCGAAAAAAAGGCAATCGAACAAGGCGACATCAAGTTCTTCGAGCTAGGAGCGTTATCTGTCGAAACAAAATTGAACAAGCACGAGGTCACGATCAAACTGACTGACTTCGTAATCCCCATCGATGATGTTCCCGAAGACGTGCGGAAAGAGATCAAGCATTGGAGTCAGATGATCGACTACTGGGCGGTGGACTGGAACTTCAACGACGATACCTTTCACAACCAGTGGCAGTCGTATCGAACCCGCAAGCAACCTAAACTTGAACTCTCAACAAGGCACGAATATCCCGCACAAGGAAAGTACAGGATGGTTGTTAAAGTCATTGACATTCTTGGGAACGACACGACTCGAACTATAGACGTCGAGGTGAAATAGCTATGCCACGGCGGAAGCGTGCAGCGGTGATTGCTCAGAACGACTTGCTGGATGTCGCCTCGAAGCTGCGCACTGCGCCGTGCGTTCCGGCTTTACGAGAAGCGGTTAAGTCGTGGGTTGCTGGCGGCTATAAAGGCATTACGGACACGACTCGTATCCTTCTGAACCACTGGTTCTACACCGACCACAAGCTGCCCACGGGCGCTCCATTCAGGTACCACCGCTCTCAGCAGGAAGCCATCGAGACGATGGTCTTCGTTTGGGAATTTGAAAAGGTACGCAGCCGGAAGGCGCTGCTTGAACGCTATGCGTCAGACCTCAAAGACGTCCGACTTCCGCCGCTCGATCATTTTGCGCGGTACTGCGTAAAGATGGCGACAGGGAGCGGCAAGACGAAAGTCATGTCACTCGCTGTGGCGTGGCAATTCCTCAATGCTGCGCGTGAGTCAGACGAAATCGCCAAGGACTACGCGAAGACCTTTCTGCTTCTGGCTCCAAACGTCATCGTTCTGGAACGGCTTAAGACCGACTTCGTGAGTGGACGTATTTTCCGCAGCGATCCAGTAATCCCTCGCGAACTGGAGATTTTTTGGGAATTCGATTGCGTTATGCGCGGTGAAGGGGAGAAGTCGCCAGCAGAAGGAATGCTGTTCTTGACTAATATCCAGCAATTCTACGAGCGTGCCGACCGCAACGCGGATGAAGAACCGGAGCAGATGACGGCAGTGCTCGGATCGAAACCGCCGACCCAGAAGTTGGAACTAACGGATTTTGGGGACAGGATCGCGTTACGAGCCGGGCATCTTGTAGTCCTCAACGACGAGGCGCATCATACTCACGACGAAGACAGCGAGTGGAACAAGACTATCCGCACCCTTCATGCAAAGACTCCTATCGCGGCACAGTTAGACTTTTCCGCAACTCCCAGATTTCAGAAGGGTGCCATTTTCCCATGGACGATCTCAGACTACCCGCTGAAGCAAGCCATTCTCGACAACATTGTTAAACGCCCGATGAAGGGCATTGCCAGAATAGTCGAAGCGAAGTCCGAATATGCAAGTGTTAGATACCGTGGTTATCTGACGGCGGCGGTCGAACGCTGGCGGGAATATCGCGACCAACTTACGAAGCTAAAGCGTAAACCCGTCCTCTTCGTGATGATGAATGACACCGACGAAGCCGATGATGTGGCGGGATGGCTGCGGGAGAAGTACCCCACGGAGTTTGGCGGCGACAGGACACAGGTCATCCACACAGACAAATCAGGCGAGGTCAGTAAGAAAGAACTGGATGAGGCGCGGAAGGCAGTCCATGACGTAGATCAGCCGGAGAGTCCGATCAACGCCATTGTCAGCGTGCTGATGTTGCGCGAAGGCTGGGATGTCAAGAATGTAACCGTCGTCGTGGGGTTGCGACCGTACACTGCGAAAGCCAACATTCTGCCGGAGCAAGCTATCGGGCGCGGGCTGCGCCTAATGTTCCGCGATGTCCCAGTGGACTTCACAGAGCGCGTGGACATCATCGGAAACCAGAAGTTCCTCGACTTCGTTGACGATCTGGAAAAGCTCGAAGATTTGAAGCTGGACACGTTCGAGATCGGTAAAGACAAGGTCGGTATAGTCACGATCTTGCCGCTCGATAGCCAGAAAGAGTACGACATCGGTCTCCCGGTTCTTTCTCCCACTCTGGTGCGCAAGAAGACGCTCGCGGATGAAATCGCGGGTTTGAACGTGATGTCATTCCAGACAATACTCCTGCCATTGAGCGCGGACGATCCTCGCAATAAGACGTTCCGGTATGAGGGCTACGACATCATCACGCTTCGTAAGGAAGTCGAGCGTGACTACACCATTCCAGACCCGCAGACCTCTCAGGAGGTCATCGGCTATTACTCGCGTCGCATCGCAGAAGCAGTCAAGCTCCCGTCCCAGTTTGCGGCGCTTGCCCCGAAGGTGCGTGAGTTCTTTGAGCAGAAGGCATTTGGGCAGACGGTGGACTTGTCAGACCCAGTGGTCGTAAAGGCGATGGGCACGCCCGTGGCGCACTTCGTATGCGTTGATGTCTTCTCGAAGGCGCTGAAGAAATTGACTATCGCCGAGCAGGAACCCAAGCTGCTCGAACCGGAGCGGCTCCTGTCCACTTGTCCGCCGTTCCCGTGGTCGCGGGTCGTGCTGGAGGATGCGAAGACTGTCTTCAACCTAGTGCCGTGCGACAACAACTTCGAGCGCGACTTCGCCAAGTTTCTGCAAGACGCAAACGACGTGACGAGGTTTGCAAAGCTCCCCCGACCCTTCGGCTTCGCAATTGACTACACGGACGGCTCGATGAACCTGCGGTCGTACTACCCCGATTTTGTTGCCGTGGACAAAAAGGGCACACACTGGCTGCTAGAAACGAAGGGCGCGGAGACGGGCGAGGTCGCGCACAAGGACAGTTGCGGCGACTCAGTGGTGCGCGAACGCCACGCAGCTTACCGGGACGAAGTGGGAATACCTCAAGGTTCCGCAGAAGGATTTTGAGACGCTACAGCCGAGCCGTCTGGAACACCTGATAGCGTTGAAGCCGACAAATCTGTTTGAACCCGCTACTAAGAAATGACACCAACCAATCCTTTCTCCGCAAAGGAAGTTGAAGCGAGCTTCGGGGGAAGGTATGTGTTGGGGTCTGAGCTTCGAGTAGGTGGACAGGGTGTTGTTTATCGAGCTAAGCGAGTTCGCCTCCCAGACGGCTCTGCTTGCAGCGACGAGGTCGCGCTGAAACTTCACCTCGACGCAAAACAAGACAAGCGAGTGGAGCGAGAAATCGAAGCCATGAAATATCTGCGGCACCCGGCTCTCGCAACGCTCTTGGAAGAAGGCACGATTTCGATAGCTGGCAAGCAGACGCGATACATTGCATGGGAATTCATCGACGGTGAGCCTTTAGATTTGCGTCTGTCGAGAGGAGCAGTCAGCGAACACGAAGCGATTCGGATCGCCCGTGATGTCACTTCGGCTATCGTCGCCCTCTGGGCTAAGCACATCGTTCATCGGGACATCGCACCGAAGAACATAATGATCAAACCCGATGGGAGTGCGATCCTGATCGACTTAGGGGGAGCACGTCATCTCGACAATACCAGCATCACCGCCGCTGGCATGACGTTTGGTACTCCGGGCTACTTCTCGCCGGAACAATTTCGGGCAGAACGGGCGCTCACGAGCGCTTCGGATGTGTTCACACTTGCGGTGGTGATGCTGGAGTGCCTGCTGGGGCACCATCCCACGAATCACGATCAGCACCAACTTGCTACTTCGCCGCCATCGTCGAATTCGCTGGTGCCGGGGGCGGGACAAGAATTTCGCGAGACAATCAACCAGATGCTCCAGCTACGAGCGGCTTTCCGACCGCCTGCTGACAAGGTTCTTATTACATTTCAAAGACTCGCGAAATAGAGGTAGCCGTGTACTTTTTCAATGCACGATTGCGCTTTAAGATCAGACCGACACCAACGACGATTCCGGGGTCGATCATTGCAGCGTCGGCAATTTCTGCTGTAGACCTCGAACGACGGAAGTTCGGTGATTACGGGCACTTCAAGAAGAAACTGCTTGATCCCCAATTGTACGTGGCTACAGTTGACCCGGCTCTCGATCCCGACATCGTCGCAAGGCTTGCCGCTTATCCGTGGTTTCACGGTCAAGACGTTCCCAAGTACAAGTCTGGAGAGCATGGCACTCGGACGGCATGGAAGAAAAAGCACAAAGACAGCCTCGTTTCGAAGTGGACTCGTACAGTGCCGACCACGCCGGATGCAATCCGCAAGGCTGCTCGTGCAGCCGTCGAATTCCAATTGAAACTTGGATGTGATGGAGTTCTGCTCGCAGTGCCGCTTACAACGATTGCAGATCAGACTCTTCAGGCTGAACTGGACTGGATCGAGGCTGGAATCCAAGCGTGCGTTGATCTAAAAGTTGACTGTCCCGTTTATGCGACTGTGGCGCTTTCGGAAGCCGTCCTCCACGTTCCTGCACTCAAGAATCCAATCATCCACGCCTTATCGAATCACATTGCCTCACGCGCAGAGTTGGCAGGGGCATATATCGTTCTCGAACAAACCGAACCCAGTAATTATTTCTGGAATTCGAAAGACCCTTTGATGGCTCTGATGGTCTTGATTGACGACCTTGTTCGGGGCGCAGGCAAGAAGGTCATTGTCAATTACGTAGGTACGTTCGGTCTAGTTGCGAATGCAGTTGGCGCAGAAATATGGTCTACCGGGTACTACTTGATGCAACGTCGCTTCAGCCTCAAAGGGATGACGGGAATCGCACGCCCGCGCTATCACAGCCTCGCGCTGGCAGGAGACATCGGCGTGAAGGAAGACCTCGCACGCATACGGAACGCTGGGTTAGCAGACAAGCTCATGACCCCAACGTCCGCTGATGCCATTCTGCGAACCGCACTAGCGCAGGGGAAAGACCCCGGCTCTGTGCCGGAATGGAAATACTCGCCAAACAACGCCTCCGCCGCCCAAGAGCATTACTTGCAGATAGTCTCCGACATGGGTGCGAAGCTAGATACGATGTCTGCGGCTCAGCGACAAGACTGGGTAATGAAGTGGCTAACTGAAGCTGTGAAATTGGTGGATGTGATAGAGCAGAAGGAAATCGTCGGAATGGCTACGGACACGAGCCATCAAAAAGTTTGGCTCGATGTTTTCACTGACTGGAGTAGCTACGCTAAACAATAGGGCGTCGAATCAGCGAGTTTGCCCAACGCGAATAAGCGGTCATCCGAAGGACTCGGTTTCGCTCCTGCAACCGCCGCGATCTTCCTCTTCACGGTATGCCCACACTGCAAGAACAAGCCTATCCCATTCGACGCGAAGGCTGCCCTGATGTCAGCGTCAAGCCTCACCTGATTTCCGTCAAGCACTACGTATGCTTCATCCGCGAATTCTCGGTACACAATCGCTTGATCCAAAGCCTCTCGCCAACGTCGGAGCTTAACTTCAATCGCAATTAGCTTCACTCCATGCGAGACGTCGAACTCCGGTCGAATTTCAACTTCGCCAGATTCCTTTTTTTGCGATTGCGCCGACTCGCTTCAGGGCAGACATCGCAGCGACAGCGGCGTGCTCGCTGATCAGCAACTCTTCCCTGAGTTGCTGTTCCCCTGATGCGATCTTTTGCGTGGACAGCCATGCGAGGACGTGGCGCGACACGGAATTGAGATTCTTCCAACGAGGGAGATCGCCCGACCAGATGCCTACAAGAATGTCGGGAACCACTGAACCTATAATCGGTTCTCGCAAGACCCTTAAGCGCTGACCTGAACGCATTCGGAAGATCGCTGGCAGTGATTCAACGAGCGGGTTCAACATGTCACACTCGAATCGGAACGGGGTCTCAGGGGTGCTCACGGAGCCAATCATAAGTCGCATTCGTGAAATTTCCAAACTAGTTCGTCACCGCTTGTTGCAATAGTCGATTACGTAGCGAGATCGTGGCACAAATTCATGCCAGCAAAGCCGTCACGATGCTGAGCCACTCTGCATCGAGCGGCTCCCCGCAGAATGGCTTGCCTGCCCGGTGGTACCAATAGCCCGCGTTGCCCTGATCGCCTTCCTTGCGGTGCAAGTAGGCATGAACCCACGAACCATCGCATCCTTCATCCTGTTGAGCCGATTCGTGTGCCCGCTTCCAATCGCATTTCGCATCCCACCACAGTCCGGCGAGCGCGGGCGTGAGTCCGGCTGGCGGTTCGGTCGCGGTGAGGGATTGACGAAAGTCTTCCAAGGTCATTTGTGGGTCTCCGCGACCTGAAGGCAATGCTGCCGCTCTTAGCCGCGATACACGTTATCGTTGTGCCATCTGAGGAAGTCGGGAGATGGCTGGCGGTCGCCGTACTTTGGCAGTCGCATGATCTCCCCGTGCAGCTTGTAATACTCTTTCCCGTTGTGAAATTCCTCCCTGATCCGAGAACTGACCTCGATCCCATGGCTCGGCGTCACTGTCATGTAGCCACGGTCGAAGAGCGTGTGCAGGTCTTGGCGAAGCAGGATGCCGTTCGAAGGTGCATGTGTCCCGCCCGCAGAGTATGGTCTGATGTGCGCGGCTTCGAGGACGTGGAGCACCGGGGAATTGGTGAAGGCGCACCGCCTGTCGTATGAATCGGTCACAATAAGGCGAAACGACCCTTGACCGAGGCGCGGGAACACCTCCACAGGGTCTCCATAGCGAGGTTGCGGCTCTTCGATTGGCTGCGCTCCCTGACGGGATGCCCTCATCAGCGATTCGACGCGGTGCCAGATGGCTTTGCCATCGCCGTCAGAATCGTACCCGCGACCCCGGACGATCTCCCGTTTCCAGTCTGGCAAAGGAATCCAGTCGGCTCGGTCAAAGAAAGACGGGGACTCCAAGAGGATGCAGCCGATCTGGTAGTCGTCAGCCGCGCCCGGATTCGGCGTGCGTCGGTATCGAGCGACCCTAGCACGCATCTCCTCCTCTGTACGCGCCCCGTTCTTTTCCCCGAAAGCCTGCCAGACGATGCTGGCGGGCAGGATCGTGAAGTGGCTGAAGAACCCGCCGCCGACGATGTAGTCGTCGGGGCTGTGGAGCTTGAAGAGGAAGGGTTCGCCGATCTGGAGGGCGCGAAACTGTTGCTGCCCGCTGGGCTGCCAGAAATTGACTTCATCGAGTCCGTCCAAATGCGACAGGAAATCGAACCAATCACGATCCGTAATTCCGACGAAGAAACGCACGCGCTCTCCAGCACCGCTGATCAAAGAGGACAGGTGATTCTATCCTCGATGATCTGGATTTGAAAATCAGCAACGGAAGAGGTCGGCACCGTCCGATCAGATCACATCCGAGTTCTATGACCACTGCAACGCGACAATTCACTCCGTCCTTCTTCTTCTCGACTGACTCCCAGTCGGCGCAATCGCAAAGTGGTCAGATCATGGCGTGAAGCCTATGCCTCTGCTGTCGGAGAGTCAAAGCCCCGGATCGTTAGATGACAGCATCAGACAGCCAGCAACTTCTCATATCTGTACCGAACCATCTCTTTCGCTTCCACCGAGTAATCAGCGAAAATTTTCCAGAGATATGAAGCCGCAGCAGTGTTGCCGAGTTTGCAATAAACATCGATCTCACTGGCAATGCAGAGGGTGACAATCGCAGTTCGCGAGAAATGTATGAAGTGATACTGGTGCCGGATTCTATTATCGACCCAGTCTTTGTCGTCCCCGCCCACGATGTCTGCGACGAGGAAGGGCGCGACCATCACCAATCCCCCGAAACTCAGGTGAGCCTGTGCGGACGTACTACCATAAAGCCACTTTTCAAGATATCTGAGATATTCCCGACTCCTCGTCTTTTCGTCCTTCAATTCGAACGGATGCTTCCAGTACGAAATCAGTTTCGGGTCTTTCTGTTCCGCGTCTGTAATTCCATAGAGGCGAATCATCGTGTCTAGAACGCTTTTGACATTCTTGAAGTGCTGCCGCCACTCAGCGTCTTTCGAGAATTGCGTCTTGAACATCCGGTACTCTTCTTCAAGTTCACGCCAGCCAGCACGTTGATATTGCAGTGACCGTGGACTCAGGTCATCGAGCATGTAAACGAGGCTAAACAACAGATCAAGTAATTGCCGATTGATGGCTGGGAGCACCATGACGTAGTTCGGTCTTCGTCTGTGATCTTCCGGCGTATTCCCCGCGATGTACCGGACAGCATCGTAAGAATTTCGTGCAAAGCGGATTAAGACATTGAACAGGGTCAGACATCGTTCCGCATCCCTATTGCCATGTCGGAGAGCCTCATTACCCCGCCGCTGCAAGTCACGGTCGATGTTGATGAGCAAGCCGTCCATTTTCTCGGCGACAAGTTGATAGTTAAACTCCCTTAGCGGCTTCGGGACATGTCTCTTTGTCACAGTCGTCCTTCAGATGAAGTCGTGCGCCCGCTTCCAATCGCCTTTCGCATCCCACCACAGTCCGGCTGGAGGTTCGGTCGCCGTCAGCGATTCGTGGAAATCGTCCAGTGTCATAATTTCGACATGAGCGAGCGCCCTTCACAATCTTATGCCCGCGTTAGCAAACAAGCGTTCTCGCTGCTCCGCAGGCGCAGCGTTAATACGTTCCCTCAGCATTCGAAGTGTTGCCCGGTCGAAACCGCTTAGCCGACCGCCCATCAATCCCCTGTTTATCAGTCTGTCCAGACTCCTTCTTCTGGCATGTTGAGCGCGATGCACCAATCTTTGACTCTCCTTAAAATTCTCGTATGCCATCAGGTCTGCTGGTTGCAAGAGCGGACACTCTTCCCAACCCATTGGTGCCAGCGTTGTAAAGCGCTGGCGATAGGGGAACCCCGGATCGTCCAGCATCGCCGTGAACATCAGTGAGAGCGCAGTGTTGTAATCGCAGCGATCATGGATCAGGCTCAATACGGCATGGCGTTCTCTGCGCAGGGTAAAGTCGCCGATTTCGAGCATCACAAAGCAGAGTGCAATGATGTAAGCAAATCCTTCCGGGTTCTTTTTCGTTTCGGGAATTTCTTCTGTCAACTGCTGGAGGTCAATCGAGTATCCGAAAACATCCAAACGACATTTTTCAAGGACGGAAAATAATTGAAGGCAAAACTCGTCTCTTTCCTCGACGCTCCACCCCTTGAATTCTTTGACACGGAACTGGCAGTCGGTAGCATGGTAACGCGAGATTGGTTTCCTGCCCTCTGACAAGAGTGCTTTGTTCTTCCGATCTATGACTCCGAGCCAGTCTTGCTCCAAGTAAAACCAAGTACCACCATCCCCGACAACGGCGGTTAGGTTGAAGGTCTTGGAGTCTTTTGCTTCATCCACAAAGCCGCGCAAAATCATAGAAGTCCGCCTTAGTTCACAAATCTACCGCGCTTGCTGTGGGGCTGGCTTCGCCGGGTGCCGTCGATCAATCTCGTCCATGATCTCCTCAGCCCAGCGGATCGAATCGGCGACCGCGCAGATCGTCGCGGGCACTCTCTTGCCCGGCTCGTACTGCGCGAGCTTTCGGGCTGCCAGAATCGAGGCGGCGATCAGCAGGACGCGCTTGCGACCTTCATCCACATCGACCAGCGTAGCATGTTCGCTTTATGTTCGCCACAATGGTATTCTGAAGTGAGCCAGCGCCCGCAGATGCCATCGGCAATCGAACATGCGACCAAGGTGGGTCGGAACGCACCATGCCCATGCGGAAGTGGGTTGAAGTTCAAGAGGTGTTGTATTCGCAAAATGGAAAAGGGTAGTCAATCTCCACCGCCAGAAGTCATCGAAAAAGCGCGGCGTCTCTTGCAGGAAAAGATGGAGACAAATCGCAAATGGGTTGAGCGCTACGGTCACGTGCCGCAGCCGATTACAACCGAGAACTTCGGAAAGCGGTTGATTGCCGTCCGCAACAACATCTATGCCCTAGAGACTCGTGAGTATTTTGGCGATTTCCTGCGTGATTATGTGGTGATCGTATTCGGCGACGAATGGTGGAAAGAGGAGATCGCTAAGGCGGAAGCCGAACGGCATCCCGTCGCGCAATGGTGGGAGGAAGGCATACGGTACATGAGCAGGCAGCCCTTGCAACCGGATGGCTCCCGCAGAGGAATCCCAAGCGGCGGCGTGGCAGCGTTTGTGGCTTTCGCATACGACCTTTTTGTTGTCTCGCAGGTCGATGGTCTTGACGATCTCCTTCTCAATCGCCTGAAGAAAACCGATCTGTTCCAAGGTGCGCGTCACGAACTCTTCGCCGAGGCGACATGCATTCGTGCGGGTTACACGGTTGAACGAGAAGACGAGCAAGACGGTTCAAGGCGGCACGCGGAGTTCACTGCTCTGCACACCTCTACCGGACAGCGAATTTCGGTCGAGGCGAAAAGTAAGCATCGACCGGGGCTATTCGGGCAGCCGGGGCAACCGGAACCACACGACAGGATCAGGCTGAGGTTCGGAGGATTGATTAACGATGCCGTTCGGAAAAAGCCGCCTCATCCATTAGTGATCTTCCTCGATACCAATTTGCCCTTCCGCGCTGCGGATCGTTTACTCACGCCTCAGTCGGGCAATGCTCCGTCTCGACTTCTGAGTAAGCTACTCGACCAAGTCAAGAAAGAGAACAGCGGCAAAGACCCATTCAGCATGATTGTCTTCACCAATCATCCGCACCAATACGCCGCCAAGGACGAGAAAGACCCCCAAAAGCATCTGTACTCCATCGTGTCGGACGATACGTATGTCCCAAGTATCGAAGCTCTTCGGAGCCTGCATCACGCAGTCACGCTTTATGGAAATATCCCCAACGAGTTTCCTAAGAGCGGTGTTGCAAAAAGGAAAACGTTATGAGGACTGTCTACGTCATGGGCGCGGGCGCGTCCAAACACGTAGGGTATCCGCTGATCTCCGGCATGAGCAAGCAATTGTTCGAGTGGATGGCAGCGTACCCAAACGACATGTTCCGCAGTTCCGCCGATTTTCTTGTCGAACGGTTTGGAACCGATCCTAATATCGAGGATGTCATAACAGAGATCGATTCTTTGATTGAAAGCAACATGAAGGATCGATTACAACACTTTACGCTTGTGACCGCCCGTCAGCAGTTGTTTGACAGTCTGCGTGAGTGGTTCCGTGAACTCCATCTTCGCCCCGCCTTTGCGTATGCAAAATTCGCAGACGAAGTGATTCAGGCTGGGGATGTCGTAATCACCTTCAACTATGACGATTCACTTGAGCGAGAACTTCGACGCGCTAGGAAGTGGGACGTGTCGCTGGGATACGGTTTCCCGCTGAGCGCAACTCCGCAACCATCTCCGGTCACCGTTCTGAAACTCCACGGCAGTACCAACTGGTTTGCGTCCATTTTCGGCGGTGCAACATCCGGTATGGGGCAGGTTGACTTCGATGAGGGTTCCATTGGACAGCACCCAGTCATTCACAAAGCGGACTTGGAATTTCTCGGCTACCCGAATTTTTCAGGGTATATCTATCGGGGCGGGGGAGCTTTCCCCAGTCTGATTCTTCCCGGTCGAAACAAGCAGTTCTTTTACCGTACATCGTTCGGGAACGAATGGAAGCTCTTTTTCGACAGCCTATGGTATCAGGCAGGCGCAGCGGTGAAAGAGGCGGACAAGATCGTGATCTGTGGGTACGGTATGGCTCCGGCTGATAACCGAGCTTGCGACATGATTCGTAGAAGCCGAAACACGAAGGCAAAGGTGGAGATTGTTTGCGGCAGCCAAGGGAGGCGCATCGAGAACGATTTCCGCAATGTGGGGTATGAGGACGTCACCGTCGATGCTACTGGCTATTTCGAAGATTGGGTGGAGCGAAGAGCACAAGAGCAAACTCGGAAGGAAAACCTGAAGGTAGATCAGGTAGTACGTGCGCTCGACGGCGGCACACCCGTCTTGAAGCTGCCACAATAGGCTCGTTGATCACCTGCGGGCAGCCGTGCCTGCCGATAGTGGCATCGAGAAGGTGGTCAAGAAAGGTTTCTGAACCTCTGGAACACTTTCGCCGACCTGAACCATGCCCGGCAGCCAAATCGCCTCAGAATCGGTTTCCACAGCGCGTCTGGGAAACTTAACACTCCCGTCACATTCGCTTGCTACACTGTGCTCCGCTGCGTTCTGCAAGTCCTGCTGCTGATCTAGGAAGGTCGGCTTCCCCACGGGAACCAAGCGCACTGGGGCAGGGACTCAACGCAGCCGAACGAATGCGCGTCCGATCCAGACGCAGTGTAGCGGTGCACCGCATTCTTCGCTCGTATACCCGTCGGAAAACACGCGGCGAGTGTAAACGGCGAATCATTCGACAGCCGTTTTTTCCGTTGCGATGAGCGACGGTGACGTTTTCGGCGTCAATGATCGCGACTCCCAATACTCTTTCCGCGCCTGTTCGACAAACCCAATTATTCCATTGTCGATGACTTTAGTTCTGGTCGCATGAACTGGGAACTTGCCGACGTATGTCTCAGGTTGTGCTTTTTTCGCTATCGTCCTGAATACAGCCAACGCAGACAGGAGCGTCTTTTGCTCATCAGTACCGGGTTCAAATTCTTCACCATACCGATAAAGAAATGCACCAGTGTACCTGCGGTCAATTGGAACTACGAGGTCGGGCAGCAGCAAGTGGAGCGCCTTCGAACCGGAAACAACCCTCGCTTTCGCGGTAGTTATCCGTAGCGTACTTATTAGACTCCACAGGTCATCATGCGTTTGGGTCAGTTCCGTGCCCACGATTGTGTCGTCAAACGAGCCGATGGAGCCAGCGTGCGTGCGAAGTTCCACCGTGAAGAGGTCGAGCGGCAAAAGCCCCGCTGCCCTCATTCCTAACCGAAAGAAGCCCCTCAACGTCTCATGCATGCTACGCACAAATTCATCAGATGAAATCGCTTCTGAAGCGCCGCTGAATCCCTTTCTCAATGCAACCGTTGCAAGATATTGCTTATATGCAGAGTTCAACGGCGTATTTTGCCTGTATGAGTCCAGATATCCAGCAAACTGATTGGTCAAGCATTCGACCGGATTCATGGTTAACTCCTGCTGACTCCCAGTTTAACGCTTTGGTTCAGTCTCGATTCCACTCCGGTTTGTATGCGGCTGCTCGGTTGGACAAGGACTTAATGCGCGGGCAGCCGGACGGGAGCGTGCGTGTGAAAAGGTCGGTGAATGGTCGAGCTTGCGAGCCTGAGGAACAGGTGCAAGCGACTTCTGTATCATCCTAGCCCATGAACAGATCACCAAAACAGGCTCCCATCGTTCCAAGGCTCGTGAAGACCAAGCAAGCAGCCGAATATCTTGCAATCAGCGAGTGGAAGCTCCGCAATCTCGTTCAGCTAGGTCTGATTCCGTACATCGAAGACGGAGGCGGCACCAGTCCGTGGCGTTTTGATGTACGAGACCTTGACGCCTACGTAGAGCGAAGTCGGCGAGTGCTCTAGCGAAGTAGCTCAACCGAGCGTGCCCGTCATGCCACTCGCTTCTTGTGTAGGAAGCGATTCAGAACGGCGGCGGGAATTCTCAGCACTCGATAGCGCCTTTTGTGAAGGCGTTCGGGCGCTCCCAGATCAATCACGCCGGGTTCTTTCTCGAAACGACGGCTGACCATATCCGGGCTGACTTTTAGCATCTTGGCGATTTCACTCACCGTGAAAAATTCTTGCTCTTGCATGGCAATGTCCCCTTCGGATTTCGCGATTACATCCGGTTCATCACTCTCTCACACTGCCGCAACGCCCCCAGACTGACGAACCCGACTTTCCGCCTATCCTTCGTCAGGATTGTCTCCCCTGTGAAAGGGATCCTCCTGAGAATCCCAGCCTTGTGCCGGACTGAGAACTTCCCGAAGGTGCCCAGCTTCAACGTGAACCCGTCTGACGCCAGATTGTCGAGCAGCGTGGCTTCGAGCGCCGCGACCACGGTATCCACAACCATCTCCGCTTCTTTCTTGGTCGGCAGCGCCAACGCCTGCTGAACTCTGACTACCAACTCCTCGCGACCTCTTACGCTTGCTCGCATGTGGTTCAAATCCTTTCGAAAGGAAGTGTCTTCATGGAGAGCAATACCGCCGTATTTGAGAATCAACCTGTCAATTTCGCCAATTTTTCTGTTGAAAACCGAAAAGCCGACCCGTTCACGATTGTTGACGGGCACTACGTCGGGCACGACGGGTTCGTTGTGCCAAAGAACTTCGACGAATTCCACGAGCGGTTTCCCCAATACGTCCGCAACTGGGTCAGCAGGCACGCGGACAGGTCTGCACCGAGAGAGGACGTGGAGGACTGGGCGCAAGACCTGCTGATCCACCTGCGATACCTGCCCGTGACTTCAAAGCACCGAGAGGCTGGCAAACAGGACATCGTGCAGACGTTCGATCCGCGCAAGCATCACGGGGCAAACAGCGCCCGGTTCTTCAACTACATCAACTTGTGTCTCGGAAATAGGTTCAGGACGATGTACTCAGCCCGGATGAAGAACCCGCTGTGCCGCCCCGGCAACCTGTCCTTGACCGCCTATTGGGAGGGGGAAGATCGTGAACACATTGGAGATGAGTTCTGCTACGCGCACTCGGCATACCTGCGGGGGAGGTGCCAGCGTCAGGAGAGGAAGTGGGACGCGAGTCATACGCTGGCTGAATTTGTAGAGTTCTTGCGGCGAGAGGATGCAAGTGTTCTACCAGTTATGGGAGCGATTGCGGCGACCACAACGCCTACTGCTGCCGCCGAGTTGCTTGGGATTGCGAAACCCGAATTTCGTCGTCTCTATAGCCGCCTTCGCAGCTTGGGGCAGTTCTTCGTGAAGCCAGAAATGCTACGAAGGCGATCTACAAAACCCAAAGCTCAGTATGCCCAGCACTCTGAAATCGCTGCGACCCATCCCTTAGATTCTTGCGCCACTTGGAGCCGAGTTGAGTTGTACAACGAAGTGTGGGATCAGCCGCTAGTAAAACTCGCCAAGAAGTACCGCATCTCCGATGTTAGGGTTGGCAAGGTCTGTCGAAGGCTAAGAATACCGTTGCCGGGGCGAGGCTATTGGGCGAAGCGGAAAGCGGGGAAGCCAGTGGGGCAACCACCACTCACGGTGTTCGAAGATGCGCCAGTGGTTCGGAGGACACTGCGACATTATTCTTGAAGTAGTCTTTACGCTGTTGGCGATTTGGTAGCAACTTGGTAGCATCCATGCCCAAACGCGCCAAAGAGTGCCTATTGCGAACGCCCGGAAGTCGCTGAAACCGTTGATTTGGTTAAGCAGACGTTCTATCAGTAGGTTGTAGGTTCGATTCCTACCGCGCTCACCACCTTTACGTTCTGTGTAAAGGTGGGGACGATGAAGTCGGGGGCGCGAATGGAGAATCTCGACGCAGGCTGCATGAGCTCCCACCTTGCCAAACTTCAGAATTTCGGAATACTTTGTCTACGTCTGCGGTCTCTCACCGGTCGCGGACGGAGTCGATCCCTCGCGGATACATGTGTCAAGCCCGCGGGCGGTTGGACGTATGTGCGCAAGCGATGGTAAGCTTGCGGTCCGAACTTTCGCACGCCATCAAGACGATCCCCGATGGAGCCCAATCCGATGAGCGCGCCCCCAGCGGCAGGTGGCTTGCCTGTCCTGGCGCAGCCGGTAGCCGCGCCGCTTACCCGCGCCGCGATCTTCCTGGTCGCGACCATCAACCCGGGCGTCGACAATCGCGCCACCGTGCGATCGTTCTGCGGAGACCTCGCCGCGCTAGTGCGCGCGGTGGAATTCCGCGATTTGGAAGGCAGCCTTTCCTGCGTCATGGGGTTTGGGTCCGACGCGTGGGACTGCCTCTTTGGCACGCCCCGGCCGGCAGAGCTGCACCCGTTCCGGGAGATTCGCGCCGGACCGCGCCATGCGGTCTCCACGCCGGGTGACTTGCTGTTCCACATTCGCGCCGAGCGGATGGATCTTTGCTTTGAGCTTGCTACTCAGCTGATGGTGCGTATCGGAAATGCCGTTTCGCCGGTGGACGAAGTGCACGGCTTCCGTTACTTCGACGACCGCGATCTTGTCGGTTTCGTCGACGGGACGGAGAATCCCAGGGGTGCGGCAGCGATCGATGCCGTACTCATCGGCGAGGAGGACGCTGCGTTCGCCGGGGGCAGCTATGTAATCGTGCAGAAATATCTCCATGACCTTAGCGCATGGAATGCGCTTTCTACTGAGGCGCAAGAACGCATTATCGGCCGCACCAAGCTGTCCGACATCGAATTGGACGATTCCGTCAAACCAACGTCAGCGCACAACGCGCTCACTACCATCGTTGAGAACGGGAAAGAGGTCAAGATCCTGCGCGACAACATGCCCTTCGGCCGGGCTGCGCATGGTGAATTTGGCACCTATTTCATCGGCTACAGCCGTTCGCCCCGTACGACCGAGCAGATGCTGGAGAACATGTTCATCGGCCGGCCGCCCGGCAATTACGACCGGCTGCTTGATTTCAGCCGTGCCGTCACTGGAAACCTGTTCTTCGTGCCGTCCGCGACGTTTCTGGAGACCGTGATCGAAGATCAGCCGGCGGTGGTGGAGCCCTCGGTCGCGTCAGCGCCGGCCCAACCTTCTCCATCCATTCCGTTGGTGCGCGACAGTTCACTCGGCATCGGTTCCCTTAAAGGAGACAAACGACATGAATAACCTCCATCGCGAACTTGCCCCCATTTCCGATTCGGCATGGGCCGAAATCGAAGAGGAAACATCGCGGACGCTCAAGCGATACCTTGCTGGACGACGCGTCGTCGACGTAAAAGGTCCGGTGGGCAGCGGCCTTTCCGCCGTCGGCACCGGCCACCTGCGGACGATTGCGGCTCCGGGAGAAGGCATCGTCGCAAGACAGCGCGAGGTGAAGGCACTGGTCGAGCTGCGGGTTCCGTTCGAGCTGGGTCGCCAGGCGATCGACGATGTCGATCGTGGCGCAAATGACTCGGACTGGCAACCGGCGAAGGACGCCGCGCGACAGATTGCCTTTGCCGAGGACGTCGCCATATTCGAAGGCTATGCCGCCGCCGGCATTGGGGGCATCCGTCAGGGCACCAGCAATCCAATCATGACGCTTCCCGCTGACGTGCGCGCGTATCCGGAAGCCATTGCCCAAGGCTTGAGCCGGTTGCGACTGGTCGGTGTCAACGGTCCGTACGCGGTACTGCTCGGCGCCGACGCTTACACGGCCCTCGCCGAGACCAGCGACCACGGCTACCCGGTCCTGGAGCACGTCAAGCGGCTTGTCGACGATCAAATCATCTGGGCGCCCGCCATTGCCGGCGCATTCGTGCTGACCACGCGTGGCGGCGACTTCGACCTTCACATCGGCCAGGACGTCTCCATCGGTTATCTCAGTCATACCGATGCCGCTGTCCGCCTTTATCTGCAGGAGACTTTCACTTTCCTCCTGCTCACCACCGAGGCTGCCGTCGCGTTGGCTCCTCCCGGGAAGGCGAAGACGACCTGACGCGGAACTCAGACTCCTCTCACAAACTCGAACGCTTTCCAAGGATGACGCCAGGACGGGCTGAGAAGATCAGTACGCTTCGCCAAGGCTAGCGCACGCTAGTTGAAAGTTGGCCGTGCTACATTTACGGCAATGCGTTCTGAGATAGAACAAGCTGTGCAACTCTTGCAGCGCGGGGACGATGGCGCTTTGGAGCAGGCTAGGTGCGTTTCTTGTTGCTTACGTAGTACTGACGCAGTGGCTTCTGCCCAAGCTAGGTGTTCCCACATGAAGGAGCGCAGACTGCGCCGGGTCTCGACCCAAGACCACTCAGTCGAAGAGGCCTGGCAGGGTGTGCCGCAAGACGTTTCTGCGTCAGATGACGAAGCAAGAAGTCTAAACAGCGCGGATCAGAGCTAATGCCATTGCAACCAAGTGGTTACAAAATACCACATACCGTATTCCAAAAAACATAGCCTTATGCTTTTGGTTTTTGTATAATAATGAAACTTATTGTGTTGGAATAACTTAGCCTCTCTCATATGACTGCAAACGTGGCCCCGAACGTGCAGCATAATTTTGCCCCGCGGCCAGCCGACCCTCCGCGGTCCATGAACAAGGATTTTCAAGTTCGATTTACCGCCATCCTGCTGACGATTCTCACGGCAGCGGCCATGGTTCTTTCCTGGATCAATTTCCAAAAAGAACAGGAATTCCAAGTTCCCTACGACGGCGCCTGGTGGGTTGAGCGGAACGGCAGCCTGCTGGCAGATCGCGTGGAGCCGAACGGCCCGACGGCCCGGGCGGGCATAAAAGTTGACGACCACCTTACCGCGGTGGACTCGCGCCCGGTGAACACTACCGCGGCATTGATGCGCGAACTGTACCGCATCGGTGCCTGGTCGAAGACCACCTACTCGGTCGTGCGGCGGGACGTGCCCGTGGACATGGTGGTGATTCTGGTCCCGGCCGAGCGCTCGCTGAACTACTGGCAACGTCTGATCGCGCTGATCTACCTCGGGATTGGACTCTACGTTCTGCTGCGCCGGTGGACCGCTCCTAGTTCCACCCACTTCTACATTTTCTGCCTGGCGTCGTTCATTCTATACGCATTCAAGTACACGGGAAAATTCAACAGTTTTGACTGGACGATCTACTGGGGCAACGTTGCCGCCGGGCTTCTGCAGCCTGCCTTGTTCCTGCATTTCGTGCTGACTTTTCCCGAGAGGCGCTGGTTCGTCCGGAAGCACCACTGGGTAATTCCTGCGATTTACGTTCCTGGATTCCTGCTGCTGGCCGTGCACATTCTGGCGCTGCGTTACCTGAGAGCCAGCGAAGTGTTGCGCTGGAACCTCGACCGTTTGCAGTTGGGCTATCTCGCTCTGTTCTTCGTGGCTGCGGCGGGAGTCCTGGTGTACAGCTACCGCCGGGCCAGTACTCCGATTCTCCGGCAGCAGCTGAAATGGGTTACTCGCGGCACGATCCTGGCGATCACGCCGTTCACGCTGTTCTACGTGATCCCTTACCTGCTCGGCGCGCTTCCCACAACGGCGATGAAGGTTTCCGTGCTGTCGCTGGGGATCCTGCCTCTGACCTTCGGCTATGCCATCTTCCGTTACCGGTTGATGGACGTGGATCTGATCTTCAAGCGCGGCATGGTGTACACGCTGGCGGCGGCGGCGATTGCGGGCGGGTATTTTGCCGTGGTGGCGGCGGTGGCCGAGTTAGTGCACACCCGCGTGCCCAGTTCCGGCCCGATTGGATTGGTGCTCGCGATTGTAATCACAGCACTGCTGTTCGATCCGGTTCGCAAGTGGATTCAGGAGCGCATTGACCAGTTCTTCTATCGCACCCGCTATGACTACCGGAAAACCCTGATCGAGTTTGGCCGTGAATTGGGCTCGGAAACCGATCTGGACAAGATGCTGAGTGCAGTCGTGGACCGCCTGTCGCGCACGCTGCTGGTCGACCGCATGGCGATTTTCCTATCTGCGGGCGAACCGGGTGAGCAATTTCTTCTGGCCAAGTCGTTCGGCATGACCCAGACCAGCGGCCTGGACCTGAGCTTCCTCGCTACTCCGCGGCCGGAGACCGAAGCCGGACACCTGTTCTTCGATAACACTCACCAGGTGCCGCGTGAAACCGTCAGTGCCCAGCAAGCCATCGCAAAACTGGATCTGAATTATTACATTCCCTGCCGCGCCCAGAAGCACACCATCGCAGTGCTGGGTCTGGGCAAAACGGTGGAAGGAGATTTTCTGACCAGCGAAGACGTCGAGTTGCTGGAGACTCTGGCGGGCTATCTGGGGATTGCGATCCAGAACGCACGGTTGTATGCCTCGCTGGAGCAGAAAGTTTCGGAATACGAACGGCTGAAAGACTTCAACGAAAACATCGTCGAATCGATCAACGTCGGTGTTTTGGCAGTGGATCTGGCCGACCGCATTGAATCGTGGAACTCGCAGATGGAAGTGATGTACGCGCTGCCCCGCTGGCAGGCGCTGACCCGGCCGCTCAGCGAAGTCTTCCCGGCTGCGTTCGTGGAAGAGTTCTACCGGGTGCGGCAGAATCCGGGC
Organism: uncultured Acidobacteriota bacterium; assembly: GCA_963770485.1. GTDB lineage: Bacteria > Acidobacteriota > Terriglobia > Terriglobales > Acidobacteriaceae > CAVVEC01. The sequence goes on from CAVYPX010000003.1 coordinate 28,085, forward strand.
ATCCACAATTTGTACAAGTTCCGCCTGGGAACGCAGGCGGGCGAAAGCCGGATCGTGAATGTCGCCATCGCCCCGCTGGTCACAAAGAACTTCAATGTGATCGGCCGGTTGATCATCATGGATGACATTACGGAGCGCATCGAACTGGAAGCGCAACTCTCGCAGGCGGACAAGCTCTCCTCCATCGGGCTGCTCGCCGCAGGCGTGGCCCACGAGGTGAACACTCCCTTGGCCGTGATTTCCTCCTACGCGCAGATGCTGGCGAAGCAGCTTCAGGGGGACGCGACAAAAGGCGCGCTGCTGGAGAAAATCACACGCCAGACCTTCCGGGCTTCCGAGATCGTCAACAATCTGCTTAACTTCTCGCGGACCAGCGGCACGGAGTTCACCGATGTTGACGTGAACAAGATCATCTCCGATACGCTGGCGCTGCTGGAGCACCAGTTCAAGACCTCCAGAATCCGCGTACAGGATGAGTTAGGCCAGCACCTGCCGCTGATCAATGGGAATGCCGGACGGTTGCAGCAGGTCTTTCTGAACTTGTTCCTCAACGCGAAAGACGCCATGACCAACGGCGGAACTCTCCGGATTGCGACCTCGAATGGCGACGGCGTCAGCGTAGTTGTCTCCGACACGGGCACGGGAATTGCGCAGGAGCACATCCACCGCATCTACGATCCATTTTTCACCACCAAGGCGTCGCGCGACGGGCAGCCCCGCGGCACCGGGCTGGGCTTATCGGTAACGTACGGAATTATTCAGGAACATGCCGGGAAGATTCGGGTAGAAAGCCGTCCCGGCGAAGGCACTACGTTCTTTCTGGATTTCCCTCTGACCAGGAAGGCCGTCAATGTCTGAAGCGGCCGTGATCACGCGCCACAGTGCCGGCGAGAGCTCGCCTTCGACGATGGGCTCGGTGCTGATCATCGATGATGAAGCCGCCATCCGCGAGTCTCTGGAAACGCTGCTGGTACTGGAAGGCTACGCGGTAGACTCTGCAGCTAGCGGCGAAGAGGGGATTGCGCGCATCGGGGAGCGGAGTTTCGACCTGGTGCTGCTCGACTTGGCGCTGCCCGATCGCAATGGCATTGACCTGCTGGCCGAACTTCGCGTCCAGGATCCTCAGCTCTCGATCATCATGATTACCGCTTACGGAACCGTGGAAAATGCGGTAAGAGCCATGCAGTCTGGCGCAGTCAACTTCATCCAAAAGCCCTGGGACAACGAAAAGCTGCTGGCTGACGTTCGGGCTGCTGTGGCTCGTCATCGTGCCGAGGAAGAAAACGTCCAGCTCAAGCGCGCGCTCAAGCAACGCTACAACTTTGAAAACATCGTGGGCAAAAGTGAGCCCATGCTGAAGATTTTCGACTTGGTGGCGCAAGTCGCGCCCAGCCGTTCCACCGTTCTGTTGCAGGGTGAGAGCGGAACCGGCAAAGAATTGATTGCCAAGGCGATTCACTTGAACTCGCCGCGCCGGGACCATCCCTTTGTCCCGGTCAATACCGGCTCGATGCCGCCTGATCTGCTTGAATCGACGCTGTTCGGACACGTGAAAGGGGCATTTACCAGCGCCGTCGCTTCCAAGAAGGGCCTGTTTGAAATCGCCGACCGGGGGACGCTTTTCCTCGATGAAATCGGCAACATGAGCCTGGACACCCAGAGCAAGATTCTGCGCGTGCTGCAGGACCGGAGATTCATGCATCTGGGCGGAGTGCACGAACTTCAGGTGGATGTGCGGATCATTGCCGCCACCAACACGGATCTGAGGCAACAGGTTCGGGAAGGCAAGTTCCGCGAGGATCTTTTCTACCGCCTGAATGTGATTACGATTGATCTTCCGCCTTTGCGCCAGCGCAAGGAAGACATTCCGCTGCTGACCAGCTTCTTCCTCGACAGATATTCCAAAGAGAATGAACGCCCCACGAGGCGCATTACCTCCGAAGCTCTTCGCCTGCTGATGACTCACAGCTGGCCGGGCAATGTGCGCGAACTGGAGAACGTCATTGAGCGTGCGGTGGTTCTCTCCACCGGTGAGGAGATCGGTTTTGAACTTCTTCCCGACCAGATCGCCGGCAGGTCAGCCGCCTTCCCCGCGATCGAACATCGCGCTGACGCTTCGCTGTTCGACATCATGGAAGATTGGGAGCGGCACATCATCATTGACATGCTGGAGAAGTGCAACTGGAACCAGACCGAAGCCGCCGAGCGCTTCCGCGTCCCGCTTTCCACCCTGAATCAGAAAATCAAACGGCTGAATGTCGAGATCAAGAAGAGGGCAAGAGAGTAGATAAAAGCCTTCAGCTCTCAGCTCTCAGTTTGTCGTTCGTGCTGCACAAACCACATTCCACTTCCCCAGATGGCCCGGCCCTGGGGGCGTCTGAAAGCTGAGAACTGAAAGCTGACAGCTCAAGACTGACAGCTGAAAGCTTCCTTCGCGTCTGCTATAGTTCGGTGATGCACCATGGAACTGATCTCACCTACTGAATTCGCGAAAGAGAATGTCCAAGCGGTGCAGGATTACTCCGTGCTTGCGGGACAATCCATATCCAACCTGTTCCGCCGCCCCCGCTACTTCGCTGACATGATCCAGCAGGCGGATCTGATCGGCTTTGGATCGCTCCCCATTGTGGTGCTGACCGGGTTATCCATCGGCGCCGAGCTGGCCTTGAACAGCGCCAACACGCTGCAAAGGTTTGGTTCGCTGTCGCTGATCGGGCAACTGGTGTCAGTGGGAATGGTACGCGAACTGGGGCCGATCATCACCGGGCTGATGGTGGCCGGGCGCAATGCCTCCGGCATGGCCAGCGAACTGGGCTCGATGATCGTGACCGAGCAGATTGATGCCATGCGCGCCCTGGGCACCGACCCGCTGAAGAAGCTGGTGACCCCGCGGGTTGTGTCCACCGTGTTCATGCTCTTTTTCCTGACCATCATCTCAGACTTGTTGGGACTGTTCGGTGGCGCCCTGGTTTCGACCTTGTTGTTCGGATTGGATTGGCGCCAGTATTGGAACACGGCCTGGCAGATTCTGGTGTTCCAGGATGTGTTCATGGGCCTGGTGAAACCGCTGCTGTTCGGCTTCATCATCGCGACCATTGGCTGCTACTACGGGCTTACGGCCAAAGGCGGAACCCAAGGGGTAGGCCGGGCAACGACCCAGGCAGTAGTGGCGTCTTCTGTCTTGATTCTTGTAACCGACTTGCTCGTGACCAAGCTCCTAATGTCAGTTTTTTCGTACCACTGAGTCATGGCCGCACCTCCAACCGCCATCGAAGAGCGTCTGCCCTCCACGCAAGACGCCGCATCCGCGGCCGTAGTGTTCGAGAAGGTTTCCATCGCTTTCGAAGATAAACCCGTGCTCGAGGGTATTTCCTTCCGGCTTGCCAAGGGGGAAACGAAGGCGATTTTCGGAGTCGCTGGTTCAGGAAAGAGCACGATTCTCAAGCTGACGCTCGGATTGATCAAACCAGGTAGCGGACACATCTATGTGCTGGGCCAGGACGTGACCCAGATGCCCGAACAAGAGTTGTTCGACCTGCGGCGAAAAATCGGCATGGTTTTTCAGGAGAGCGCCCTATTCGATTCGCTTACCGTCCGGGAAAATGTCGCTTTCCGGTTGCTGGAGGAAGGCAACGTTACGGAAGAGGAAGTCGAGAAGCCGGTACGCGAAGCCTTGAGCTTCGTAGAACTGGAAAATACGGTGGACAAATTCCCCTCGGAACTCTCGGGAGGCATGCGGCGCCGCGTGGCCATCGCCCGCGCGATTATCACGCATCCCGAAATTTTGCTCTATGATTCTCCGACCGGAGGCCTCGACCCGGTCACTTCCACCACCATCATTCAGTTGGTCGTGAAACAGCGCGATGTGTACAAAACCAGTTCGCTACTGGTGACTCATCGGTTGCAGGATGCCTTTGTCATGGCCACACACTATTTCGACCGGAAAGCGAATGAAATGCGCCCGCTGCCGCCAGGCGCCCGCGGAGAAGTTCCCATGGGCTTCCTCATTCTGCGCGACGGCAAATTAATCTTCGATGGAGACGTACGCGAACTGGCGCAATCCAAGGACGAATACATCCGGGAGTACATTTCTTAGAGAATGGCATTTAGCAATTGAGGAATCTGGTAATCGGGCAATTGAACCCTGATTTCTCAATTACCCGATTACGCGATTACCCAATGAGATTTGCGTTAGCTGGCCTTGGCCATTCCTGCCATCATCTTGCGGCGGCCCGCCAGGTTGGTTTCCATCTGCTTCAGGAACTCGCGTGCCTGCTTGGAACCGTTGATCAGCCGCTCGACGTTGGCAAACATCTGGGGACTGTTCATTTTCTGCCGCAAATCTTTCAAAAACGGACGTACCTTGGCGTAGAGCACGAACATTTCACCGGAGAAGCTGGGTTCGAGAAACAAATCCGGGCTCAAGGTTCCGTGTTCGACCAGGGACGCAGCCAGACTCCAATAGCCGGCAACCTGGCGCTGCCAGTTGTTCTCCTGAGTTCCGAGGGCCATGGCGATCTTGGTGAAATCATCGACACTCTCGGGCCAGAAGGTGGTAAGCCACCAGTTGCGCGCCTTGCGCATCTCAGCTTCACGGCGAAGATCGTAGAGTTTCAGAATCAGTTCAGCATCACCAGCGGTTGGCTTCTTAGGCATTAAAACCTCCAGAGGAATTGTGGAATTTGGGGGTGATCAGACAGTGCGCCCCCTCGGTACAGATACCGGATGCGACAGGACGCAAAAGGTCGCAGCTTTTTAGTTGGCGCGATTACTCAACTCGACAATTAACAGATTCTACCCCACAGTCGCGGCTTGCGCGGGCGCGGGGCGTTCGTAGTCGCACTCTTTGTTGGGACATGCAATGACTGGACCCGATTTCAGCGTCTTTTCGACCAGGTACTCGCCGCCGCAACTCGGGCATTTCTCCGCAATCGGCTTGTTAGCGGAAGTGAACTTGCACTTAGGATAGTTTCCACAACCGTAGAACGTATTTCCCTTGCGCGCTCTCTTCTCCACCAGGTCGCCTTCTTTGCAGAGCGGGCACTTCACTCCAATGAAATTCTGCTTGACGTACTTGCATTCTGGATATCCGCTGCAGGCCGTGAACTCACCGTAACGGCCGTGGCGGATCATGAGATTGCGCCCACATTTCGGACAGAGCTCGTCCAAAGGAATGTCTGGAACTTTCTTGCCCTGATCCAGGCGGCGGGTGGTCTTGCAATCGGGGTATCCCGTGCACGCCATGAACTGGCCGAAGCGCCCCCGCTTGAGAACCATCACGCGGCCGCAGTTCTCGCAATATTCCTCTTGTGTGGTCTCCTGCAAGTCTGCGGAATCAAGATCCGGCAAGTTGATGGGATTTTCTTTGGTGAAGGTACAACTATTCGGATCATCCTTGTCATAGGAGCTGCAAGCGTAGAAGGATCCGTGCTTGCCCCACTTGATCACGAGCGGGGAACCACAGCGTTCGCACTTCTCGTCCGTGGGCTTCTCCATCCGCTTGATGTTTTCCATGTGCTTAGCGGCGTAACGGAGGTCCTTCTCGAATTTCTTGTAGAACTCGGCTAGAGCGTCGGTCCACTTCTCCTTGCCTTCTTCGATCTCGTCCAGTTCTTCCTCGAGCCGCGCGGTGTACTGCACATCGAAAATGTCGGGGAAGTTTGCCACCAGAAGATCGGTAACCACGAGTCCGATTTCCGTGGGTGTGAACTTGCCGCCCAGCTTCTGCACGTACTGCCGCTCCTGGATCGTGCTGAGAATGGCAGAGTAGGTCGAAGGACGTCCGATGCCGCGCTCTTCGAGTTCCTTCACTAGCGAAGCCTCGTTGTAGCGCGGCGGAGGCTCAGTGAAGTGTTGCTCGGGCTTCAGTTCCTTGAGCGTCAGCTTCTGACCGGGCTCAAGCGCAGGCAACTTGTGCTTGAGTTCTTCGTCCTCTTCGTCCTTGCCTTCCTTGGACTCTTCGTAAACTTTGAGAAAGCCGTCGAACTTCAGCACAGAGCCGGTCACGCGGAACCAGAACGTCTCCACGCCGGATTTTGCATCGATGTCCACCGTCGTCTGGTCGAACACCGCCGGCATGATTTGCGAGGCCACGAAACGCTGCCAGATCAGTTTGTAAACTTTATATTCATCTTCTTTCAAATATTGCTTGATCTGATCGGGATGGCGCATCACCGAGGTCGGCCGGATCGCTTCGTGGGCAGCCTGGGCTTCTTTTTTCTCTTTGTAGGCATTCGGCGTCTCCGGCAAGTATGAATCGCCGTATTGGGACTTGATGTACTCGCGCACTTCCGTCAGAGCCTCGTTCGAGACCCGCGTCGAGTCGGTACGCATATAGGTGATCAGACCGACCAGTCCTTCTTCGCCGAGTTCCACGCCTTCATAGAGCCGCTGCGCAATCATCATGGTGCGCTTCACGCTAAAGCGAAGTTTGCGCGACGAATCCTGCTGCAGCTTGCTGGTGGTAAATGGCGGCGTGGCATTGCGCCGCCGCTCCTTGCGATCGACGGTGCGAACTACCCAATCCGCCTGCTCCAGCGCCGCGCGAATCTTCTCCGCTTCCTCGCCGTTGGCAATCTCGACCTTCTCTTCCCCTTTGCCGACAAACCGGGCGTCGAAGGCGGGAGGCTTGGACAAATGAGCGTCAATGGTCCAGTATTCCTTTTTCTCGAACGCCTTGATTTCGCGCTCGCGCTCAACGATCAAGCGCAACGCGACGGTTTGCACGCGTCCGGCGGACAAGCCGCGCCGCACTTTATCCCACAGCAGAGGCGACACCTGATAGCCGACGAGCCGGTCCAGCACACGCCGGGCCTGTTGGGCGTCCACCAGGTGCTGATCGATGTCCCGCGGGTGTTCAAATGCCGCGCGTACCGCGCGCTGCGTGATCTCGTTGAATGTGACCCGGCGGATGCGCTCGCCCTGCTCATCTTTCTTCTTCTTTTTCTTCTTCCCCTTAGAGTCATCATCCAATTCTTCCGCCAAATGGGCAGCGATGGCTTCCCCTTCGCGATCCGGGTCGGGCGCAAGGTAAATTGTGTCCATGCCCAGTGCCAGCTTCTTGAGCTTGGCCAGAACCTTCTCTTTTCCGGGGATGACAATGTATTCGGTGTCGAAGTCCTGATCGACGTCGACCCCAAGAGTGCTCTTGGGCAGATCTTTCACATGGCCGAGCGAAGCCTCGACCGTGTAACCCTTGCCCAGATACTTCTGGATGGTCTTCGCCTTGGCGGGCGACTCAACGATGACTAAACCTTTGGCCAATGTGTCCTCAGTGGATGGTTTCGTTTTTGAAGCTAGCACGAATGTGGCGGCGGCAACAAGTTACCGCACCCGAGCTCTCAGCTTTCAGCTGTCAGCTCTCAGCTTGTGGATGAGCGAAGCCAGCATGCGTTTTACCTCGACCGCTCCTTCCGAGAGTCGCTGAAAATCAACCGCCCGCAAAAGTTCAAGATCGCGGGCGAGCAGCAGGTGATACTCAAGTTCGCTGGCCGAACCCATTGCGATCTGCAGAAACCGTCCGAATTCGCAATCACCCTTCCTGCAGGAACCTTCGGCAATGTTGGCGCCGATCGAAGCGGCCGACCTCCGCATCTGACTGGTCAACCCATAGACTTCGTCTCGTGGAAAGGATTTGCTCGATTTGTACACATCCAGTGTCAGGACGTGAGCTTTCTCCCAGACCTTGAGATTCTTGAAGCTTTGCACGTTAGTCACCTCCGCAAGTTGCTCGGTCAGGCTGAAAGCTGAAAGCTGAGATAGAGCTCTAAAAGCTCTTCACAAAATTCTTGCCGGGCAGTTGCTTGATCCGGCCGGCTAGTTCCAGCTCGAACAGAGCAGCGAATATTTCCGAAGACGAAACATCCGGCTCCAATCGCTCGACAATTTCATCGATGTGGGTGGATTCATCCGCCTTGAGGATCGCGAAAATCTTCTTTTCGTGAGGTGACAGCTCCGCTTCCCCGAATAGAGATGCGGTTTGCCCGGTTGGCGATTCATTGCCATCCTTGGGTGTGAGCGTAAGCCGCACATCTGCCGGGAGTTCCTCCCAGACATCTTCCCAGGTCGCTACCAGCTTGGCGCCCTGTTTGATCAAGGTGTTCGGTGTCCACGAGCCCTTGTTGGTGACGTTGCCCGGCACCGCGAAAACCTCGCGGTTCTGCTCCAAAGCGCAGCGGGCGGTAATGCGCGTACCGCTGTATTCGGCGGCTTCCACCACCAGGACGCCCAGCGAGATTCCGCTGATGATGCGGTTACGAATGGGAAAATTCTGGGGCGCGGCAAAGGTGCCGAGCGGAAACTCAGAAATTACTGCTCCACCAAGAGCCAGTATCTGTTCCATCAGCCGCGTGTTCTCCTTGGGGTATATCACGTCTACGCCTGTGCCAAACACGGCCACGGTTTTGCCTTTGGCCGCGATGGCGCCCCGGTGCCCTGCGGTATCGACGCCGCGTGCCATGCCGCTGAAAATCACCAGGCCGCGCGCCGCCAGATCGCAGGCCAATCGTTCGGCCACGCCGGAGCCATAGGGCGTGGGGTGACGCGTGCCCACCAGCGCGATTCCTGGCATTGAGATCGCGTCTACATTTCCACGCACGTAGAGAATGACCGGAGGATCATATATCTGCTTCAAGGGCGCCGGATAGGCAGGATCTTCGAGAGCGACGACGCGCACATCTGCCGCCGCCGCCCGCGCCAATTCATCGTTGGCCAGTTCCATGGACCGTCCCGTGCCAAGCGATTGCGCAGAGACTGACTGGATGCCGGCGGCTTCCAGTTCGGTCAAAGACGCCCGGAACACGCCTTGGATGCCGCCAAAAAATTCCACCAGCCGGCGAGCCTTCGTCGGACCCAGTCCGGGCGTCATGGCTAAGGCAAGCCACTGCAGCGCGGGCGTTTCTGTGGTTTCGCGGACTGCGGCGATGGCTTCGGGCATGGCAACCTCCAGTAGGCTTCTCGCGGCATCTATACACGGCGGGAAAGGGCTGTCAAGGTAATATGAACAATGCAGGATGAACAGCGGTCTGTTAAAATCAAGCGTTCCCTCGATGAAACGCCTGCGAATCTCCACGATTTCTTACCTTAATACTGCGCCTCTGATGTGGGATTTCGAGCACGGAGAGGCTGGTTCATCTGAACCTGGTTCGGCTAAGGTTGGTTCGGCCCCGCTTTGCTCGGAGTTCGACATTTCCTACACCATCCCCGCGCAGTGTGCCGCCAGTCTGCGGGAGGGATCGGCCGATATCGGTATCATTCCAGCGGCGGCTTACGCCAGTATTCCCGATCTTGCCATCCTGCCTGGGGTCGCGATTGCTTCCCGGCGAGCGGTTCGCTCCATACTGCTGGTCAGCAAAGTTCTACTGGAGAAGATTCACAGCGTCGCTTTGGATACTTCGTCCCTGACTTCGGTTGCACTGATCAAGGTTCTGTTCGCGAAATGGTGGGGCGGGGGCAGGACGTTGGCCCCGATGTCCCCGGATATCGAACAGATGTTGAAACTGCACGATGCCGGCCTGGTGATTGGCGATCCCGCACTTCAAATCGACCGGTCGCGCCACATCACTTACGATCTCGCTGAGGAATGGACGGGTTTCACCGGCAAGCCGTTTGTCTTCGCCTTCTGGGCAGTTCGGCAGGCCGCCCTGAGGGAGGCGCCTCGCCATTTGGATCTCGCTACAGTGTTTCAGAAATCCCGCGATCACGGGTTGCTGCCGGAGAACCTGGATCGAATCGCCAGCGAATGGGCTCCGCGGTTGGGCTTAAGCCAAGTGGAAGTCAAGAATTATCTTACCGAGAACATTCACTACTACCTCGATCCGGCGTGTCTGGAGGGTCTGCAACTTTTCTACCGTTATGCGCAGGAATGCGGGGCACTGCCTTCCGCACCTCAGTTGTTTTTTCTGGATGTGGCAAAGGCGGCGGTGGGTTAGTCTTATTTCCCTATCGTGCAACTCTGCACTGTAGACTACCTGCATCGCACCCGAATGCTGCCGCATATCCAGTCTTTGCTCGTGATCTCGAACTGGGTGCGACTGCGCCGCTTAGGTGGGTGGGGACTGGTTTTGTTGGGAGTCGCGGACAATTCTGTCATCCCGCTGACCGGCAGCATGGACGTTCTGACCATCTGGCTGGCCGCCCGCCATCGTGAACCGTGGCCCTACTACGCGCTCATGGCGACAATTGGAGCGGTGCTTGGCGGCTACATCACATACAGTCTGGCGCGAAAGGGCGGCAAGGAAGCGATGGAGCGCAGGCTCTCGAGAAGAAGAGCCAACAAAGTTTACAAGAAGTTCCAACGATGGGGATTCGGCGCGATCGCGATTCCGGCTCTGTTGCCTCCACCTTTTCCGTTTGTGCCCTTCCTGCTGGCGGCAGGCGCCATGCAGTACTCGCGAATGAAGTTTCTGGGAGCACTTGTACTCGGCCGCGGAGTCCGCTATTCGATAGCTGCCTACCTCGGAATGGTCTACGGAAACCACATCGTTCGCTTCTTCGCCCGGTACGACAAACTGGCTGTGGGCGTACTGATCGGCCTGGCTATCGTGGGCGGGATTCTTGCATTGATCCAGTATCTTCGCAATAGATAATGAGGTGGTTGCTCCCGTCGTTCGCAGCCCTGCCTGACGCTGGTTAAGTTTGGAACAACTGTCTTGCCTCCGTTAGAATTGTTAAAGTCGGACCTGATTCCTCATGTCCCTAACCCAACAGCAGGCTGTCGACCTTTTTCGTTCCGATGATCTGATCGGCATCGGCATGGAAGCCAATGCTGTGCGCCGCAAGCTGCATCCTGAAGGCGTGGTCACGTACATCATCGACCGCAATATCAACTACACGAATTTCTGCACCGAATACTGCACGTTCTGCGCGTTCTATCGGCCGCTGAAGGGGCCGAAAGCCAAAGAGGGATACATTCTCGAATTCGATACGATATACGACAAGATTCGAGAGACCGTCGAACTGGGCGGAACGGGCGTGCTGATGCAAGGCGGCCTGCATCCCGATCTCAAAATTGATTGGCATGAGCAGATGCTGCGCGGCATCAAGCAGCGTTTTCCCCAGGTTCATCTGCACTGCTATTCCGCTTCGGAAATCATTGCTATCGCGGAATACAGCGGACTCAGTATCCGCGACACGATTGCTCGGCTCAGGGATGCCGGCCTGGATTCCATTCCCGGCGGCGGGGCGGAGATTCTCGACGACGAAGTTCGCTACAAGATCGCGCGTCTGAAATGCCTGACCGGGGATTGGCTCAATGTGCATCGCACCGCGCATCAGCTCGGCATGAGGACGACCGCGACCATGATGTTCGGCGTGGGCGAAAGCTACGAACACCGCGCCAATCATTTCCAGCAGCTTTACGACTTGCAGGAAGAGACCGGGGGCTTCACGGCATTTATTCCGTGGACTTTTCAACCGGCGAATACAGCGTTAGGCGGGCGCCACTGGGATGAAGCTACGGCGGTCGAGTACTTGAAAACCCTGGCGATCTCGCGGCTCTATCTTTCGAATTTCTTGAACGTGCAATCAAGCTGGGTGACGCAGGGCCTGAAAGTCTGCCAGCTTGGCCTGCAATTCGGCGGTAACGACGTCGGCTCGGTGATGCTGGAAGAGAACGTGGTCCGCGCCGCCGGCGTGACAAATTGTACGACTGAAGAAGAGTTGCGCCGAATCATCCGCGACGCGGGATTCAAACCCGTGCAGCGCGACACCCTCTATAGAACCTACTTCCTGAACTAGGCCGAAATGCGGGGGATCCCGCAGCCCAGGGAAGGCTAAAGCCCGCCGAACCTCCGGAGAAGACCTGTGGAAATCGTGCTCCTGCTTACCGCCAACCCCGGCTGAAACTCCTACCCGCTCCAATAATTACTCGTCTATTATCAAATAGTTACAACGATTACCACAGTCCAGGCTCATTTTTCGCTTGACACAAATGACCAAAGGAATGTAAGTTAACACTGTTAACTTAACAGCGTTAATAAAGGTAACAAAGATCATGGGAGTCAAAGAGAGGCGCGAACGCGAGCGGTCGGAAACGCGGGAGAAGATCCTTGACGCGGCCCGGGAGCTGTTCATCACCGAAGGCTATGACGGCGTCTCCATGCGCAAGGTGGCGGAGAAGATTGAATACTCCGCGACTGCGATTTACGTGCACTTCGCCGACAAAGAGGAACTCTTTCACGAGCTGTGTCAGCAGGATTTTGCTCGTTTGGCGGAGGTCTTCCAAAGTTCCGCCATGCCGCTGGATCCGGTGGAGCGTCTCAAGCAGATCGGCCGGACTTACGTCGGATTCGGTCTGCAATACCCCAATCACTACAAGCTGATGTTCATGACCCCACATCCGGTTCAGGAACCCACCGAAGCGGACTGCGAAATCAAAGGCAACCCCGAAGTGGACGCCTACGCCTTCCTCAAGCTGACGGTTCAGCAGGCGATTGACGCGGGATGTTTCCGCGAAGAGTTACGCGACGCTGACCTGCTCTCGCAAACCCTGTGGGCTGCGGTGCATGGTGTGATCTCGCTGCAGATTGCCAAGGGCTGTGACCACTGGGTGGATTGGCGTCCAATCCAGGAGCGGTCTGAACTCATGCTGGTTGCCACTTTGCGCGGATTTCTCAAGGAGGAAAAGTAGCGATGCCACCTCTTGCCCAACGGAATCTGTTTCACGATAAAGTGCGGCTCACGGTCACGCTCACGGGCATCGTGTTCGCGGTCGTGCTGATCGTCGTAGAGTTGGGATTGTTCGTCGGCTTCACCGTAACCACTTCAAGCCTGATCGATCACTCCAATGCCGATTTGTGGATCGCGTCGAAGAATGTGCCGTACATCGAGCAGGGTGTCGCTTTCAGCGAGCGCAAGCTGAATCAGGTTCGGGCCGTTCCCGGAGTCCAGGACGCGGAGAAATACATTGCCCACTGGACGCAATGGAAGCGCACGGATGGCAGTGAGGAATCCGTCCAGGTTGTCGGGTTCAACGTGGATTCGCCGCTCGGCCGTCCCTGGAATCTGGTGCAGGGCCGGGTGGAGGACCTGAAGAATCCGGACGCCATCATCGTTGACGAACTCTACAAAGAAAAACTTGGGGTCACCCGAATCGGCGAGGTGTTTGAAATCCGCGGCCATCGCGCCCGCATTGCCGGCTTTACCCGCGGCATTCGCGCCTTCACCACGTCACCTTACGTCTTTACGACGTTTAAGAACGCGCAGACCTACAACAACTTGAGGGAAGACCAAACCTACTACGTCCTGGTGAAGTTGGCGCCGGGAGCCAATTTGGAGCAGGTGCAGCAGAGCATTCTTGAGCGGGTAACAGATGTCGAGGTGCTCACCACGCCACAATTCAGCCGCATGACGCAAGTCTATTGGATGTTCACCACCGGAGCCGGCGTGGCCGTGCTGCTGGCCGCGATTCTGGGGCTGGTAGTGGGATTCGTGGTGGTCGCGCAAACCATTTACGCCACCACGGTGGATCACCTGCGCGAATTCGGAACCCTGAAGGCGATGGGCGCTCCTAATAGCTATGTTTACAAGGTCATTGTGAAGCAGGCGGCGATCAGCGCGCTGATCGGGTACGTACTGGGCATGATCGTCAGCGCGTTCGTGGTTCACGCCAGCCAGCGCGGAGGCGCAGCCATCCTGCTGCCAGCGCCCATGGCGGTTGGCATGTTCTTTCTGACGCTCCTGATGTGCATCGGAGCGGCCATGGTTTCTATCAACAAAGTCACGCGGCTCGATCCCGCGATGGTGTTCAAGGGCTAACAGGAGGGAAACGAAATGCACCCAGCCATAGCAGTGCGCAATCTGACGAAGACTTACGCCGAGGGTGGCGCCGGAATGCTGGCCCTGCGCGGAATTGACCTGGATGTCCGTTCCGGCGAGATGTTGACGTTGATGGGTCCATCGGGTAGCGGCAAGACAACTTTGCTCTCCATCATGGGCTGCATTCTATCGGCCAGCTCGGGTAGCGTGCGCGTCGCGGGCAAGGAAGTTACCACCATGAGCGAGAAGCAACTGCCCGCGGTACGCTTGCAGCACATCGGATTTGTTTTTCAAGGATTCAATCTGTTTCCCACGCTCACGGCCGGGGAGAATGTGGAACTGATGCTCGATTTGAAGGGCGTTTCCGCCGCGGCAGCAAAGAAGCGCGCGGCCGAATTGCTGGAGCAGGTTGGATTGGGCAACAAGTACAAAAGCTTCCCTTCCGACTTGAGCGGCGGGCAGAAGCAGCGTGTAGCCATCGCGCGAGCGCTGGCGGGCGATCCGGAGATCATTCTCGCCGACGAACCCACCGCCGCGCTCGACTCCCGTACCGGACGCAGCGTCATGCAAATGATGACGGAGTTGGCGCACACGCGCGGGCGGGCGGTGGTCGTCGTGACCCACGATTCGCGGGTACTGGACTTTGCCGACCGCATCGTCAAGATCGAAGATGGCGCCATCGCCAATTCAGATCTTCCGGAGCGGATGCCGCCCGCTGGTGTTCTGCGGAACGACTGGCAGCAACCTGTCGTCAACCTGGCTTGAGTAAATCACATTTGGAGACATAGTCATGAACAAAAAGTCAGCAGTTCTCATCGCCACCGCAGCTTTCATACTTACTTCATCTCTGGTGCTGTTTTCCAGAAGATCGGGAACAGTGTCGTCTGCTCCCTCGGCGCAAGCGCAACGTGCGGATGCTCCGTCTCTGATCGCGGGTCCGGGACGAGTCGAGCCTAGTTCCGAAGACATCAAGATCGGTTCCGAGCTTAGCGGCCGGCTGAAGTCGGTGAAGGTCGAGGAGGGCGATAAGATCAGCCGCGGGCAAGTCCTGGCCGTGCTGGAAAACGATGACTACCGAGCCCAGGTGGAATCCGCGCAAGCCAACGTTTATGCCAAAGAGGCAGCCCTGCGCAAGGTGATCAACGGCGCTCGCAGGCAGGAGCGGAACGAAGCCTGGTCGTCCGTTCGCGAAGAGGAGGCGGTCATGAATAACGCCCGGGCGGAGTTGGATCGCAGACAGAAGCTTTTCGCCGCTGGGGTGATCTCGCGCGAGGAAATGGAGCACTATGCGCGTGAATCCGATGTTGCGCAGGCAAAGTATCAGGAGGCCGTGGAGCAGCATTCGCTGGTTGACGATCATGCCCGCGAAGAAGATCAGTCGCTGGCCGAAGCCGATCTGCAGTTGGCGAAAGCCCAGCTTCAAGAAGCCGAGGCTCGCTACGACAAGACGTTCATCAAGTCTCCCATCGATGGCACTGTTCTTCGTAAGCATCACCGCAGCGGAGAAAGCGTTTCGAATTCCGCGACGACGCCCGATCCGGTTCTCACGCTCGGAGACAACCGCGTGTTGCGGGTTCGCGTAGATGTGGATGAAACCGACGTCAGCCGAGTCCACGTGGGTCAGAAGGCCTACGTGACCGCGGATGCCTTTGGAAAGCAGCAATTCTGGGGACGAGTTGTGCGGGTAGGTGAGCAGCTGGGGCCAAAGAACGTGCGCACCGATGAACCTTCCGAACGAGTGGACAAGAAGATTCTTGAGACGCTGGTGGAACTTGCTCCCAACACGCAATTGCCCGACGGCTTGCGGGTGGACGCATTCATCGTTAGCGATGGCAATCAGGTCGCGAGCGCCGGTTCAAGGGGGTTCTAGCGGGTAGTGAATCAGCCTGCAAATGAAAACGGCCTCTAAAATCGAGGCCGTTTTCCAAGTCGCAGCACCCCGTCAAGGTCAAGTTAATTATCGTTGAGGTGACTAACCTAAATCAAGTTACTTTTGTGGGAGAGCCAAGCACCCCGTCTAACCAGCTCTCCCATTTTGGCACGCAAATGCCAATCCCGTTGACCTGGGAGTGGACCTGACGGGATTCGAACCCGCACCTGCGACCGTGACGGGGTGCTGTGCTGCCATTACACCACAGGCCCACGGTCTCACGGTACTTGAGAGCCTCGCGGGAAAGCATGGTCATGCGTCACACACGCAACCACCACGTCCCGTTCCGGCACAACGGTCACACCTGGTAGTGGGGTCAAGCTGAAAGTCGGAATGTCCCCGCGTTGAGGCCATCCCGGATGCGAGCAGCAACCACGGCCGCGTCACCTGCATCATCCTTGATGATGTAGCGCTCGGCCTCATCGAATGACGAATAGAGATCACGATAAGGTGCGTAGTCAGGAATCGTGCCTTCGGGGGGAGCGGCGGCGCGTGCTGCGCACACCGTCTCACTCGGCCGGAGCACGACATAGTCCAGCGGGACCTCCCTGGACTTGACTACCTTGCGAGCAGTATCAAGGAACCAGGGCGGAATAGAGAAATCGACGATTACTTCGTGCCCGAACAGCGCGTAGGGTATTGCGGCAGCTATCATCGCCGTCATGATCATCTTGAAGTTCTTGTTGCGACCCTGACCTGCCATGCTCTTGGCAATAAAAGACCAAAATGTGTCGCCTTCGATATAAGCGATGGGAGCTGATGATGAAGCAACGAGTTCGCGGGCAACGGTAGTTTTTCCTGCCCCGATCGGGCCGGAAAGGAAGATTATGGGTTTCATTTTGTCCACACAACAGCTTACCCAATTGGCTCAAATTCTGCGCCGTCACTCGCCCGTATTGGTAGGAATCAGCTGATGCGAACTGACTCAACGGCCGCAGCCTGCAATTCCCGATTGGGGGGCCGCTTCTTCAGGTAGAATGGAAGTTTCAGAGAGACTCGTTCCCAGTCGCTGTAGGGCTCCTCTTTCACTGAACGCATGTCCACTCTTCTCCAGCCTCAACTGCTAGCGTTGGTACTTGCCCCTCACGGCATCGGGCAATACATTCGCCAGCATTTTCTGGATAAGACCTTTCAAGGTTTGTATCACGCCAACGCCTTTGATATGGCGTTGCTGATTCCTTATTTCATCGTGCTGATTGTGCTGGCGAGCTATGGCGCGCATCGCTATATCCTGGTTTACCTTTATTACAAGCACAAGAAGAACCGCACCGTCGAACCAGCCGCAGAGTTTCCTGAACTGCCCCGGGTCACGGTTCAGCTCCCGATCTTCAACGAGCAATTTGTGGTGGAGCGGCTGCTGGAGGCCATCTCCCGCCTGGATTATCCGCTGGAGAAACTCGACATCCAGGTGCTGGACGATTCGACCGACGAAACAGTTGCCGTGGCACGCGGGCTGGTCAATCACTACGCGGCCAAGGGATTTCCGATCAGCTATCATCATCGCGCCAATCGCCACGGATTTAAGGCCGGCGCACTCTCCGAAGGTCTCAAAACGGCAAAAGGTGAGTTCGTCGCAATTTTCGATGCCGACTTCGTGCCGCCGGAAGACTTTCTTCTGCGCACCATTCACCACTTCACTAACCCTAAGATCGGCATGGTGCAGACGCGCTGGACGCACATCAATCGTAATTATTCTTTTCTTACCGAAGTTGAAGCCATGCTTCTGGACGGGCACTTCGTGCTCGAACACTCCGGCCGCGCCCGCAGCAACGTATTCTTCAATTTCAACGGCACCGCGGGCGTGTGGCGGCGGCTCGCCATCGAAGAGGCTGGTGGCTGGCAGCATGACACTCTGACCGAGGACACGGACCTCTCCTATCGTGCCCAGCTCAAAGGCTGGAAATTCGTCTATCTCCAGGATGTGGAATGCCCGGCCGAACTGCCGGTGGAAATGACCGCCTTCAAGACACAGCAGGCCCGCTGGGCCAAGGGACTAATCCAAACCAGCAAGAAGATTCTGCCCCAGGTGCTGAGAAGCGATCAGAGATTTCACGTGAAGCTGGAAGCCTGGTACCACCTGACCGCCAATCTGAGCTATCCGCTCATGATCGCGCTTTCCGTGCTGCTGCTGCCGGCCATGATCATCCGCTTCTACCAGGGCTGGTTTCAGATGCTGTATATCGACTTGCCACTCTTCCTGGCTTCGACGTTCTCCATTTCCAGTTTCTATCTGGTCTCCCAAAGGGAGTTGTTTCCAAAAAGCTGGCCGCGGGCGCTTCTCTATCTGCCCTTCCTCATGGCTCTGGGCATTGGCCTCACCGTCACCAATACCCGCGCGGTACTGGAGGCGCTGCTCGGCAAGCAAAGCGCCTTCGCGCGCACTCCGAAGTATCGCGTGGAGTCGAGAAAGGACAAAGTGCGCGCCAGCAACTATCGGAGCGGCCTGGGCTGGGTGCCATGGGTAGAGTTACTGATCGGTTGCTATTTCGCTGTCACCGTGTACTACGCCGTGGACAATGAGAATTACATCACGGTTCCATTTCTGATTTTGTTCGTGATCGGCTATTGGTACACGGGATTGATGTCGCTGTTGCAAGGACGCTTCGCCGGGATCTCCTTTAGCGCAGAGACTCACACCAAACCATTTCCGGTCGGAGTGTAGAGTTACCGAGAGCGGGAACGAAGATGCGAAGCGGCTGATGTGTCGCTCAGTTTCGGCAGAGGCCGCTTCGTTTTGATATGCTAAGGCATTGTGCGGATGATGTGGTGGTTTCTGATTCTTGCCTGCAGCGGTGGAGCTGTACTGTGGGCGGGCATAGCCGCTTACCTCCGTGTGCGCCGCCACCTGAAGGCGTCGGCGGCGCTGAAAAAAGGCGGCGTGGAGCGGGGAACGGACAGTTTCTAACCGGTAGGCGGTGCGTTTTTCGCACAAGCAATTGGATCGGGCTCTCATCGGTGATTCTTGCCGTGGTCATTCAGATGGTGCCGGTGGCGCTGGCAAACGGCGGACAGCAATTCCGCGAGGTTGAGCAATGAGTGTAGTAAATATAGCCACCCAAAAATCGCATACTCCCACCGCAGACAGCAAAGATTCTCCGCTCCGGAGCGGCGAGATCCGCGAAATCACTGTAGCGCACAGTCCGGATTCGGATGATGCCTTTATGTTTTACGGCCTGGCTACGAACAAGGTTCGTGTCCCGGGACTGCGTTTTGTGCATACTCTGTGTGACATCGAAACCCTGAATCGCAAGGCGATGGAAGGCGTATTTGACGTGACCGCGATTTCCTTCCATGCTTACCCGTATATCCAGGAGCATTACGCTCTGCTGCCCAGTGGCGGCAGCGTGGGAGATGGCTATGGCCCGATGATTGTGGCTTCGCGCGCTTACTCGGCCACCGACATCAAGCGGAAGCGCGTCGCGGTTCCTGGCACTTTGACCACCGCCTATTTGGTTCTGAAGCTTTTTGCCCCGGGGATCGAAACCGAGGTGGTGCCGTTCGACCAGATCATTCCGCAGGTGCTGGAAGGGAAGCACGAGGCCGGACTCATCATTCACGAAGGCCAGTTGACCTACGATAAATCCGGATTGCACCGCGTGGTGGATCTCGGCAAGTGGTGGCAGAAAGTGACCGGTTTGCCGCTGCCCTTGGGGGGAAATGCAATCCGGCGCAGCCTGGGACCGGAATTGATGTCCCGTGTGGGCGCTGCTTTGCGGGAAAGTATTCAGTACGCGCTGGATCACCGGGAGGAGGCTCTGATCTACGCCATGCAGTTTGCTCGCGACCTCGATCCCCAACTTGCCGAGAAATTTGTCGGCATGTACGTGAACGAACGCACTCTCGATTATGGCCCCGATGGGCGGGAAGCCGTACGCCGTCTGTTGGACATGGGGCACAAGGCAGGAATCATTCCGCAGGAGTCCAGAGTGGAGTTCGCGGCGTAGCTGTCAGCTCCCAGCCGTCAGCTCTCAGCGGATGGGAAGCAATCGACCTGTACCGAAAGCTGACAGCTGAAAGCTTCCTTACCTCACTCCTTCCTTAAACGCGAACACCGGATCAATGTCCACCGGCACTTTGGATGCGGACTTCAATGATGCCTGTAACTCCGCCGGCATCACGTCGTATTTCTTGAACCAACTCTCGGCCCGCTTACGATCACCGGCCGCTTCAATTTCCAGCAACTCCTTAGCAAGATCACTCAGTGTTCTGGGCATGAGCGCATACTCGATTGCGTATCGTCCCGAAGGCGAATGCTTGATAGCGCCATGTTCCGAAAGATAGTTGAATTCCATCATTTCTGCCTGGGCATGCGCCTCTCCGGCTCCAAAGCGAACCGCGCGAAAAATGTCTGCGACATAAGACGCGTAGCATTCCTCAAGCTTATTCTTGGGCAATACCTGGTGCTCGACCAGCCAGTTCACGCCGAACATTCCAACCGCGTCCGCCTTGGCTTCTTCCAAGCCGCTGAAGGCCGGCCCGATAGCTTCCCGAATATCAACCTTGCCGGACGCAGTGCGCGAGAAAGTAGGCCCCAGCCCATGCGCCATCTCGTGCATGAGTGTTCCCAGCAGATAGCCCTCGGCGGACGCCTTGGCCGCCTGCTCGGGCAACATGACATGCCGGGCCACCGGCAGGATCACGTAGTTCACCCGGGCATCCATGAAGTTCTTGAAAAAAATCTTCTTGCTGCCTTTTTGTTCATGCACGCGCGGATTGTTGGGCAGGTTGTCAGCAACCGCCTGGTATCCGTGGCGAAGGTCCCCGGTGCGGAACGGAGCGTCCATGACCTCCATCGGAGTCTCAAGGCCGCGCTTCGAGGGCCGATCTTCCGGCGGCAGAGGAAGCGCATCCTGGATGGCGCCGACATACTCCTGGAACTTCGCCAGCTTCCGGCTCTCTTCGGAATTGCGCACCAATACCGCGCCACCATAAGTCGCCTTCATGCCCAGTAACTCGTCGTCATAGGTCTCATCGGGGGCGAAGATCAAATCGAACTTGGGATTTTTCAGGTCAACCCATGCCAGATCACTCTTGAAGTAATCGTCGGTGAGCAGCGCATCCGCCCGCAAGCGCAGGAAATCGGCAAATGCGGGATCGTCGCTCAAGCTTGCTGCCGCGCGCAGATCTTTGGCCGCAGGTTCCAGGAACGAACGGTAGGCAATGTGGTAGGGGAGCCCTTCGAGTTGATCGCCGTGCCGGCGCACGACGGTAAATGAGCTGTAAATTTCGTTTTTCCTTTCGGGATGGGCCCTGACATACTGCTCGATCTGCTCCCGCGTCAGTCCTTCCGGATGGAAACCTTTGCCCGGAGCCATGGCAGCAGTACCAACAAAGGGTTTGTTCCCGTCGAGAAAATCGAATCGTGAGGCATTGATCCACAGGTAGCGTCGCAGCTCTTCATCCTGCGGATGCTTGCTCTCCGCCAGAGACTCATATAGCGTCAAGCCGTCGGGGTCGATCTGCCGCCAGTAGATTTCTTCGAGGTAGCGCGAGGCATCCACCAGTTTGTTGACCAGCTTCCGTTCGCCGGCGGTCAGAGCGGCGGAATGAAACGGCATTTCTACCTGGCGGAACTTCGCCAGCCGCTGATCGAGATCAGGGACAACCTGCATGCCGGCCGACTCTGCGCCCCTGGCGGCGGAACCCGTCATCAGCTTCTCTTGGTCCGTTGTAGGATGGAGTATGAAAAAAATAAGGAACAGTGAAACCCAGGGGCCCGGTGTCATATGTTGAAGTTGTGATTCTATCAGAGCATTCTTGTACTGAATCGTTTTAAATCGCGCGAATCAACAATAACACCGCTATCATGTTGCACCATGGTGCGCGAATCCAATTCGAATGGCGCTCAGACCCTGCTCATCGACGCAGATGACACGCTCTGGGAAAACAACATCTATTTCGAACGGGCCATTGCCAATTTCATTTCGTTTCTGAACCATCACGAATATTCCGCTGAGCAGGTGCGCGAAGTGTTGAACGAAGTGGAACGCCGGTGCATCATCAGCCATGGCTATGGGCTGCACAGCTTCGCTCATGCCTTGGTGCAGACCTTCGAGCGGCTGGCGGTCGAACCGCTTACCCCTGCGCTGCACGAGACGATTAGCGGATTCGCTCACGTTATTGCCGAACATCCTGTCGAAATCCTGCACGGGGTTCCGGAGACGCTGCAGTATCTGTCCGAGCGCCATCATCTAATCCTGTTGACCAAAGGCGCTATCGCGGAGCAATCCGGCAAAGTGGAGCGGTCGGGGTTGAAAGATTATTTTGCCGTGGTGGAAATCGTCGCGGAAAAGGATGTGACCACCTACCGTGCCATAGCGTCCAAGTACGGCCTGCCCTGCGACTCCACCTGGATGGTCGGGAACAGCCCGCGGTCCGACATCAATCCCGCCCTGGGGGCTGGTCTGAATGCCGTATTCGTGCCGCACGGCAACACCTGGATTCTCGAGCATGAAGAATTGGCTGAAGCGCAGCCGCCGAGCCGGTTACTGGTGGTGGAGAACTTCTCAGCTTTACGCCAGCACTTCTAGCGCTTCGTGAAAGGCTTCGGATCGTCCCCGTCGTTTATAGTGATGTCAGCCTCCATGCTCATTCAGGAAAACGTGCCCCTGTCGCCGCTTACTACACTGCAGGTGGGCGGGCCAGCACGATACTTCATTGAGGCGCGCACGATCGCCGAGGCATCCGAGGCGGTTGACTTTTCGCGCTTACAAAATCTTCCACTGTTTGTGCTGGGGGGTGGCAGCAACCTGGTGATCTCCGACGCCGGCTGGCCCGGGCTGGTGCTCAAGATCGGAATCACCGGAATCAATCATCGCCATGGCCACGACGAAGTCATATTCGAAGCTGGCGCCGGCGAAGATTGGGACAAATTCGTCGGCTTCGTAGTCGCCCACAAATGCGCCGGCCTGGAATGCCTAAGCGGCATCCCCGGAACTGTGGGGGGCACGCCTGTGCAGAACGTGGGGGCTTATGGGCAGGAAGTGTCCAACACGGTTGACACGGTGCTGGCGCTGGATCTTCGGGATGGACAACTGCATGAACTGTGCAACCAGGCTTGCGGCTTCAGCTATCGCACCAGCATTTTCAATACCGCGGAGCGCGGACGATACATTATTTTGCAGGTAAATTATTCGGTGAAACACGGCGGCGATGCTTACATCGCCTACGCAGATCTTAAGAAGTATTTTGCCGGCTGGAGCGAGAAACCGACTTTGGCCGACACTCGCGATGCCGTGCGAAAAATCAGAGCCGGGAAAGGCATGCTCATCATGGATGGCGACGACGACTGTCGCAGCGCCGGTTCTTTCTTCAAGAATCCGATGCTTTCGGCGGACCAGTACCAGGCGCTCTCGGCTCGGGCGGCTGCCAAGAATTTGCAGATTCCCAGCTATCCGGCGCTCGATGCGCAAAAAAAAGTTTCCGCCGCGTGGCTGGTGGAACGCTCCGGCTTCAGCAAAGGATACAGCAGTGGCCGTGCGGGCATTTCTCGCAAACACGCGCTGGCCATCGTAAACCGTGGCGACGCAACGGCGGCGGACATCGTGGCTCTCAAGGAACAGATCCAGCAGCGGGTGGAAGAGATCTGGGGTATCCGCCTGGAACCGGAACCAGTTTTCGTCGGCTTCTAGCGCGGCCTTACAGCGGCAGCCGGCTGCTTCCGCCCCTGCTTACCTCGCGGCAATGTGCGCCGCTTCTTTAAAGATCCGCACAAACATGGGGCGCGTCAGCTTTCCTGTCTGCGTGTTCTGGTTAGAAGGATGGTAGGAGGCCAACAACGTCTTTCCATCCGGCATCTTGTACTTGGCTCCGTGCTGGAAAACATACGGTTTCTTGCTGGGAAGCTGGCCGCGCCGCTTCATGTAGTTGAGATAAGCATCGAAGCCGATCCTGCCCAGCGCGACCACCACCTTTATTTTTGTGAGCCCTTCCATCTCGCGGTCGAGATACGGCGCACAGTTCGCCAGTTCTTCGGGCAATGGCTTGTTGTCAGGTGGAGCGCAGCGTATTGCGGCAGTGATGTAAACATCTTTCAGTCTGAGCCCGTCTTCGCGGTCGGTGGCGTTGGGCTGGTTGGCAAATCCGGTCTCATACAGAACCGGATACATGAATTTGCCTGAAGCGTCGCCAGTGAACGGCCGCCCAGTACGGTTTGAGCCATGGGCGCCGGGAGCCAGGCCAAGAATCAGCACCCGTGCATTGGGATCGCCGAACCCCGGCACGGGCTTTCCCCAGTATTCCCAGTCACGATAGGCGCGGCGCTTTTCCCGGGCGACCATTTCGCGATACGCCACCAGCCGCGGGCAGAGCGTGCAGGCGACGACTTCACAGTTGAGTTGGGAAAGCCACTGCTCGGGCATGGATACCAATCTACCAAGGCGGGTAGGGAACGCGTTGGTCGCTACGCCGCGCTCGCAATCCCCGTAACCGGCGGCAACGCAGCCCGCAGTTGCGCCACAGTATCATCGTCGATGGCGGCGGTGGCTGGAAGTCTACTTTCTGTCTGGAATTGGGCCAGAGCCGACACTGCCCAGCGATTCCGTCTATCGCCCCCGGGTGAAAACCCAGATAAGTGAGGTACAACTGGGCGGCCCGAACATTGAGGTCGGGCAACACTCCTGATAAATACTTCTGGAACTCGCCGTTCAGGCGAACGTCGTAGCGATTGATCGCATAATTCGGGCCGTTGTAGCCGCGAGCAAACGTTGCCCAATCGTGGGCTTGCAACGAAGCCTGCAGCTTGGTGGCAACCAGGAAATTGCCCATCGCCGCCAGTTGTTGATCTTCGGATTGCGACATGGCGGCGACCATCTCATCGACATTTTGGAATCCGGCCAGAGCGTAGTTCATTCCCATGATTTGCCCAATGCCCCACGAAGCGCTCTGCAGAGCCCCTGCCCGGTCTTCTGTAATGGCCACTGCCAGCCGATCGTACTGGTGGGCACCCCGCGGGCCGTAACCTCCAGGCGACGAATCACTAATGTCCCCGTCGTCGTACTGGCCCTGGGTCAAGCGGTGAAAGATATGGCGCTCGTAGAGAATTTGGGGACGGCGGTCGGGAAGGTATCCGCAGCCTGAGGTTTCGACCGCGAGCACCGTCCAGATCTCGGGCGCGAAGACGCCGAGGTTGCTGGCTACTCCGGCCAGACCTTCACTGGATAACGCCCAGGCAGATCCCTGAAAAGGGAGTGGCGGCATGGTTGGGGCTCCTTCGCTCAACTTTCCCTAAGCTTCCCACTTACGAGTGCAGAACGTTTGATCTTTGCTGCATTCTCGTCCTTTTTCCCGGAGTTCGTCAAAGCGCGACTCAGTCATCCAATTCCTCAACCGTCACGTCCGCGAGGTTTTTGGCCTGACGCAATTCCGGGAAAAGCCAGGCCCACGTGGCGATCACGACAAGCGTCCCTATTCCGCCCAGGACCACGGCCGGCACCGTTCCGAACCACTGCGCCGTTAAGCCGGACTCAAATTCCCCGAGTTGGTTCGAAGTGCCGATAAAGATCATGTCCACGGCGACCACGCGGCCGCGCATTTCGTCCGGTGTAGCCAATTGAACGAGAGTTGCCCGAATCACCACGCTCACCATGTCAGTCGCGCCGACCAGCAGCAGCGCCGCCAGGGACAGCGCCAGGTTGCGCGAGACGCCAAATACGATGGTGAACACGCCAAATCCAGCCACCGACCACAACAGCGTAGGGCCCGCCCGGCCGCGCAGGGGCCGGTGTGCCAGAAGGATTGCCATTACCGCCGCGCCGACACCCGGAGCACTGCGCAACAAGCCCAGTCCCCACGGGCCGGTTCGCAGAATCTCGCGCGCATAAACTGGGAGCAGCGCCACGGCGCCCCCCAGTAAGACGGCGAACATATCTAGCGAGATCGAGCCCAGCACCAGTTTGTGCTCCCAGATATAGCGGAAACCCGCCAGAACTGTCTTCAGGCTTGTGGGTTCCCGCTGCCGCGTTCTCGGTCGCAGCTTGATTTTCAGCGTCAGGGCCATGCCGCCCAGCGAAACCAAGGCTGCCATCGCGTAAACGACCGAGGCTCCGCGAAAGAAGGCATAAAGCAGGCCGCCGATGGACGGCCCAAGGATGGTGGCGCCTTGAAAGACACTGGCATTCCAGGCCACCGCGTTGTGAAAATGCTCCTCGGGAACCAACTGCGGCAGCAACGCCCGGCTCGCCGTGCCATTGAACGAGCGAACCACGCCAAGCAAAACCAGGACCACATAGATGGGACGCACCGAAACCGCGCCCCGCGACGCAATCCACCACAGCAGCCCTGAACAGACCGCGAAGGCGCCGTAGCACCACATGACGAGGCGGCGGCGATCGAAGCGGTCGGCAGCATGGCCCGCCGCCAGAAAGAACACAATGCCCGGCAGGAATTGGGCGAGTCCCACCAAACCCAGATCCAGAGGGCGCTTGGTGATCTCGTAGACCTGCCAACCAACCGCGACGGACTGCATCTCCAGGGCGGACACGATGCAGAACCGGGCTACCGCGTAAGCGGTGAAGTCCGGATAAGTGAACGCAATACCACCGGCGAGCCTGGGATCTCCCGATGCAGCCATCGCTCCCTACTGTGCCACAAAACCGTCTGTGTAGGGCGGGCGCCCACGCCCGCCGCCGAGTGAGCAATCAGAATGAGACAATGACTCAACCACTCAATAGTTCAATGATTCAATGGCTTAATTTTCTGGGCTGGGCAGCGTGTGTGATTTACTCCACCATCCCCTGTTTCTGGCTGGTCATTCACCCGTGGGCTGGCTACTGGCGGGCGCGCAAACGGTCACCCTACCTTGTTCTGCTTCCTGCTTGGGCAGCCATGTGGATTATCGTCGCGGCCCTGACTGCCCACTGGCGCCGCGTTCCTCTTTATTCGACCCCGTGGACCTGGAGTGCTGCGCTGATCCTGTTCGCCGCAGGATTCTGGCTGTACTCGCAATCCGGCAAGGAGTTCAGCTCGAAACAACTCGGCGGCATGCCGGAGGTGATCGCCGGACATCGCGAACAGCAACTGGTGACCTCTGGAATTCGTGCCCACGTACGCCATCCGGTCTACGTGGCACATCTCTGCGAGATGCTGGCGTGGAGCGTGGGGACGGGGTTGGTGGTCTGCTTTGGGTTGACTGCGTTCGCGGTGGTCACGGGCGTGGTTATGAGTCGGATGGAAGATGCAGAACTGGAGCAGAGATTCGGAGAAGAGTACCGCAAGTACAAGGCAGGGGTGCCTGGCGTTGTGCCGAAACTGAGCAGGTGATAGACCGCTGCATTTCGGGAACGCCTTGAATTATCAGGAGGATTTGGAAAAGTCGCCGACGCGGGTTTTGTCCTGAATGATCTTCTTCACGTCCGCTGCGAGTTGCGGATCCAGCTTCTCCAAAGTATTTAGCTCCATCGTTACTCCTTGCAGATTCCCCAGTTCGGCATAGGCTTGAGCGAGCCAGGCGTGGATGTGCGGTACGCTTGGACTGATTTTGATTGACCGGGTTAGCGCCGCAACTGCTTCTTCGTATTTTTCCGTTTCGCAAAATGCCCATGCTAATCCTTCAAGCGCAGGTAGAGAATTGGGATTGATTCGGAGTGCCTGATTGCACGCTTCAATCTCTTCCGTATAACGCTTCAACTCTTGACACGCCCCAGCCACGGCCAAGTAGCTGACCTCGTCGTTTGGCCGTAGCTCCACAAGTCGCTGGCTCGCAGCAAGAGATTCTTGCCACTGGCCCTTTTCCCCGTAGAGCACGCCCAATTGCAGATATGGTTCCGAGTTATTGGGCTCGACACGGATTGCTTCCTTGAGTGCCGCCTCCGCTTCTAGAAGCCTGCTTTGGTCCTTGAGCACTATTCCGATGCCGACATGCGCGTCCGCGCGGCCGGGGCGAAGCGCCACTACTGTTTGGAAGATCTCTATGCTTTCCTGAAATCGCTTCAAATTGTAAAGCGTTAGGCCAAGATCATATCGAGCATCAACATTGTTTGGGTTGAGCGAGATTGCCCGTCGTAGAGCTTGCTCGGCCTCGCCATACCGTTGCAGCTTGACCAAAGCCCATCCAACGCGAAATACCAGATCCCCATTTTTCGGTTCAAGCTGTTCAGCTGCCAAGTAGACGTCAAGTGCCTTTTTGATCTGGTCGAGGTGACAATAGCATTGAGCGAGAGCTTCGAGGTAACGAGGGTTGCTTTTGTATTTCGGCTGAATACGAAACGACCGGTTTATGGCATCTGCAGCTTCTTGGTGCTTCCCCAAGTACATCAATGAACGTCCCTTGTGGACGTGGGCATACGGACTGTTGGGGGCAATCTCGTGTGCTCGATCGAATGTTAAGAGAGCCTTCTCATGCTGCTTCAATTCCTGGTAAGTCCATCCCAGCAGGCACTGCGCGACCAAGTGCCGGGGGATGAGCGCGATCGCTACCTCGAACTGCTTTGCAGCAAAGCCGTAGCACTTCAGTCTTCCGAAAAGTCGACCGACGGTCACATGCCATCGGGCCCGCAGCCGATTAAACATTGACATGAGCATACCCCAACGTGTGTCATCTGGACCGAACTTACACCCGAGAAGCACGTCACCCGTAGCCGAGTGGGCAGCAGGTAACGTAGGCGGAGAAGAGTGGAATCGTCCCCCGTCCGGCGATAGCCCGCACCGTATAATTCATAGCCGTGGCCAACGACGAGCGACCAAGGACGAACGACTGCCCTCATGCGCTTTGAACTCTTCATTGCCTCCCGTTACCTCCGCGCCAAACGCCGCCAGGCTGTCATCGGCGTCATTACCGGCATTTCCATTGCCGGGGTTGCCGCCGGGGTTGCATCTCTGGTCATCGCGCTCGCCATCAATAACGGATTTCGTCAGGATCTCCAGGACCGATTGCTGGGCTCGACCTCGCACATCAACCTGCTGCGGGTTCAGAGCGATGGAATCAAGGACTGGCGCCCGCTCATGGATCGACTGACGAAAGAGCCCCACGTTGTTGCTACTGCCCCCGCGATCTATGAGCAGGTTTTGATCTCGCGCGGACCGCGAGCTCGGGGAGCAGTGTTGAAGGGGATGATTCCGGCGTATGAGCGAAAGGTCAGCGATCTGCTGAAGACGGTGATCAGCGGTTCGGCGGATGCGCTCGACCAACCGCAGCCAGAGGCGGACAAGAGTGTCCGCCCCACACAACCCACAAGCACGGGCGAGGCCGCCCGCGCCACACCAGAAGCTCGCCCCACACAGGAATCTCCGGACTCGCTCGAAGCCGTCCAGGAACGCGTAGCTGCGATGCCTCCGATCATCCTCGGCAAAGACATGGCGGACGACCTCGGGGCCACAGTTGGCTCCATCGTCCTGGTCACCAGCCCGCAAGGAGAACTCACTCCCTTTGGCATAGTGCCCAAGTACAACCGCTTTCGCGTGGCCGGAATCTTCAACTCCGGCTTCTACGACTACGACAGTTCGTGGGCGTTTACGCGCCTCGGCGATGCGCAACAACTCTTCGGCCTCGGAGATCTGGTTTCGGTAATCGAATTCAAGGTGGACGACATTTACCAGGCTGGCCAAATCGGCGACCGGCTGGAGCAGGCTGCCGGCAAGGGCTTCATGGCCACCAACTGGATGCAGCAGAACAAAGCGCTCTTCCGTGCGCTACGGCTGGAGCGCTTGGTGACGTTCATCACGATTGGGCTGATCGTCTTTGTGGCCGCATTGAACATTCTGATCTCGCTGACCATGATGGTGATGGAGAAAACCCGCGACATCGCCGTGCTCATGTCCATGGGCACGCGCAAATCGCAGGTGCGCCGCATCTTCATCGCGCAAGGCGTATTGATCGGGGTGGTCGGAACCGCCATTGGATTGGTGCTCGGGTACGTACTTTCGTGGTTCGGCGGGCACTACCATCTTTTATCACTTGCTCCCGAGGTGTACTCAATTGATTACGTGCCCTTTGCTCCGCGTGCGGTGGACGGCGTGCTGGTGGCGCTGGTGGCGATTGGCATTTCTTTGATCGCCACTGTGTACCCGTCCTGGTCGGCGGCGCGGATTCTTCCCGCGGAAGCCTTGCGCTACGAATGAGCTACCCCGCTGATGACGCGGGTTTTACACTTCTATGACATCCCAGGCTATTTCTTCTGCCATGCTGTCCTCTGTGATTCCTGAAACACCCCGGTGTCCACGGTTCGGCTTTCCGGTTCATCGCTCTGGGCATTGGCCGCACTTCAGTGACCGAGGTCACATTCCTGAGGATGGGTTTTGAAGTACAGTTTTCGTGTAGAGTCCCGCAAGGGCAAAGTAGGAACTCTCGCGTGCTGCTCGTGTTTTAATGGGTATGGCAAACCTGTTGTGGGTTGCCCGGTGACGGCAGCTTGTCACGCCTGATTCCTGAGACGAGGAGCATTGCGGGTGCATCTAATCGGGCAGGTTATGTTGAGGATCGAAGGCCTCAAGAAGGTCTTCCGGTCGGGCAAGTCGGACCTGGTGCTCTTTGAAAACTTGTCGTTTCAGGTGGCAAAAGGCGAGATGCTGGCCATCGTCGGGGAATCGGGTGCGGGAAAGAGTACCCTGTTACACATCCTCGGGGCTCTTGATAGGGCCTCCGAAGGTGACGTATACTGCGCCCACCTGCGATTGAGTACGCTTACGGAGCATGCCGCGGCCGAGTTTCGCAATCGCGAGATCGGCTTCGTTTGGCAATTCCACTACCTGCTGCCGGAGTTTACGGCACTGGAGAATGTGGCGATGCCGCTCCTGCTTCGGGGTCAGTCCTGGCAGGAGGTGCAAGAACAGGGCTTGCGATGGCTCCGCGAGGTCGGTTTGGAGCAGCGCTCGCATCATCGTTCGGGGGAGCTTTCCGGTGGTGAACAGCAGCGCGTGGCTTTGGCCCGGGCCCTGATCACGCAGCCCAGGCTCTTGCTGGCGGATGAACCGACTGGGGACCTCGATAGTCGCACGGCAGATTCAGTTTTCGAATTGATTGCCCGCTTACATCGCGACTATCAGTTAACCTCGCTCATCGCCACTCACAACGTAGCGTTTGCGCGTCGCTGCCATCGCGTGCTTCGGTTACAAAGTGGACGGATTGAGGAGGTAGCGCCTGAGACGCTCCCTGCATAGCACGTCTCGGGAATTGACTTTTGGGTGCGGCCGTGCAGGAATGAGGAAAGGGGCCAAGTGGAGTGCAAGAAGTTGCAACCACTTGCGGAGAAACGACAAGTAAGTGTCTTTGGTAACTGATGGGCAGGCGGGTAACCCACGATATTCAGAGGTGGGCCGTTGGCAGCTTGATTGCATCATTGGGTAGAGTGGTGGAGTTCCGAGTGGCAGGGCCGCAAGGCTGACCCTGAAGTCTCAGCGAGAACTCGGGGGAAAGGGTTATATGTTTGAACGCTATACGGAGAAGGCAAGGCGGGTCATCTTTTTCGCCCGCTATGAGGCCAGCCAGTTCGGGTCCCCTTACATTGAGACAGAACATTTGCTGCTGGGACTTCTGCGCGAAGATAAGGCCCTGACCAACCGCTTTCTGCGTTCCCATGCCTCGGTGGAATCCATTCGCAAGCAGATCGAGGGACACACCACCATCCGGGAAAAGGTTTCCACTTCCGTAGATTTGCCCCTCAGCAATGAATGCAAGCGAGTTTTGGCCTATGCCGCCGAGGAAGCCGAACGACTCTCCCACAAGCACATCGGCACCGAGCACCTGCTCTTGGGTTTACTGAGGGAAGAGAAGTGCTTCGCCGCCGAGATTCTGCACGAGCGCGGCTTGCGGCTGTCTACGATTCGCGAGGAATTGGCGCGCACCAGCCAGGAAAAAGCCCAGCCCCAACGCCAGCGCGAGTCTTCGCTACTGAGCGAGTTCTCCCGCGACCTTACCCAGGCCGCCATGGACACTCAGCTGGATCCGCTTGTCGGACGCGAAGGCGAACTGGAGCGGGTCGTACAAATTCTGTGCCGCCGCACTAAGAATAATCCGGTTTTGATCGGCGAGCCGGGCGTGGGCAAGACCGCCATTGTGGAAGGGCTGGCGCAGCGTATCGCCGATGGCGAAGTGCCGTCCTTCCTGGCCGATAAGCGCATTCTGGCACTCGATCTTTCCTTGATCGTTGCAGGCACCAAATACCGCGGACAGTTCGAAGAGCGGCTCAAGACCATCATGAAGGAATTGATGGAGTCGCAGAACTGCATCATCTTCATTGACGAGTTGCACACGCTGGTGGGCGCGGGCTCGGCTGAAGGCTCGCTCGACGCCGCCAATATCCTGAAGCCAGCGCTGTCGCGGGGAGAAATTCAGTGTATTGGCGCTACGACTCCCGGTGAGTATCGCAAATCCATCGAGAAGGATCGTTCGTTGGAGCGTCGTTTTCAAGCGGTCAAAGTGCCGCCGCCCGATGAGGCTAACGCCACGAAGATTCTGTTCGGAATCAAAGACCGCTACGAGAAGTTCCATGCGGTTACCTATACCGACGACGCCATCAATTTTGCGGTTTCGCACTCCAATCGCTATATTCCCGACCGCTTCCTGCCCGACAAGGCGATTGACTTGGTCGACGAAGCCGGCGCCCGCGTGAAGCTGCGCCAGACCTCGCTGCCCGAGGAACTCACCGAAGTCCAGAAGCGCATCAAATTCATCGTCCATCGGATGGAAAACGCCATCGCGAACCACGAGTTCGAGAAGGCGCGCTTCTATTCGGACGAGGAACGCAAGGAGCGCGAGAACCTGCGCGCTCTTCGCGAAAAATACCACCTCGATGAATCCTCCACCGGCGTAGTCGGTCGGGAGGACATCGAGGACGTGGTATCGCGCTGGACCGGCGTTCCCATTACCTCCATCAAGGAAGAAGAGTCGCAGAAGCTGCTGCGCATCGAAGAAGAACTGCACAAGCGCATCATCTCGCAAGACAAGGCTATTATTGCGTTAGCCCGCGCCATCCGCCGCTCCCGCGCCGGCCTGAAGAGTCCGAACCGGCCCATTGGCTCGTTCCTCTTCCTCGGACCTACCGGCGTAGGCAAAACCGAAGTTGCGCGCACCCTGGCGCAGTTCATGTTCGGCAGCGAGAAGTCGCTCATTCGCTTCGATATGTCCGAGTTCATGGAAAAGCATTCGGTCTCGAAGCTGATCGGCTCGCCTCCGGGATATGTGGGCTATGAAGAAGGAGGCCAACTTACCGAGCGTGTAAAGCGTGCCCCTTACTCGGTCGTGTTGCTCGACGAAATCGAGAAGGCGCACCCGGACGTCTTCAACATCCTGCTGCAGGTATTCGAGGATGGCCAACTCACCGATGGCTTGGGCAATACTGTAGATTTCAAGAACGCGATCATCATCATGACCTCGAACATCGGGGCGCGGCACTTGCAGAAGCGCGAGGGTCTGGGCTTCCAATCGAGCCAGGATGAAATGATCTCGGGCAAGGTAGAGGACCTGGTGAAGGGTGAAGTCAAGCGCACGTTCAATCCCGAGTTTCTGAACCGCTTGGATGAGATCATCCTGTTCAGCGCCCTGGGCGAGAGCGACCTGATCCAGATTCTGGAGCTTATGGTCACGCAGTTGAACCAGAACCTGGCGCAGAAGGCGATCACGGTGACCGTGACAGATGAGGCCAAAAAGTGGATCCTGAGCCAGACGCTCGGCGATCGGAGCTACGGCGCGCGTCCGCTGCGCCGGGCCTTACAGAAGTATATTGAAGACCCGCTCTCAGAGGCCTTGATCCAGGGTACGATCACCACCCGGCCGGCGTTCATCGAGGTCTTCCTTGAGGGCAACAAGTTGTACTACCGTCCCGTGGACTCGGAGAAGACGACGGAAGGCGTTCTGCTGTACGAAAATTAGCCATCAGCTTTCAGCCATCAGCCGTCAGCGCAAGCTGGCGGCTTTTGTTTTGTCCTGGATTCCAAAATAGTGATTGCTAGCCCTTGCAAAAGTGGCAGGGGTCGGGCATCCTCGGTTAGTAAGAAGGTGGCTCCTCGGCCCACGCTCCCAGCCACACCGAGATGAAAGTTCAGAAATGCTGACCCAAGCTGAAGCCGACCGGTTCATAGGGATGGCCAAGCACTTTGTACGGCCCCCAGCGTCGATCGTCATTCCACCGGGCGTGGACGACACATATGAACTCGCCGCTCTCGAAGACCGAGAAAGGTTCTTGTTAGACCTCTGGCGAGGCACCCTAAGACTCACGAAGCTTAAGTTTCAGAACCGTGTGCAAGTTGTCGATGTGTTAGTCCGCCTCGACGTAGATGGAGCACCCCATACCAACCCGGACGGCCAAAAGCTCTCGGGTACGCATTTGCATTTGTTCAGGGAAGGGTATGACGACAGATGGGCCCGCCCTGTGGACCGCAAGGCGTTCACGCTGCTAAGTGACCCAGGCACGACGTTCCAGGACTTCTGCGTCTTTTGTAAGATTGAGTCTCCTCCGCCAGTCCAGGGGGTGATCGCGTGAACCGGGCTGAGTGCCAAAAATTAATAGACGGATACGTTGGCTGGCTTCGGCAGGGACTCTCCGTCGAAGAGGTTGGTGAAGCATGCGAGTTGACTACCCCCTTTCTTGACCGCCACAACGACCACCTTCAGGTGTACGCCACTCGACGAAACGGAAACATTATCTTGTCCGACGATGGATACATCCTCTCCGACCTAAGGACAAGCGGACTTGAAGTAGACACCCCGAAGCGGAAAATGGTTCTTGACAGCGTGCTCAACGGTCTAGGTGTGCGCGCGGAGGGCGGCCAATTGTTGGTCGAAGCATCAGCGGGCAATCTCGGACAGCGGCTACATTCTCTCGTCCAGGCAATGCTGGCTGTCAATGACATGTTCGTAATGGGCCAGCCTCGAGTTGCCAGTTTTTTCTTCGAAGATGTTCGCAACTTCCTCGACACCAGTAACGTCCGCTATACGCCGAGAGTGAAGCTCGCAGGTAAGAGCGGTTACGACCACGGCGTAGATTTCCTGATTCCCAAGTCACCCAGGCACCCGGAGCGAATACTGCAGGCGATCGCCGCTCCGAAGAAGGATAATATTTTCGCGTATCTGTGGACCTTGAGCGACACGCGAGCTGCCCGGGCGGCAGAATCAGAGCCGGAGGCTTACGCATTCTTAAACGATCAGGAGCAGTCGATAGGAGGTGACGTTATCGAAGCCCTGAGCGCCTACAGAGTCACGCCGGCGATCTGGTCCCAACGTGCCAATTACGTCGCCGCATTGGCCGAGTAATTGACAAGGGTAAGAAGGCTGATAAACACCTGACGGTCCAATCGCGAGGGTATGCTGCCAGACGAGAATAGCACTTAGTACTCGACCGTCCACCGAGAGCTGACGGATTTTTGTTTTGGCTATGCAGCGAGTGCCCTCCAGTCGACCCTGGTGTGTGACAAGGAGGATTAATATATGTACGCGCTGCTACGGTTTAGGACTCTCGTTGCAATTTTCGGTCTAGGGTTCGCCGTCACGGTCGCCCACGCCCAGCAGACTCCCGACCCGCACCAGGTTCCCATCATGGACGGTGAAGCCGGCCCTTGTTCCGTCGCTTTCACCGTCACCGATGCGAAAGGCGCGCCAGTCTACGACGCGCGCATCAAAGTCCACATTGCCTACGGATTCGCGGGTGTCCGGCGGCTCGATCTCGAAGCCGCCACCAACATCGATGGCAAGACGCAATTCAAAGGATTACCGGAGAAAGTGAAAGGCGGGACGCTGACCTTCCGCGCATCCCAAGGCAAGCGGGAAGGATTAGCGGTCTACGATCCGGCAAAGAACTGCAGCGGCCAGCAGAGCAGCATTGTTCTAACCGAAAAGTAGCGCGCCGCGATCTTCTTGCGACTTTTCTCCGCCCACGTCAATCTTAATGACACCGGAGAACCGCATGGAAAAAGTCAACATCGCGTCGAAATTCGCCCAGATCCACGAATACTGGAAGCCTTACATCGCTGCTGAACTGAACGGCCAGCACGTCAAGCTGGATAAGTTGAAGGGCGAGTTCGTTTTCCATCACCACGAACACGAGGACGAAATGTTTCTGGTCGTCAAAGGCCGATTCCGCATGGAATTCCACGATCGGCACGTCTGGATCGGGGAAGGCGAATTCATCGTTATTCCGCGCGGCGTGGAGCACAAGCCTGTCGCCGACGAGGAATGCTGGCTCCTGCTGTTTGAACCAGCCTCGACGTTGAATACCGGAAACGTGGTGAACGAAAGGACTTTGCGTGCGTTGGAACGGGTATAGATCGGAGCAGGTATAGGCTGGAACGTTCCCGGTTCCGCGTTCTCAGCTGCGAATCACCAGCTTAAAACTGGGCTGCGGACTTTTCTCTGTGATCTCTGCGCCCTCTGTGGTTTAATTTCCTTTTCCAATAGCCATGAGAATCCTCCGTCTTTTCCTGTTGCTGTTGATCGTGACACCCGCGGGCGCCCAGTCGAAACCCCAGTACCAAGTCTACGCAATCCGCTATGCCACGGTTCCCGACTACCCCGTCGCGGACCTGGTCGCAGGCGCCGATCCCGCTCGCAAAACGGATATCGCCATGATGATCTGGCTGGTGCGCGGCAATGGTCACAACATTCTCGTAGACTCCGGCTTCTACCATGAACGCCTCTTCCCCGGCTGGAACATTCATGACTTCATCAAGCCCTCTGACGCGCTCAAGCCCCTGGGCCTGAAACCCGAGGACGTGACCGACATCATCATCAGCCACATGCACTGGGATCACGCCGACGGCATCGACCTGTTTCCCAAGGCGCGCATATGGATTCAGAAAGACGAGTTGCAGTACTACGCCGGCGAGGCCTGGCAATCGAAAGATACCCATGGTGGCATCGATGCGGACGATGTGCTCACGTTGGTCAAGCTAAATACCGAGGGCAAGGTCGGGCTGGTTGACGGTGATGCCCAGGAGATCCTACCCGGCGTGACGTGCTATACCGGTGGACGGCATACCTACGCCTCACAGTACGTGGGCGTGAACACTGCGGCGGGGACGGTCGTGCTGGCCAGCGATAACATGTACCTGTACGAGAACCTGGAGAAGCATGTGCCCATCGCGGCGACGCTCGACGCCGCTTCGAATCTGCGCGCGCAGGATCGCATGAAACAACTCGCCGCCAGCCCGGCACTCATCATTCCCGGACATGATCCCGCGGTCCTGACCAAGTTTCCCAATCCCGCGCCGGGAGTAGCGAAGATTCAGTGACAATCCGGCGCGAATATCGCTCGTTGGTCGGAAATCGGATGAGTGCGACTTGAGGTCTGCTGCCAGCATCTACATGTCACGATGGAAGTCACTGTTTACACCGCTTTCTGGTGCCCGGACTGCCGGGAAGCGAAGCGCTTTCTACAGCAACACAACATTCCCTTCGAAGAAATCGACATCGAACACACGCCCGGCGCGGCTGAGGAAGTTGTGAAACAGACCGGTAAGCGCGCCATTCCTCAGTTTGTGATCGACGGCGAATGGGTCCAGCCTTACCGGCAAGGCGAAGGCTTTCTCTACGAGGAGATGGCCCGGCGCCTAGGGTGACGGAGTTTTGAGCCCAACGACCCCTAGACGTAGCAACCCGCGTCTCTACAAGAAGATACCGGCTCACGTCCGGTCATCGTCTTCCGTACCCTAGGAAACGTTCCCCTCCCGAGAGAGCATAGGAAGATCACAGGCCTGTCTGGCCAGAATTTCTCTCCCCCCGAATGTCGCCAGCGAAGCCTGCGTTGTCTTCATGGGCGAACGCGATCACCAAATTCAGGAAGAGCCAGTCTGTATCGCCTGGCCAAAAGCAGTTC
Organism: uncultured Acidobacteriota bacterium; assembly: GCA_963770485.1. Classification (GTDB taxonomy): domain Bacteria; phylum Acidobacteriota; class Terriglobia; order Terriglobales; family Acidobacteriaceae; genus CAVVEC01. The sequence continues at coordinate 65,510 of CAVYPX010000003.1, forward strand.
AGGCTGCGCTGGGAGTGTTCGTGCTAGTGGGTACGGGCGTGATTGCTCATTACTACCCGGCAACGCCCTCGAGTAATCTGCAGCAAGAGGTTCAGCAACTCGCCCGCGAAGTACAGCGACTGAAGCAGGAGCAGGCCATGCCGGCCCTGGTCCTGAACCGTTACCGCAATTCCATCTGCTACATCTTTGGCGTGTACGACGTTGGGTTCGAGGGGCGAAGGCCCGCTCTGCGAGCCCGCATTTCCGGGACCGGCTTCGTAGTTGCGGACGGCCTGCTTGCCACCAATCGTCACGTCGCTGAACCATGGTATGAAGACCCTGAATCCACCCTGCTGGTCCACCGCGGCGCCACGCCCCGCCTCGAGAAACTGCTGGCCTTCTTCCCCGGTCTGCCAACGCCTATCGTTCTGACTCCGGGAGCCGTATCCGCGCGAGGAGACTTGGCCGTGCTTCACATGGAAGAGTCGCAGGCGGTTCATCAGCTTCGGCCTTTGCCGTTAGCCAACGACGTTCCGAACCCCGGAGAACTGGTGGCGGTCGTCGGCTATCCCATGGGAGTGCTGGGAATGGTGGCGAAATCACCGCCCGCGGTTTATGAGCGCCTGGCCTTCCGTCGCGATGATCAGGGCGCGGCCAACGAACTAGCAGCCTTGTCACTGATTCGGCCTTCCTCCACTTGTGGACACCTCGGCGACGTGGTCGGGGATAAGCTCATCTACGATGCGCCCACCGCCCACGGTGGCAGCGGCGGTCCGGTCTTCGATTCGCAAGGCGAAGTCATCGGAATCAACGCCGCGTATATTGACGGTTTCTCCGGCGGCACGCTGGGCGTTTCGGTGCGCGCCCTGCAGCCGCTGATTGCGGTGGCGAAGGCCAAACATTCCGAATCTCGACCGTAGAATCGAATACCATGCCATGCGACCCACAGACAAATCCCACCAAGCGTAGAACTCAATCAACATTGACTGCCTCGGTGCGGCTGTTTTGCCGCGATGGCCGGTTATCGACGCTTTTCACAACCGCACTGTGGTTTGCAGCGTGCGTCCTCCTGTTGGCCGCCACGGCTCCCGCGCAGGAAGCCCCAGGGACGCAGTCGGCAACCGCCTTTTACCACGGCACCATTGGCCGCACGCTCGAAGTGCAAATGACGCTTACCCGTCACGGGAGCGAACTGACAGGTTCGTACGAATATGAAAGTCAGCGTAAGCCAATCGCCTTGCGGGGACGCGTACTGCCCTCGGGCGATTATGAGATCGATGAACTCGATGCAAGCGGGCAAGCAGCGGCAAAGTTTTCCGTCAACGATCTTCTGGGCGCTGGCCACCTGAACGGTACCTGGCAGGCGAAGCAAAAGAAGCTGCCGGTCGTCCTCGGAGAGATCACCTCCGCGCAACTGCAGCAATTGCACGAAATGTGGTCGGGCAGCCGGCTGGTCAAAGATATCGCCGTCGGTCCTGTCTCTGCGTGTGCGCTGACTGACAGCGGAACCTTCTGCTGGGGAATGGTTGCAGGGTCGCCAAGTCTCGCCGCAGCCGGCCCGGGAATGGTCGCTTATCGGGCCCTCCCACACTTGCTGATTCCTACCGATGTCACAGCCCTTGCTCTCGGAGAGCCAGCGTCGTGCTTCGTAGAGCACGGTGGCATGTACTGCTGGCAGCCGCTCAGTAGCGAACTGCGGCTCACTGAGCCAACCCTCATTCCAGGTTTTGAGAAAGACGTCACCGCCGTGGGAATCAGCGGAGGATATGTTTGCGCGATTGCCGCAGGGGCGCTGAAATGCTGGCCCGGCAAATCGCTGGATCCAACTACGGTCGTCACGGTCATCAGCTCCGGCGTTACCCGGCTGGCCACGGGAATGCCCAACTGTGTCGTGGCAGGAGGCAAAGTTCTCTGGTGGACGCTGGGTGACCATCCGACCCCGAAACCGGAGCCGAGCGGCCAGGAAATCCAAGGCGTCAAGGGCGAAATCCAGACGCTGGCTGCCTATGACCTTTTCTATACCAAATTCGCCTGCGCCGTTGATGCTGGAAGTTTGGAATGCTGGGGCGATGACATTGGGAATGTCCTCCTGGGGCGCCGGGGTAAGAGCAGTTTCCGGAACCTACCGCCAGCGGTTATGCCAGCGATGGAAACCGGAGTGACCGACGTCAGCGTCGAAAACTTGAATGTTTGTGCCATTCGGCAAGGGAAAGTCTTGTCTTGGGGCGGCAATTGGTACGGATTGTCGGGTGACGGAACGACCGCATTCACCTCTGGGCCGGCCGAAGTATCACTGCCCTCGCCAGCGATAAAAGTCGCTGTGGGCGCGGATTACGTTTGCGCATTGACCTCGGATCATCACGTCCGGTGCTGGGGCGACAATGAGTTCGGACAAACGGGCAATTCCAGCCGTGACACTTGTGAGATCCCGAACGGTCAAATGCCCGACCCAATTCTAACGCCTTGCAATAAGCGCCCGGTTGAGGTGCGCGGCATTCCTTAGTCTGGGACGCCGCATTTTGTAACTTCGACTCAGCCGAGCCCGCCAATCCAGCCCGGCTCCCGCACATGCTCTTCTTCCAGGCGCCGCAGCCGCGCTGCCATGATTCCCGGCCTGCCCAGATACCCGATCACTTTCCCAGGATCACTGCGATCGACCACCGGCAGCCGGCCGATGTTGTGGCGGAGCATCTTGGCGGAAGCGTCGTGCAGCAATTCGTCGGGGTAGGTGACGATAACGTTGCGCGTTCCGGCATCCAGCACGCTCATGGCTCCGGTCGGATCCTGGTCCAAGGCGCGCAGCACATCCCCGCGAGTGATCAGGCCAGCCAGCCGGCCGTTGGAGTCCAGGACCAGCATCCCCTGATGCTGGCAGACGGCAGGATCACGGCGGGCGATGCGATCCGACAACTCGCTCACCTTCATGTCCGAGGGTAGCTTAGGTACGTCTTGATCCATCGTCTCGGAGACCATGGTTTGCTGCAGCACGTCGGCTTCGTAATCCTGATGAATATGCAATCCGCGCCGGGCCAACTTCTCGGTCATGATGGACGCCTTCGGCATCAACAGCATGGCGATGCCGTCAGCGATCACGCTGACCAGCATCAGCGGCAAGACCGAGTTGTAATCGCGAGTGATTTCGAAGGCGAAAATAATGAACGAGAATGTGGCGCGCGAGGCCGCTCCGAACACCGCACCCATGGCCACCAGTGCGAACGCACCCGCCGATAAGTTCGCCGCTGGAAAGATCCGGTCCATTCCTATGGCAAAGACCCCGCCCAGCGCGGCGCTGGACATGAACATGGGCGCGAGCAGCCCTCCCGAGGTCCCCGAGCCAAGCGAGACTACCAGGGCCACCGCCTTCGCGACCATGACGACGAGCAGCAGCTTCCAGGCCAGATTCGCGTTCAGGATGTCGCCGATGGTGTCGTAGCCCACGCCCAGAACCCGCGGCACAAAGTAGCCAATGATCCCGAGACCCAGAGCGCCAATGGCTGGCCACCAGAGTTCGTCCACGGGCAGTTTTTCGAACTGATCTTCCGTCCAATAAAGCAGCTTGGTGAACCCGACGGCAGCCAGTCCGCAGACCAATCCCAGCAGCAGATAAAAGGGGAGAGCGCGTGGAATGCCGAAGTCCATGGCCGTAACCTTGAACATCGGTCCGGCGCCGAGCAGTTGCATGTGGACCGCTGTGGCCAGAGTGCTGGCAATGACCAGCGGGATGAACGAACGCGCTTTGAACTCAAACAAGAGCAGTTCGATGGCCAGGATCACGCCTGCAATGGGAGTGTTGAAGGTGGCGGACATGCCGGCCGCTGCGCCGCACGCCAGCAGTACCTTGCGCTCCGATGCCGTGCTATGAAGTATTTGACCGACGAGTGAACCGACCGCTCCCCCGGTTTGAATAATCGGTCCTTCGGCGCCGAAGGGGCCACCGGTGCCGATCGCGATCGCCGCCGAAAGCGGCTTCAGAATGGCGACTCGCGGCTCAATGCGGCTGCGGTTGACCAACACCGCTTCCATGGCCTCGGGAATGCCGTGCCCCTTGATTTTGGGTGTTCCGTATTTCGCCATGAAACCGACGATGATTCCGCCGATCACCGGGACCGGAATTACCCACAATCCCAACTGGTTGTGCCGAGCGCTGATGAAGTCGGCAACAAAGCGGTGATAGAAAGCAATATTGGTGAACAGGCCGATCAGTTTGTAGAGCACAAATGCGATCAGGCCCGCAAGCAGGCCGATGCCGCCCGCCAGAAATGACACGAGAACCATGCGGAATTGCGCCGGCTCCGCGATTCTGATGTCTCCGACTTGCGCTCCCGTGGCGCCAATGGTGACAGGAGGAGAATTATCCTTGCTGGTCTTATTTTCTGGCATCCCTTGATTTGCTGTTCATAGATTTTGTGAGTCTGCTGGGTCTTTTGGTTATTGGGATGGCACGTTTCAGGGCAGCGATGAGGGCGGGCCCGCGTGTGCGAAGCTCGGCCCGGTGATCCAGGAAGAGCTTCCGCAGTACTCGTTCCCCTTTTGGGGTCAAGGCCAGCAGCACTTCCCGCCGGTCATCCCCGGCTCGGTGCCGCCGCACATAGCCGCCGGCCGAGAGCCGGTTCACCAGTTCGACGGTACTGTGGTGTTGAATCTGCAGGCGCTCGGCGAGTTCCCCGATCCGCGGGCGCGTCCCCTTGGGCAGCCCCTTGATGGCTAGCATCAACTGGTACTGCCGAGGCTCCAGCCCGGCCGCGCGCGAGGCTTGTTCACTGAAGCGCAGGTAGCGGCGGATCTGGTAGCGCACTTCCGCCAGCCATTCGTAGTCGGCCAAAGTGAGTGAACTTTTCATCAGGCAAATTACATCGTATCAAGACCAATCTTTCTATATTTGATCGTATCACGATATATATCCTATGGGGAAGCGGCTGGCATGTATCCTTCGGATGCTGACAAATCGGCGGGCCTTTGTATCCCCTGCGTCCCCTGTGGTTGTTCTGACGGTGTTGGTTTTCAGCCGCAGAGGACGCAGTGAACACGGAAGAGATTGCAGTGCTTCGGTAGTGGCTCAGTTTGATTTGTCATCCCGAGCAAGCGTTCTTTGCGCAGCGAGGGATCTGGGCGAGCCGCGCGATGTGTCGCGTTCTTTGCGACACCATAATCGCGCGTTCGGCTCGCTTCCATATCAAACTGAGCCACTACCAGTGCTTCACTCGGCTGGTCACCGGGGTTCCCCTCCGGTTAGAATCCGTAGTCCCCATTTTGTTAAGAATGATGGAGGCCAGGGTGCCGGCTTGACTGGCCAGACGCCCGGTCTCTATGGACGAGCGAAAAGGTGGTTAACTGTGATCCCTCGCTATACCCGCCCTGAAATGGGCCGCATCTGGAGCGACGAAAACCGTTTCCGCACCTGGCTCACCGTCGAAGTGGCCGCTACCGAGACTCTGGCGGAGGCGGGCCTGGTGCCGAAAGATGCGGCCAGAGCGATCCGGGAGCGCGCCGACTTCAACCTGCAGCGTATTCATGAGATCGAAGCCGAAGTGCGGCATGACGTCATCGCCTTCACCACTGCGGTGGCAGAGATTGTTGGTCCCGATGCTCGCTGGTTTCACTATGGCCTGACCTCGAATGACGTGGTGGATACGGCCCAGGCCCTGCTGATTGGGCAGGCGTCCTCCATCATTGCGGCCGACCTCGAGCGGCTTTCCGACGTCCTCAAGCGCCGCGCCTGGGAGTTCAAGGACACTCCCATGGTCGGCCGCACCCACGGAGTTCACGCCGAACCCATTACTTTCGGATTCAAACTCGCCAACTGGTATTCCGAAACCCAGCGCAACATCGAACGCTTTGAGCGGGCAGCCGAGGACATGCGCGTGGGCAAATTGTCCGGCGCCGTGGGAACCCTCGCCCATCTCAGCCCAGAGCTGGAGGAAAAGATCTGCGCCCGGCTGGGACTGAACGCCGCCGCGGTTTCCTCCCAGGTGATCCAGCGCGACCGCCATGCTGCCTTTCTGGCTACGCTTGCCGTCATCGCCTGCACGCTGGAAAAGATCGCCACCGAAATCCGCCATCTGCAACGAACCGAAGTACGCGAGGCCGAAGAGTTTTTCAGCGAAAAGCAGAAGGGCTCTTCCGCCATGCCCCACAAGCGTAATCCGGTGACCTGCGAGCAGATCAGCGGTCTGGCGCGGGTGGTGCGCTCGAATGCGCAAGCCGGGTTTGAAAACGTCGCCTTGTGGCACGAGCGCGACATCTCCCACTCTTCCGCGGAGCGTGTCATCATTCCCGATTCCACCACGCTGGCGGACTACATGCTGCAAAAGACGGCCAACCTGGTGGACACAATGTTCGTCTATCCAGAGCGCATGATGGCTAACCTGGAGAGCACTGGCGGGCTGGTTTTCAGCGGACAACTACTGCTCGATCTGGTGGAGCACGGCGTTTCGCGTGAGGACGCTTATCGCATGGTGCAGACCCACGCCATGCGCGCCTGGAAAGAAGGTCTGAATTTCCGCGAACTGGTATTGCATGACAAAGAAATTACGCGTCGTGTGCCTCGCCAGCAGATCGAGCATGCGTTCGATCTGAAGCGGCAATTGCGCAACATTGACCAGATTTTTGCGCGAGTATTCCCAGGCGAGCGCACTCCCGCCAAGGCTCGCCGGCGGAAGGGCTAGAGCGGTTTTATAGATGATGTACGTGGAAAGATTTCCGGCCGTGGATCTGCCTGCGTTGGGGCGGACGCCCTCCTTCGACTTCGCTCAGGACCCGCCTGGCGGAGCGAAGCTCCGCAGTCTCTGTGGACTTCGGGTTATAGCTGTTTGTTCGCAATTCATCGGGAGGCTTGCTGCTATGCCGAAGATCGCTCCCCTACTCCTTATCGCCATCTGCTGCCTCCCGCTTTCAGCCGCCGGGGAGACTTCCTCTGCGCCCGCAGCTTCCTTGTCGCCTCACGACAAACCTGTTGCGGAATCTAAAGCCGCCGCGAACCCCGCCACGGCGGCTGACTCCAAGACTGCTGTGACCCCCGAGCCCTCCCTGAAAGATCAGGCGTGGGAACTGCTGCTCAAGGGCACCCAGGACAAGAGCACGGAAAAACGCGCCACGGCCGTCCGAGTGCTTTCGTTGGTGAAGGACGACGCCAGGGCGGTCGCGTTGGCTGTTCATGCGCTGGATGACGACAAACCGCAAGTGCGCGTGGCAGCGGCCTTCGCGCTGGGAGAATTGCATGCAACCACCGCTATCCCCAAGCTCGAGGCGGCGGCTCTATCCGATAAGGATCCAGCGGTTGTAATCGCCGCTGCCCATTCGCTGTTGACGATGAAGGACAAGGGTGGATATGAGGTCTTCTACGAGATCCTCACCGGGGAGCGGAAAGGCGGCAAGGGTCTGGTGGCGGGCCAGCTCGATACCCTGAAAGATCCCAAGAAGATGGCCCTGCTCGGTTTTCAGGAGGGGATTGGGTTTGTTCCCTTCGCCGGGATCGGGTACAGCGCGATCAAAACTATCGTGAAGGATGACAGTTCGCCGGTCCGGGCCGCATCCGCCAAGGTTCTGGCGCAGGACCCCGATCGCGCTACCGAAGAGGCCTTGGTCCAGGCAGCAACCCAGGACAAGAGCGAGTTGGTTCGTGCGGCCGCCCTGGACGCCCTCTCCCAGCATGGAGACCCCGCGGTAATTGGCCGGATTGCCCCAGCCCTATCCGACGACAAAGATTCGGTGAAATACACGGCCGCAGCCGCTATCTTGCATTTGACCCACATCGAGCAGCACAGAAAGGCGGCGCAAAGCAATAAATAGCAAGGTGAGGCGCAGGGATGGGAGTCGTTGAGCGCCTGCTGGCCAGTTTTGATTTCACGGTGTTTGTCGGGCCGCATCCAGCGCGGCGATCAGCGATTCCAGCCGTTCCCGGCCCAGGTGGCCCAGAAGATTGTGGTGAAATTTCTCCACCTCGCGGTCGATGCTCTTCAGCAAGTCCAGGCCGGCCGGCGTGATGTGCGCTTTAATGACCCGCCGATCCTTTTGCTCGCGGCTGCGCCGGATCAAGCCACTGCGTTCCAGCCGGTCAAGCAGGCGCGTGATGTCGGGATCGCGGTTGATCATACGCTGACCGATTTCGCTGCAGGCGAGCCCTTCCACTCCCGCGCCGCGCAGAATGCGCATGGCATTGTACTGGGTGGGGGAGAGCCCATGCGGCTTCAGCATCTCCGCGACCCGCCATTGTAGTTGGTCGGCGGTACGCAGCAGGGCAACGAACGCCTTCTCCTCCAGACTGCCGAGGGGCTTGTTTTGCTTGATCTCGTCTTGAATGGTTTTGGCCACGCGTCCCACTATAGTCGTTATAACGACTATAATCAAGCAGCTTCTGGGATACAGGTGCGCGTTTCTTTCGCAAGCGTTCTCAGCGCGAACCTGGGGGCTGTCCCCGCGTGAGCGCAGTAAAACTAAACCCCGGCAGGCTGGTTGGCCTGCCGGGGTAGGACGGCGAGTGCCGGACTCTACTGGTCCGGCGCTACGCGGCTTATGACAAGAAGAATTCCTTGGTCAGCGCAGCCCAATCTTGATCGGGGATGTGCGCGGCTACGTTCTCGACGGCGACGCCGCCGTCCTGGGCCAGGGCCATTGCCGGCATCGCTGCGGCCAGCGTGGGCATCTTCATCCGCAGGCGGTTCGCGGATTCTTCCGTCCACCAACGGGCCAGCGCGCCACCCAGGAGATTCTTGAAATTGGTCTTGGCGTCGGGCGATTGCACCGTGATGAGCCAACCTTCGCCGTACGGATCCTTGCGGGCCAGCCCAGGATCGCGAGCGATGGACTCATTGATGTCGGAAACGCTGCCTTCAATCGGGGAGACCATGTCCACCGCGATGCCGTCCCGGTGTAGGGTGCAGACCTTCTGTCCCTGGCGCAGCCACTGTCCGCGCTGCGGCAGAGTGATGCTCTCGACTTGGCCAGTGAGCTTGGAGGCGAAATCGTCCATGCCCACGCGGATCAGGCTGGGGCTCTCGCTCAACGCCCAGGTGTGGCCAGGATGGTAACGGAGGTTCTCAGGAACCTGGAAACCGCCTACCAAACTCGGGGTCGGACGGGGCAGGGCTACGCGCCCGGAAACCTGCAGCGCTGGCTGCACCACGACATGTTTGCGGCTGTAGAAATGATCGATCAACAGGAATGTTATGAATGTGAAGAGAACCAGTACGACTGTCATAAGTCACCTCGCCGGAGGGCCGTTTCCTTTCGCCTTCTTCGTTGGCCACTCGCCACCCTTCCTAAAGGCAACTGCCGGGCCGAAGTCGGTGGCTGGCAGCTCTGTTCTGGCTCCTTCACTTTATGTGCTTGAAAACAGGCAAGATGCTTCGCGTACAAGCGGTTTGCGGTGAGAATTGTGGTGAAAATTGCAATGCCTTCTTGAGGCGAATCGCAACAGCCCCGGCGCCCCAGTTTCAGCTGTTTTCGGAGATTCACGATTGCAAGACAAGCCTTCTGAAGAGCTTACGGGCAGCAAGGCTAGCTGCTGAGGGTTGCAACAGCCCCTGATGCGAAAGGCAACGGCGAACTCGGGTTGCCGGAGAGTCGTCGGCGGGTTCGTTCATGATAATCGACGGAAAAGGGCAAGAAAAACAGAGCATGCTAACCTTATACTCTGTGAGGTTCTTCCTCTTGACAAACGCCGCTAACCTGATAGAGTGCGGGCAATTGCTGTACCCGAACCCGTTTGTGACAGGTGCCCAAGTATATGAAGAATGTCTATGAAGTGCTGAGGCAGAAAGAGCTGGAATTGGCGAGGTTAGAGAAGGAAGTGGAGGCTTTACGAGTGGCCGCGCCCTTGTTGTCGGACGACAAGGAGTCCCTCGCCGAGGCTACGAACAATAAGCCGACCCTGGCGACCAGCGTACCAACACAGCAGCCGATCCGCATCCCGCAGCCGGCCGTCAATGTGTCCCCGCAGCCGGCGGTACGCGCGGCAGGATGGGAAGACACCGCCAAACGCTGGCCGTAACTGAGGCGCGAGGCATTAAGAAACGTCCCGCTGCTTGCCTCCCAGGCGGCGGGATATACTCTTGGTCGGCCCGGGGCTGCGCTCCGGGCCGATTCATTTTGAGAAGGCTTAGCGAGAGGCCACATCTGGCCGCCGTGCTCCCCGGGTGGGATCATTATAATGTCGGCTCCGACGCCCGAGTAAGCTGGAAGCGGCGAGCCTACGCTTGGAAAGGCAAAACCTTCATCGAGAGCGAAATGGCGCTCTTTTCTGAGCGGATGCAGTGTGCTCGAAGAGTGCTTGACACCGCCGACATTGTCAGAGAGGCCCGGTTACATCAGTTACGTGTGCATGAATTGCCCGTGGCTGATAATGGATTCCGTGCCTCTCCGATTCGTCCATGCTGACACAGCACGCACCCGACGAGCAGGTGCGCTTCCCTGCGCGTGTATTTCCGGAGTCATGGTTGCACTCTGGCTGGCTTTCCCTTCATTTGCGATCGCCCAGAGGGACAAACAGATTGGCAAGGACGAAGTCGGGGCGTGGCTCAACCAGAAGAATGACTGTCCGGCTGATCGTCCGCCATATTTTTGGAGATTCGACCTTTTCGATTTCAAAGGGGACGGTAATCAAGAGGCGATCGTGATTGCTTCGACCTGCATGACCGGGACGGCGGGGCCTGACGTTCATTCCGTGATTGCGCGTGATCGTGCGGGAAGCCTTGTGGAATGGGAAATTGCCGATGCTGATCCCAGCACTTATGACAATCTGTTTGGAAACAGAAACTACGACCTCGCCGTCCGAAACGGCATTCTGGTCGCCACGTTTGAGGACGATGTAGACCGCGAATCACCGCTGATTATCAAATACAAATTCAATGGCGAGAGATTCGTAATCTCGTCCATCCAGAAGACTGGAATTTTTCCGACCAGTTACGATTGCGCCAAAGCTGCTTCAGAAGTGGAACGCGCCATCTGCCACGTGCGCTCACTTGCCGATCTCGATGTGCAGTTGAACGCAACGTATAAGTCGCTTGCCTCCGGCCTTCCTCCCGGAGAACGCGAGAAGCTCAAACTTGAGCAACAGGATTGGCTTAGAAAACGAGACCGGGAATGCGCCCCCTACAAGGGCTGGGTGCGTTGCATAGCGGGGATCTATGAAGACCGCATCGCCGTGCTAAAAAAGCGTCTTTCGCTACCACCGCTCGGAACACAGTCAGGACCCTGACTGTTGAGAAATAACCATTGCACTCGTTGACCCGGATCGGCCAGTTCTCAACGAGTGAAATAGGCTGGTCACATCAGTTAACAATTCACCCCCGCTTCCCATCCATTTCAACGCGAGACTCTGAGCGCCTGCGTATGGTCCGTTAAACTACGCGGCGGTCCCAGAACGCGCACGACGCCGCTGAATTTCTTTGTGGATCTGCCAGAATTTCTGCACTTCGGCGTCATTCAGCACTTCTCCGCGAGCGTGCGCCAGCACGCGAACCAGCGCCTGCTCAAGCTCCTCGTCTGTGTAACTGTCTAGACCTCTCATTTGGTTTGTCATTTTTCTCCTCGCGAGGCCAATTACGCGCCAATCGTGGCGGCGTCCGGTTCGCCCACAACCCGGGCAAGCTGCGCCGAAGACAGATTCGGGTTGCGACGTTGCTAACAGCGAAGAGAACAGTCAAGGACAGTGAGAGAATCGGAGTCCGGGTGCGCCGCCACTCTTTCGTCCTGAGGGCGGCATCCACAAAGCTCGGTCAAGGGAGGGAAGCGGAGTGGGGAAACGCAGGTCAGCCCCTCCTCGGGTGCCTGGGCAGCCACTTGCGGCACCACGATCGAGAAAAGAGGAGTGCTTTCGTAAGGGGGCGTCTCCGATTCATCGAACGGGGTTTCGGGTACATCTTCTGGCACAGCCGCCAAAGACAGGCCCAGAATTATGGCCAGCAAGAGGACGAAACCGGAGCGCAGCTTTCTCACAAACGTGTACCCTAAATTAATTTAACACGAAGTGTCCGAATCCTGTCAGTGACGTGCATCTCAGCGTGACGTGCAATGAGCAGGCGCAGCCAGCCTTCGTATCTGCGACTGCGCGTGGGGACGGCAACTCTATCCTGGAGTGGACTACCCTGGGCTATGTCAACTGGCGAAACATCGCCATAACACGCACTGACGGGTCAATGAGCGTCGCCTGTTCTCGGAAGTTACCCGTCAGACCTTCCTGGTGAGCGTTCGTTGCCATAGCGCAGACCTTACCTCAACTGAGCCATCACGGTGCTGTACAGTCTTAGCCCATAAGATTCAGGCGACGGCGATGCGCGTCACCGGGAAGGGCCAACAAGAAACCCGCTCAAGCCTGTCTAGGCTCAAGCGGGTCATTCGGTCGTTACTCCCGACCCTTTTTCAGGCCGAAGGCGTACACGTTGCCGTCCTCCGAGCCGACATAAACCACCCCGCTCGCCACCGCGGGCGAGGAGTCCACCCAGCGGCCGATAGGGGAGATCCACAGCGGGGCGCCGGTGCTGGCGTTGAGCGCGTACACGTTGCCGTTGTCCCCGCCGATATAAACCACCCCATTCGCCACCGCGGGCGAGGAATTCGTATACGACTCCGTGTAGTAGATCCACAGCTCCGTGCCGGTGCTGGCGTCCAGCGCGTACACGTTGTTGTCGGACCCGCCGATATAAACCACCCCGTTCGCCACCGCAGGCGAACTATACGTTTCGTCGGGAAAGGCCCACAGCAGCGCGCCACTGTTGGCGTCGAGCGCGTCTGCGTCGGTATAAACTACCCCATTCGCCACCGCGGGCGAGGAAGTCCCCCAAAAGCCGCCGTAGCTCCACAGCAGGACGCCGGTGTTCGCGTCCAGCGCGTACACGTTGCCGTCGTACGAGCCGACATAAGCCACCCCATTCACCACGGTGGGCGATGATTCCACGCGGCCGCCGGTGGTGTAGTTCCACAGCTTCTTGCCGGTTTTGGCATTCAGCGCGTAGACGTTGTAGTCGTCCGAGCCGACATAAACCACCCCATTCGCCACGGCGGGCGAGGACTCCACCGCGCCGCTTGTCGTGTGGCTCCACAGCTTGGCACCGGTGCTGGCCTTCAGCGCGCGCACGCTGTGGTCGTCCGAGCCGACATAAACCACCCCATTCGCCACCGCGGGCGAGGAATCAATCCAGTGGCCGATGCGGTAGCTCCATCTCCGACGGAGTTTCCCAACATTGTTGACGTTCAGCACGTGCTCATACGGGTTCCAGCGCATCATGTTGGTACGGTGGAACTCGGTCCAATCGGCGCGGCCCTTGCCCGCCGGCTGCTGTCCCCATGCCACGGATACGAAGCACGCACAGAGAATCAAAACCAACATACGGATTTGTTTCATGACTGCCTCCCGCAATAAATTTGTTCTGACGAAAATTGGTTTCCAGTCACAATTACAGCACGAGTTGTAGCGTCGTGTCGGTGAAGTTGATCACACCGCGATGTGCGGTTTTGAATCCGGATTTCATTTCGGAGTCTCCTTTCTATTTGATGGAAATGCGTTTCCCGGTCGTTCGGGTCATTCGTCTCAGGGGGTGGGCGTCTCAACTGGCGGGAACCGCGGAGAGACGAAAGGATTTATCGCCTACAAGGCTATTCCTTTGGCTAATCTTTGCAATAGCCGGTATCACGGTTCGATGTGATGGATTGGCGCAACGCGGTTTTGCTAGCTGGGGTTGTGAGCCCGTCCGCGACTGCGCGTGGGCACGGCAACTTTGGTCAATTGGCGCTATATCGCCATAACACGCACTGACGGGTCAATGAGCGTCGCCTGTTCTCGGAAGTTACCCGTCAGACCCTCGTGGTGAGCGTTCGTTGCCATAGCGCAGACCTTACCTCAACTGAGCCATCACGGTGCTGCACAATCTTAGCCCCTGAGATTCACGCCACGGCGATCCGCGTCACCGGGAAGGGTCAACAAAGCCCGCTCAAACCTGTCTAGGCCCAAGCGGGTCATTCGGTCGTTACTCCCGATCCTTCTTCAGGCCGAAGGCGTACACGTTGCCGTCATCCGAGCCGACATAAACCACTCCGTTCGCCACCGCGGGCGAGGATTCCACCGCACCGCCTGTCGTGTAGCTCCACAGCTTCTTGCCGGTTTCGGTGTTCAGTGCGTACACGTTGTTGTCGTCCGAGCCGACATAAACCACCCCGTTCGCCACGGCGGGTGAGGAAGTCACTGCATTGCCGGTGGTATAGCTCCACAGCTTGGCGCCGGTGCTGGCCTTCAGCCCGTACACGTTGTTGTCGCCGGAGCCGACATAAACCACTCCATTGGCCACGGCGGGCGAGGACTCCACAGCAGAGCCGGTGGCGTAGCTCCACATCTGAGTACCTGTCTTGGCGTCCAGCGCGTAGACGTTGTAGTCGTACGAGCGGACATAGACCACCCCATTGGCCACGGCGGGCGAGGAAATCACATAGCCGCCGGTGAGGTAGCTCCACAGCTTGGCGCCGGTGCTGGCGTTCAGCGCGTACACTGCACCGAGGAAGCATCCAAGTTGAGCACGCTCGACCGAGCCGACATAAACGACACCGTTGGCCACGGCGGGCGAGGAATACACGGAACATATCGGCGAACCGCCGCCGCCGTAGCTCCACAGCAGCGCGCCGGTGCTGGCCTTCAGCGCGTAAATGGCGCCGACGTCATTGTCTCCCGAGCCGACATACACCACCCCATTTGCCACTGCGGGCGAGGAAGCCACCGCGCCGCCTGTCGTGTAGCTCCACAGCTTTGTGCCGGTGTTGGCGTTCAGCGCGTAGACGTTGCCGTCCAACGACCCGACATACACAACCCCATTCGCCACTGCGGGCGAAGAAACCACCCAGCCGCCGGTGGTGTAGCTCCACAGCAGGCCGCCGGTGCTGGCCTTCAGCGCGTACACGTTGTTGGTGTCGTTCCCGCCGACATAAACCACTCCATTGGCCACGGCGGGCGAGGAAGCAAACCCCCATCCCTCGCCACTGCCGCCTTTGTTGTAGCTCCACTTCAAACCAAGCTCCCCAACATTGTGGACGTTAAGCTCCTTCTCACACGGATTCCAGCGCTTCATGTTGGTGCGGTGGAACTCGGTCCAGTTGTTGACGCACTTGCCCGCTGGCTGCTGCCCCCATGCCACGGACACGAAGCACGCATAGAGAATGAAAACCAAGATGCTGATTCGTTTCATAATTGCCTCCATGAAATGAGCTTTCTCTTGCACCTCCTGGTTCGGAAACCCACCAAGCCGCCCAGCCTCGGGCGGCTCGGTGATTGTTGCGATTCGTTTTACGGTAGCCACAGGAAGCCGTGATACACACCTTTGGCGTCTGTGTAGCTTCCCGTAATCGCTCCCTCGGGGTTGATGGCGTGGGCCCGGGTCCCTTGGCCGGCGCTCTTGCCCGCGCCCGGTACGTCAATCACTGTGAACTTACCGTCGGAAGAGCGCAGGAAGCCGTGATACACGTTGTTCGAATCCATATACCACCCCGTGACCGCACCAGCCGGGTTGATGGTCCCAAAACAAGGGATATACCAACACGCGTTGGTGCCCTGGTAGGCGCCTGTGCCCGCTCCCGGAGCGTCAACCTCGGTGAACGTTTTACCGTCGGGAGAGCGCAGGTAGCCATGGAACGCGGTGTTCGCGTCCATGTACCATCCCCAGATCTCGCCTTTCGCGTTGATACCCAGAGTTCCTCCGCCGCCTGGACCGACGTTGGGGTCGTTAAACTCCTTGATTTTGCCGTCTGGGTGGCGCAGGTAGGCATGCCACACGTTGCCGCTGTCCAGGTACTCTCCAACAACCGCTCCCTCTGGATTAATCCCTGAGAAGCTAGCGATGTATGTGCCCTGGCCGGCGCCTTTGCCCGCGTCCGGAGGATCGTACTTGATGAAGTGGCCGTTGGCCTTACGTAGGCAGCCGTGCCACGCGGCGTTTGAGTCCAGGTACCCTGCCGAGATCAACCCCGCCTCGTTTACAGCCAGAGCTCCAGTGCCGCCCGCGCCTGCACCCGGACATTCGAATCTTGTGATCTTGCCCGTAGCAGGGTCGCGCAGGAAGCCGTGATATGAATTGTTTGCGTCATAATAGGCTCCCGCGATCTCCCGATCCGGGGCCATACCGTAGACCAGAACGGCGCCTTGGCCAGCGCCTTTGCCCATGCCCGGGACGTCAAACTTGGTGACCTTGCCATGGGGGTCGCGCAGGAAGCCGTGATAGACACCCTTGCCATCAATGTAATCCCCCTGGATCCACCCACCTTTTACGATGCCCCAGGCGAGCGTCCCTTGGCCCGCGCCTTTGCCTGCGCCGAGAACGTTGAACGTCGTGATGATGTGCTTTGCCTGTGGCTGTGCTTGCGGCCACGCGGTCAAAGCAAAACACGTGCAGAAAACCAACAGCAGAATGCTGATGCGTTTCATAATTTCCCTCCATGAAATAAGTTTTCTCTTGTACCTCCTGGTTCGGAAATCCACCAAGCCGCCCGAACCCTCGGGCGGCTCGGTGATGGTTGCGATTTACCTCACTTTCGCAGGAACCCGTGACTTCCCTCGTGCGCGTTCGAGCGGCTTCCCGTGATCACCCCGGCGGGGCAAACCCGTTCCGACTCACCGATTGCCTCCATTGGAACGATGATGAGAGTGGTTGGCGCAGAGATCAATCTTGACGATATTTGGCACTTCCGTCACGTATAAGTTCGTCACGTAGGCGGTTTGACCCACGATCACGATGCTGGCCGAGTTCTGAAGACCACCGGTTATTGGACCGACCCACGGTTCTTCGTCGGCGCCATCTAGGCCGACGCTAACCAGCTTTGCTGGGCCTGTATTTGGAAAACCCGGTCCCCAATGGAGACCACCAAAGTCAACGACAAAAAGGTGTCCCTGGTGGTCGAGTCCCAGGCCGTCCGGCACAAGAATGACATTGTCACTCAGGAAGACCTTCGGCTGACCGGCTTTGCCATCATCCAAGACCGGAACGGTGACAACCGGGTAGTTGCTGCCTCGCTGCTCAGGCAGCAGTCCATACCCCGCATCAGTGACCGCAACATAGAACATTCCGTTCGCATAGGCGATGCCGTTTGCCCCAGCGGGACCTGTAGGATCACCCCGCCAGATGAGCAGGTCACTTTTAATCCACAGTTCTACTGTGCGGTTTGGCCACAGCTTCCAAATTGCCCCAAGGGTAGTGTCCGTTACAAACAGATTGCCTTGGTCATCAAACGTCATTTCATTGAGGTATGACCCGGTCGGAGGAATGGCGGCATACAATTCGAATTTACCGTTCGGGTGAACACGCCACACTCCGTGAGTCAAAGGGTCCCAAGTGTTTGCCAATACATACAGATCGCCCTCACGTCCAAGCAACACACCCAGACACTGGAGATTTGGGTATTTTCCCTTAGGAAAGAGACGGGCAATGACCTTATAGGTGCCATCAGGTCTGATGCGATAGATTTTCCCCGAGTACATTTCGGCGGTCAGCACATCTCCTTTGCGTGTTATGGCCGGGCATTCGGTGTCTTCTCCAGGGGGAGCGGTGAATACAGGTTGGGGCGCTCCGGGCACACAACGATCCGTGGGTTGGTTGTGGGCTATCGCTGAGAGCCGGGACTCATCTTGAAGTGCCAGATTGTTTTCATCTGCTTGCAGCCACTGGACTGAAACGACACAGGTGAAAAGGATCAACAGCAGAAGACTGATGCGTTTCATAATTACCTCCATGCAATGAGCTTTCTTGCGTTCGTCTCAGGGGGTGGGCGTCTCAACTGGCGGGAAGTGCTCTTCGGAGAGACGAAAGGGCTTGTCGCACAAAAGTCTAGTCTTTTGGCCAATCTTTGCAATAACCGTTATCACATTTCGATGTGACGGATTGGCGGAACTCAGTTCTTGGCAACCGGAGTCGCGGGCCTGTCCGCGACTGCGCGTGCGAACGGCAACTATGGGCAGAATGGACTGGCTTGGGTCAATTGGTGAAACATCCCGCATTACACGCTCATTGACCGAACCACGCGCCCAAATGTGGCCGTCGCAAAAGGGAATCCCAACGTTGGCCGACCTTGTACTTTCCCCTAAGGCTCACGTTCATCCCGCGTAGAATTCGGACGGAGGATGTTATACTTCCCGGAAACACCCGTACCAAGCGCCCACTTTTCGTCGTGTCTCCAGCCGGAGGCAAGGTGGCAATGTTCCATGCAGGTGGAGCGTACACGATGAGTGCGGCAACGACGCAGGCAGCAGCCGCTGCAACTTCACGCCGGGCTCCCCGATATCCTTTGGCGGTTCCCGTCGAACTCACAGTGCTGCGGTCGGGAATTCCTCGCTCCATTCCCGGACGCACGCTGAACCTCGGCCAATACGGGCTTGGCGTGGATATGGCTGGGGAAGTTCATCTGGGCGATGCTGTCGGCTTGGAATTCCGGCTATCCGATGTGGGTGATGCACTGGAGGCTAAAGCCGTGGTGCGGCATCAGCAGTTGCTGCGTTGCGGCCTGGAGTTTATGAGTGCGTCGCCGGAACTGCAGATCATGATCCGGGGCTGGGCCCGCGAAAAATCGGAGGCACGTGCAGAGGATCAGTTGCCAGTGGTCAGTTCCCGGTTCTCCGCGAGTCGGCACGTTTTCCGGCGGGCGTTGTGGGTCGCGCTTGCCATATTTGTGGTAGTCGGCGGGCTGGGCTGGTGGCAGTGGTATCGGGCATGGAACGAATTGGAATCCGGGATCGCCCATCAACCGCGACTGCAGGCACCGCGCACCCGGGTATCGGCTGACGTGATGGAGGGCCTCATCACGCACAAGACTGACCCCATCTATCCCGAGGACGCGAAGCAAGCCAAGGTGCAAGGCGTCGTCGTCCTGGATACGGTGATCGGTGCGGATGGGAGCGTGCTTGACTTGCGTCCGGTCAGCGGCCCCGACGCACTCGCGCTTGCAGCCGTGGATGCGGTGAAATGGTGGCGTTTTCAGCCTTACCGGGTCAACGGCCGTCCCGTGCCGGTGGAGACCACGATCGCAGTCGAGTTCCGGGGGAATTGAAGCTCATTTAGGCGTGGTGCGGTGCTTGCGAAAAGCATGCAGAATCATCGCGCTGCTGATGGCGAAAATGCTTATGGCTCCCAATGCCATCATCTGAGCAAGCTCTGAACTCAAGCGGAGACGGTCGGCGAAGAGTGCGGCCACGGCGAACAGGATTCCCACGACGTTCAGCCACCCGGGCGCCTGTACGGGAATCCTCTGCTCCCGATTGTAGAAACGGAGCTGCAGTAGGACCGCAATCAGTCCGATGGCCGCCACTACCACCACCGCCAGCGGGCTGAAGAAAGCGCTGCGCCTGGTGAACAGCACAACCAGAGCCAGCCCGCAGCAGAGCAGGCCGGAGAGGATCACCGTCCAGCGGCGAGACTTCATTCCGGAACTGGTCAAGTTATCTTCGGACACGAATGCTCATTGTAGTCAGAATGGGGTGTGGGTTGCGAGTATTGAGGAAGCGTCCGGATTTCTCAGGATGATGTGTCTACTTTTCCTAACCTGCCAGCCACTCCGCTTGCCGACTACCGCCGTGACTGACGGCGTAGAGAACCAATTCCACCCGGCTGGAAATTCCCAGCTTATCGAAAATGCGGGAGAGATACTTTTTCACCGTATGTTCGCTGAGTTGGAGTTCGTGAGCCACTTCCCGATTACTGAGCCCGTCGGCAACCAGGGCGACTACCTGCTCTTCCCGCGGCGTCAGCAACTTGAGCCCGCGGGAATTCACCACCCGCAGGGAAGGCACCTGGGTTACGACTTCGATGAGGTACTGCAATTGCTCATTGTTGACCCACAGCTGCCCTTGATGAACGCTCTGGATGCATTTGCAAAAGAGACGGAAAGGATAGTCGGAAAAACAGAAGAGGCCTTTGGCGCCCGAACGGAAGGCGCTCACCACGGAATCACGATCCGGCGCCTGCAGCAACAGTATCTGGGCGATTTGGGGATGAGCCAGATGCAAGCGGCGAACAATAGACATCTCATGCCCGCCATCCCGGGAGTGATCCGCGTTAACAATCGCAACGTCGATCGAGCCGCTGGCAATGGCGCTGAGAATGGCATCGATATCCATGGCGCAGGAAGCTACATGGAATTCCGGCCGCCGGCGGAGCGCAGCGACCAGGAGTTGGCATTGCATGTGGTTGGAATCGGCGATCAACACACCGATAGCAGGAGAAGCAGCGACACTAACAGATCCCATAATGCCCCGGGGATAGCTTTCACATTCATAGTAGGGGCCGCAGCAATATGGTTCTGTGACACATCGACATGAGCGAGACTTATTGGTGTGGAAAACGTCGTAAACCGCCAGGGCGTGTCCCGATTCTGCACTTCCGGCGATACCTTCGCGGCATTTGCAAAAGCCAGTTGCAAAAAATCTTCTGACAACCAACCGTTTGCCTTTGGCAAGTCCACGTTGGGGAGTGCAACGAAAGTGGTACTAATGATTCTTGTGCTTCCGCGTGATCTTTCCGTTTGTGCTCTGGGAATCCCTCCCGCACTGGCTGATTCGTTGCGCCAATTCCACCTGGTTCCAGAAGGGGACTTCCGCTGCTTGCCTACCTTCGTAGGCAATACTTCCCATGTCTTGTCACTTCCGGGACGACGGACTAAGTTGGAGACTGTTAGAGAGTTGAAGACGAGATTGCAGCCGCATTTACGAGTCGATACGCAGACGGAACCGCGACATGAAGCCTGCGACATATTCCGTTTTCATTCTTGCCTGTTGCCTGATGCAACAGGGGCCGGTGGTAGCCGCCGCTCAGGAACAGAAGTCCACGTTAGCTGGCGAACAAACTGGGCAGGCGGGGACCACAAAATCCGGTGCAGCGGACGGCGTAACGAGTCCAGCCCTGACGGGGGAACGCCGCCCGCTCTACCGGCTACGCACCAGTGATGTAGTCGAGATCGATTTCGCATTCTCGCCGGAGTTCAATCAGCTCTCCACGGTGCAGCCGGACGGTTTTATTGCTTTGAAGGCAGTGCCCCAGCTGTATGCGGAGGGAACTACCTCTCCGGAGTTAGCGGAAGCGGTTCGCCGGGCCTACGCGTCCATCCTGCATGATCCTGAGGTCACGGTCGTACTGAAAGACTTTGACAAACCCTATTTCATTGCGGTCGGCGAAGTCGGCCGTCCCGGCAAATACGAGCTACGCTCCGATACTACGGTGACCGAAGCCGTCGCCATTGCGGGAGGGGTTACCCCGAGAGCAAAGCACTCTCAAGTCGTCTTATTCCGGCGGGTTTCCGGTGATCTGGTTGAATCCCACATCTTGAATCTGAAGGCTATGCTGAACTCACGAACTTTGGGAGAGGACATTCACCTCCGGCCGGGCGATCTGCTGTTCGTGCCGCAAAACCTCATTTCGAAAATCAGGCAGTACATGCCTGCTTCAAGCCTCAGCCTGTACGGGAATCCGACACAGTTTTAGGGGAGGTGCACCGGATAACCGGCTCAAGCTCACAACCCTCACTTAAGAAGCTTGAACACGAATAGCGGCGGAAATCTTTTTATGCCGGAAGAACTTAGACTCATCCCGAGGCCCGCACAGGTGCCTTCTCCTACGATGCGCGACCTGCTGGCCGTGCTGTTCCGGCAACGCCGGCTAGTGCTGGCGTCGTTTATCGCAACTTTTCTCGCAATTGTGCTCTACGGGTTAGTCGCACCTTCATACCAGGCAGAAATGAGAGTGCTGGTGCGGCGCGGGCGGCTGGATCCCTTGGTGACTTCTACACCAAGCCAGGCCGGATTCGAACGCGAGGAGGTGACTGAGGAGGAATTGAATTCCGAAGCGGAATTGCTGCACGACAATGAAATTTTGCGCACAGTCGTGCAGAACTCTGGCCTCGCGGCTGAAGGACGCTCCTGGTTCTGGAGTCTGATCGGGGATAGCCAGGAGAAGCAGTCGGCGCGAGCCGTACGCCGCGTGAGCCGGCGGCTGACCGTCGAACCCGTGCGCAAGGCAACGCTGATCACCGTATCTTACGAGTCCTCGGATCCCGCGCAAGCCGCGAAGGTTCTCCATTCTCTGGCCAGTGCCTACCTGGCAAGGCACCAGCAGGTGCGCCGGCCTTCAGGAGAGTTTGGTTTTTTCGAGCAGCAAGTGGTGCAGTCGCGTCGTGGCCTGGAGGAGGCTGAACTTCAGTTGATGGAGTTTACCCGAGACCAGGGAGTTGTTTCCGCTGCGCTGGAGCGCGATGCCACCCTCCAGAAGCTCAGCCAGGCCGATGCCGACGAGCGTCAGACTCGGGTGGCCATCGCCGAGACTACGGAACGCATTCGGGCGCTGGAGGCGAACCTGACCTCGCTGCCCGAACGCACCGTGACCGAGATTCGCAACTCCGACAATCCGGAGTTAATGGAGAAGATGAAGGCTCGGCTGCTCGAACTGCAACTGGAGCGCACCGACCTGCTGACCAGATTCGAACCTTCCTATCGTCCCATACAGGAAGTGGATCAACAGATTGCCGAAACCCAGGCAGCGATTGCGGCGGAGGATCAGGCGCCCATACGCCAGCAGACCAGCGACAAGGATCCGAATCACGAATGGGCGAAATCCGAACTGGTGAAAAGCCAGGTCGAGATGAAGACGCTGGGAGCACATGCCATAGCCGAGAGCGCTCTGCTGGCGAACTACCAGCAGGTGGCCCACCGATTAGGGGATCGCGCCATCGAGCAGGAGCGGTTGCTGCACGATCTGAAGTCGGTCGAGGACAAATATCTGCTGTATCTCAACAAACGCGAGGAGGCCAGAATCGCGGATGCCTTGGACCAGGGCGGCATTCTCAATGTCACCATTGCGGAGCAACCCACTGTCCCGGCGCTCCCCAAGCTTTCCATGCTGAGTTTCGGGCTGATCGGATTGCTGTTAGCGGGAACCGGGAGCGTGAGCCTGGCTTTTGTAAGCGATTACTTGAATCCGGCATTTCGAACTCCAGACGAAGTCCTCGCTTACTTGGGATCTCCGGTGCTGGCATGCCTGCCTCGCAGGAGCGCGCAGGAATGAGTTGCCGGAACAGGAAACATGATAGTAGGCCACTTTTCAATATGAATATGAATGGGTATAAGGCAAAACGGGAAATCGCAGGCGTGGCGGTACAGGCCCGAGGAGAGTGCCCATGAGCGCGCTGGTGGATTTGCTTCCGCGGACTGCGGAAGATGAAGTCATCGCGGGAAGCGTGGTCGAACCCGAGCCGGAACCATGCTTCCCGGCAGAAGCCGCAAGCTGGGACCCAGACTGCTTCGCCGAAGCTCAGATTCGCGGCATGGTGCGGCAACTATTTCTTCCGGGCTGGCCCAAACCTGCGCACCAGGTGGTGTTCAGCGCAGTGGACCGGGATACCGATATCGGCGGGATTTGCCTGCAGGTTGGGCAGGTGCTCTCGACACAAGTCTCGGGGATCACATGCGTGGTGGAAGCAAACCTGCCCCATCTCGCGACGGATTGCGCGGTTGAGAGCGATGAGCCGATCTGCAGTCAAAAGAGGTTCGGCTCGTTGCGCGACTCGTCACACCAGCTCTCCAGCAAGCTCTGGCTGGTGCCGATGGCGGTTTTTTTGGGTGAAAGCGAAAACGGTTTCTCGGCCGCATGGCTGCGTGGCCGGTTGGCGGAACTAAGTCTGGAATTTGACTACACCGTGCTCCACGGTCCCGCAGCCGGGGTTGGCAGCGAAGCCGCCCTGCTGGGTCATCTGTGTGACGGCGTGGTTCTGGTGCTGGAAGCAAATTCGACTCGGCGAGTGGCGGCGCAGAAGGCGAAAGAGAGGCTGTATTCGGCAAATGCTCGTCTGCTGGGAACCGTGCTCAGTGAGCGCACATTCCCGATTCCGGAGGCCATCTATCGGAAGTTGTGAGAAACAGATTAAAGGCCCCGAGGCTATGCCTACAGAAATCTGTAGCCACGCCCCGGGTGTTGTCAGAGGCGGCGGTCATCGCCGCCCGTGAAACTGAGAAACAAATTGTGGAAAACGTCAAAACATGAATTGGGACTCAATTAGCGGAGCTTCGCTCCGTGCAGAGTCTGTCCGATGACTGCTGTGCCCAGGCTGGCTGTGTTAAGCACGCTGGAACGGGCGCAGTGGTTCGCGATTGAGACCCGTTACCGTTACGAGAGGAAGGTCACGGCCCACCTGCAACGCAAAGGCCTGGAAACTTTTCTCCCGGTTCTGGAGGAAATCCACCGCTGGAGCGACCGTCAACAGCCCGTGGAGATTCCGCTTTTCTCCGGCTACACGTTTGCACGCTTCGACCTGTCCTCCTGGTCACGGCTGGAGATTCTGCACACCGAAGGAGTTATAGGGTTGATCACCTTCGGCGGAGACCCGGCTCCGATTCCCGGCAAGCAGATTGAGGATTTGCAGGTGCTGCTGGCGAGCAACGTCCCTTGCGCACTTCATGCTTTCCTGAAAATCGGACAACTGGTCCGGATTCGAGGTGGCTGCCTCGACGGCTTGGAAGGGACCCTGGAGCAGAGTGGAGAAAAGAACCTGGTGATCTCCATCGAGTGTATCCAGCGTTCCGTAGCCATCAAGATTGAAGGATATGAACTGGAATTGATCTGAAGTGCCCTCTGCCAGACCCATCAAGACGCCCATATCGAAGGGCAGCGCTGCGTCTCCTGCACGTTTGATCCCGGGGGAGCAAGCGTCGACCGGTAGTATTCCCCGCAAAAAACCTTCTTCGGCCATCCAGGATGGACGGTGGCCGGAGCAATGCGTGCTCGATTTTCCCGCAGCGCCGGTGAGCAATCTTCTGCAGGTCCTTCCGCAAGTTGTGTTGCCCCAACCTTCGGTTCGCGGCGAGCGCTGGAGGCTGGCCGGGTGCGTCGCTGCCGATTTCTTCTTTATTGTTTTGGATTTTGTTGCCGTTAGCTATTTGTGTATGCTGGCGGAGACTGCCATCCGGCGCGACTTCCGAGCACTGCTCCGTTCCTTGCCCTTCCCATCATCAGCTCTAGGATTGCTGTTGCTCTACGGAGCCTTGTTCACGCTACTGGGTTACTCGGAGCGCCTTTACCATCCGGACATCATTCGGTTGCCGAGGAGGGAACGTCTAGTCCTCGCCAAAGCCATGTTCTGGTCGACGGCACTGATGGCCGCGGCTATCGATTGGTCAGGGCTTCTGGTGATCTCAATCGGCACACTGGCTGCCAGCGCGCCGCTGAATTTCCTGGCGATGGCTGGCTGGCGAAATCAGTGGCGGCGCCTGGCTGCACGACACGCCCACAGCGGGCGCGACGCACGGCATGTGCTGATTGTTGGAGCCGGAAAGCTGGGGCGCAGACTGGCGGCCTACCTCGGCGAAGACCCTTTCGGCAAGCGCGTGGTGCGTGGATTCCTGGACGACTATGAGCCCCTCGGTGGGGATATATGTGGCCGAGTCGAAGATCTGGAGCGCATTGCGCGCACCGAATTTGTGGATGAAATCATTCTTACCATCCCCCAGCAGCGGGAGGTAGCGCAAAGGGTCATCCGGGAAGCGCGGCGCAACCGGATTGACGTCAAGGTGGTTCCCGATTTCTTTGGATTTGAACCCGGGCCGGGGGTCTTCGAGAGATTCGGCAACATACCGGTTCTGACCCTGCGCCAGGAGGAAACTCCGGCATTCGGTCTATTCCTCAAGCGCACGATGGATCTAGGGTCTTCCGCGGCCGGACTTTTACTGGCCGCGCCTCTGCTCGCGGCGATTGCACTGGCGATTCGGCTGGACTCACCGGGGCCGGCCCTTTACCAGGCGCCACGAGTTGGCCTGAAGGGAAGACGCTTCGATTGCTACAAGTTCCGCACCATGATCGCGGACGCCGACAAATTGAAACAGCAGTTGCGGACGCGTAACGAACGGCAAGGACCCACCTTTAAAATTGCCGGCGATCCTCGCATCACGCGAGTCGGGCGGCTGCTCCGCCGCTACAGCCTCGACGAACTACCTCAGCTCTGGAACGTGTTCAAGGGCGAAATGAGCCTGGTGGGTCCGCGGCCGCACCCCCTCGACGATTTCGAGCAATACCAACTGGAGGATTTGCAGCGCCTGGAGGTCACACCGGGACTTACCGGGTTGTGGCAAGTGACAGCGCGCGGCGACCCGTCGTTCGAGCGCAATATGGCGCTCGACCTCGAATACATCGAACGCTGGACGCTGTGGACGGACCTCTGGATCTTGTACAAGACAACTTCCGTAGTTCTGCAGGGAACCGGCGCATAGCATGTCTGCCACCGCAAACCCAGCGATTCGCACATCAGGAATGGACGCACTTGTATGGACCATCAGAGCGTCGTTCCGCCCGCTGCATGCTTTGATCGTGGCACCTTCGTTCCTCTTCATCGCCACACTCGGCCTGATGCTCTTCCACTCGCCGGATTTTCATTTTCACTCCATTGACCGGGTTGCTTTTGGGGTGCTGATCTTTGTCGCGCTCTTGCGCGCATGCGTGCTGCAACGCCCGCTACGAGTGAGCAGGCTGGTGACATGGCCGATGTTGGGTCTACTTTTGCTGGCCTTCTTCGGCGCGCTGGCCCAACCCTATGAACCTGAGATCTGGAGCCTGTTTGCCGCCAAGTGGCTGGTGCCGTTCGCGCTCTTTCATTTGGCAGCATTCATCTTTGATGACGCGGCCTCTTTGCGCAGATTTGAGATCTTCACCTTAGCCGTGCTGGGATATCTTACCCTGATCGCGATCCTGTTCCTGGCGGATGCGAAGCCATTCATCTTTCCCCGGTTTATTTTGGATGAAGGGCTCGGGATCCATGCCGATCGGGCACGTGGACCGTTTCTGCAAGCCGTCGCCAATGGGGTCACGCTGAACTTGCTCGGCTTGGTTGCGCTGGACTCATTCCGCCGAAAACGCGTGCGGGCAGTGCCTGCCCTCCTGTTCTTCACCGCGCTGCCGCTGGCGATTGTCGCCACCAAGACTCGCGCCGTCTGGCTGTCGTTTGCTGCGTCTATTCTGGTTTTGCTCTTCTTTTCTCCCAGCCGGCGTTTGCGTCGCGCCTGCCTGTGTCTGGTGCTCGCTGGCGGTTTGGCTCTGGCTTCCTTGTTCGTTTTTGCAGACCCCAATACGCCGCTGAGCGCCCGCCTGGAGGAACGAGGGCCGGTCATGTTCCGGATGGCGGTTTACCAAGCCGGATGGGAAATGTTTTTGCAGAAACCGATTTCCGGATGGGGCGCCACGCGCATGCAAGCGGAGCTATCGAACCGGATCAGCGATTTTCACCAGGAACAGTTCTTCTTTCACAACACTTATCTCGAAATTCTTGTGCAATACGGCCTGATCGGACTGGCGTTGTACCTCTGGGTTGTTATCGATCTGTTCCGCTTGGGTCGAAGGCGCCGTGGGCTCACCTTCTTTGCCGGCGGCGTTTTCCTCGATGAGCAATTCCGGTCGCTGTGGCCGTTGCTGGTCGGAGTGTACCTGGTGAACGGGTCCCTTGTGGTCATGAACTACCAGTTCGTGAATGGGTTCCTATTCACCCTGGCCGGGATGCTGGTCGCGCAGAACCGGCGAAGTGCGGAACTTCAAGCCAATGGCCTCGCAAGCTGACGCAAGTGTCCTGCCCGCGATCGCGCTCGCCGGTGTTGCCGAGTGTGCTGCCTCCGCCGAGCCGGATGACTCGCCCCTCACCTCCGCCACCGTGCGCGGCGGCATGTACCTCGCCGGCCGATACGGCCTCGGAGTCATCGTCAGCCTGGGAAACATGCTGGTGATGACTTGGTGGATCGGGCCGCACGCCTACGGTCTGTTCGTGACCGCGATCGGCCTGGTGGCATTCTTGTCCACCGTAGCGCGAGGCGGAGTGGACACCTACTTGGTGCGGAGCGAAACTGCGCCCGACGAGTATATGTACAACACGGCCGCCACACTCATCTTGGGTGTCTCGATCATGCTGGGACTGGCTGCCACCGCAGTGACTCCCCTGCTGGTCCGATGGTACGGCAGCCGCGAATTTCTCTCACCTTACCTGGTACTGCTCCTGACCATCCCTGTGACGGCACTGACTGGGGTCCCAATGGCTAAGCTCGAACGGGAACTGAATTTTCGCAGCATTGCCGGGATCGAGCTCGCCGGACAATCTCTCGGGCTGATGGTGGCAGTCGTGCTGGCCTGGGCGCGGACAGGAGTCTGGGCGCCGGTGGGCGGACTGATCGCATGGCAGACATTCACGTTATTCGCGGCAGTTGCCTCCGCTGCCCTCATTCCGCGTCTGCAATGGAATTCAGACCAGGCCCGAAGAATGCTGTCATTCGGAATCGGAATGACCGCATCGCTGCGCACCTGGCAGTTGCGGACCCTGGTCAATCCATTGCTGGTAGGACGGTTCGCAGGGGCCGAGGCCGTGGCGTTTGTAGCGCTGGCTCTCCGCATCGCCGAATCACTCGGAACTTTCCGCCTGGCCGCGGGGCGGATGGCCATTGCGGCCCTGGCGCGCTTGCAAGACCGGCGCGACGAATTCCGCAAAATGTTGGAGCGCGCCCTGTATCTCCAAGTGATCACTCTGGGGCCGCTCTTGTGTGCCTTTGCTTTGCTCGGGCCCTTCGTGCTGCGGCACGTCATCGGGATGAGATGGATGCCGAGCCTGACGGTCTATCCCTTCATCGCCGCCGGAGTGCTGGTGAACTCGGTTTACAACCTGCAAGCCTCGGCGTTGTTCGTCGTCGGACGCCAATGGGCCGTGATGCGATCCTATAGCGTTCACGTGGCGCTTTTGGGAGGGGGCACGCTGTTCCTACTGCCTCGCTTCGGCATCGCCGGTTACGGCTGGGCCGAACTGCTGGCCTGCTGCGCTTACTTTCTGATTCATGCCGGCCTGGCGCGAACGATCGGGATTTCGTATCGAAAGCTTGTTCCCTGGGTGGTGGCGTGCATCGTATTTCTTTTTCTCCCGCCGATATCACATGTCCTGGGCTGGAGCCTTCGCTAAATGAACGGAACTGCGATAGAACAATTTGAAATCCGGCCAACCTAGTTCGCCGATTTTCTAAGTGCCCACTGTTGCCTACCTCACGAACTCATTTCCTTCACCGGTCGAACCCTACGTGGTGGAGGAGATTCAGGAATTGCGCAGTCGTGGAGTGGCCGTCCTCCCATGCAGCGCACGCCGCGTGAATCCTCCGCTCGACCATGGCCTCAAGTCTCTCGCCTCTGAAACACTTTGCTTGCAGCCCCTGCGGTTTGGGTTGCTGATCCGTGCGGTCTGGTTGTGTTTGCGAAAATTCTCCCGGTTGAAGGAGTTTTTTCATCGCGCGCTGTTGATGGGAAGCGAGCGGCCTCTGCGGCGATTGAGTGCGCTTCTGCACACCTGGCTCGGAGTCTACTTCGCGCTGCTGCTGCAAGAACACGGTGTCGAGCACATTCACGTGCACCACGGATATTTTTCGTCCTGGATCGCAATGGTGGCTGCCCGCTGCCTGGGAATCAGCTTCAGCATGACGCTGCATGGATCGGATCTGCTCCTGCACGCCGCTTATCTCGACACCAAACTGAAGAACTGCAAGTTTTGCGTAACGGTCTCTGAATTCAACCGCAGGCACATTCTCCAACACTACCCCCAAGTCGAGATGGACAAACTGATCGTGCAGCGCATGGGAGTCGATCTGCACGAAAAGGATCCGCCGCGCCCGGAATCACAATCTGCGGACTCGCGCCTGGTCATGCTGGCCGTTGGGCGATTGCATCCCGTGAAGGACCACGTTTTTCTCATAAGAGCATGCCATCAATTGAAGGAACGTGGTCTGCGGTTTACGTGTCTGATCGCGGGGGATGGTCCAGAACGGACGTCCTTGGAACGCCTGATTCGTGACCTGGATCTCCAGGCGGAGGTCAGGCTGCTTGGCCACTTGTCGCACGAGCATCTTGATCCTTATTACGCCAGCTCCGACCTGGTCGTGCTTACCAGTCGCAGCGAGGGCATTCCACTCGTGCTGATGGAAGCGATGGCTCACGGCAAACCTGTGCTCGCCCCCGCCATTACCGGCATCCCCGAGTTGGTAGTACATGGAAAGACCGGTTTTCTGTATCGGCCCGGCGACCTGCACGATTTCGTGGCTCAAGCGGAACTGATCGCTAATTCTCAATTCGCCCTCGGCCCGCTGCGCCGCGCGGCGCGCCAGCATGTGCTGGAGCACTTCAATCGAAAAAAGAACCTTGCGGCCTTCGCCGATCTTTTTATCGCGGGCATCGGTTTCGCGCGCATCGGTCGCACGGTAGAAAGCAACTGTTATGAAGATCCTGTTCTGCAATAAATACAACTTTCCCTTCAGCGGTACCGAGGTTTACCTGTTCGAACTGATGGATCTGCTGCGAGCGCAAGGCCATGAGGTTGCCTTGTTCTCAATGAAAGATGCGCGCGGCCAGCCGACGCCCTACGACCAATACTTCGTGCCTCATGTGGATTTCAAGGCCCCCAACCACGGACCTTGGGCACGAACCAGGCTGGCGGCCCACGCCATTTATTCCACCGAGGCGCGCCGCCGGCTGCGAATGATGCTCGCGGCGTTTCAGCCCGACATCGCCCATGTCCGCAACATCTACCACCATCTCTCGCCGTCGATTCTTTGGGAGCTGAAAGCGCAGGGGATCCCGGTCCTCTACCACCTCAACGATTTCAAGCTGCTTTGCCCCACTTACAACCTAGTGGCCAATGGATCTGCCTGTGAGCATCCTTGCACTGGGAACTTCTGGCATGTTCTGAGTGAAGGCTGCTACCCCGGGCCACGGGGCTCCGCGCTGGTGCTGGTGGCCGAAGCCTATTTCCACTACTGGCTCGGAACTTACCGCAAGTGCGTCGATCATTTCCTCACCCCGAGCCAGTTCGCCAGGAACAAGCTAGTGCAGCATGGCTTCGACGCCAACAAGATCACCGTGCTTCCTCATTTCCAGAAGTTGCCGGCCCAGAACCCGCCAGATCCCGCGCCCGACGCGCCGATCCTATACTTTGGCCGGCTTTCGCCGGAGAAAGGAATTGCTGACCTCCTGCGCGCCATGCAACACCTGCCCCATGTTCGTCTGCAAATTGCCGGTGACGGACCGCTGCGGCTGGAGCTTGAAACCCTGCCCTGCGGGCTGAGCCTGCAGAATGTCGAATTCACCGGGCATGTAAGTGGTCCCGCCCTCGATCAGATGATCGCTTCATCTCGCTTCACCGTGCTACCTTCGCACGCTTATGAAACGCTGGGCAAGAGCATTCTCGAATCCTACGCATGGTCGCGGCCCGTGGTGGCGTCCGATTTGGGCTCGCGGCGCGAACTTGTTGATCCCGGCAAGACTGGACTCCTCTATGAAGTGGGGAACGTGGAGCAACTCGCAGAATCGATGTCTTACCTTGCGGAGCGGCCGCAGTTGGCAGCGGAAATGGGCGCTGCCGGACGCCATGTTGTGGAAACCCAGCACGCGCCAGAAACTCACTATCGGGCCCTGGTGCAGCTTTATGAGCAGATGAAGTCGCGGACGCAAAACCCTCGCAGGCCCCAGATTCTTCCGGCCGCAAAGCCCCCCCTGCGGGTCGCCTTTATCGGAGCACGCGGTGTGGCCTCGAAGTACAGTGGAATCGAAACCTATTACGAAGAAGTCGGAGAACGCCTGGCGGGGATGGGCTATGAAGTCACCGCTTACTGCCGCACTTACTTCACGCCGCCTCTGGCAACTTACAAGGGAATGCGGCTGGTTCGCCTGCCGACCATCCGGTCCAAGCATCTGGAAACCCTGGTACACACCTTCTTGAGCACCCTTCATGCGATGTTCAGCCATTGTGACATCGTGCATTATCATGCCCTGGGTCCGGCGCTCTTTTCGTTCTTCCCACGCCTCCTTGGGAAGAAGACAGTCGTAACCGTTCAAGGATTGGATTGGCAAAGAAAAAAGTGGGGCCGCGCGGCCTCTCTGATTCTTCGCCTCGGAGAACTAGCGTCGGCGCGGCTGCCGAACCGCACCTTGGTTGTGTCCCAGGTGCTGCAGGATCGCTATCTCGCGCGTTACGGAGCCGAAACTACTTACGTACCCAATGGCGGCACGATTCGCGAACGAGGCGCACCCTCGACAATCCTGGAGTGGGGGCTCGAACCGGACAATTACATTCTGTTTCTGGGCCGTTTCTCCCCGGAGAAAAATTGCCGCCTGCTGATTGAGGCGTATGAACGCCTCGATACCCGCGCGAAGCTGGTACTGGCTGGAGGCTCGAGTCACACCGATATGTATGTGGATGAATTGCGCCAGCACCAGAGCAACAAGATCCTCTTCCTCGACTGGATTTCAGGAAACGCTCTGAATGAATTGCTGACCAATGCAGCTTTGTTCGTCTTGCCCTCGGACTTGGAAGGGCTCTCCCTGGCGCTACTCGATGCGATGGGTGCCGGCATTTGCGTGCTGGCCAGTGACATTGCGGAGAACCTGGAAGTAATCGAAGGTGCGGGCTTCACCTTCCGCCGCGGAGATGTACACGACCTGGAGTACATGCTACGGGTGCTCCTTTCTGATGGCGAAGGCCGTGCGACAGCCGGCCGGGCGGCGCAGCAGCGAGTCCGCGATCATTACCTGTGGCCGCGGATCGCGGCTGAAGTCGGGCAGGTCTATGAAGAATTGGTTCGGCCGACGGAGCGCACCAAGGTTTGCCCCGTAGCGAAAACTCCGGCCAACGCGAAATCGGAATCGCCCGGGCACGCGGCATGACTCACCTCGGAGATTTACCTGCGTAAGGGCGGACGCCCTCCTTCGACTTCGCTCAGGACCCGCCCAGCGAAGCGAAACCCCGCAACCCTCTTGCATTTCAGGTAGCCGCTCAGTTTGATTTGTCATCCCGAGCTAGCGTTCTTTGCGCAGCCAGAGCCTGCCCTGAGCGCAGTCGAAGGGGATCTGGGCGAGGCGCCCGGACCGGGGTCCCCAGCACGCCCGGTTTTGGCGTGCTGGGGTGGTGGAAGCGTCGCGTTCTTTGCGACGCACGAATCGCGTGTTTGGCTCGCTTCCACATTGAACTGAGCCAACACCCATCTTGGCCGCTTGCTAAATCAAAGCCTTTAGCGGATAATAACTATTATCCTTTGAAAATGCTTACTCCGGCCAACTTTCGGACGCTGTGTCATCGGCGCCAGCTTGCCGCTACTCACCAGCGCCAGGTGATTTATGAGACGGTCATGTCTCTGCCGGGGCATCCCAGCCCGGAAGACATCTATGACCGGGCGAGAAAGAAAGTTCCCTCCATTTCATTGGCAACCGTCTACAAAAACATCCGCACTTTTCTCGACAGCGGTATGCTGCGGGAAGTGAGCCTGCACCATGGATCCTTGCGGGTGGAGTCAAACCCTCAGCCGCATCACCATTTGGTCTGTGTCAGTTGCAAGACGATCATGGATCTGGACGAGTCCGGCCTGGGGCCATTGCGCTTCCGGCGAAAACTTCCCCGAGGCTTTCAGGTAAAACGTATCGCCGTAGACATCCTCGGGATTTGTGCAACCTGCGCGTCGAAGCGGGCGCGCAAAAGCCGCAAACTTTGAATTCAAACTTTATTCTTAGGAGAGAAAGATTATGTTAGGTGTAGGAGAAAAATTCCCATCATTCTCGCTGACTGCGACCGTCAGCACGGAAAAAGACCCGCAGAAAGCCTTCAAAACCATCACCGACCTCGACTATTCGGGCAAATGGAAGGTGTACTTTTTCTGGCCCAAGGACTTTACCTTCGTCTGCCCAACCGAAATCACGGGCTTTGCCAAGCTGAACAAGCAATTCCGCGATCGCGATACGCAGATTCTAGGGGGAAGCATCGACTCGGAGTGGGTGCACCACGCATGGCGTACGCACCACGCCGATCTGAAAGACCTGCCCTTTCCCATGCTGTCTGATATCAAACGTGACCTGTGCGAACAGCTGGGCATTCTGGACCCCCAGGGAGGTGTTGCGCAGCGCGCCACCTTCATCGTGGACCCGGATGGCGTGATCCGCTTCGTTTACGTGACCGACGGCGCTGTCGGCCGCAATCCTGACGAGGTTTTGCGCGTGCTGGATGCTCTGCAGACCGATGAGCTCTGCCCCTGCAACTGGCACAAGGGCGAAGCCACGCTGCAAATCGCGTGAGCCTTGTTGAATAACCGGACGCTCCCCGGAGCAGCGGCTTCAGGGGAGCGTCCCTTATGATTGTTCTTGGTGATCTCGATGACTCTGAATGAATTGATGGAAACGGTGCCGGCGTACGCCCGGGACCTCAAGTTGAATTTTTCGACCTTAACCCAGCAGCCCGAATTGACCGAGCAGCAAGTATGGGGGACAGCGGTGGCAGCGGCAGTGGCATCTCGCAACGGGGAACTCACCCAGGCGGTGCTGGCGGAAGCCGCGGGCCATCTCTCTCCTCAAGCCCTGGAAGCGGCCAAGGGAGCAGCAGCCATCATGGGCATGAACAACGTGTATTACCGGTTCATGCACCTGACCGCCAATCAGAATTATCGCAATATGCCGGCCCGGCTGCGCATGAACATCATCCGCACGCATGGCGTGGAGGCAGCGGACTTCGAGCTGTGGTGCGCGGCGGTTTCGGCCATCAATGGCTGCTCGGTGTGCGTGGACTCGCACGAAAAAACCGTGCGGGAAAAAGGCCTAAGCGAGGAAGCCGTGTTGGCAGCGATTCGCCTCGCCTCGGTGGTTCATGCTCTCGCTACGGTTTTCGATGCGGAGAAGGTCGCCGCGCCTCAGGCTGTCAGCGCGTAACCTGTTCTAGAATTACTTACGCCTGGCCCTTACTCCACCAAGGAATCGCGGGATGCGAGTCACCATTTTCGGCGCCACCGGGCTGCTCGGCAAAGAGCTGGTACGAGAGTGGCAGCAGGATGAAGTGATCGGGCTGGGCTCAAAAGATGCCGACATCCGCGATGCCCGGCAGGTGCTCGCCGCAATCCAGCGCACGCGTCCAGAATGGATCGTCCTTGCCGCCGCCTACACTGACGTGGACGCTTGCGAGACCAATCGTGAACTGGCCTTCGACGTCAACTGCCGCGGCGCAGCGAACGTTGCGCAAGCCGCCAAGCAATGTGGTTCCCGCCTGCTTTTCCTGAGCACCGATTACGTCTTCGACGGCGCCAGCGCCACTCCTTACGAAACCGGCCATCCGCGCACGCCGCGCAGTGTATATGGCAAGTCCAAGGCCGAAGCCGAAGTGCAACTCAGTAACATTTTGCCGGAGTGTTGCATTGCTCGAACCTCATGGCTGTTTGGCGTCGGGGGAAAGTGTTTTCCGGATACGATTCTCACGTTGGCCGCCAGCCGATCGGAAATTGATGTGGTCGATGACCAGCGCGGCTCTCCCACTTACGCGGTTGACCTCGCGCGCGCCATCATTCAGCTTTGCCATCGTGGAGCCACGGGCATTGTGCACGTGACTAACTCTGGCGAGTGCTCGTGGTTTGAGTTTGCGCAGGAGATCGTCCGGCGTGCGGGATTGCAAACGCTCGTGCGGCCAACGACCAGCGAGAAATTTGTGCGTCCGGCGCCGCGGCCGAAGTATTCCGTGTTGTCTCCTGCGAGCGCGCAGAAATACGGTGTGGTCCTGCCGAGGTGGCAGGATGCGCTGCAGAACTATCTGTCCGAAAGAAGCGCGGCCATAGTCGAAGCCAGCAAGCCCGCGATGCGGTAACAGCCCGGAGAAATGACTGGAACATTCGACCCAGTGTTCCACGTGGAACATCAGGAAAATGCGTGGAGTGTTCCACGTGGAACATCCCAAAATGGGAATGCGTTGATTCGGGGCGAGTTAGCGGGCGGTGCTGGCCTTCCTGCGGCAAGTTGCAACACCTACGAAAGTAGACTTGACAACAGGCGAACGATGGGCAACGGCGCCGGCTGCCCCGGACCTTATCACGGCGCGAGTATGCAGGAGGTGTGAACCTTAGCCCGGCCACACTCTGGGTGCCCCGCTCCTTGCCGGTTCTTGGCGAGGGGCGGGTTAACGTCGGGACGGATGCGCGTGAACGATTGTGACATCACGCAAATGGAGCCGAAACCACCTGCGTGACGCCAGCGCCCGCCCCTTGCAAAAAAGCCGCAAGGAGCGGGGCACCCAAAACCGGAGTTGTCATCTGCCAAGGTCCGGGCCACCCCGCCCCAGTAAGTAATCCACACGCCACGGCACGCTTACTCCATGCGCGTCTCTAGGGCCGAACCTCGAACACAGTACCGTAGTACGAAGGCCCGCCTCCCAACGTCACACCGTAGAGGTTGCCCCACTTCCCCCAAGTCAGGCCTTCGTTGGGTCCACCACCTGCATCGGCCTGAAATCGGTGGAGCACAGTTTCCCCCCAGGCAGCACCAAGTTGCATCGCCTGGGTCAGTCGAAAAGCAATGCCAGAATAACCCGTCCCACCCCCACCCTCTCCGGTCGTGCTATAGAGGTTCCCCGTTGGGTCGAACACCATGTAGCCTTGTGGAGCGATGCCATCGTTGCCGCCTTGGAAAGCATAGAGGGTCGCGTAGGTCCAAGAACCGTCTCCTTCCGACGGAGGCGCAAGCTCGAACACTACCCCGCAACCATAACCGCCCTGGCAGTTGAGGTCACCGCCCAGAGGCGTGGTCCCATAGAGATTGCCAGAAGTGTCAAAAGCCACCGGACCTTCCGGGGTAATGATGTCGTAATTGCCCGTGTCGAAGGAATAAAGCACAGTCTCCGTCCATCCCTGCCCCTTTTTCTTGGGCGGGCTTACACGGTAGACAGCGCCCCAACCATAGGATCCTCCCTCCCAAGTTGTGCCATAGAGATTTCCGCCCCGATCAAACGTCACGCCAGCGAAGGGTTGGGCTCCATCGGGAGTTCCTGTGAATGTGTGCAGCACATTAAAATGCCACTTCCCGCCCTTCGTCGTTGGCCGCTTCAGCTCAAAGACGGTGCCGCAACCGGCGCTGTTCCCACAGTTAAGATCGCCACCCAACTCCGCCGCGCCGTATAGGTTTCCTGCAGCGTCAAAGACCAGACTTCCCGCAATGGACCCTCCATCGTTCGGATTGAGCGTGTAAAGTAGGGCATACTTCCAAGCGCCGTCGCGAGAAGTTGGCGGCGTCAATTCAAAAATGTTTCGGCTAAAGGCGTGCCCGTACAGATTGCCGTCCTGGCCAAGCACCACTGACCCTGGATATCCTCCCTCGTTACTGGCAAAATTGTAGAGCACGGTTTTGGTCCACTTGCCGCCACGAGTTTGTGGCGCGGTCAGCTTGTAGACTGTGCCTAACTTATACGCGCCACCGTCGCCCGTAACGCCATAGAGATTGCCATTCTTGTCAGCCGCCGGGACACCTAGAGGAAGCCAGCCATCGGAGGACCCCTGAAAACGGTAAATCGTTCTGTATCCCTGGCCCGCCGCGTTGGCCGTGTCTGCCAACATAAACAACATAGGGACCAGAATTAAGGTGAGAATCATTCTGGCAGGGTGCCTGCTGAGTTTCATGGAGGGGCCTCCTTCCGAGGTGAGGGAGAGACGGACCACACAGCCCGGCCCGCCGGGGAATTTGACTATACCACGAAAGTTTCGCCAGCCTCAGCACTTGCCGGGTGCCCCGCTCCTTGCGCCTTTTGCAAGGGGCGGGAGGGTGGGCAGCGGGGGGCTGGCGCACCTTTACGTTCTGTGTAAAGGTGGGGACGATGAAGTCGGGTCGCGAATGGAGAGTCTCGGCGCAGGCTGCATGAGTCTCCCACCTTTGCAGAAAGCGAAGCTGTGAAAAAACCTTGTTGCTGCAGTCGTTGGGGCGGGTTGCGGAACGAGGTTGCATCGGGGATCAATTGGGGATGGTTGAGACTGAGGCGTTGGAGAATGTCAGGGTTGGCCTGGCTAGGCGGTAGCGGATGCGGCCTGCAGTCGGCGTAAGCGAATCCATTGTTGGAAGTTGTAAGTGAGGCAGGCCCAGAGCATCTCGGTCTGCACCTTGGCCAGGCCGCGCAGGTGGAACTGGCGCAGACCCAGTTTGCTTTTGATCCAGGCGTGGCAGAACTCGATCACCCGGCTGCGGCGGCGATACTGTTGCTGCGCTTGGGGCGTGGCCATCTTGCGGCGGAAGGCGATCATGGCCTCGGTCTCCACGGTGCGCAGCAGGCCGCGCCCACGATGCTGATTGCCGGGACAGCATTGCGGCTGCAGCGGACAGCTCTGACAATCCTGGGCCCGGGCTTCGTAGCGAAACACCAGGTTTCCCGACTTGCGTTTGTGCCGTCCTGCATAGCCCAGGTGCTTGCCTCCCGGACAAACATAGTGGTCGTGCGCGGGGTCATAGAGGAAAACTTCGCGGGTGAATCGTCCGGTGCCGGTGCAGTCTTTCTCATCGCCGCCTTTGCGCAGACTGCCGACATAATCCACTCCCAGTTGCGCCATGGCTTCGACGCTGCGGCGGTTGGTGTAATCGCCATCGGCCAGCATCTGCTGCGGCTTGTGTCCCATGCGCTCGGCGATGCGCCCCACCGCGGGCGCCAACTGTTCGCTGTCATTGGCGGCCTGCGTCACTTGCACATCCACGATCAGCGACTGGGCGGCATCGGCCGAGATCTGCACGTTGTAGTTAGGAGCGAAGGCGCCATCGGCTTGCCGCATCCGGCGT
Source organism: uncultured Acidobacteriota bacterium (assembly GCA_963770485.1). Classification (GTDB taxonomy): domain Bacteria; phylum Acidobacteriota; class Terriglobia; order Terriglobales; family Acidobacteriaceae; genus CAVVEC01. The sequence continues at coordinate 104,041 of CAVYPX010000003.1, forward strand.
GCTTCCGGTTCGCTGACACTGACCCGGGCTCGCGGCTTGTGCGGACGCAGTTTTTGCAACTCGTCCAAAGCCTGCTCCAGCCGCTGTTGGCGCTCGCGTCGCGCCCGCCGCCGCGCTTGCTCTCCCCCGTCCGGATTGGCTTCCTGATCCGGTTCTCCCATCTCTCGCACCCGTCGCCGCGCCCGTTCTAAATGTTCCTCAATCCGCGCGGCCCCTTGAAAGCTGTCGTTCGCCGCCTGCGCCTTGATCTTGGTCCCATCCTGCACCACCTGCTCCAGCCGGATCAGACCTTCCGCGCTCAGCAGCCCCAACACTTGCGTGAACAACTCATCCAACTCGCTCCGGTACTCCACTCGAAAACTGGCCAGGGTGTGATAGTTCACCGCTTCGCACCCCGTCAGCCACTGCAATGCCGGCTCCCATTCGCAGCGCCGCGCCACTTCCCGCGCCGACCCAATCCCCTGACTGTAGGCATAAATCCACAAACTGATCAGCAGCCGCGGATCAAACGCCGGTCGCCCGCCTTCCTCGGCGCTGCACTCGATGCCTTCATAGAAGCCGCTCAAATCCAAGCGTCCCACCAGTTCCCACATCGCCCGCGCCGGATGATCTTCCTCGATCAGTCGTTCCACGTCCACCGCCCGCCACAACATCTGTTCGCGATTGATCCTGCGCAGTAAAGGCTCGCCCATGCCCAGAGCTTACCCCGCTTTATTTTTCTGTCAATTGACTTCCTGGGTGGTTTTTTCACAGCTTCAAAAAGCGCAAAGGTGGGCCCACCAAACTCGAAATGACAAGGCAATGGGAATTCTCCCAGTGCCACGCAGGCAAGTATGGATGAACACGGTCAAAGGAAATGGCGTTTGGAGCGGTAGTTACTTTCGTCCCGTTTCGGGCTTTAAAATTGCCACCAAAAGTTTGACGCTGCTCTCCTTCTGTCTTTAAACTCAAGACTGCAACGCCAGGGGATTCAGAGGTTCGGAATCGGGACAAGAATTTTTGAATTACGGCATCTGATCGAAAGGGAAGCGTGAGCCCCACAGAAACCAGCAGCAGTACCAAGCGGGAGATCGAGGTCGAGGTTCCAGCGGAAGAGGTCGCCCGCGAAACCGAAACCCTGGTCCAGAAGTATCAGAAACTGGCCCGCCTCCCTGGATTCCGCGTGGGCCATGTGCCGCCTACCATCATCAAGCAGCGCTTTGCCGAAGGCATTAAGAGCGATGTGGTGGAAGCGTTGGTGCCACGTTACTTCCGCAAGGAAACCGACCGGCTCGGCCTGATGCCGGTGTCGCAGCCGCGCGTGACCGACCTGCACCTGCATGACGGAGAACCACTGCGCTTCAAAGCCAGCTTTGAAGTGATGCCTGCGATCAAGGTCGAGGACTACAAGGAACTGCGCGCCGACAAGCCCGCGATTTCGGTCAGCCATGAAGAGGTCGAGGAATCGCTGAAAGGATTGCAGGAGCAGCACGCCACTTTCACCTCGGTGGAAGGCCGGGCGCTGGCCGATGGCGACTTCGCCCAGGTCTCGCTCGATGGCCAGCCCAAGGATGGCGAAGGCAAACCGGTGCACATGGACGACATTCTGGTAGAGATCGGCGGGAAAACCACCATGCCGGAATTCACCCAGAATCTGCGGGGTGCATCCCCCGGCGAAGAGCGCACCTTTGATGTGATTTATCCCCAGGATTTCTCCGATCAGCGGCTGGCAGGCAAGACACTCACTTACGCGGTGAAAGTGCAGGCCATCAAGCTGAAGAGCTTGCCGGAATTGAATGACCAGTTCGCCAAAGAGTTGGGAGAGTTCTCTAGTCTTGCAGAAGTGCGGCAGCGGATGCGCGAGGGGATCGAAGCGGAGCGCAAACACAACGCCGAGCGCGAGGCCAAGGACAAGCTGGTGGCCGAACTGGTGAAACGCAACGACTTTGAATTGCCGGAGGCGCTGGTGGAGCGGCAGATTGATCTTCGGCTGGAACGCGGGTTGCGGGCGCTGGCGGCGCAAGGCATGAAGCCGCAAGATATGAAGAAGATGGATTTGAATCGACTGCGGGCGGGTCAGCGCGAGCAAGCGGCCCAGGAAGTGAAGGCTTCCCTGTTGCTGGAAAAGATTGCGGAGGAGGAAAAAATCGAAGTCGGCGATGAGGAGATCGAGCGCGAGGTCACGGCCCTGGCGGAGCAGTCCAAACAGACACCCGAGGCCATCCGGGCACGTTTGACACGCGATGGGGCGCTGGATAGAATCCGGAATAGAATTCGCCACGAAAAGACCCTCGATTTCCTGTATCGCCAGTCCGCGTGAGTAAACCGCTTCGATCCCCCTGAAGCTGCGGTGGTTGGGGCATGAGTGTGAAAGGGTGAATGTGAAAGAACCACAGATGATGCTGGTGCCCATGGTCATTGAGCAGACCGGGCGTGGTGAGCGGGCCTACGACATCTACTCCCGGCTGTTACGCGACAACATTATTTTTATCGGCACGCCCATTGACGACAACATTGCCAACCTGGTGATTGCTCAAATGCTGTTTCTGGCGCAGGAAGATCCGGAGAAGGATATCCAGCTCTATATCAACTCGCCGGGCGGCTCGATCACGGCAGGTATGGCCATCTACGACACCATGCAATACGTAAAGAATGACGTGACCACCATCTGCATTGGCCAGGCGGCCAGCATGGCGGCGCTTCTGCTCGCGGCCGGGGAAGGGAAGAAACGCTTGGCCCTGCCCAATTCGCGCATTCTAATCCATCAGCCGTCCATGGGCGGACTGTCAGGCCAGGCTACCGATATTGATATTCATGCCCGGGAAATCCTGCGTATGCGGGAGATTACAAACCAGTTACTTGCGAAACATAGCGGACAGAAGCTGGAAAAGGTCGAAAAGGACGTAGAACGAGATTTCATTATGAACGCGCAGCAGGCTAAGGAATACGGAATCATAGACGATATCATTTATAAGACCAGAGAAAAGGTATGATCGGCGTTCGCCGGTCGCATTTACTGGAGATCTCGGCGCAGAACGGTCTCCCCGCTCCCCACGGGCACAAAGAGCGCGATAGAGCCGGGAGGGTTAGTTACAAATAAGGAGTAGAGCCGAGTGAAAAACAGAACTGGTACTGAGGAAATCCTACGCTGTTCGTTCTGCCATAAATCGCAGGACGCCGTGGCCAAGCTGATTTCGTCCCCCAGCGACTATCCCCGGGCCTATATTTGCGATGAGTGCGTAGCGGTCTGCAATTCCATTCTGGAAGACGACCGCGCCGCCACGCCCCCCGCCAGCACACCCAATACGTTGCCCAAGCCGCAGGAGGTCAAGACCTTCCTCGATGAGTACGTGATCGGGCAGGAACAGACCAAGAAGAAGCTCGCGGTGGCGGTGTACAACCACTACAAGCGCATTTACATGAACCGGCAGAAGACCAGCGATGGGATCGAACTGACCAAGTCGAACATTATGCTGATCGGGCCGACCGGGACAGGCAAGACTTTGCTGGCTCAAACCCTGGCGCGTATGCTCGACGTTCCTTTTGCCATCGTCGATGCCACTACGCTCACCGAGGCGGGTTACGTTGGCGAAGATGTCGAAAACATCATTCTCAAGCTGTTGCAGTCGGCCGACGGCGATGTGGGGCGGACACAGACTGGCATCATTTACATCGACGAAGTGGACAAGATCGGCCGCAAGGACGAAAACCCATCGATCACCCGTGACGTATCCGGCGAAGGGGTTCAGCAGGCATTGCTGAAGATTCTCGAAGGCACCATCGCCAACGTTCCGCCGCAGGGCGGACGCAAGCATCCGCACCAGGAATTCACCCCGGTGGATACGACCAATATTCTGTTCATCTGCGGCGGCGCGTTCGTGGGCCTCGAAAAAATTATCGGCCGACGCGTGGGCAAGAAATCGCTCGGCTTCAAGGTTGGGGAAGACACGGAAGCCGAAGAGCCGACGGCGGCCCGCAAGCGGAATTTTGAATTGCTGAGTGATGTGCAGCCCGAAGATCTGATCAAGTTTGGACTGATCCCGGAATTTGTCGGCCGCCTGCCCGTGGTGGGTGTGTTGGAGGATTTGGACGAGTTTGCTCTGATCGAAATCCTGACCCGTCCCAAGAATGCCATCGTCAAGCAGTATCAGCGGCTGTTCGAGTTCGAAAACGTGCGCCTGAAATTCAGCGATGAAGCGCTCAAAGCCGTGGCCCGCCAGGCCATGGCCCGCAAGGTGGGCGCCCGCGGTTTGCGCATGATTCTAGAGGAGTTAATGCTCGAACTGATGTACCACCTGCCCAGTCAGAAGAAAGTGAAGGAATTTGAAGTGACACGGGAGATGGTGGAAAAACGCAACGTAACCCTCGCAATGATGGAGAAAGCAGGGTAAGCTTGTTGTCGGCTTATAGCCTTTGGCTGTTGGCTTTTGGCTAAGCGGAAGTGAGGCTAACGGCCAAGAGCCAAAGGCCAGAAGCGGTTTTTTCGGAGACTCAGTGACCACATCCAAGGAAAAATTCGAGAGCAAGAAGTTGCCCATGATGCCCATCCGGGATGTGGTCATCTTCCCCTACATGATGACTCCGTTCGTGGTAGGACGGGAGTCGAGCGTGCGCGCGCTGGAAGAAGCGCTGGCCGCGGACAAGAAGATATTTTTGGCCACGCAGCACGACGCCAGCGTCGATGAACCCAAACCGAATGAGATTTATCAGGTGGGTACGGTCGTCAACATTGTGCAGAGCCTGAAGCTGCCCGACGGCAACATCAAAGTGCTGGTGGAGGGAATCGAGCGCGGCAAAATCCTGCAAGTTACTGAGACCGAGGGCTTCATGCAGGCCTCGGTCCGGCTGGCGCGGTACGCCACCGAGACCAACCCGCAGATCGAAGCCGGCATGCAGCGGGTTACATCGCTGTTCGAGCAGTACGTGAAGCTGTGCCAGTCGCTGAACTACGAAACCATGATCGCGGCCGTGCGCATGGAAGATCCGGCCAAGCTGACGGATACGATTGCCGCCAATCTGCAGCTTTCCATCGAAGAAAAGCAGGAATTGCTGGAGATTTTCGATCCGGCGGAGCGCCTGAGCCGGATCGGCGATGTGCTCGACATTGAGATCGAAAAGTTGAACATGGATCGCACCATCCAGTCGCGGGTGAAGCGGCAGATGGAGCGGGCGCAAAAAGAGTATTACCTCAACGAAAAGATTAAAGCCATTCAGAAGGAACTCGGGCGCGGGGAGAAGAGCGAGTTCGATGAGCTGAAAAAGAAGATTGAAGCTTCCGGCATGCCCAAGGACGTGCGCGACAAGGCAGTGCAGGAACTGAAAAAGCTCGAAGCCATGCCGCCGATGTCGGCCGAATCCACGGTCTCGCGCAATTATCTGGACTGGCTGCTGGCCGTGCCCTGGAAGAAACGCTCGAAAGAAATCCGCAACATCAGCCGCGCCGAAAAGGTCCTGAACGAAGATCATTACGGGCTGGAGAAAATCAAGGAGCGCATTCTTGAGTTTCTGGCGGTGCGCCAGCTGGTGAAAAATCCCAAAGGCTCGATTCTGTGCTTTGTTGGTCCTCCTGGAGTAGGCAAGACTTCACTCGGGATGTCGATCGCCAAGGCCACGGGACGCAAATTTGTGCGCATGTCATTAGGCGGAGTGCGGGACGAAGCGGAAATTCGCGGTCATCGCCGCACCTACATCGGCGCGTTGCCCGGCCAGATCATCCAGATGATGAAAAAAGCGGGAACCAAGAATCCCGTGTTCATGCTGGACGAAGTCGATAAGATGTCAATGGACTTTCGCGGCGACCCGTCCGCCGCGCTGCTCGAAGTGCTCGATCCGGAACAGAATTACATGTTCGTGGATCATTATCTGGACGTGGAATACGATCTTTCTCAAGTCTTTTT
>CAVYPX010000004.1:0-63312 GCA_963770485.1 uncultured Acidobacteriota bacterium
CCGAACGCGAAGGACGGGGCACCCCACCGTGTTGGTGATGTCAGCGAGATCAAAAGCCTGAGCCACCCGCCGCAAAGTGCGGCTTGAGTCGACCACCAGTCTGGTGTGGGGCTTTTGTCGTTGGTACAATCCTCGTTCATGTGGCACACGTTCTTAGCGTTGCCGTTGGTCGTTCGTGTGGCAGCGGGGACAGCTTTAGGCGTCGCTGCGCTCATCGCAGCGATAAAAGCAAAAGCGATTCATGCAGGTATTAAGGCGGTGAGCGGCGCAGTTTCCGACCGTGTGCGCAATATCACACGGACGTGGTTGGGGATTGAAACACAAACGCACCCCGGCGACAGCAGGACATACAAGGGCCAATTTGAAGACTACTGGTATTCCAGTATGCCCCACGACGCTTGGTTCGTCAGGTTGTCACACAATGGCGTGACAACTACCGTTCCGGTCGTAGAAACCAACATACTTGTGGGGGTGAGACGGGGAACGTTTGTTGAGATAGACACAGAAGTGCGGTTGGGTGCAGAACTTGTGCGGCGTGTACGCGTCATCACTTAGGGAGACTCTGATTAAGCCCTCCCTTTCCACAGCGAGGATAGATAAAGTCGAGCCAGCATGAACTCTCTCAGCAAACAGAGGACACTGGCGATGATGACGGGATTCGAGCGGTATACGAAGAAAACGCGGCGGGCGATCTTTCTAGAAGAGATGGAGCAGGTGGTGCCGTGGGCGAAGTTGTGTGGGCTGATCGAACCGCACTATCCCAAGCCGGGCAACGGACGACGGCCGAAAGAGCTGGAACAGATGCTGCGGATTTATTTTCTGCAGCAGTGGTTCAACCTGGCAGATCCGGCGGTGGAAGAGGCGCTGTATGACTCGGCGACCCTGCGCCAGTTCGTCGGGATTGACCTGGGGGCGGAGCCGGTGCCGGATGAGACCACGGTGTGCAAGTTCCGGCACCTGCTGGAAGAGCACAATCTGGGAGAAGAGATTCTGGGCACGGTGAACCTGTATTTGCAAGCCAAAGGCGTGCGGATCACGAGGGGTACGATTGTGGACGCGACTATCATTCACGCGCCTTCCTCGACCAAGAACCGCGAGCAGAGCCGGGACCCAGAGATGCACCAGGCGAAGAAGGGGAAGAACTGGTACTTCGGGATGAAAGCGCACGTGGGCGTGGACAGCAAGAGCAAGATCATCCACACGGCGGTGGCGACGGCAGCCAATGTGTCTGATGTGGCGATGTTGCCGGAGCTGCTGCATGGCGAAGAAACGCGGGTGTGGGGCGATGGAGCGTATCAGGGGCAAACCGGGGTGATCCGCGAGTGCGCGCCACGAGCGCGGGATTTCACTCAGCGGCGCTGCCGCTACAAGGGCCAGATCGTGGATGAAGTGGCGTGGGCGAAGAACCGGACGAAGTCGAAGGTGCGGGCGAGGGTGGAGCATGTGTTTCAAGTGATGAAGCTGAAGTTCGGCTTCGTGAAAGTGCGCTATCGCGGGCTGAAGAAGAACGCGCACCGGCTGTTCGTGACCTGTGCGCTGGTGAATCTGTTTGTGAGTCGCAGAAAACTGCTCGCCGCAGCGTAGGCTCGTCCGGCTTCGCTCCTTCGCGCAGTTGCAACGGCGGTGCTGACCAGCTCCGGCATCCGAGACCGAACCGGTAGCGCGGTTTCCTGAGCACTGTTATTAGTCGACTTAGCAGGGGCGCTTATTCAGAGTGTCCTTAGGTCTTCCCCTCAGACCTTTAGCGGATGAACAAAACATTGGGTGCCAGGGTCGTCGTCGTTTTTCCGCTGATGCAGCAAATTCTACTTGTATATTCTCCGCAGCCTTAGAATTGGTGAATGGCCTCTGTCGGAAAGAAGTTGCATCACTACGTGCCCCGGTTCTACCTCAAGGCATGGGCTCAAGATGATTTTGTCTATTGTCTACTTGATCGCGAAATCTTACACCCGAACATACGGAACGTGGCCGCCGAGAATTACTTCTATCGACTTCGGGAGTTGAGTCCGAAGGACGTTACATTCATTCGTGAGGTCGCGATTGTCAATTCGCCCGAGAAACTGAAGGGTCTCCACGAGAATCTTGTCCGGGCGTTTTCGCTGCCCCATATTGCCAGGAAGAGGCTGGAAGCATCTGGCCGTGCCACACCCGAACTGCTGGCTGTGGTCGATAAAGCGATCGCAGAGATGAACGAGAACCTCCATACGTCAATCGAGGAGGACTTCAAACCATACTTGGACTCCATGCTCGCTGGAAATCTAAGGTTTTACTCCGACCAAGCCGCAGGCCCGGTGTTCTTCAGGGGCATTGCCGCTCAGTATTTGCGAACCAACCAGATTAAGAGGGCGCGAGTCATCATGGGAGCGGACAAGTTCGAGAGCTTTCAACGCGTGGTAAACGTGCTAGTTCACATTCTCGCCATAAATCTCGGCTTCAACCTCTATGCGGACCGCGAACACTACAAGGTTATTCTTCTCGACAATACGACAGATGTCCCGTTCATTACGGCCGACCAGCCTGTGATCAACATCGCGGCCAATCCCAAAGAGACGAAGCCGCCCGACAAGTTCGAGCTGTATTACCCCCTTTCGCCAACGAAAGCCATGCTACTCGTCGAACCCTCCAGCAGTCATCTTCCCGATAGCTCGTCCCTCACCGCGATATCAGCCCACCTCTATAACCTTCACATAGGCGCCCATTCATATCAGCAAATCTTCGCAAGCTCGCCGCAAGAGCTCGAGTCCGTAAGAAGCGATTTGCCAGCTTTCCGTAGCTGCTTCTAGAGGGCTGGCCCGACTTAACCCACTAAACTACTCTTCAGGGTGCCGGGTGACGGGGGGCTGGCCAGCCGTACTCTAACACGACACAGGATGCCCCACCCGTGGCAGTTTCACGGGTGGGCTGCTGCGAACTCTCCGTGGGATGTTCATCGGTCACAGCTAAATCGTCGCGTTCCGGTTACATCGTTCCAATGCCGACCAACCTGCACCGCTTTACGGCGCTGGATACTCCCACTTTATTACCACAAGCTGCTATCAGCGCCGCCCTCTTCTCGGCACACCGCGCTCTCGCGATCTCTTTCTGGAAGTCATATCCTCAAAATGCGGGAGCAGGTCCGCCAGCGCCATCAATTTGTAGTTGTCGGTTATGTAGTGATGCCGGAGCATGTCCATCTTCGTCTTTAGTGGGCCAGAGCATAGTGAGCCAGAGCATAGTGAGCCGGAGCCAGCAGTATCGTCATCCAGTTCATCCCTCCTGCAAAGGAAAAGCGCCTGGCTGCACGGAGAGCCCGACGGCCGATTGAAATCATCTGAAAAACCACTTGACCTGTCCGTCACTCGGGGGCGACGCCTTCGACGATGAATAGGCGGCTCTTGGCTGCGCTCTGTCGGATCGGCTTGATCGCCTCATAGGCTGGGGAATCGTACCACGCACGCGCTTTCTCCGCGCTGTCGAAAGCGATTATCACGATGCCGCCCTTTGGCGGTTCGCCCTCGAGAGCCTGGATCTTGTGGCCAAGAACGACATAGTGGTGATTGAAAGGAGCTAGCGTTTCCGATATCTTGTCCACATATTTCTGCATGGCAGCGGGGTCCGTTACCTCGACCTCCGCGATGATGTAGCCAGGCGGCGTCTTGACTTCCTGCGCACGAATCAACTTGGCGCCAGCCATGCCGATCGAGACGCCGGCCAGTACTGCCAGCGCCAGTTTCTGGTAGGTCTTCATGGTTCATTCTCCTTCGTGCATTTTTCCAAGTCCGGGGAGCCCGCCTTCGCTGTTTACCGGTCCCTTCAAGTTGTTTCGACGCCGTCGTGCAGAAAACGTCACCAGCGACGACAAGACAGCAACAAGAAGAGGTCAACGTTGAGTGAAGCTGACCTTCAACGTGGACGCAACCGGCGGCAGCTTGGGGGTATGGTTCCAGTCGACCGGCCCCACTTCCATGGCGTAGCGGAAACGCGGCAGCACGACTTCATTCCAGGCATGATCGAAGTAGTCGTACGCCTCGTCCCAGCTTGTGCCCTCGCCCCATCCCAAATGGGTGAAGCGGACAAGCGTGTGGCCCGCGCCTTTCTTTTCGAATTCGAGGATGACCATGGTGCGTTGACTGCGGACATCCGGGATCGTGGGCGGAGCGCCCCAGGTGAAGGCGAAGCGTCGCATGGGCTCAAGCCCCAGAATGCGCAAGCCCTCACCACCACGCTCGCCCGGCTTGGCTTCGGGCGCGACGTAGATCTCGTAAGCGCCATCCACGCGCAGGTCGACTTTGCACTCAGGCGCGAAGAAGGTCTTGATCCCTTCCGGGGTCGTCCACGCGTCCCACACCTTTTCGATAGGAGCATTCACTTCGAACTGCGTGGTCAGCATACGGGTGCTGGCGCGAGCGGGCACCGTCAGCATCGTAATCAGCAGCAAAAACATAGTGGTTCGCATCACTCCTCCTGAGATTGCTTTCCTTTCTGTGTGTATTCGCGGTAGGCGGTGACGAACACGGTCTCCCATCCCTGGTTGTAGCCGTCGCGGGCTTTCTGCGCCTTCGCACCCAGTTTCTCCCAGCCACTGTGAGTCAGCACGACTCTTGCCCCTTCCGGCACCGGGGAGAACGTGATCTCCACGGTTTGCGCTTCCTGGTCATCGCGGCCAGGATGGAAGCTGAACACGACTTGCGCAGGGGGCCCCCAAGTCAGCACGGTTCCCCAGACGTGCTCTTCGCCGGAGCGCGCGCGCTCGAAGATACGACCGCCGACCCGCGGCTCGAAGATCACGGCTTCGGGCGTGTCCTTGAAATCGGTCGCGTAGGCGACAACGGACTGAGTGGCGACCGGCCACCACATACTGATATCGGCGGTGAAGTAGCGGAAAGCTTCTTCCGGCGTGCATGCCACCGTTACGGTCTTCACGACTGGCTCAATGGAGACGGACTTGTTTGTCATGCGCTCTAGTTCCTTTCTTGGCTTTGGCGAACCGGTGCGGGCCGGATTTCGCCGCTCCCCTGGTCTGTTCCGCCACATAGGCAGCGAAGGCGTTGAGCGCCTCCTGCCACATCGAATCCGCGTATTCCCGCAGCCCGGCGAAACCCTCGGGATTGAGGCCGAAATAGTGCCGCGTGCCGTGGCGGTGCTCGCGGACCAGTTGGGCCTGCTTCAGGATCCTGAGGTGTTGCGACACAGCCGGGCGGCTTACCGGCATCTGGCGCGCCAACTCGCCCACCGGCAACGGCTTGTGACGCAACCGGTCGAGCAGGGAACGACGGGTGGGGTCGGCCAGGACCGCAAGTACGGGAAAGTCGTCCGATGCTTGCAGAGATTGGTAAGCCATGACTAACGGTAAGCAAATACTTACGATATGTCAAGCACTTTTTCATTCCACCCGCTTGCGGGTCAGTCAAATCATGCCGCCGGTCGCATCCACGCTGAAGGTCAGTTTCACTCGACCTTGACCTCTTCTTGTTTCTAACCTGGGCGAAGGAGCACCCCCGCTCGCGCGTTCACTTCGCGATCGCTCGCTGTCCATTCCGACTCGACTTCTACTGGTCCCATCTTTCGCAACGCGTAATGCCGAAAGCTGCTCCATTTCCAGTCCTCTGGACGAGCGCATAATCCCCTCCTCACCGGATTGCGATGCAGATAGCGCAGTTTCACCGTAAACTCTTGCTCGTCGCGAATGGTTCGATCGTAGTAGCGCTTCTGCCAGAACGAATTCGACTCGCCTGCCCGCCGGCTCAATCGCTTACTGAATGACAGTTTCAGATCACCTATCGCGTCGGACGGGTGGCCCAGGTTCGCGAGCGGGGGGTGGCGGGCTAACCTGGGATCAAGCGAAGCTGCCGCCTTCGGGCCGGGGATCTTCGGCCTAAAAAACAGCAGGTCCCTCCACTGCGCAGATCATCGCTTTGCGATGATCTGCTCCGGTCGGGATGACAGAGTTGGGGAGAGAATCTAAAGGTCGTCACTCAAGCCAAAACCGGGCAAACATGGGGGCACCCCAGATCGAAACTGGGTTCTCGTTTTCGGGGTTATACTTCCCACGAAATGTGGGGCACCCGCGTTCTTACATCTTCACGGCCGCCAAAAACTGCGGCGGCTTTCGAGCCTTCGTGGCTTGTTCGAAGCCGTAGGCGATCTTGAGCAGTGTCGGCTCGCTCCAGGCCCGGCCGAAAAACGAGATCCCCACCGGCAAGCCGAAGATGAATCCCGCGGGCACCGTGATGTCGGGATACCCGGCCACGGCTGCCGCATTCGAACTGCCTCCGACGGAGTGATCTCCGTTTACCAGATCTGTTATCCAGGCCGGGGAAGCGGTTGGAGCTACGAGCGCGTCGAGGTGGAACTGGTCCATCACCGCGTCAATGCCTTCCTTGCGCGATAAACGGTGATTCGCTTCCAGTGCGTCGGTATATTCCTTGCTGGTCAGCGGACCCTTGGCTTCAGCTTTGATGAAAATGTCCTGTCCGAAGTATGGCATCTCTTTGTCACGATTGCGCTCGTTGAAGTCAATGATTTCCTTCAAAGAAGCCGGCGCTCCCGGGCGATTGGCCAGGTACGCGTTGAGATCGGCTTTCAGTTCGTAGAGCAGCACAGTGAATTCGGTGTCATCAAATTTTCCGAAAGTCGGTAGATCTGCCGGATCGATGATCTCCGCGCCCTCTCGCTTCATCTCATCGAGCAAGGAGTTCATCAGCGGGTCCACGGAATCGCTGAATCCGAAATACTTGCGTGCCACACCAATGCGCGCGCCACGCAGCCCATGGGGATCGAGAAACTTCGTGTAGTCCGTTTCGGCTTTGCCGTTGCTTCCCGCAGTGGCGTTGTCGCGCGGGTCAACTCCCGCCAGCGCGCCCAGCAGAATGGCCGCATCCCGAACCGTACGCGCCATCGGACCGGGCGTGTCCTGGCTATGCGCGATTGGAATAATGCCCGAGCGGCTGAGCAGGCCCAGCGTGGGTTTGATTCCAACCAGCCCGTTGGCTGAAGACGGGCAGACGATGGAGCCGTCGGTTTCGGTGCCCACAGCCAGGGCGCAAAGATTCGCCGCGACCGCGGCTCCCGATCCCGAACTCGAGCCGCAGGGATTGCGGTCCAGTGCGTAGGGATTCTTGGTTTGCCCAACGCGCCCACTCCAACCGCTGCTGGAATGGCTGGAGCGAATATTCGCCCACTCGCTCAGATTGGTTTTGCCGAGAATGACTGCTCCCGCTTCCCGCAGTTTCTGGGCTACAAAAGAGTCTCGGGCCGGAATCGACCCTAAGAGAGCGAGCGAACCCGCAGTGGTCTGCATGCGGTCTGCCGTCTCGATGTTGTCCTTGATCAAGACCGGAATGCCGTGCAGCGGTCCGCGTACGCGGGATTCTTTCCGCTCTTTGTCCGCCGATTCGGCCATCGCCTCAGCGTCGGGATTGACTTCGATCACACTCTTGAGCCCGGGGCCTTGAACATCAATTTGCTCAATCCGCGCCAGGTATTTTTGCATGAGGGAGCGCGCGCTGAATTTTCCGGAAGCCATCCCAGACTGAAGATCGCCGATCGTGGCCTCGTCCAGTTCGAACGGCTTGGGCTGGGATTCCGAGGCGGTGGGGACGCCGAACTCGCGAGCGCCGGCCAGCGCCGGCAAGAGCGCGACGCTCACCCCGCTTAGAAGGCTAGTCTGCAAAAAGCGACGGCGTTGAAGGGAATCATCGTTGGACAGCAACTCGTTTTTATTACTCAATTCCGCTCTCCAGTTCCGCAAGGAAAGTTACCAGTGAAACGGAATTATAGGCGATTGGTCAAGCGCGCCGTGCTGGATGCTGTTTTCTTTTTTTCAGCGTCACGCACAAAAACAGCGGATTCGTGTCTGTTGTATCGCGGCGGGCTTGTTTTGCGAGAAATGATCTGCGCACGCACGCGTTTCCTAAGGGAAACGAACGGGTGCGTTGGAAGGGATGTGCCCGTGGCGGACCGGCGCTTTCTAGGAGCCCGGGTTCGCCATTTTGCTTTCCAGTTTTTTCCGGATGCGTCGAAGTTCCATGAAATTCAACCCCGTTATCGTGCAAAGAACAGAGGCAAACATGATCATTACCATTGTGTCCATTTTAGCGGGCTCCTCTCCCGCTGCCTGCGCCTGCACAGAGTTGTATACCAAACCGGACCGCACTGTCCGACAGAATATATCAGAAGGATGGCTGCCGCTGTTGCTATTCTAGTTTCTCGGAAGATCAAAAAAGGGCCCGTGCCAAAGGCGCAAGACCAGCCTTTTGCCCGTATAATAGGCTTTCATGCCCAAGTATTCCATCGTTGTGCCCCTGCACAATGAGCAGGAGAATGTCACTGATCTCTACGACCGTTTGAAAGCGGTCATGGAGATACACGGGCAGAGCTTCGAGATGGTGCTGGTGGACGACGGCTCCACGGACCGAACATTCCACCTGCTGCGTGAGATCGCCGCCGTGGACAGCCGGGTGACCGTGGTCAAACTGCGGCGCAACTTTGGGCAGACTTCGGCTCTGGCCGCCGGTTTTGACCACGCCCGCGGCGAATACGTGGTTGCCATGGACGGTGACCTGCAGCACGACCCGGCAGACATTCCTCTGTTTCTGGACAAGCTGTCCGAGGGTTACGATATCGTCAGTGGATGGCGGAAGCAGCGCAGGGACAACTTGTGGCTGCGCCGCATTCCCTCCCGCTGCGCCAACTGGCTGATGGCCAAACTGAGCGGCGTGAATATTCACGACTTTGGAACCACGTTCAAGGCGTATCGCCGCGAGTTGCTGGAGCAAGTACCGCTCTACGGCGAGTTACACCGTTTCATTCCTGCCTTGGCGTCGTGGTACGGCGCGTCCATCTGTGAAGTTCCCATTCGTAACGTGAACCGCGAGCGTGGAAATTCGCACTACGGAATCTCGCGCACCTTCCGGGTGTTTTTCGATCTGATCACCATACGCTTTCTGCTGCGCTACCTGTCCCGTCCGCTGCACTTCTTCGGCAGCTTGGGAATGCTGAGCATCTTTACCGGAAGCGGGGTTGCGGTTTGGCTGATGCTGGACAAGATCCTGCATCACTCCGACACCATGACCCAGCATGGTCCGCTCATGATCTTCTCTGCAGTGCTGCTGCTGGCCGGGCTGAACATGCTGGCTGTCGGCCTGCTCGGCGAGATGCAGGTGCGCCACTACCACGAGCCTGCCCACCGTGCCCCGTACTTCGTGGACCAGCTTCTTCGCGCGCAGAGCGAAGAGCACACCATCCCGGAATAGGTCGTAACCCTGAGTGGGTGTTCGTTGCTTATGGCGTAAGTTCAAACACGATCCCGCAACCCTCCTTCTTGCAAGTCGTCCCACCGCGCTTCCCGCCGAGGTAGGTGGTGCCGAAGATGTCGCCATGCTGGTCAAGCACGAGTCCGCCGAAAGGTTCAGACCCTCCAGCGCCGCCCGGGAAACTGTAGAGTGTAGTTTTCTGCCAGCCACCTTTGACTGGCGACAGCATGAAGACCGTGCCAAACCCATACCTTCCGCCTGCTTGGGTTGTACCATAAAGGTTGCCGGAACGGTCAAATGCCGGGGCGCCGTAACCGGGGCCCCATCCATCCGCCAAGTCCTTGAACTGGTAAAGAGTCTTTTCCTGCCACTTGCCACGGACGCGGGTCATTTCGAATACCGTGCCACAGCCGTAGATTTCACAACCGGTTCCGGCATCACCCGCGAATCCGAAGAGATTCCCCTGCTTATCGGCGGTTAAGTCACTCGGTTGAACCCCGCCGCCGAAACTGCTCTGGAACGAATAAAGGTTGGTGAAACGCCAGCCACGCTTTCCGTGGGAGAGTTCAAAGACGCTGCCCTCATTGAAAGTTCCATTGGAGTCCGTGGTGCCATAGAGGTTACCGCGATGATCCAAGAGCACCCCCGCATACGGAAGCCCAACATCCTCATACAACACCACTTCCTTCCATTCGCCCACCGGGCTCGAAATCAATTCGAAGGCGACGCCAGATGATCCCCCGTTCGGTGTAAGTCCGTACAGATGTCCTTTGCGGTCGAATGCTATCGCCCCCTGGGGGTACGCGCCCTTCTGGTAGGAAGGAAATCTGAAGATGACCTCTTCCTTCCAAGTGCCGAGTTTGATTCGAAAAGCCGTGCCGATGCTTTGAGAATCGCCACCCGTCGTCGTAGTACTGTAGAAATAGCCGTCCGGGCGCGGTACCAAAGGAGCTCTGGGATTGCTCCCGTCGCTGCCTCCCTGAAAACGGTACAAAACCGTCTCCTTCCACGCGCTGCCCGATGGCGACAGCGAGAAAATTGTGCCGCAGCCCGTATCAAAAGAATTCTGGCACGACTGATTTCCGCCATCTTCTGTGGTGCCGTAAAGAATGCCCGTCTTGTCGTCGAGCAGGAGTGTCGCCCACGGGTTGGCACCATCTTTGCCTCCCTGGAACGTGTGCAACACCTGGGCTCTGCTAGCCGCGAAGGTGTGAGTAGCAAGAATCAAAATCAGACTGAAGATCGTGGAGGCTGGGGCAGGCAGGAAACAACGTTGACGCGGCATACGGCACTCCTGCGTCGCATTCTGGCATTCGTTTCTCTAAGAGTCAACAAGAACAGATTCAAGGGGGAAGGGCAGATGCAACTGCCGTGATATATCAGCTTCACAGCCAAAACTAAGCCCAGCGTGGCTCCGGTTACGTTATGGACGGGCTTCCTGACTACCTTGTTCCAAAGGCCTCCTTGTTCACCACGTATGGCATCTTGGTGATGTCGCCTCCGTAGTTATTCTCCAGGACGTCGATCAGCCCTTGCACGCAGCGTCCCGCCATGCCTTTGTTGGGGTCAGTGGACAGGCGAGTGATGCGGGCGGCGCTGGCAAAATGCGGGTAAAGCCGACAGCGATCTTCGATCGCCGGATCGCGCAGCGGCGAGTCGGGTGGCAGCGGTTCCTGCTCGTACACATCGAGGGCGGCTCCGGCAATCCAGTTTTCCCGCAACGCTTTCGCCAGCGCGGCTTCCTCAACCACCGGGCCGCGCGAAGTGTTCACCAGGAATGCCGTGGGCTTCATCATCCGCAGCGTGCGTTCGTTGAAAAGGTGATACGTGGGAGTGGAACTCTCGCCCTCCCGCAGCAACGGGACGTGCACACTGACAAAATCCGCTCCGGTCAGCGCGTCATCGAAGGTGGTGTACTTGATCCAGGCTCTTTCCCGTGAGATACCGCGCGCGAAGCGCAGGTCTTTCATCTCCTGAATCGCTTTTACATATTCGTGGTTTTCGTACGCCGGGTCATAGCACAGAATATTCATGTCGAAGCCGGTGCATTTCTTGATCATGGCGAGCCCGATGCGCCCGGTGCCGATGACCGCCATGGTCTTGCCAGTGACTTCGTCGCCCAGGAAGGGCAGATAGGGATGCCAGTATCCCCACTGGTTATTGCGCGTGAGATGTTCCGCGGTCCACATCTTTCGCGCCAGAACGCCCAGCATGAAGAACCCAAATTCGGCGGTGGCTTCGGTAAGCACGTCGGCGGTGTGGGTAAAGGGAATCTTGTAGCGGTTGGCGTCGGCGCGGTTGATATTGTCGAAACCGACCGCGATTTGCGCCACGACTTTAAGATGTCCTTTGCCGGCCTCGAATACTTCCGCGTCGATGGGATCGCGCAACGTGGTGATCAGGCCGTCAATGCCTGATTTGACCTTCTCGAGGATCAGGTTCTTGGGTGGCGCCTCGGGGCTGGGATAGACCTCGACCTCGTAGCCTCGTTTGCGCAGCAGATCAATGGATTCACCGATATCACAGGTGGCAAAAACGCGGAATTTCTGGCTCATGATCCTCTCGGGTTGGAAATCTTGCAGACCGGGCCGACACGCCACCCCAAGGGCGCGTTTCGGCGAACACCAATATTACTCCAAGGGATCGCAATGTGCCGAACGGCGCCGCCCAGCCATGACCCCAAAATTCGCGAAATCTCGCATTGATCAGTGAAGGACGAAAAAAGTCCAAACTCACAAGGAGGCGTTATGAAAAGCGGGATCTTGAATCGGTTTTGCCTGGTAGTTTTCTCGGCAGTTCTGGTTTTCTCCAGCGCTGCTCGCGCTGCGGACACTGTGCTGTACAACTTTGCGTTGTCCCCCGACAGCAACAACTCTTACAGCACCCCAATCCACGACCCGTATGGAAACCTCTATGGCACATCAGCCAAAGGAGGGACGCATGGATATGGCACGGTTTGGGTGCTCTGCGCCCCAGGCCTTTCGGGGTCGGACCTGTATCCCTGTACTACCGGTCTGCTGAACTGGACCGAATATGTGCTTTACAACTTTAGAGGACCCACTTTCAACGATGGCGCTAACCCTTACAGTACGCTGGTATTCAATGGGCTGTACGCAGGGCGAGCGTCTACCCTTTATGGCACGACTTACAACGGCGGTAAGCCTAAAACGTGTTCCATCAATGGCGTTGCGGTTGGTTGTGGCACCGTGTTTGAGCTCTGCGCGCCCTCAAACTATGGAGGTTGTGGCGGCGTGAATGCCTGGAAAGAGCATGTGCTTTACCGATTCCTCGGAGGCAAAGACGGAGCCCATCCTTTTGCCGGTGTGATCACCGATAAGGCCAGCGACCTATTCGGGACGACCGTTTACGGCGGCGGGCTCGGAACCTGCATCCCCAGCGGTAGCGCGAATCAATTCTGCGGCACGGTTTTCAAACTGAAGGGCCAAAGCCCCTGGACCTTCCCAAGGACCATCATGCATCGCTTCAAGGGCGGGCCAACGGATGGCGCCAATCCCTACGCAGCCCTGTGCTGCAATACCATTTATGCCATCCCCTATCTCTACGGCACGGCACTGAAGGCTGGGGCCAACAATGCGGGCGTCGTCTACCGGGTGCAGAACTCCGGCACTTTCCCGCAGACCATTCTCTACAACTTCTGCTCCGTTTCGGGCTGCCCGGATGGCGCCAGTCCCTATGCGGACGTGATCTTTGACACCGCAGGAAACCTGTACAGTACGGCCAGTCAAGGAGGTTCGGGTGGATACGGCATCGCCTATGAACTAACACCCGCCGGTCCGCCTTGGACCCAGACTATACTCTACAGCTTCCTGGGAACACCGGATGGAGGCAATCCGGCCGCGGGTCTGCTTTTTGACAATTCAGGCAATCTGTACGGCACTACCCTGTACTACGGTACAGGATGCGGCACCTGCGGCACGGTCTACGAACTGACGCCCGCTGGTCCGCCCTGGACGGAAACCATCCTTCAAGACCTCCTCGGGCCCGCGAGCGATGGAGACCTTCCCTTCGGAGGCCTAACCTTCGATCCGGCAGTCTCCACCACCGAACTGTATGGCGCTACCGTCGGCGGGGGCGGGAATTCTGTTGGAATCGTTTACTCGGTGCCGTAACGACAACAGTTCGCCGGCTTCGTCGGAATGATCCACTTCGAATCCAGGGCTGCGGCCCTGGGTTCGAGTGTTTTGCGAACGGCGGCCTATGGCTTACCTCTAGACTCGGCCGCCTAGGAACGGATCGCCCCAGGCATCCTGCAACTCTTTCAGGCCGTTTGTGGCTTCCGTCACAATATTTCCCGGTATTCCGAAATGCTCTTCAATCTTGGCGACCAATTCATCATGGCTCTGCATCGAGTGTATGCTCGATCCGGTTGCTTTCGATTCAATAAAACTCAAATTATGGATCACGACAGAGCGGCCAGGATAGAAACGGGCCAGCAGGATCGAATTCAGGAACGTTGCGTCGGCTCGGAAGGAATCCGCGATCACCCGGCTGAAATCTTCAATCCGCTTCGGTTCCGGTTTCGCCAGGTATCCGTGTTTTAGAACTCCATCCCGATGCAACTCGAGGCGCGAGCACCGATTCGCATCCTGCGCTTTGAGGACGTACCGGTCGCGGCCCAGGGCGACTACATAATCCGTTGTCAGATCGCGGGGAAGCGGCGACAAGAACGGGGCGGCGTAGCCAGTGTCAACGAGATACTGCCTACCCTCCACGCTCACCATGCTCAACGCATGAACGGCGGGCGTCGACATGTCCGCCGCGCACAACTTTACCGAATATCCCAGGCTCGCCAACAAAAGGTAAAAGTAGAAGTTGTTGGAGTAGCACGTGCCGCCAAAGTGGTATCGTTCGATGCCGTCGAGATACTGCTGAATGCTGGGCAGGGCAGTCAGAGATAGGCGTTTCTTGTAATACAGTTTAGAAATGTTTTCAAAGGGGACACGGGTGAGGTGTGCCGTTACCAATTCCGTGAGAGCCTCGATGCCAGGTTCTGTTTTCGACAGGCCCAGAACGCGCAGGTATCGAAGAACGAGATCCCCGCTCAGTGCGCGAGACATGTCCGCTTCCTGCGTGTCTACCTGCTCCAGTGTTCTGCGAACTGATGCTCCTCTTTCGCGGCGCCGGCCCGTTTCACGTCCATCAACTCCGCAGCCTTCTTGGCGATGTGCTCGGCGCTAACCTCGAATTCCTTGATCAGCTCCCAGGGCGCACCGGAATCGCCGAAGCGATCCTTCACTCCGATTGCTCCCGTGATGATAGGCACTCCGTAGAGCAGGGGACTCTCAGTGATGACCCCGCTGACCCGCCAAGCGAGCGCACCAATCTGGTGCTCTTCCGCAGTGACGATCACGCCAGTTTCCCGAGCCGCGCGCAGAATGGCGGCTTCGTCAATCGGCTTGAGGGTATGCAAGTTGATAACGCGGCTCTCGTATCCGAAATCAGTCTTCAGGATCCATGCGGCCCGCATAGCCTCGGGCACCATCGGTCCGCAGGCAATAATACTGAGATCCTCCTGCTCATCCTCGTAATCGGAAGCAAGGCTGGTTACGAAGGCGTCGGCAAAATTGGCGGCCTCTTTGCGGAAGCGAATTACATTGGCATGGCCGAAGCGGAACGGAGTGCGTTCGTCGGTGACGATGGGCGTAGCTTCACGCGCAAAGCGGATGTACTTAGGACCTTGATGCTTGAGCAGCAGATAATTGGTGGCCTTGCGGGTCTCAACGGCGTCGCAAGGAACTACCACGGACATATTCGGCAGGCCACACATGGCAAACAGATCTTCCAGAGCCTGATGAGTGGCACCGTCCGGGCCAACCGAGACCCCGCCGTGAGCGCCGGCGATGAGCACATTGAAATCTCCGTAGCATACCGAAGTGCGAATCTGATCCAGGTTGCGGGCCGCGGCAAAAGTCGCGTACGTGCCCAGCACCGGAAGCTTGCCCTCCTTAGCCAGTCCGGCAGCAGCGGATGTGGCCGACTGCTCGGCGATCCCCATGCTGATCCAGCGCCGCTTGCGCTCCGGTTTTGAGGTGTAGAAGTCGCTGATGGTAATCGAGCCGGAAATATCCAATCCCATGCAGACCACGCGCTCGTCATCTCCATTCTCGGCGAGTGATTGGCCGAAGCCTTTGCGCGTAGGCTCCATTTTGACTTTCATATTCCCGTTTGCATTCCACCAGTAATCGCGGCGGAATTTCGGCATCTTGGCCTCGAGGCGCCGGTCCACCTCAGCCTGGTAGTACTTTGCGCTGTTGAGCATCTGCTGGTAGGGAATTCTGTCGGTGACTTTCAATTCCGCGAGAGCCTTCAGCAGTTCGTCGTAGTTGGGTGATCTTCCGTGCCAGCCGGCCAGGTCTTCCATGAAGCTCACGCCTTTGCCTTTAATCGTGTCCGCCAGGATTACCGTGGGTTTGCCGGATGTTGCTTTGGCCTTCTCTAACGCCTCGACCACTTGCGTCATGTCATGACCGTTGATGCGCAGGACTTCCCAGCCGAAGCTGCGGTACTTCTCATCCAGCGGATCGACATTCATCACGTCGGAAACTTTCCCGTCAATCTGCAGGCGGTTGCAGTCCACGATGCCGATCAAGTTGTCGAGCTTGTAGTGCCCGGCTTCCATGGCGGCTTCCCAGATTTGCCCTTCCTGCTGCTCGCCATCGCCCATCAGGCAAAATGTTTTGTAGTTCTTGCCGTCGAGCCTACCGGCCAGCGCGATGCCCACGCCGATGCTCAACCCCTGTCCCAGCGATCCGGTGGAAACCTCGATGCCGGGCAGCTTGAGCCAATGCGGATGTCCCTGATACGGCGACCACAGCTTGCGCAGCAACGCAACGTCTTCCGGCGGGCAGAAGCCGGCGAATGCGAGGCCAAGATACAGGCTGGGAGCTTTGTGTCCGGTGGACCAGATAATGCGGTCGCGGTCCGGCCAGGACGGATTCTCGGGGTCGTGGTCGGCGACCTTCAGATAAAGAGCCGCCGTAATGTCCATAATGGAAAGTGTTCCGCCCGCGTGGCCGGAACCGGCCGCGCACAGGGCGACCAGGTCGTAGCCGCGCATCAGGTTTGCGGCGTCTTTGAGATCTTCGATGGAATAGTCCCGAATGATTGCACCACTGGTAGAAT
Organism: uncultured Acidobacteriota bacterium; assembly: GCA_963770485.1. Lineage (GTDB taxonomy): Bacteria > Acidobacteriota > Terriglobia > Terriglobales > Acidobacteriaceae > CAVVEC01. Next base: position 16,377 of record CAVYPX010000004.1, read on the forward strand.
TCTTGAGAGCCATAGCCTTATCCTTCCGCGCCGGCGTGGACAGAGGATTGCTGGCGCTGGTATCCCGCAAATTGAGTCTAGATGGGGATGTCCGCCCGCTCAGTGAGGAAGATCACAAGGGGCTGTGACGTCGGTACAGAATTTGGCCACGGATCTTTACGGATTTACACGGATCCGATGGGTCGGCGCAAGCCGTGGGGTAAGGAGTTGGAAACGAGTGACACGGACGCACGGGCGGGGACTCTCGCCCCTACATGGAATTGCCCCTCGTGATCTCTGCGGAATTTCTCAGCGAACTCTGCGATTAAAGGCCTGCTACAGATTCCGCTTGGTCCACTGATCAATCCGGTCCAGCGCCTTGTTCAGGTTGTCCAGCGAATTGGCTACGCTGAAACGCAGGTAGCCTTCTCCGTAATCGCCGAATGCGGTCCCGGACAGGCACGCCACGCCTGCTTCTTCCAGCAACGTGTCGGCAAGTTTCTTCGACTTCCATCCTGTCTTCATTACGTTGGGGAAGACGTAGAAAGCGCCCTTGGGCAGGCGGCAGGAGAAGCCCTTGATGCGGTTCAGTCCCGCGACGAAGGCATCGCGCCGCCGCTGGAATTCATCCCGCATGTGGTCCACCGACGACTGATCGCCACGAATCGCCTCGATCCCAGCAATCTGAGTGAAGCTGGCCGTGCAGGAATTTGAATTGGTCATAAGGCGGGTGATGTGCGTCGCCAGATCGGGGCGCATGACGCCGTAGCCCATGCGCCATCCGGTCATGGCATAGGTCTTGGAGAAACCATCGAGCAGAATGGTGCGTTCCTTGAAGCCGGGCACCGACATGATCGAGTAATGCTCGCCTTCAAAGATCAGGCGGCTGTAAATTTCATCGGACAGGACAAGGATGTTGCGGTCGCCGATCGCCTCGGCGATATCGTGAATGTCCTGCGTGCTCAGCACGCCACCGGTCGGATTTTGGGGCGAATTTATTATGACAAGCTTAGTGCGATCCGTGATGAGCGAGGCCAGTTCGTTCACGTCGAGGCCGAAGTCTCGCTCCTCGTGCAGGCGAATGGGCACGGCCTTGGCGCCGACGTAGTTGATCATCGATTCGTAAATGGGGAAGCCGGGATTGGGATAAATGATCTCATCTCCCACGTCAGCTAGGGCCAGGATCGTGAAGAAAATTATCGGCTTGCCGCCCGGGACTACGACCACCTCGTCGCTCGTTACCGGCACTCCGCGCGAGCGGCTAACCTCTTGGGCGATGGCCTGCCGCAGTTCCGGCAAACCGGCGGACGGCCCGTAGTGGGTCCAGCCTTTGTGCAGGGCATCAACCGCCGCCTCGACCACGTTCTTCGGTGTATCGAAGTCGGGCTCACCGATTTCCAGGTGAACGATGTCCTTGCCCTGACGCTCCAGGGCGCGCGCCTTATTCAAGACTTCAAAGGCAGTCTCGGTACCAAGGCGCGACATGCGCTCGGCTAAACGGAGTTCGTACTGCGTGGCTTTTTCCATGGTCGCAAAGGTTGTCATTATATCCTCCGGCGCGGCAATCGTGCCCGCAATGAAAGTCGGTGCTGGGCCCCTAACATTATGCCACTTTCAGCCCACCTCCATTGTGCCTTAACGGCGAGACGGAAGTCGGGGTCAGAAATCACATAGGAGGGTGACAAATGACACCGGCTATTGGTTCATCCGAGCGAAGTCCGCGCCTCACGCGTCTTCCGCGTATCATGGTCGGTTATGTTTTCCCATCGTACCGACTGGAAGCTTACCCCCAACCGTTTTACCGAAGCGCAGCAAGAGATGCGGGCGGCGGGCATGGAAGTGCTCGACCTGACCATCTCGAATCCCACGCGTGCCGAACTTCATTATGACGAAGAAGCGATCATGCAGGCTCTCATTAATCCGGCGGCGCTCGACTACGATCCTCAACCCAAAGGTTTGCGCACTGCGCGGGAAGCCGTCGCCAGCTATTACCGCAAACAGCACGAAGAGTTCGACTTCGACCCCGAGTCCGTGGTGCTCACCACCAGCACTAGTGAGGGGTACTCTTACGTTTTCCGCCTGCTCTGCAACCCGGACGATGAAATCCTCGTGCCCAAGCCCAGCTATCCGCTGTTTGAGTTTCTGGCTGACCTGCAGGATGTGAAACTGGTGCCCTATCCGCTGGTCTACGATCACGGCTGGCAGATCGATTTCCCGTCTTTATATAAGGCCGTCACTCACCGCACCCGCGCGGTGGTCGTGGTGCACGCGAATAATCCCACTGGGTCCTATGTGGCGGCCGCAGAACGAAATGCGCTCGACAATTTCTGCCGCGAATACAACCTGTCGCTGATCGCGGATGAAGTCTTCCTCGATTACTCGCACGACGGAGCGCCAAGGCCCACGTTCGCGACCAACCGCGACGCCCTGACATTCACCCTCAGCGGGCTGTCAAAAATTTCGGCCTTGCCGCAGATGAAACTGGCCTGGGTAGTGACCAGCGGTCCGAGCCAGCAGGTGAATGCGGCGCTGGCACGTTTAGAGGTCATCGCTGACACTTATCTTTCCATGAATGCCCCGATCCAATTGGCCGCTCCGGCGCTGCTTGAGCAGCGCCACACGATTCAGCCGCTATTGCTGGATAGAGTGCGCGCGAATCTGGGGGAACTGGATCGCCTATTGAGCAGGCAGAAAGCCTGCCAGCGGCTGGAGGTCGAGGGTGGATGGTACGCGGTGCTGCGGGTTCCGGCGACGCAGTCCGACGAGGATTTGGCGATCGAGATCCTGCGGAAGGTGTCGGTGCTCGTGCATCCTGGGCACTTCTACGATTTTCCCAGCGACGGATATTTGATCGTAAGTTTGATTACGCCGGTGGGGCAATTTCGGGAGGGGATCAAGCGAGTGGTCGAACTCCTAGACCGCTAATGGCGATTACGGAGGACCCTGGAAACGAGCACCGCGCTACTTGTTGCCAATTCGATACACGATTCCGACGCCGAGGCGCATCGAAGGCGTGGTCGAACCGCTTGAGCGGATGCCAAAGTAGTCTCCTTCCAGCCGCAGAGCAAATCTGCCTTTCGGGCCGACCAAGTCCGCACCGCCTCCGAGGGCAAAGGTAAACTGGGTGCCCCCGCCGGTAATGCCTCCGGTGGACTGCGAAAAATGCGATCCCCCGAAAAGCGCCTGGGCGAATGGTACGACCCTCCTGTCTAACTTGCGGTAAGAAAAGCGCGGGCCGAAGGTGTAAGTTTCTCCGGAGAGAGTCCCTGGGACATGGCCAACGTAGCCGCCGAAATCGCCGACCACGCCGAACCAATGGTTGGCGTTGACCGCGATCGAGGCGCTGCCGCCGTTCATCCAAATGGTATAGCCCTTAATGATATACAGAGGAGAATATCCCACCGAGACGTCAGCTTTGGGAACGTCCTGCGCATGTGAAACTGCGACCAAGAGCGAGAAAGCAAGAGCCGCCAACATGAGTCTTCGCATTCGTCTTTCCTTCACGACGGCAATTCCCAAGCTGCAAACATCCACCCGAAGACACTGCAACCCAGACGTATCATGAGAGTTGTGCGGAAATTGTCACGCAGATGTAAAAAATTGTCACGCGCATGTAAAACGTGGTTAGAGGCACACAAGAAGTCAAGAATTTAAGCGTCTGGCGAATCAAATCCGTATTCTTGTGCCTTTTGACCTGCGCCCCGACTCTCTACTTCAAGAACGGATTGCTTTCGCGCTCTTCGCCGATGGTGGTGAGCGGGCCGTGTCCGGGGACGACAACGGTTTCGTCGGGCAGGGCAAGCACTTTTTCGTGCAGGGAATCGATGATCTTGTCGAAGGAACCTCCGGGCAGATCAGTGCGACCGATGCTTCCGGCAAATAACGTGTCTCCCGCGATCAATCGCTTCTCCGCAGGAAAATAGAGGCAGACGCTACCCTCGGTGTGTCCGGGGGTCTGCAAAACGCTAGCCGTGAGTGAGCCGGCTTTGAGGGTATCCGCTTGGTTCAGGCTGTGATCAATTTCAACCTTGCCCGGGGAAGCGACGCCAATCCAGGCGGCTTGCATGTCGAGCATTTTCAGCAGGGCATAGTCGTTCTGGTTGAGCAGGATGGGCGCGCCGGTGGCTGCCCGCAGCTTCATCGCTCCTCCCACGTGGTCAATATGGGCGTGTGTGATGACGATCTGTTTGACCTGGAGATTGTGTTTGCGGACCAGGGCGAGAACATCTTCAATGTCATCGCCGGGATCGATGACCATGGCCTCGCGCGTAACCTCGTCTCCAATGACGGAACAGTTGCACTGCAGTGGGCCGACAGCGAGGATTTCGTGGATCATGGGCAGCTTTCAGCTATTAGCCGTCAGCTTTCAGTGGTTCCTGGTGGCTGAAAGCCGAGAGCTGACAGCTTATTTCTGTTGTGTCGGAGCCGGCGGCGGGGCAGGTTTTGCCGGTTGCGACTTGCCCTGCGACGACTTCAATCCTTGCAGCACCGAACTGGGGCCCGCGTGGCGCGACGCCGCAACCGAAAGCGTAATCGAAGTCACCATGAAGATAATGGCCGACCAGGTAGTCGCCCTCGACAAGGCTGTAGCTGCGCCGCGCGGGCCGAAGGCGGTCTGGCTGCCCATGCCGCCGAAGGCCGCGGCTACATCGCCGCTCTGGCCGCTCTGCAGCAGCACAACAATAATCAGAAACGCGCAAACGATGATGTGAACGATGGTAATCAGTATGATCATGAGGTCAACGCTTACAGGACCGCTCTCCGGTCTTTGGCCTTACCTTGCAAGTCCTTTCTTCTCTTCTGAGTGTCTTCTCCGCGGGAACCAATTTCGATGGTGCGGAAGGGGGGATTTGAACCCCCATGCCTTTCGGCGCCACCCCCTCAAGATGGTGTGTCTGCCAATTCCACCACTTCCGCACGGCGCTCGAAAATTGCTTAGAGGCTCAATGATTATAGCAAATACCCATGTCCACCACGGAGTCACAGAGACACAGAAGAGGATTTTCAATTGCCGATCTGCAATTGAAAATCGCACCCCTCAGTACTCGACGATTGCCGCAAACGATTTTGGATCGAGGCTGGCGCCGCCGACCAGGGCGCCGTCGATCTCTTCTTCCGTCATCAGCGCTTTGGCATTTTCCGGTTTCACCGAGCCGCCGTAGAGGATGCGAAGTTGGTCGGCAAACTCCTGGCCAAAAGTTTTGGCCGCCTCACCCCGGATCAGGTTGTGCGCCTGGGAGGCAAGCTGTGGGGTAGCCGTTTTGCCGGTTCCGATCGCCCACACGGGCTCGTAGGCGATGACCATCTTGGCGGCTTTCTTGGTCGAGACCTTATGGAAAGCCCGCAGGCATTGCCGGCGCAACACATCTTCGGTCAGGCCGGCCTCGCGTTCCTCAAGAACTTCCCCGACGCATACAATCGGAGTGAGACCTGCTTCCAGCGCGGCTTTCAGCTTGAAATTGACGATGTCATCGGTCTCGCCGAAATACTGGCGCCGCTCTGAATGTCCAATGATGACGTGAGTGCAGCCGACATCCAGCAGCATGCCGGGGCAGATTTCGCCGGTGTAGGCGCCTTCTTTCTCCCAGTACAAATCCTGCGCGCCGACGGCGATGTTGCATCCTTTTGTAGCTTCGACCGCGACACAAAGGTCGATGTAGGGTGGGCAGACCACGATCTCGTCCCGCGTATGATCCGCGATCAGAGGCAGAAAATCTTTGAAGAACTCGCTCGTCTGCGCAGGATTCTTATACATCTTCCAGTTGGCAGCGATCAGTTTCTTGCGTGGCATAGGGTCCTCGAAGAAAACCTCTAACCGCAAAGTACACGAAGTTCACGCGAAGAACGCAAAGGAGAGCAAATACACAGATCCTTCGCTTCGCTCAGGATGACAGAGTGGCTGCCTCTTTCACTTCTTGTCCGTCAGCGCTTCCACGCCGGGCAACTTCTTGCCTTCCAGAAACTCGAGCGACGCGCCGCCTCCGGTCGAGATGTGTGAGATCTTGTCTGCGACACCTGCGGCGCGCACGGCGGCTACCGAATCTCCGCCGCCCACAATCGAAATGGCTCCCACATTTTCCGCTATCGCTCGGGCGATCTTGAAAGTTCCCTTGCTGAACGGGGCAACCTCGAATACTCCCATGGGACCATTCCATACGATGGTCCGCGACCGCGAAATCTCGTCCGAGAACAGCTCGACCGTCTGCGGCCCAATGTCGAGGCCCATCATGTTCGCGGGAATCGCTTTGCCGCTGTTGACAGTATGCACCACGGCATTGACCTCCATGCGGTCGGCAACGACGTGATCCACCGGCAGCAGGAATTTCAGCTTGTGATGCTCTGCCTCCTGCAGGAGTTGACGGGCCAGCTCGAGTTTGTCTTCTTCTACGCGCGATTTGCCGACGTGCTCCCCCCGCGCTTTCAGGAAGGTGTAAGCCATTGCGCCGCCGATGAGCAGGCTGTTCACCTTGTTCATCAGATTCTGGATGACGCCGATCTTGTCGCTCACTTTCGCGCCACCAAGAATAGCGATGAATGGGTGTTCGGGATGCTGCAAGACCTTGCCCAGGTACTCCAGTTCTTTTTGCATCAGCAGGCCAGCAGCGGACTTTTGCACAAACCGGGTGATGCCGACAGTCGAAGCGTGTGCGCGATGCGCCGTGCCGAAGGCATCGTTGACGTAATACTCCGCCAGGCTGGCGAGCTGCTTGGAGAATTTCTCGTCATTGGCTTCTTCTTCGGCGTGGAAGCGGAGGTTCTCCAGAAGTAAAGTTTGCCCCTTTTCCAGCTTGCCGGCCATCTCTTCGGCTTCCACGCCGACGCATTCCGGGCAGAAACCCACGTTTTCGCCGCGTGCCAATTCTTTGTCGAGCAGCATGCGCAGGCGCTCGGCCACGGGCTTGAGGCTCATCTTAAGATTGGGTTTGCCCTGGGGACGGCCCAGATGCGAAGCCAAAATCAGCCGCGCCCCGTGGCGCAGGGCATACTCGATGGTGGGCAGAGTCTCGCGGATGCGCGTATCGTCCATCACCCGGCCGTCTTCCAGCGGCACGTTGAAATCCACGCGCATAAAGACGCGGTGATCGTTCAGCGAAAGGTCGCGGATAGAAAGCTTCGACATGTCTGGAGTCCTTGGAAATGTAGATCCTCCGGCGCGCTCTGTCCTTCGGAGTGCGCAGGCCAGAGCTTGCTCGGGATGACAAACTGTTTAAGAAACGAGCCTACAGCCCTTTCTTGCCGATGTAATCGATCAGGTCGCGAACCCGGCAAGAATAGCCCCACTCATTGTCGTACCACGAAATAACCTTCACCAGATTGCCGCCTACTACCATGGTGCAGAGCGAATCCACAATGGAAGAACGCGGGTCGCCACGAAAGTCTGCCGAGACCAATTCGTGCTCTTCGTATCCCAGATAGCCTTTCAGCGGGCCTTCCTCGGAAGCCCTCTTCAGCGCAGCATTCACTTCTTCTTTGGAGGTCTTCTTTTCGACATATGCCACCAGGTCCACAACTGAGACGTTGGGCGTCGGAACGCGCATCGCGAAACCGTCCAGCTTGCCCGCCATTTCCGGGATTACCAGCTTCAACGCCTTGGCCGCGCCTGTGGAAGTGGGAATCATGGAAAGTGCGGCCGCACGCGCACGCCGCAGATCTTTGTGCGGGAAGTCCAAGATGACTTGATCGTTGGTGTAGGAGTGGATCGTGGTCATGGTCCCGCAGACAATCTTGAAATTGTCGTGGACTACCTTGGCGATCGGCGCCAGGCAGTTGGTCGTGCATGAGGCGTTGGAGATGATGTGATGCTTCGCGGGATCGTAGACCTGTTGGTTGACGCCGAGCACGAGGGTGACGTCTTCATTCTTGGCGGGAGCGGAAATGATGACTTTCTTCACCGGGCCGCGCAAGTGTTTCTTGGCGTCTTCGGCATTGGTGAAGCGTCCGGTAGATTCCAGCACGACCTGAGCACCCACCGATTCCCACGGCAGCTTGGCCGGATCTTTTTCCGCGAAAACCTCAAAGCTCTTGTTGTCGACGGCAATGCTGTCCGCGCCTGCGGAGATGTTGTTGTGCAGGTTGCCCAGAATCGAGTCGTACTTCAGCAGGTGGGCCAGGGTTCTGGGATCGGTGAGATCGTTAACTGCGACGAATTCGATGTTGGGATCGTTAAGCGAGGCGCGCAGCACGTTGCGCCCAATGCGTCCGAAACCGTTAATGCCTACTTTGATTGCCATGTTGCCTCCCATGATGATGAGACACAAATAAGAAAAGAATGCAGAGCCGGAAACAAAAATGGTAACAGGGAACGCAGGAGGCAGCAAATGAGGGCAGCCCGAAATGGGACGAAGGACAGGGGGGTACCTAGCGGTTCCGAATCAGGATCTGATCCGGGGTCTTTCTTCCGTAGGCTGGGTCGAAACGTCTCTTTCGCGCTGTCAAAAGCCGTGATAACATACGTTCCCCTTGACGAGGAGAGAGGTATGAAAACGGGAATGCGACTTCGGAGCTGGGTTTCACGGACAGGCTGGAAATTAGCCCCCGTCCTGGCGATTGCGGTTATGTTCGGGGGTGCTGCTGCCCCGCCGATGGAAGCCCAAACTTTTACCCTGCTATATACATTCACCGACGGAACCGACGGCGGAGTCCCGCTCGCGGGTGTGATTCTTGACCCAAAGGGCAACATCTACGGCACCACAGAGTACGGTGGTGATCCTAAATGCGGCAATGGCGGTTGCGGGGTGGTATTCAAGCTGAATACTGCCGGCACCGAGACCGTTCTGCACGCCTTCACCGGAAAAGCTGGGGACGGGGAGTACCTTGGGGCGGGCGTTGTACGGGATGCTACGGGTAATCTCTACGGCACCACGCCGAAAGGGGGCAGGCGTGGATGGGGAACCGTCTTCGAGCTGAACCAGGCCGGCAAGGAAACCGTGCTCTACGGCTTCAAGAACGGCAATGACGGTGGTGATCCTGTGGCGGGTCTGCTTCTGGATAGTGCCGGCAACGCATACGGCAGTGCCGCGTACGGTGGGACTAAGGGCCTCGGAGTGATATTCAACGTAGGTGCCGGCGGCGGCCAGACGGTTCTACACAGCTTCAGAGGGACGGACGGGGAGCGTCCCTATGCAGGGTTGATCCGCGACGCGGCGGGGAACCTGTATGGGACGACCGCAGAAGGCGGGGGCCATGGGTATGGGACAGTGTTCAAGCTGGGGAAGGGCAAGATCAGGCTGCTCTATAGCTTCACCGGTGGCGTGGACGGGGCATACCCTTACGCGACCTTGGTCCGGGACCAGGCAGGTAACCTCTATGGAACCACGACGCAGGGCGGCACGGCGGGTGTGGGGGTCGTATTCAAAATAAACAAAAGCGGAAAGGAAACGGTGTTGTACAGCTTCGCGGGGGGCGCAGACGGGAACACTCCAGTCGCGGGTTTGATCCGGGACACGCCTGGCAACCTCTATGGTACTACTGAGAATGGGGGGACATTGGGCTACGGAACGGTGTTCAGCGTGAGCAGTTCGGGCACGGAAACCGTGCTTTACAGCTTCACAAACGGGGCGGACGGAGCTTTTCCAGTTGCAGGTGTGGTTCGAGACGCAGGCGGTAACCTCTACGGCACCGCCTCCCAGGGCGGCGGGAATCAGGCCGGAACGGTGTTCGAGATCAGTCCGTAAATGGAGGTGAGCAGCCGCCCAGTCCGCAGCAGGACAGAGAGTTGCGGGCGACGTTGCCGGGTGTGAATCTACTCGCACATTGCCCGCGAGCCCCCCAGTGTGTTACAAGCCAGACATGCGTAAATGGATGCGCGAGCGCATGCAGCGCCGCAAGAAGGCCACCGAAGCCAGCAAGGTGGAAGCCGCACCGGCTCCTCTGCAGCCGACATTCTACGATACGGAGCCCGCCAGCGCGGCTCCAGCCGAAACCGAGCAACCTGCGCGTGAACCGTCAGAGCCCGAGGCAGCGCGGGAGACGTCACCGACCGAGCCGCAACCGGGTCAGCCTCAGGCGCAAACCGAAGGCGGGGACGCACGGAAACGCCGGCGACGCCGAGGCCGAGGCGGACGTGGCCGCAGCCGAAGTGCTGGGCCCCGCCCCCTCGATGCGGTGGCTGGCGGAGGGTCACCCCACCCCGTCCATGCCCCGCCGGCAGAAAACACTGCAGCGACGGTCGCCGCTCCAGTCGTGAGCGCTCCAGTAGCGGCTCCGGTCGCGCCGCCACGTCCCTCAAAGGGTGTGGTTGTACTGGCGGTTGGTCTGCCGGGCTCGGGCAAGAGCTCATGGTTCAAACGGCATAACATCACCCCGCTTTCGAGCGATCTATTGCGCGCGCTCCTGTTTGACGATCCCACCGAGCAACGTTTCCAGGACCTGATCTTCTCCAACCTGCGTTCCATGCTGAAAGCGCGGCTGATCGCGCGGCGGTCCCTGAACTATGTGGACGCCACCAATCTCACACCTCACGACCGTCATGGCTGGATCAAACTGGCCAAGGATTACGGCTATGAAGTGCAGGCCGTATTCTTCGACGTGCCGGTAGACGTTTGCCTCGATCGCAATCAACGCCGCAAGCGCATGGTCCCGGAAGACGTGATGCGGCGCATGGCAGGGAAGCTCAAGCCGCCGACGTTTGAGGAAGGATTTTCGAAAATAACCGTGGTGCGGGTGAAGTCCAAGGAGCAGTGAGCCTCCGCGCGGGCTAAGAACTGCTGGTTTTTCCGCCCTGAATTGTACGATCCATCACTTTCCCGCGGCAGCGGAGCGAGCCTGCGAGGACGTAACTTGGGCCTCCACTTTAGTGATGAGGGCAACTACTTCCTCGCCCGCACTGGCCACGCGGGTAAACCCTTCCTCCGCCTCCTGAACTTTGCCGGCATGCTTCAACTCCACGACTTCCTTCACTAAAGCATGCATGGCTTTGTGTTTTTTCTCCAACTCCTGCAAGCCTGGGAGTTGGGCGTAGTGAACCATCCCTTCGCCGTATATCCACTTGCCCAACTCGCAAGCCTGGTGCGAGGCAAGCTTGTGGGGGTCAAGGTTCTCCCGGCCATCGAGAAATCCTCGCAGCTTCAGACGCCAGCTGCGGTGGGCCATCTTCACGCGAGCAAAGTCCACACTTGCAGAGGTGTGACCCTGCATCTGGAATGCCGGGATGTGACTCTGCTTCGCGCCCGGTTCATTGCCGCTGTGCCCATCTTCCGCCAGTCGAAATTGTCCCACTAACTGCTTCAATTTCATGGCGAGACCGGTCAGGTCTTCCAAGGCCATCCTGGTCTGCTGCGCCCCAGCCACACTGTTGCCGGCGATCTTTGCGATCTGATCGATGTTGCCGTTGACCTCTTCGGTGGCCGCGGACTGTTGCGTTGCCGCCGTCGCAATGTGCGCGATCATATCCCCGACCTGCTCGGTCATCTGAATGATCTCATGCAGAGAACAGCCTGCCTGGCTGGTGGATTCCACACCCATTTCGACTTGCTTGGTGCCCGCCTGCATGGCCTCGACCGCGCTCATGGTCTCAGCCTGAATGCTTCGAATCATCTTCGCGATTTCTTTGGTTGCGGTGCTGGTGCGTTCCGCCAGCTTGCGCACTTCATCCGCCACGACGGCAAACCCGCGGCCTTGCTCGCCGGCCCGGGCGGCCTCGATGGCGGCGTTCAACGCCAGCAGATTAGTCTGGTCAGCAATGTCATCGATCACCCCGATGATCCTCCCGATCTGGTCCGATTGCTTCCCCAGTTCCTGAACCTTGTTTGCGGTTTCGCCCACTGACTGGGCAATGGCGCGCATCCTGGAGAGTGTTTCTTCGACAATCGTGCCCCCCTGGCGTGCGGTCCCGGCGGCTTTTTGCGAGGCCACCGCGGCACTATTGGAGTTCTCGGAGACCTGTTGCACGGTGGCTGCCATCTCTTGCATGGCCGTGGCCACCTGACTGGTTTGGTCTTTCTGCGCTTCTGCGCCCTGGGCCTGCAGCCGGGACGAGGCAGAGATTTGCTCACTGGCCGCAGCTAGGCTCTGGGCGCTGGTACTCACCTGGGAGAGGATCTGGTGGAGCTTCTCCATGAGAGCGTTGAACCATTTCGCCAGCTCGCCTACTTCATCGTTCGAATCTATCGTAAGACGCTTGGTCAGGTCGCCTTCGCCTTCGGCCACGTCCTTGATCTGGTCGACCATCTGCTGCAGCCTGCCAAAGATGGACGCGGACACGCATGCCGAGGCGCTAACGAGCAGGATCAGGCAGATCAGAGTAAGGCCGCCAGCAATCGCCGCACTTCGCCGCCAGGTCGCATCCACGTCGTCGATATAGATTCCTGTGCCCAGAATCCAGCCCCAAGCCTCGAAGCCTTTCACGTAGGAAAGCTTGGGGATGGGTTTGTCCAGACCCGGCTTGGGCCACATGTAGGCGACAAACCCAGATCCATGTTGTTTGACGGTGTCAGCCATCTCGACGAATAGCGCCTTGCCATTCGGATCCTTGGTGTCGCTCAGATCCTTGCCGTTGAGCTGTGGCTTCATGGGATGCATCACCATGGTGGGATGGTAGTCGTTGATCCAGAGGTAGTTCTCACCTTCGTAGCGGATGGCCCCGATGATTTCGGTCGCCCGCCTTTGGGCCTGGGCACGGCTCATTCGTCCGGCTTGCTCCAGCTGGTAACTCTGGAGGATGACGGAGTAAGATGCCTCCACCAGACTCCGAGCCTTTTCCTGTTTCTCGGTCATGAGGCGGGAGCGCTCGTTGGTCAACCAGAAGCCGGCCAGGACCAACAGTCCGGCGATAGCCAGCGCCACGATCAGACGGAACTTGCTTTTTAGGTTCATATGCGTAAGCGGAAAACACCGCTAGAGGCGTCATCGGCATCTTTCCTGCGGAGCATGAAGGTTACGAAAGTGATGAGAGCGGAACCGGGATTCTTACCCGAAGCGGCTCAACTCTTCCTGGAAGCGCGGGCTAGGCAAAAGTTTGCGTGCTAGCCTCTCAAGTAGGGCCGCAACTCTGGGGAACGCGGGCGCGCCTGAGGAGTGCAGTCGTTTGTAGATCATCATTTCGATGGCCCTGCTCTTGATCAAAAGAGGTCGCCTATTGTTTCGGGCCGTGAAAGATGCTGGCGGCCGGGACGATCATTTTGAACCAGACCTTATCTCCGCCGAAACGGTTCCGGACCAGGGTTTCGTGCTGCCACTGCGTCATGAAGGTTATGTGACGCTTGTTGGTGTATCCGACGCTGGGTCCGGCGGCCAAGACCTGTCCTCTGCGGCCTGCACTCCACATCCCCGGCGCGGCCGCTACGGTCTGACCGTTGACCGTATCAACGGTTACCTGCTTCAGGGCATAGCCCGTACCACCGAACATCCAACTGCCGAAATGCCTGCCCACCAGGCAATCCGTGTGGAACTCCTGCCCCGAGTGATAGTTGGTGGCTGGGTTGGTGGTTTTGACGTTGTACATCAGTTTGGTGGAGGCCTCCCAACCTGACTTCGGCATGTAGCTGAGGGCAACCACCGGCTCAAAACTGTAGTAGTGCGCGCCCACACTCACGCGGGGGTCGCTCTGGTTGTAGCTGCCCGTGGGAAGGGTGATTTCGCAGGCCGCCACGGCATGCAAGTGCTTCCGGTGCCACGCCAGGACGAAGGGGTCGAGCGTGATGTCGCCAACGCCGGACTTGCTCTTACTGCCGTTCAGGTTCATCGACTGATAGACTACTGGCACGATGATATGCACTGCGTAGTTGGCTCCGAGAATCTTGAAATTGGTCATCTCGAGGAACCGGAAGGCATCGAAAGTGGCATCCACTGATGGCGTTGTTCCGTTCAGGCTTACTCTGTTGCCGGAAGCATTCTTCAGCTCGCCGGCGTAGTACCCAAGATAATTCACGTAGTAAAACCCGGGGGGCGGAGCTGCTCCGGCAAACCAGTTCTCGGCGCCGTTCGGGTACTGGTCGCCACCTTCTTTAGCGCGCACAGCCGGGACAACCAAGAGCACGAGCCCAAGGACGAAAATGCGCTTCAGTTTCTTCATGCCGTTTCTCTCCCAGGTCTGCCGGTGCGCTGGTAAGAGCCAGACGCACCATCTCCCGCGGTGTCGAGTCCGCTTTGCGGAGTTGTATGTGAATCACCCTCGCTTGCTCTATCGGCAGGACGGGGGTCGGCTTGAGGACAATCCAGATGCGGGCTGGATGCTCGGGTTGGGTTGTGGCCTCATTGCCGGATTAGGAAGGCAATTGACTGGATTAATTCGAACAACCTCCGGCAGTTGTCGTACACCTGACCTAGGCGTCCGGACCTGCAGGGGCCGCAGAGTTCGAAAACTCCTATCCTCTCAAGTAGGGCAGCAACTCCTTGAATGCGGGTGCGCCTGAGGAGCGCAGCAGTTCGTAGATCATCATTTCCGTCGAGGAAATAACGGCGCCGGCGGCGCGCATCCGCTCTAAGCCGATCTTCCAGTTCCATTCCGTTCGCGAGCTCACAGCATCCGATGCCACGTGGACGATGTAGCCTTCGCGCAGCGCTCCCAGCGCAGTCTGGGTCACACAAATGTGGCTTTCCATCCCACACAGCAAAACCGTATTACGGTTCCCGGGCTGTCGCTTCAGCACGGAGCAGAAAACCTCGCTGCCAAAGCAGGAGAACATATGCTTGTCGATGGGCTGGGTTTCGGGCAGCAGAGAAGCGATTTCTGGTACGGTTGGGCCCAGCCCCTTGGCATATTGCGTGGTCATGAGCGCGGGAATTTTCAGGATGCCCGCCAGGCGAATGAGCAACTGGGAGTTCTTCACCATTCGCTCCTTCTCGAAAATGGGAGGCAGGAGCTTCTCCTGAATATCTACCACGACAAGCGCGCACTGCTCGGCCTCAAGCGGACGGCGTGCGATTTCACTGTACTCGCTGTTCAGGGGGGTGATGCTGCCAAGGGTCGTAACCATGGGTTTCTCCTGCGTGAATCTTAAACCGCGGAGGGCGCAAAGAACAGTCGCAGAGATTGCTAGATAGTGTCCTAAAGGACACTACCGATTGTTAAATGCCCGCCCGCGGTGCGGAGTGTGACCGCCCCGAAATTCCGCCCACGATCTGGCAACCGGTGTCGTGCAGTCCGGAGCACCGCCTTCAGGGAAGTTGAAGGCAAAATTCCTTCCACCTCGAAGATGTTCGAAGCGGCCCGATCAATCACCAGGGGCTGTTTGACCCGAAGAAGTAACCTGATGAATAATCGGGTAGTTGCCCCCTCGTTCAACGGCAGGACAGCTGACTCTGGATCAGCATATCGGGGTTCGAATCCCTGGGGGGCAGCCAAGCATTTCAAACCCTTCCATGCGCTCGCGTCCAACATCACTCACAGCTAGTTGCATTGTTGCTGAGTTGTTTTGGAAGGTGAGATCAATACCCGTAACTCCGAGGTCTGAACTCTACTTTTAATACCGTTATGCCTGCGTGTTCTTTGAAGTCGATCGCGCAGAAGTGGCGCGGCACAAATCGCCGCGCCACTTCTAAACTCCGAGGCTAGGTACCCGTTTTCATGGCTTGCGCCGGAGGCGCCGCACCGAATGCTGTTGCAACTCGGCTCCCAATCGGCGACCCCAGCCCGGTGCATGCATCCCACCCGGGACCGGCAGGATAGGCGCCGTTGTTACCGGAGGTGACGTCATTGAAATCCGCCGCCGTACTCGCGTTCTGATAAAGCAATGGGTTGATAAAGCCAGCTGATTTTCCAATGCTTTCGTTGATGAGCGCGATCAATCCAGCCCAGAGCGGAGCGACAGCGCTCGTCCCTCCGATCACGCCGGATTGCCCGTCTACGCGAGTAAGGTAGCCGGTGGTCGGGTCGGCGTCCCCAGAGACATCTGGAACTCCGCGACCAACATTTTGGTTTGGATTGGCGGAAGGCGGCACGCCAGCCCCATTCTGCCAACTGGGAAGGGGGAAGAAGTCGCTGATGCCGCCACCGGTTGCCCCTTCGTTATTAGCCAGTTCGTTCCACACGGTTTCGCTGGTGATGGAGTTGCCCGAGGCTACCAGACGTGTACCTCCACAGGCCAGCACATTAGGACTCGACGCCGGGAAATCCACATGGTTCAGTCCATCCCCTACACCGTCCGTCGAACCGTCGTCTCCGGCAGCGACGCAAACCGTCACCCCCATGGCGGCGGCAGCCTGGAATGCCTCATCCATGGTCGTCATTGCCTGCTGCGTCCAGGATGATTCCGGCCCTCCCCAACTAATGGAGACGATTGACGGATTATTCGTGCTGTCGTGCACTGCGGTTGTGATCGCGTTCAGAAAACCGGCGTCCGTGTTGTCGGCAAAATAGACGACGATCTTTGCGCCGGGCGCGATCGCCCCGGACACTTCAATATCCAACATCACTTCGCCATCCGGCCCATTCGGGTCTCCGGTAGGATGGTTGTCACCGTTGCCCACCGAAACCGCCGATACGGCCGGCTTCTTGGTCAGGTTGAGCTGAGTCCAGTATTTGCTCAGATCGGTGGGCTTATACCCGCCGCCCAACTCGACCAGCGCGATACATTCTCCGGATCCATCGACGCCGGTGGGAAAGCTGTAGAGCGAGGCGACTTGTGTGGGCGTGTAGGACTGGCCGGTAGCTTGGGCGCGGGCGCCGGCTCGCTCACGCCGCCTACGAAAATGCGGCTTGGCTTGTGGACGATTGTCCAGACCAAAGACGCCTTCGATCGCATCCTGCAGTTCGGTAGGAATATGGACCGGTCCCGTGCGCCCGCGATACCGGCCATTCGGATGCTCGTATTGCTTCAGTTCGACGCCAAACGCCTCGTTCATTGCGGCGACCGTCCCGGAGAGAATGACCGTCCGGCGTGCCGGGCTCTTTTCCTTTACGGTGAGTCTGTGCTGGCGGGCAAATGACTCGACGCGAGCAATCGTGTCGGGGTCCGCCCCATGGCGTTGCTCGAAGTCTTTGCGACTCAAAATGGTACGTTTCTCAATCGGTTTCTTGAATTCATCAGCGTCGACAATCGGTTTCTTCCCTGCGCGAGAGCGCAGACGAATTGTCACGTCGATTGTTTCTTTAGGGTTAGCAGGACCTATCTCTTGCGCGCCTTCTAGCGGAGCGCGTTCACTACCGGCGAGTGGAAAAGGTTTCTTCGGAGTAGACATGAATCTCCTTATCTGTCGGACCTGGCTGATAGTGAAGGAAAGCAGCGCAGCGTTACAACGGAGTCCCCTTTCGCGGAACCCCAACCTAGGGAATGAGCCTAGCCCTCTGCAATCCTACGAATTCAGTGCTGGCCCGTTGGATAGCCGTGAACTTAGCAGCGGACCGACAAGAAAGTAATTCTTTCGGGATCTGTTACAAAAACCGGACAAACTAGAGGTGGCGCTCCAGATTATCGAAACTATAGCGTTTCCAAAATCCATCGCCAGTATTGCCGGGTGCAGTGCAATCTGTCGGATGCACCGAAGTCATTCTTCTACTGGACCAACGGCCCCATTGCTTGTCGAGGTCGCGAGGGGTAAACTGGCTTCGGCTCAACTGGCCTACGCCCAGGCTGCGAAGGTAGGCGGAACGATTGATGCATCGCACGCGTAAGTTGCTTTGAGTCGTATCTTTACCGGGGAGGACACGCGTGTGGCCCAGGGTCTTGGCCAGCATCCTTTAACTACGAGGATGGGTGCACTAGCGGAGAGTTCCGTCGTTCGCGGGAGGGGAATGGAACTACATCTGTCCGGATGTTTGCGGGGTAGATAAAGTGGCTCCGCCGAGAAGCTGATCCATCGTTCTTGACGCACCATCCTGACGTAAACTAACCCGAGTAAGCGAGTCGGTAAAACCCCGTGGCTGCTCTCCTCTAGGGATTCTCTTCGGTGCTAGTGCAGTGGAAGGTATACACCCATCACCAATAGCTAACAGTGGAGCTTGAACGGAAGGAAGCGCGTATGACGAACGTAAGGCTTGCAATTCTTGTTTGTGCCGTTGGTGCGGTTCTGGGCGCAAATGTCACCCTTCAAGCGCAGGTTCCGGCTTCGTTCTTCGCTATGCAGATGGCGCACGATGTAATGATCGGGGAGCCTTGGCCAGTCGACTCATTCCCGGGAATCCGTTTGTGGGATTCCGGGACGGCCTGGGGAATGATCAACACCGCTCCCGGCCAATATGACTGGAGCATGCTCGATGCGTGGCTCCAAGCTGCCAAGCGGCAGAATGCGGATGTCGAGTATACCTTCGGGCGGGTGCCGCAGTGGGCTTCGTCGAATCCCAACGATACCGTTTGCGCCAACGCGCCCGGTAGTTGCGATCCGCCGAATGATCTTAATAGCGACGGCACCGGCACCGACCAACACTGGAAGGATTTCGTCACCGCGATTGCCACGCGAGTGAACGATGCAAACTATCTGCAGACCCACGCGCCCATAAAATACTGGGAACTCTGGGACGAAGCTCCAAACCCGTTCCGCTGGCACCCTAAGTCCGAACAACAAGGAATTGCGCAGATGATTCGGATGGCTAGCGATGCGCGCGACATAATTCTGTCGATCGACAGCAGCGCCGTTATCCTGAACCCGTCGGCTGGAATCAAGGTTGAAGGGGAAATCCAGTGGTTTAAGGATTACCTGGCGGCGGGCGGCGGCAACTACGCTGACGTAATCGCTTTTCACGCTTACTTGCAAACTCAGAACGTGCCGCCCGCACCCGAGGATCTGCTCAAATACCTGCCGCTGTGGGTGAAGAATGTTTTGAAGCCCTACGGTCAGGATACGAAACCAATCTGGGACACCGAAGCGAGTTGGGGTGTCGCTAGCTGCTGCGGCTTTGCGGATCCGGATCTGCAGGCCGGATTTGTCGCTCGCTATTATCTGATGCATTGGTTCGCGAACGCGCAACGGTTTTATTGGTATGCGTGGGGCGACACTCCGGCAGGCACGCTGTGGGTGGCCGATCATCAACATCTTTGGAAGCCAGGAACTCTGCTCGAACCCGGCAAGGCCTACGGTCAAATTTACCACTGGATGGTGGGCAACACCGTCGATCAATCCTGTGCTCCTCAGCAAACCGTGTGGGCCTGCAATGTCACCGGATCGAATGGTTTCCTGGGGCAGATCGTGTGGGACACTTCTCAGACCTGCAGCCACGGCAAATGCACTTACAGCAACTACGCCTATAACTCTGAGTATGTCCAATATGTGACGGTTCTTGGCCGGGTTTTTCCCCTCAAGGGTGGGACCGTTCCGATTGGATACGAACCAATATTTTTGGAAAACCAGAATCAGTAACGAATGCACGGAATGCGAGCCAACCCGGTTGCTTCCGATAGGCGCCAAAGCAACGCTTTGATGCCAAGAGACGTTGTGTACCAGCGAGGTGAGTGATGAATCGTAGAATGCCTTGGGGAATCGCGCTGCTGGGGATCATTTCCTGGTGTGCACAGGCGCGGGCTCAGTTCTATCGGGACGTATTTGCTCAAGAAGCCGAGTTGACCGATTCGGGCGGAGCGGCGTTTGAGGATCTTGGCCTTTCTGTTTCCAGCAATGGCAACACGGTGGTGACGAGTGCTGGAGGAGCGGTTGCTATTTACATCGAGCCAACCGGGGGCTGGAAAAATGCGACAACTCCAAAGGCCAAGTTGACCGTCTCCCGGGATCTATTGATTCAGGTTTGTATCAGTGGCAACGTAATCGCAGCTACGGGTTCCTCCGGAGCGGCCTACGTGTATGTTATGCCGGCCGGCGGCTGGGTAAACACTGCTCAACCAAATGCCACATTGACGGCTTCGGACAAGGCAGTTTTCACCAATGTCTCAATCAACGGCAACCTGGTGGTGGCGGGATCGCCGACCGCCGATGGTGGTCAATCTCAGCAAGGGGCGGCTTACGTATTCGTTATGCCGGCGGGCGGATGGGCGAGCATGACCGAGACCGGCAAGTTGACCGCCTCCGATGGAGTAACAAACGATAGATTTGGCGTCTCCGTAGGTGTCAGCAGCAACACGGTGCTGGTCGGAGCCCCGGATGCTACGGTCGGTAGCAACTGTCCAAAGCATTGTTACCTGTTTCAGGGCGCTGGCTACCTGTTCGTCAAGCCGGCCAACGGTTGGGCGAACATGCACGAGACCGCCAAGTTGACAACGTTGGTTGATGCACCCGGGGACAATTTCGGAACTGCTGTATCCATCAACGATAGCGGCGCCACAGCGTTGATCGGAGCATTCCAACAAGATACCGTCAAGGGGCCGGGAGCCGCCTACATATACGTCCGGCCAGGCTCTTCCTGGCAAACCACCTCGATCTACACCGCCAAGTTGACGGCGTCCGACGGAGTAAAATATGACAACTTCGGATCTTCGGTCGCCCTCAGCGGCAGCGCGACGAACACGGCAGTCGTGGGGGCAATCAATGCTACGGTTGGCAGGAATCATTACTCGCAAGGGAAGGTCTACGTGTTCGTGGCACCCACCGGCGGCTGGAAAACATCGAAGGAAACCGCCAAACTGACGGTCTCGGACGGCGTCGGAGGGGATGTGTTCGGCAACTCCGTCGCCATCAACGGCGCCACGTTAGCGATCGGAGCGCCATACCGTGCGGTGGGCTCCCACAAAGGACAAGGCACAGTTTACATATTCTGATCTCAGGAAGCGCTCTTGGAGAAGCTAAAGGCGTTGGGTAGGGAGACGGTCACAACTCCGTCCATGGCATTCTTTTCGTAAAAGGTCTTAAGCTTCAGAATCAGCGGCTGCGTGACTTCTTGTCCCTTCGCGACAATCAACAAACCACTGTCGGTTCGAACCTCCTGCTCGAGAATCATTCCGTTCGAGAGCTCTGTAATGGCGCAGGGGCGCGTCTGCTTCTGATCCGGTTCCGGCTCTATTTCAACCAAAGCGTCAAAGATCCGGCGATCCAAATGCTTGCGTTGTCGTGAGAGCTGGTGCGCCGCCTCTGTCCTGGAAGTACCTTGGCGCAGGAGTTCATCAAACGCCACTGTCACCGAGAGTATTTCAGCTCCCAATCTCATGTCCGCGCGGTCACGATCGGCGATGTCACCTTCCACCGCTACGGGTTGCTTCTGGTGGGCAATCATCCACGCAATGGGTTCCATACGAGGGATGTTGCTCAGCAGGTCATGGGCCACCATCGGATGTTTGTCATATAGGGCCTGTTCTGTGACGGAGAGTTTCCGGCCGGCGTAAACAGCGTCGATAGTCTCAGGGTCGAGGGTGACGCAACCCAGTTGCGACATCATGGCTGCGACCTCGAACTTCCAGGGACTTCCCAAGGACAGGCGCGTGACGATGTGCCGTATATAACGGCGCAGGCGCACCGCCCGGCCGAATGCGGCAGGACTCACCAGGCTGAGTACTTCAGTGAGCACGTGGATGCTGCCGCTCAGGGTCTGTTCCAGCAACTCCTTCTCGGCATTGACCAAGCGGTACTGCACCAGGGCCGCGGTCAAGGTTTTGGCCAGCAGTTCCTTGCTGCATGGCTTGGTGAGAAAGCGGAAAATATTCCCTTCGTTCACGGCACCGACCGCAGTTTGGATATCCGCGTTGCCGGTCAGCATGATGCGTATGCTGTCCGGGGAGCGGAGCTTGATTTCTGCCAGCAGTTGGACGCCGTCCATCTCCGGCATCCGCATGTCAGAGACCACCACAGCATAAGGTCCATTGGCGGATATCGCAATGAGGGCGCCCTTTCCGCCCACCGCCGTTTCCAGCACAAATTCGCGATGCAACAGACGCTGGTACCCCTGGAGCACGCTGGGTTCGTCATCCACCAAGAGAATTTTTTCAAGCATTGTCTTTGCCATTCGGGTCGAGCTCCTGACACCGGCTCAACCATACTTTTGCGCGTTCTTGCAGGCCGAGCCGGGCTAGCAGCTCGTTGTCGACCGTTGGGTTTTCATTAAGCGTGGAATAGGAATGTCTTTGCTGATCGAAGTAGTCGGCCACGTGGACCGCAACCACCGTAGAAAAAGCTCTCAGTCCAGCGCCGGAGGGGCAGTGATGCCAGGCCACGGCTTCCACAATTGGATCCGGCAGCCCCCATAATCCCAGCAAATAGGCCCCGACTTCGGCATGAGTGCAACGGAATACTTCCAGTTCGATGGCCGAAATGCCGGTTTGCCGCTCTTTCCTGAGGCTTAACACCTTCTCATATTGGGGGCCACAAGCTGCGGCCAGGACCAGCCGGCCGATATCGTGCAGTAAGCCGGCGGCAAATGCCTCGTCCTCCACATTCTGCTTGCTGCCTTGCGCCTGGGCGATCGCCCTCGCAAACGCAGCCGTTTGAAGGCTGTGCGGCCACAGGAAGGAAAGTTCCTGCGTTGCCCGGCCCTCCAGTTCGGAAAACACGTGCACCGATAGCACCAGAGCCTTTATGTTTTCGACCCCGAGCAGCGACACGGCCTGCTGCGGATTGGACACCTGGCAGGGAAGACCAAAAAACGCAGAGTTGACTAACTGCAACACCTTTGACGTCATGCCCATGTCCTTGGAGATCAGGCCGGCGATCTTGGCAATGGAAACGTCCGGCAGCCGCAGTGCCTCGGTTACGGCCACATAGAGCGAGGGTAGGCTGGGCACAGTTTGCATCGACGAGATGATCTCTTTCAGGTGGGGGTTTTCCAGCAGTTCCCGCAGGGCAAACGCATGGTTGATTTTCTGCTTGAGTTCCTCGACGTCACAGGGCTTCGAGAGATACTGATGGCTTGGGCCGACCGAGCGAAGAATGGTTTCCCGGTCAGACTGGCCGGACAGCACAAAGCGAACCGTACGCGGGAACTTAGTCTTGACCTGATCCAGCAACTGGGCCCCGTCCATCCCTGGCATCCGCATGTCGGTGACCACCACATCGAAGGAGGTTTCTGCCATGATCTTGAGGGCCTCGGCTCCGCCGCTCGCGACTTCAACGTCCCACTCGCTGCGCATGCTGCGGAGGCTGCGCTGAATTCCGCTCAACACCATGGGTTCATCATCCACGAAAAGGATTCGTTTCGTCATGACACTAATAGACGTACCTCCAGGGGCAATCGAATAAAGAAGGTCGTGCCCTTGCCGCTCACGGTCCCAAACCAGATCCGAGAAACTCCTCGGGCGCGTACCCTAACCCGCCCCAGATAAGACGGGCTGGCGTATCGCCATTTCCGCTTGGCATCGATCAGCATGGCCAGATCTTCCACGTTGTCGGTGCTGGCGCAAGACAACGATTCGCCGCGACTGAATTCCTCCCCGGCAAGCTGGCCGGCGCCGAGCCGGATTTTTGAATTCTGTAGATCACATGAAGACATAGGGGGGTCCATTCAGAGCATCGGCAAGCCGGAGCATTTCCTTTAGTGTGCGTGGATTGCATTGTGGGAGGCAATTCCGGCCACTATTAAGGGTAATCAGCCCAATCTGGAGAACCGGAGGCAAACTGCAACACCGGCAATCCTAGTCGAAACGGGAGGTTCCCGGCTTTGCCGGGTCGGCCGTAAAGGTTTGACCGATATCGGAGTCGATGGCAGAAACGGCTAAGCGCGCACCGCCCAATCGAGAGCCTGCTCCGTTTTGTCGCAGCCTGGCTTGAAATAGAGGAAGGAATCCAATATACACCCGTGGCCCCACCGCAATCGGCGGCCCAGCCGGGTTCATCCCACTTGTACGTGTTGCCGCGTCGAACTCACGATGGCAAGCGCCTGCTCCAGGTCAGCAATCAAATCGTCCGCATTCTCGATTCCTACTGACAGCCGGATCAACTGCTCCGTCACACCCATCTTCTGGCGCTGCTCGGCTGAGATCATGGCATGGGAAGTGAGCACTGGGATGCAGACCAACGAATCGACCCCGCCCAGACTGGGCGCCAGCGTGAACAGGTTCAGCGCCTCGGACAGTCTGCGCGCATCCTCCCCCGAGCCGTCCACTTCGAAGCTCACCATGCCGCCGCCGCCGCGCATTTGCTCCATGGCGATCGCGCGCTGCGGATGACCCTCCAGAAACGGATAATGAACTCGCCGCACCTTGCCGTGTTGCGCCAGAAACTGCGCAATGCGCAACGCATTTTCATTCTGGCGCTGCACTCGAACCGCCAGAGTCTTGATTCCCCGCAACAGCAGCCAGGCGGCATGTGGGTCCATGTTTCCGCCGAGGGTGGTTCGGGTCTCATGAACCTTCTCAATCAGATCGCGGGGGCCAGCCAGGAGCCCGCAGATCAGGTCGGAGTGCCCACTAAAATACTTGGTGCCGGAATGCATCACCAGATCAATGCCGAAGTCCGCGGGCCTCTGATTAATGGGCGTAGCGAACGTGCTGTCAATCATTGTCATGAGATTGTGCTGTTTTGCCAGCGCCGTCACCTTATGCAGATCCACGATCCGTAACGTGGGATTGGTCGGAGACTCGAGATATAGCATCCGGGTGTTTGGCCGGATCGCTCGCGCATGCTGGTCGTACTCGACTGTGTCCACGAACGTAGTTTCAATACCCAATTTAGGCAGCCACTGGCTGAGGAACTTGGTGGCACCGCCGTAGATATCGCGTTGCGCCACCACGTGGTCGCCGTTTTTCAGCAGCGCAAGAACCGTAGTCGTAATCGCATTCATACCGGAGGCAAACACCAGGCCGGCGTCCACGCCTTCCAGTTCCGCGACCGCCGCCTCGGCCACCGTATTCGTCGGGTTGCCGTAGCGCGTATAGAACATGTCGGTGTGAGTGGCACGCAGCTGCTGATCATTGTCGGTGACCTCGAAAGTCGAGGTCTGAAAAACCGGCGTGGCCAGCGGTCCGTTCTTCTTGTGAAGGTCAGTTCCCCCGCGCACGGCTTTGGTTTCCGGACGATACCGATTTCTCATCACATCTCCATTCAATGAAGGCTAGCTGCAACAGTAGATTCGCGACAGTTGCAAAAGCTGCTAAAAACTCTACGCCGGTGTACGCTGCAATGGATTAAGACTATCGTCCGCAAGCTGAGCGGGCAAGTGAGCTTGTTCCGCATATGTCGAAGTTCTTGGCTTTATAATTCCAAGCTTATGAATGCAGGACTGAAGAATCGGGTTGCGATCGTGGCCGCATCCAGCCAGGGAATTGGCCGCGCGACCGCCGAGGCTTTCGCCGCCGAGGGCTGCCGGGTGGCCATGTGCGCGCGCAAAGCTCAAACCCTGCACGCGGCGGCGGCGCAGATTGCACAACGATACAGCGTCGAAGTGTTTGTGCAGCCACTGGACGTAGCCAACCCTGACTCCATACGCGATTTTGTCAGCGAAGTTGCAGCAAGATTTGGTAGCGTGGATATTTGCGTGACCAACGCCGGCGGGCCACCTGCAAAAGGCTTTTTGGCTGCGAGCGTCGAGGACTGGCGAAAGGCGGTCGATGCGAATTTCCTCAGCACGGTTTATTTCGCGCGCGAAGTTATTCCCCACATGCAGCGCCAGCGCTGGGGACGGATCATCACAATTACCTCGGTTACGACCAAGCAGCCGGTGGCGGAGCTGGTGCTTTCCAACGCCGTCCGAGCCGCAGTGGTCGGACTGGTCAAGAGTTTGGCCGACGAGTTCGGTAAGGACGGCATCCTTGTGAACAACGTGGGCCCCGGCTACACCGCGACCGATCGGCTCAAGGAATTGGCGAAGACCCGGTCCGCTGCGTTGGGCAAAAGCGAGAAGGAAATGTTCGAGGAATGGGCGGCGGACGCACCGCTCAAGCGGGTAGGAGAGCCCAGAGAGGTTGCCGATACAATCGTGTGGTTAGCTTCAGAGCGCGCTTCGTATATCACCGGCCAAACCGTGCTCGTGGACGGCGGCCTGTACAAGGGACTCTAATGGAACTGGCAGCCCGATAGCAGAGTACATTTGTGAGTATCGAGTAGAGGTGTACTGTGATGGCAAAGTTGGCGAAGAGAAAAGTCAGAGCCGGCAAGGGAAATGTGAGCAAGAAAGTTGCGGCCAGGCCTCGCGCGGCGAAAAAGAGAATCGCCAGCAAGGCGGAACTGCAGCATGTTTCCTGGAGTACGCTGGAACTGGAAGACCTGAATCCGCTGCTGCAGCGGCACTTTATCGTCGGACAAAAC
This sequence comes from uncultured Acidobacteriota bacterium, assembly GCA_963770485.1. Classification (GTDB taxonomy): domain Bacteria; phylum Acidobacteriota; class Terriglobia; order Terriglobales; family Acidobacteriaceae; genus CAVVEC01. Next base: position 42,348 of record CAVYPX010000004.1, read on the forward strand.
ATCATGCTGGCCCGTGTGTTGCTGAAGAAAGGCTGTGTCGTCCCCGAACACAGTCATCACAACGAACAGGTCACGCACGTTTTGGAAGGGGCGTTGAAGTTCTGGATTGACGGCAGGATCGTGGTGGTGAATGCCGGGGAAGTGCTGACCATTCCTCCGCACATGCCGCATAAAGCAGAAGCGCTGGAGGACACGGTGGACGTGGACGTCTTCAGTCCACCGCGCGCCGACTGGATCAACAAAACCGATCAATACCTGCGCGGGAAATAGATGACTAGCCGCACACTGCCTGAGTCGATTCCCGAGCAAATCTCGCAATTACTGTGCATTGGCTGCGGCACCGAGTGCAAAAAGGCAGAGCAGAATTTCCGCTGTCGCGATTGCGGCGATTTGCTGGAAATCGTTTATCCGGGTTGGAATACAAGGTTGGATGCGGCCGCACTCAAGTCTCTTTGGCGTCAGCGCCGGATCTTGCGGCTCCCGCTGGATGAAAGCGGTGTTTGGCGTTTTCGCGAAGTGCTGCCCGCTTTCCCGGACCCAAACAAAATCATCACTTTGCCTGAGGGGAACACGCCGCTCTACGAGATGCCGTCCTGCGCCCGCGCTGCCGGTCTCCATCGCTTGTATGCCAAGCATCAGGGAATGAATCCCACAGGATCGTTCAAAGACACGGGCATGACGGTGGCGGCTTCGGTCGCGCACCAGGAGGGATTCCGTTGGGTGGCTTGCGCCTCTACCGGAAACACCGCTGCCTCGATGGCGGCGTATGCGGCGCGCAGCGGAATGCGCAGTCTGGTGCTGATTCCCGAAGGTAAGGTTTCCTGGGGCAAACTTTCTCAGGCGCTGGACTATGGCGCTTTGACCTGCCAGCTAAAGACCGACTTCGACGGCTGTATGCGCGTTCTCAACGAAATCGTGCAGCGAATGCCGATTTACCTGTTGAATTCGGTCAATCCTTACCGGCTGGAAGGCCAGAAGACCGCGGCGATCGAACTGCTGGAGCAGTTCGATTGGCAATCGCCGGATCACGTGATTGTGCCGGGCGGGAACCTGGGAAACTCCTCAGCGCTTGGAAAAGCGTTTCTCGAGATGAAAGAACTTGGTTTCATCTCATCCTTGCCGAAGATTTCCATTATTCAGGCCGAAGGAGCCAACCCGCTGGTTCGGACTATGCGTGAAAATGGCGGCCGGGAGTTGATTTCCGTGCAGGCCGAAACCATGGCCAGCGCGATTCGCATCGGCAGTCCGGCATCTTGGAAAAAGGCAGTTCGGGTACTGCAAGCCGCCGGAGGAACCGTCGAGCAAGTCAGTGAGATTGAGATCGCAGTGGCGAAGGCGGAGATCGGAGCAGACGGTGTCGGGTGCGAACCTGCTTCCGCCGTAACGCTCGCCGGGCTTAAGAAGTTGATCAAGCAGGGTTTCGTGAAGTCAGGAGAAACCGTGGTACTGATTCTGACCGGGCACCTGCTGAAAGATCCCGAGTTTACTTTGAAGTTCCATCGTGGCGACCTGTTCGCAGGCACCGAGCGCGAGCAGGAAGCCCGAACGCTCGAAGCCCAGCGACACCCGCCGATCCTGCTTGACGCCAGCGTGGACGCAGTTATTCGAACCTTGAAAGCGGCGGATGACAAAATGGAGACGTAGGAAACCACTTCCCTACACATTGATCATGCGATAAAAATATTGCGCGCTGTGCCGGAACGGCTTATGTCTTTTCACAAATCCAAGAATCGTCCTGGATCGCAGGCTTTGCATCTCGCGTTGCCGGCGACTTCCGCCAATCTTGGCCCGGCCTTCGACGCCGCCGCGTTGGCCTTGTCGTTGTTTCTCAAGATCACGGCATGTCCGGCGGAAGAGTTTTCCATAACTGCGCGCGGACGTGACGCGGAAATCTGTGGCCAACTGGAAAATCACCTGATCCTGGCGACCTATCGCGAAGTTTTGCAGGCCGAAGGAAAACGCGTTCAACCGCTCGCACTCCGCATCGAGAACCAGATTCCCATTGGCAAGGGATGCGGGTCATCCGCCGCGGCACGGTTGGCTGGGATCGCGCTGGCAGTTCATTTCGGCCGATTGGGTTGGGATGAGAGCAAAATCGTGGGCGAGGCGGCCCGCCGCGAACAGCATCCTGACAACGCCGCCGCCTGTTGGATGGGAGGACTGGTGGTCGTTCGCATGTCGGATGAAAGCGAAGCCCAGATCGCCCGGGTGACTCCAAAAGGAAAATGGCCCTTGCTGCTTGCGGTCCCGAAGGAGAGCCTTTCCACCGAGGAAGCGCGCCGAGTTCTCCCGGAGCAGTACTCCCGTGCCGATGCCGTGACCAACATTCAGAACTCTATGCTGCTGCTGACGGCATTCCTCCAGGGACGCCGGGACTTGCTGGCATTCGCACTTGCAGATCGCATCCATCAGCCATACCGAGCTGCCCTGTGCCCGCTGCTGCCCGCGTTGCAGAAACTGAACCTGACCTCGGGAATCCTGGGAGTAGCCTTGAGCGGGGCCGGACCCTCAGTCCTGGTTTTTCTGGATCCAAAAGCAAGCGCGAACCGAGTCAGGTTGCGCATTCAGGAAGATCTTCGCAGGCATGGTCTCGACGCAGAATTGCTTCTTACTGAGATCACAGCTCGGGGCGCAAGCAAAAACAGTCGCTGAACGGACTAACTGTTTCGACGGTGATTGTTGTCCGCGGTGTGCGCGCGCGCAGAGGTCATAATGCCGAATAGATGCTTCTCAAAGCTGAGATAGGGTTTACGGGCAAAGTGTTCCGGATAAGAACTCAGAGCATGGAGGAAAGTGTCGATTTCCCGCTGCGCGTTACGCTCCCGTTCCAGGCCAGATACTCCCCTGGCAATCGGGCGATGCCTCTTAGTCGTCATCTACTGCTCCCTGCAATCGGCTCCATGGCATCCATCACGATCGATAGGGCAACGACCCTCCGTCTAAGCCACGGGCATCCGGTCTAGCCACTGTCATGGAAGTGGGGAGATGAGATAGCCTATGTCTCGTTGTTGGATGTGTAAATGGCACTTCCGTGCCATACCCGGTTTCCAGTCTTAAGAGGGGAAGGGATGGAAAGGGACCGGCGAGTGCCGGTCCTGAATAACGCGGGTCGGGACAGGCGGGCCTAGCTCGTCAGCGGCTGGCGGGCGGAACGATGCCATTCATGCGCAGGTATTCCACCATCTGGCCGTAGTGATCGAAACAGTGGCCCACAATGAGAGTCGCCATTCCCAGGCGAGTGACCTTGTTCTGTCCGAAGGGACTCTGGATCGGGTCCACCAGGTTCTTCTCATCAATGCTGGCGACAGCTTTGTGAAAATAAGCGAAGGAGTCCTTCAGAAACTTCACTATCTCGGCCTTGGTTTTCAGGGAATCCGGACCATTTTCGCTGCCCAGTTCAACCGGCGGTTTCTCCACCAGAATGGATGCCCCGACCATGTAGTTCACCGCTGCCACGTGCTTCACCTGCTGAGCGAACGTACGCACGCCCTTGAATTCCCCGGTCGTGGGCGCGAAGGAATACTTGTCCTCGGGCATGGCCTCGGCGGCCGGGACAAACTCGCCTTCCACACCGCTAACCGAGCGATCCAGAACTTGACTGATGGTGCGATGTTCGTCAGACTTAGCGGCTTGCGCAAACGCGACGCAGCTGCAAACCACCACAAGCAGAGATGCGAACAGCCAGTTCATGATTCTCTTCATAAGGAATCTCCTTGAAATCGCAGTTGGAATTGCGGAAACACGTCCTCGACTAATCTCGCACGACCGACGGCGCATACCGAAGTTCCCGGGAACTCAGCGGATAGCGTCGCACAGTGACTAGCCCGGCTACAAGTGCTACGGCGGAACACAGCAGTGCGGATGGAATCCCGATTCGGCTGGCCAGCGCTCCCCACACCGCGCTGCCTATCGCCATGCCGCCCTGCAGCACCAGCAGATACAGCGACAACGCCCGGGCGCGCAGAAACGAAGGCGACATCGTCTGCGCCGCTACATTGAGGCAGGCCAGGATTCCGATCCAGGCCGTTCCACTGGTAAACAATACCAGACTCAGCCAGCCGAAGCTTTGCACTCGTCCGGCGGCGAACGTCATGGCCGCATACACCACGATGGCGAAGGTCACAACTCCATCCACCGACAGTGTGCTGCGCAAGTGGGGCAACACGGCTGCACCCGCCAACGCCCCGAAGCCGAATGATCCGAGCAGCAGGCCGTAGCCGGTCGCGCCGTATGGGCGGGCGACGATGGGAAGCAGCGCCAGCAAGGAACTCGCCGCCAAACTGAATGCACCGGTTCGCATCAGCACGCAGCGCACGACTGGCGCGCCGCGCACATAACGCAGGCCGCTCACGATGGCATCGCTGACTTTTCCAGTTTCAACATCGTCGAAGTGAGGTCGCTTCCAGCGGTAGAGAAAGAAAATCACACCAAAAAATGAAATGGCATTCAGCAGAAAAGCAAACCCGGAACCTGCGATGGCGATTACCATGCCGCCAAGTGCTGGGCCTACGGCCCGAGCTACGTTGAACCCGACGGAATTCAAAGCTACGGCGGGCGCGTGCTGTTCCAGCGAAACGATTTCCGGGGTGATCGCCTGCCACGCCGGATCATTCATCACCGCTCCCAAACCGAGCAGGAATGTGAACAGGAGCAGAATCCAGGGAGTTACATGGCCCAGCAGCGTGAAGATTCCCAGGAACGCCGCGGCCGCGACCATCCAACCCTGCGTGATCAGCAGAAAGCGCCGCCGATCCACCATGTCCGCCAGCGCGCCCGCGGGCAGAATGACGAGAAAAACCGGCAGAGTGGTCGCCGCCTGCACCAGGCTCACCATTAACGGGGACATGGTGAGCTGGGTCATCAGCCAGCCCGCGCCCACGTTCTGCATCCAGGTTCCGGTGTAGGAGATTACCGCCGCAACCCAAAGCGATCGGAAGAGCGGTTCGCCCAGCGGAGCCCAAGCCGCACCGTTCGTCGTCGTCCGCGAGGGTGCGGGCATCGAAGTTTTCACCGACTCAGCCATGGTCAGTTGCTTGCAACCCCTTCGATCGGTCCCGCCACGGGTTCGCCGAACGGCCACACTCTATGACGCCAAGCTCGCACCAGGTAGATGGTCACGCCCGTGATCAGGATGAGGACGGCATACCGAATCTGAGTGAGTGAGTTGGTGCGTGAGATGAGAACGAACAAGAATCCAACCGACGCCGTGAGCGCGGGAAGTGGGTAAAGCCACATGCGAAACGGACGCGGCAAATCAGGACGGCGGACGCGCAACACAATCAAGCCAATCGCCTGCACCAGGAATTGGAGCGTGATACGGATAACCACGAGGCCGGCGATTACATCCGCTAGCGACAGAAAACAAAACAGCGCGGCAACCGTGGCCAGCGCGAGCAGCGACACATACGGGAACCGCCCCTCGGTGTGTACGCGCGCAAACGCCTTGAAATAACTTCCATCGAGGGCGGCCGCGTAGGGCACCCGCGAGTATCCCAGCATCACCGCAACAACCGAAGCGAACGCCGTCCACATCACCAGCCCGGTCGCGAGATTGGCAGCCCAGGGCCCGTAAATCCTCCGCATGAAAATAGACACAACATACAAGCCCCGGTTGTCTTGACTTCCCCGGATCTCCTGCCACGGCACCACTCCCAGAATGCTGATGTTCATCACCACGTATAGACAGCTCACTAAAAGAATGGATAGCAGGATCGCGCGTGGGATCGTTTTCCCCGGCTCCTTCACCTCATCACCCAGAAAGGCGACGTTGTAATACCCCCAATAATCATAGGTCGCGACCAGCATTGCCGAGCCCAGCCCCAGGAAGAAATTGCGCGACAAGGTGAATGCGCCGGGAGGAAAACTGAAAGCGCGGGAAGCGTCGAAATGGCTGAGCCCCGCAACAATGATCCAAAACATTGTTCCGATCACGCCCACCAGCAGAAGTTTCGAAATCCATCCAATGCTCGTGATCTTCCGATACAAAACCACGGTTGCCAGAACTACCACTCCGATGGCGACGAACGTCGCTCCCGAAACCAGCCAGTTCAGCTGCAATTCCCCCAACAGCGGCAGAGGCACGCTCCAGTGGCGCGTGATAGATTGCTTTTCCAGGCTGGGCCAGAAGTAGGATGCATACCCGGCAAGGCCAATAGAGCCTGATGCAATGATAAGTGGTGCGCTGAAGGAAAGCTGCCATACAAACAAGAAAGAAATCAGCCGGCCCAGACGATCGGGACCGAAGCTTTCCCGCAGGTAGCGATACGAACCCCCCGAGCCAGGCAGGGCCGCACCCAGTTCCGCCCACACCAGACCGTCGCACATAGCGAAGATCGCGCCCAGGATCCAGCCCAGCATGGCCTGCGGTCCACCCATCGCGCTTACGATCAAGGGGATGGTGATGAACGGCCCCACCCCGATCATGTCAATCATGTTAAGCGCGGTTGCGCTGCCCAGCCCGATCCCGCGAATCAGATGCGGTGATGCGGGAGTGCTGCCGGGCTGCGGTGAATCAGGCTGCATGTCGACTCAAGCCTCTGGGCACTTCGTGTCCTCGGTGGTTTAATTCGTTCAACTGCTGACTCCTGACTACTGCCTACTGACTACTGCCTACTGACTACCGCCTTTCGCACTCAGCAGATTCACGTACAACCGAATCGCTCCCGGTACCCCCGCAGGCAGTTGCCGGAAGAAGGCGTATCCGGTATAGATGTACGTGCCCTTGCCGTATTGCGCACGCAACAGCCCTCCTTTCTGCGGCGATTCTCCCGGATCGTGGCAAGCCAGCAGGGGCTTGAAGTGGTCATCCCACTGATCCATGAAATACAGCCCGCGTTCCTGCACCCAGCCGTCGAAGTCGTGCTGCGTGATCTGGTTGGGATAGTGAAAAATGCCGTCGTCCGAGGCGAGAACTTCAACCGGTGCTTCCTCGACGGAGACGCGAGCCCGGCTCAGCTTTGTCGGATAAGGCGTGAAATTTCCCGCGTTGAAATCGCCAACACCGGTGTTGTACTGCACGACTAGCGTGCCGCCGGCAGACACATAATCGAGCAGCTTCTTGTTGTTGGCCGCGACGTCCTTCTCCGTATCGTAAGCGCGGATTCCCAGAACAATCGTGCCGTATCGGCTCAAATCCTCAGTGGCGAGCTTTTCCGCCGGAATCAGGGTAACGTCCATGCCAATCTGTTTCAGCGCGGTTGGAATATCATCGCCCGCACCCATGACATAGCCGACTTTCAAGTCCTCGGGGACTTTTACGTCGACGATGCTGACCCGCTGCACAGCGGGCTGGTAGTAGTAGAAAGTGTCAAGATCCTCGCGAGTCACCACGCTGTAGCCTTCGCTGTAGGTCTTAGCTCCTGACTCGAAGACGGCGCGGATCTGCGTTCGCCCTTCTTTCATGCCGTCATGGAAGACCTTGAATTCAGATTCATGTTCCTCACCGCGTCCATGGAATTGCAGCGGCAAGTTCGCTGGTTCCGCGCGCCATCCTTCCGGCACTTGCAAACGCAGCGTTCCCTGGCTCGCGCCCGACAGATTGCTCGAAACGGCCACCTTTACGCTGCACACGGAGTCACCCGCCGTGGGAATCACCTGCTCGCCCGGGTCTAGTTCAACCGAGAACGCCGGCACGACGGCGAGCGCCCGCTTACCGTCGTCTTTGACCTTTACCATAGCGACGGCGTGCGCGATGCCTTGCTTTTGGCCCAGCGAATATGTCGCATGTGCCTGCATGGGCGGGGGCGGGAAGGGAAGAGTCACGTCTTGCGGATCATCAATCGTGTTGATGGCATCGGTTTCAGGATCGGTGCGGTGCCAGTACGGCCGCGTGTATTGCGCATCGCGCGGTGCCGCTACTTGAAACTTGATTAAGAGCCGTCCCGGCTCGTGGGACCCAGTCAATTCTTTCGCGTCCCACCCCGGTGGCAAATCCAGCTTGACGCCATCCGCTTTGACATCCGTATCATGACTTACAAATTCAGCATTCAGCTGGAAGGTTTGGCCCGGCACCACCACGGACGATTCATCCGTATTGCCTCCTGCAGGCATGTCAGCTGTGACCCTCAATTCCACGCCGGCCGCGAGGTTGGCAGCGCTCTCAAATTGTTCTGCCTTAGTGTTTAACGCAACCAGGAGCTCGTACTTGTCGGCTTCTGAAAGCGCGGATTTCTTCACCCTCTCGACTAACCTACGCACGGTTTGCAGACCGGAGAGAAGTGGGGCTGCGGCTTTGGAAGGTTTGTGCTCGGCCGCAGCAGTTGCCTCTGCCACCCTGCTTTGGATGTCCATCAGCGCCGGTCGCAGGAATGGAACCTTGTCGCCATCTGCCCCCAGCCGCGCCGCGAGTCCCGGCAGACTTGTATCGATGCCGTCCCAGAAATCTTTCTCGTGACCATTTTTATCGGTAACCGGCGGCTGAACCGAATCCACCAGCTTGTAAAACGTAAAGCGATCGCCGGGATCGACCGTCCAGCCCGCCGCTCCCTGAGAAAGCTGATGCCGCAACCCCTCCATGGCAAACTGCACGTACGACATGCCCAGCGCGGGATCTACAACGCCCGTGTTCAGCTTGAGCGTGTAATTTTCATCGGGACAGCTTGTCGCGCCAAAGCCGCACACGTTGCCGATGTAGAGCTTCTTTGCCTGCCACGGCAGCAGTCCCTCCTTGATCTGTTCCGGGAAGCGGTTCGGATCTGCCGCGGCACGGAACGCTTCCCGTGCCAAAATCGATGAGACTTGGTGGTGGCCATGTCCATCGCGGCTGGTGCCGCTGAACCGGGGAGCTAAAACGTCAGGCCGAAACGTTCGGATCACCCGCACCATGTCGCCCAGCGCGATATCGTGCCCTTGCCACTTCTGAAAAGTTTCGTCTGCAGTTTTGGTGAAGCCGAAATCCGCCACCCGCGTGAAGCGCTGTTCAACACCGTAATAACGGTCGGCTGCGGTCAATTCCAAGGTGCGCAAAACGCCCAGCACATCGAACAGATTGCTGCCAACTTTGTTTTGTCCGCCCTCACCCCGGTTGAGCGTCAACAGCAGCACGCTGGCTCCTTTTCCGCGAGACTCCAGCGTGAGCATGCCACCATCTTCATCGTCGGGATGAGCCACGGTCTGCATCAACCGCGCCGTCGTCCGCAACCGCAGCAGCATCTGTTTCAGGCCGGCCGCTCCGGTGTCCTGCGGCAAAGGAGTAACGGCCAGAGGATCGACCCCCAGCGGGTCGACAGCGTTCGCCTGCTGCGCCGGGACTTGCGCAAGCGAGCCAAGGTAAAAAAGCGGGAGAAGTAAGAAGGCCTGGGCAAGCCGGACCCAGCGGAAGCCGCGCCGCGGCCGCCGCCAAATTTTACGATCATGATTCGTCATAGATAAGGGATGGTTCTGCTCGGGGATGGGAACCAAGATTTTTCCTGATATCGGGTTCCTATTAATCGACTGCGTGAAGCAGAAAAAGGTAGCCGCAACTTACCCACAATCCTATCTGATTCACTGGGCCTGCGGGTTTCCGACGCTCTCCCGGCACTGGTGCGCGGCGGTCAGCACCTTGTCAAACTCTCGGCTGCTTCGGAGTTTGGCCAGTAGCGGGTCAGAGAGCAGAGCGGAATACGCGCAATAGTTTTGTTCTACGGCGGCCTGCAGCATGTGAATCGCGGCATTCTGCTTGCCACAGAACGCGAATATCGATCCCTGGTAATACCAGGGTTCGGGATCGGTTCCCGCCGGGAACGTAGTTTCCGCTTCGTGGGCGATGCGATCGAGTTCGGACGGCGGGCGCAGCCCCAGACAAGCTTCAAGAAGATCGCGGTGGTAGCGGGGATTCGTAGGCATACGCTTTACGCTCTCCTTCGCTTCCGCCAGTTTGCCTTCACGCAGCAGAATGGACGGCGTGATGTAGGCTGCCCACTCGGACCCAGCGTCCAACTGGACAAATTCCATGGCGCGACGGGTTTTGCCCAGTTCCATGAACGCCCATGCGCAAGAGCGGAAAAAATAATTCCTCGGATCGAGGTTCAGTGCAATGTCGCACTCGCGCGCCGACTCCTCTTGCATTCCGGCATAGCGCAGAACGTATGCCAGTGTGAAATGCGCCTGAGCGCTCTCCGGGCGGTTTTTGACCAGCGCCTCCGCCGCCGGATAGGCCTTCGCCAACTCCCCTCTTTCCACTTCGTTTGTGATCAACTGGCCCGCCGCCATAATCCGGTTGACGTCAAGAGCCAGAGCTTGCTCGCAGGCGGAGTTCGAATGCTGGAACGCTTCTTCGCCGCCGCTCGAATAATTGGCATCGTAGTAGTAGCGTACACACAGTGCCTCCCACGCAGGCGCATAGCTGGCGTCCAGTCCCACCGCCCGCTCCAACATCGTAATGGCCTGTTTGTTGGGCTCGGGGTCGTGGGCGACGGCGACGCTCCTCAAATAAAGGTCATAGGCTTCCGGGTTTTTCGGCCGGGTGCCGGTGTCGAGAAAACCACCGGCTGCGCCCATTATGGGCAGCAATCCTTGCCGTATCTGCTGGGCTAGCCGTGCTTGCAGGTTGATCAGGTCCTGACTGTCACCGTTGAAGTTGGTCTGCCATAACAGCCGGTCATTTTTTACGTCCGTGGCTTCCAGCGTGACCAGGAGACGATTTCCCTGCCGCAAGAAGTGTCCGGTCAGCACGCTGGCCACATGCAGTTCGCGCCCCACTTGTTGCGGATCCATATCCGGACTTACGTATTTTCGCGTGACCGCCGAGGGGCGCACATCGAGCGTGCGGCTGTAGGTCAACACGTTGGCAATTTCATCGGCCAGCGCAAAGCGCAGGTAGTCCACGCTGAAATCGCCGTTCATGTTCTGCAGCGGGAGCACGGCGATAGTATTTTTGCCGACGCCGGTGTCCGCAGAACGGTGCTTGAACCACCAGGTTCCGAACGCAGCCAGCACCGTGATCAAAATCCCCGCCATGCCCAGCAGCAGGTATTTCTGCAACGGACTGGAAGTCTGGAAGGTGCTGGTCACCACGCGCAAAGGCGCCTCATGCGCTCCCGTCTTGATCAACCCTGATTCGGTTTCCCGCTTCAAACGCTGCAGGTCGGCTTTCATCTGGGCGGCGCTTTCGTAGCGCTTGGCGCGATCCTTTTCCATTGCCTTCCCGATGACGCCCTCGATTTCAGCGGGAAGCGCGGGGTTTAGCGGCAAGGGTGACGCCGGCTTCTGATGCAGGATCGCGTCCAGAGTTGTCACCACGTTGGTCCCTTGAAAAGGTTTCTTGCCCGTGGCCATTTCGTAGAGCACCACACCGAAAGAAAAAAGATCGCTGCGCGGATCGATTTCTTCGCTGCGCGCCTGCTCCGGAGACATGTAAACCGCGGTCCCGGGAACTACTCCGACCGCGGTGAGCGAATCCTCGTAAGGAGTGTCTGCGCCCGCTGCCACGTCCTGATCGCGTGACAGCTTGGCCAGGCCGAAGTCCAGCATCTTCACCTGCCCGCCTTCGGTCAGAAATATATTGGCTGGCTTAACGTCGCGATGAATGATGCCCTTGGCATGCAAAGCTTCCAGCGCCTCCGCCACCTGCACCGCGATGTCGAGCAGCGCTTCGAGTTCGAGCGGTTTCCCCTGGATGCGCTGCTTCAGGCTTTCCCCTTCCAGCTTTTCCATGACGATGAAAGGGTGGCCGTCATTATCCTCAATGTCGTGGATGGTGCAGATGTGCGGGTGATTTAGCCGCGAGGCGGCGCGGGCTTCGCGCTCGAAGCGATCCAGCGACTTGGGGTCGCCGACTAAATTGTCAGGAACGAACTTCAGGGCAACCCGGCGGCCGAGACGCGTATCTTCCGCCTCATAGACGACCCCCATGCCCCCACCCCCGATTTTTCCCAGAATGCGATAGTGGGAGACCGTTTGGCCGACCATGCGACACCGTCGGCGCTATGTTAGGCCGTGCCGCAGAGCAGGTCAACCCGACGGGGGGGAGAGCTATTCGGGCCGGGAAAATCCGCACACCCCTCGGGGCCGGGGCGGGGCCGGGGGCGGGGATGGAACGGGGCTAGAATGTCGGTATGTCACAAGAGATGGAACGCGAGCTCGACGCCGCTACTGGGAAACAGATGGCAAGCCCATTTTCAACCGGCAGCGGCGGCGGAGTCTTTGAAATGGCAGTTCAAACCGGCCTGCTGGCTGTACTTTTAGTTCGTGGACATGTCCCCATATTCAACGACGCGCTCCTTCAGGAACTACATCTCCAAGCAGAACATCTGGGTTTCGAAACGGACGATGCTCATATTGTGACCATTGATAGCAACGGCCTTAGACGAAGACAACTCTGGTCCGTAAAGCATGAAGTCAAGTTCACCGAATCAGATAGAGTTTTCATGGATGTGATAAATGATGCCTGGGCGGACTTCACAAATCCGAAGCAGTTTGACCCAAACATCGACGCTTTTGTGCTTGCGACTGGTTATCTTGCCCAAAAGAATAAGCACCTTTTGCTGTTGTTACAGACCGCATTAGCTTCCGCTTCAGCAGAAGATTTTCAGCGGCGAGTCGCACGTGCGGGAGTAGTTTCCAACGACAGCCGCGAATATCTGGAGGTCTTGAAACGACTATGTCACCGAGCGGCAGGAAGAGACATCGCTTTTGACGAACTATGGACGTTCTTGCGCTCTTTTCACATCCTTAGCTATGACTTCGATCAAACAGCAAGTCAGGACGAAGCCCAGTTCAAGACCCTTCTCGCGCTAGGTATACGTTCGGAGACTGGAGAGACAGGGAGCGATTTATGGAATGCGATTTTCAAGTGGGTGACCGACCTCAACCCTAGAGCTGGAAGCTTTACGCGCGAATCGTTGCCGACGGAGTGGCAGCGGGCCACCACAAGTATCAATCCCTATTTTGACTCTGGTGTCATACAGCGACTCGTGGAACACAGCGAGGATTTACTGAAACGAATCCAGACCACATTGGGGCCGACACTCCACCTGGAAAGGGCAGAACTCACTGAAACACTGGCTTTGGAGAAATGGATGCTTGATGTAGCGGGGCAAGGGATAGATCTGACATCGTTAGCTCGCAATATTCTATCGAGAAGCAATAATGTCGCAATTAGTGCAGTGGTAGCGAGCGTTGCGATGGCCTATCCGGACAGTCTCGGAGACGTTCCCCTTGCTTTTCTGCGGGTCCGAGAGTTCTTTGAACTTGATTCGCATCGCTTTGTGGCTGATATGTCTCCTGTTAGTTCAATGCTTGGCTCCTTCGGATTGAATGATCTCCAGCGGATTCATAGAGCTGAGAGAGTAGCAAGCGACGCATTACCCCATCGCAGGCGCAACCTTGAATGGCTAACGCAGCAGCTTCAGGCGGGTCCCTTGCGGGGTCGCGTCTGGACAATAATCGAGGATCACAAGTCAAGACTTCCTGCCGCAGAAAAACAAAAGGAGGCCGATAAGTTGTGGAGGCTGCGGTTGCACAGAATCGATCTGCGTAACTTCACGCCTACCCAGGAACTTGATGATGGGAAAATCTTGTATACACCTCTGCCTCCTGACGCGGATATTGCAGAAGTGATTCAGAAGAGTCAGCCGAGGCTCAAGTCTAATATGGAGGCAATTGGTCTAGGAACCTGGGCGGATTCAGTTTTTGAGGGAAGCAAACCAGAAGTCTTTGATCCAGGGCGTTGGCGTGAAATGCTGAATGAAGCCCAAAAATTAGAAACAGAGCAGGCCAAGAGACAAGGCGCTGATTCTTGGATGTACGAAGGTGGTCCGGCTTATGTAGCGGCTGTTTGCACAAGGGATCATTGGCAGGAGTTGAATGCTGCCGAGAAGGAGTGGTGTCGCGAGCTGTTACTGTCAAGAATCATGGTGGATGTCACTAACGACACCGAGAGAGTCCAACGGTTTTCGAGAGGTGGTTCCAGGGCCGCCGCACGTGTGCTACCGCTTCTCCTCGATGGTGCAGATGATTCGACGCGTCAAAGACTCTATCAAGGAATCGCGGTTGGCATAACGCATTCGGTGGATGAGGTTCGTGAGTACACTGCGATGTCAATCGGCTCATATCTCTGGGATCGTGACGCCGACCTCGCGTCGGCGTGTATTGCCGGGCTATTCGATCTATCAGAAGCGGAGAGACGGCGTTACGGGAGATTCCGACGACGGGGTTTCGCATCCAGTGTAAACTTTCGGGATTCGATTTCGACGGATATTGCCTCCATCCGAGCACGAATAAGGTCAGCGGTCCCTCTCCAGGAACGGCGTCGCTATCGGTTGAGCATTGCGGAGACTTTTAGCTCCCACATTCTGCCGCTGGTCGCAGCAATAATCTCCGCACAACAAGCTAGACCATTAGCGCAAAAGTTATGGACACAAATTGCCGAGTCCTTGGCTCACTCGTGGAAACGTTATGAGCGGTACGATAGGCGGCGCAGCCACGAGGTGGAGGCATCTCTCAAAGTTCAGGTTTCGAATTTTGTAGTTCGATGTGACCCCGCAGTCGCTCTGCGACTGTGGAGGCCATTTTCGGTCTCAATACCAGATCATGCCGATGAAGTCGCGGAAATATTTCACGAACTAATTAGGGCAGAGGATCGCGTGCATGAAAAGAGCACCTTTTGGACCCTATGGAAGGAAACGGAAACTCGTATATTGGCAGTCTCCAATGTTGCAGAACTAGTTTCCGACGAGCGCGGCGACCTAACGAAGTTGGCATCAGCCTTGTTGTTAGACATCCCCTGGAAGGAGGAAGCCAAGGAATGGGAACCGCTCAGAGCACATGAGTCCAAGATTAGAGATTTTGTGAACAAAGTCGGTTCTGCGCCGCCGATCTGCAGGTCCTTTATTCGGCTGCTGGACTCAATCGGCAACTTTCTCCTGCCCGACGCCCTCGGGTGGCTTGATGATTGCCTGAGAATCGGTGATGGGGCAATTACCCTAAACGATCGTGATTCTCTGTTCAGGCTCTCAAGGATTCTGACACCTCCAGTGTTTGGTCAAACTAATATACTTCGAAAAACACCTGCCCTTCGGGATGCAGTACTCAAAATACTAGATGCAATGGTTGATCAGGGCTCCTCTTCTGCATTCAGAATGAGAGAATTTCTCATAACTCCGGCAGCACCCTCCAACGAATGACTTGCTTTGGGTTGGTAGTTTGCGGAAGTCCACTTTCGAAGAATTCTTACGTCACATTTTCCTCTTTACACGAGCGCGCGGTAAGGGCAAACCGGGAGTCACCACTGTCGCATCGCGCACACGAGAATCGACTGAGAGATGTTCAAGTGTATTCATGGTTGGGTTAATTGCGTGCTCGATCATTTCCGGCAAACGATCAGCAGCCGTACCTGTCAGGTCACTGGGCATTTGGCGAAGAACTTCCAACACAAATCCTTTGCGTAATCGCTCACGTTCAATAGCCGCCTCAGTCCGAATTCGTTCCCGTTCTGTTTCGGATGCTTTCTGGATACCTAGACGCTTGGTATTTTCCGCTCGCCATTTGGAAATGAAATCTGCAATTACCTTAAGAGGATTCAGATTACCTATCACCTGAACCCAACCGGGTGACTCAAGTTTGATTCCATCGATGTCAAGAGGAACTACGAATGGTAGAACAACGGTCAGAACGTCAGAGATCGAATGTCTAAATCGAAGGGGACGCTCAGGGAAACCGTAATATTCAGAGCCGTGATAGAGCACATGCCAATGCCAATCCTGTTGATCGCGACGATTTTCCTCCCCAAGGGCATTATTGCGCCGTTTTTCCTCGCGAATGAGTTCCCACAAGAGCATGATTGGCGCAATTCTTTTGTACGCATTATTGATAGTAACCAGCAACGATTGGAATTCCTCAACGGTCCACGCTCCCAGTATTTCGAGGCGGAAACCTGCTAATTCTTCGGTAGGTAAATCGATCATTTCGATCAGCCTCCATTTTGTCGTTGGTTTTAACTATTTTTGGGAAACGTTCCCTCCGTAAACTTCAAGTTGTCCAGCTTAACTCTGCTCAAAGAATTTGTCGTTACAAATGTTTTTGAACCGGCCACCAATTGCGCCAGTGTCTCCCAGTGCCGGGGATGGGGGATGCGCTTGCCTGCCCGGATATCTGATGAGTACGGCTCGCTCACGCCAAGCGCCGAGCGGATTTGAGACTTCGCAACGCTGGCCAGTGCGGGCACAACACGCTTTACATACGTATCTCGGGTAAGCCACGCGGGAAGTGCTGAAGGTTTCCAGCCCTGAATAGCCCGCCGGTGTGTTCGCATGGTGCTGGCTCGCTTGGCAAGATGTTGCGCCTGCTGTCCTATGCGCCTACCGACGCGGAAGTTCGTGCGCGTCGCCCGCTTCGCGCACTTCGAGCAGAGCTTTTTCCCATTCCGAATCTTGACTCCGCAATCGGAGCACACGTGTTCGGGTTTCGGCATCTGGATTGATGGCGCGGTGCTTCCCTTAACTTCTCTCCGGCGCGATTGGGTGAGCCTCGTTGCGGGCGGAACGATCCGGCGCTGAGGCTTGGAGCGTGAAGTGCTCGCCCAAAGTAGAAATGAAATTCTTTCTGCCCATGGTGCTATTAGCCGTCGCCAAACAGGAGCGGTCTCCGAAAGCTTGCAACAGAGATGTGACATGAGCCGGACACTTCCTGTGGACGTTTCGTGAAAATCAGACCGGCGCAATGGTTCAGTACTTATCCATCGATAGAGCCAACGTTCCACATCCACGCGGACGGGTTCAATAACATCCAGGGCCAGCGAGTCTCTATTTGCCCGGTCCAAATGAAGAAAGCCAATCGAGGGGTCGAGACCAAGAGCGGATAGAGCCAAACGTCCCTCACTCTCTAAAATCGCAAAGCAATAATTAAGGATGCTGTGCGCGGGCGAAATTGCTAGCCGTGGACTATGGGAAAGAACTGAGTGCCGAGGCCCTACCTGGAGCCAATGAGTGGGAATTTTTCGCAAGTCCGATTTAGGCCACTGAACTCGCATACCACTAAATGCCCCGAAATAAGCAACTGCCGCATGTGCTTCTAGGACTCGCACCGTGTCTAGGTTTTCAGCATCGGCCAATCTCGCCCGGAATCCCGCTATCAGATCCGCCGGTGCCGAGTTCTGCAAGTCATCCCGAACGAGTCTCTCTTGGCCCTGGAGTTTTGCTTCAATCAAGTCTTTCGCGATCAAGAGCGCAGTCCCGTTGCCGAATGCCAACGATTGAGCACGACGTAACCGCGCATCACTGGGCGCAGTTGGCCCGGTCACAAATAAAACTTTCCCCATGCGGTCAAGCATGATGAATGAGGCTCCGACATCTGAAAGCCATTTCAAAGCGGACAGTGTTACGAAGCCGTCCTCGGAGATGCAGACCAGCCGTTTCAGCCCGTGTCCTACACGGGCGAGCCTGACCTTGCGGCGCTCCGGGCCGACGCCATCTTCGATTTCGAGATGGCCGGACTGCATACGCACGCGCACGCCGAAACCGTGGATCGTGAGCACGCCAGTTTTGCTGATGGGCGATTTGCGGGGGAATCGGAATTGAGGTACGGTCTCGGTAGCTGCCATTGGAGTCAACCCTCCTGTGGTGGTTAGGGCTTGTCGTCTGCGATCAACAGTCGGCAGGCCCGCTTAACTAATTGAAAATTATAAGGCTTACCTCGATATGTTGCAATGGCACCGAAGAGGTAATAGGACGCGATTAGTGCGAAGCCCTGGGGCCTTCCTTGCTGCAAATTCTCACGCGTTCGCCATCATCCTAGCGGGTTCTGAGTGTAATGGCGATGTTACGCCAGTTAGGTTATACAGTCCTACGCATGCGTCTGTAAGCCTCACGGATAATGGGTAAGAGCATAGCCCCCGAGAAAGCAAACAGCCAAGGGTGCAGGTCATCAAACGAGGTTCTTGCGACAGCTTTCCCGTTTTCTATGTAGTACTCCGCATGGTAGTGCCGTCCGATGAACAGAAACGGCAACATGAATCCAGCGAAAGTCCCAACAACGCCTAGGGCTGCTTAATTCTTCCAGACTCCCCGGCGCTCGTTCCTTATGGCCATGGACACGAACAAACCCGTCAGCGTCCCGATGGTAATCCCGATGACCACGAGAACGAACAGAGCAAGGGCAACGATTGGCCAGAGAATGGGGAGCACGCTCTAATCATAGCCCAGAGAAAAACGACGTGCGGGGCGATTCTTCATAATTGGCGCGATAGCGCTCATTGAGAAGTTCGTCTGGGCTGCAAGTGAGGACATTTGACCAATCTCAAATCTTCTTGGTTGACGAAATACTGAGATAGCGGCTTATTCCCATCGAGGAAATGCACGCGCCATCGATGCGGAGGCATCTCTCGGCCTTGAATGATGTACCGATCTACCGCGTTAACCTTGCCCTGTCGCTTCGTGGCAATCTCTTCGACAATGTCGTCGTGATGAAACATGAAGGGCATCGTGAGACGCCCTCAAATGATAACTGACGAAACCAGGCCATTACACGTTTTGACCGCTGGTCAATGAGTGATATTGCGATTTACGCCAACTATCCCCAAGTGCTGGCACCTTCATTGTTTGTTTTCACGGAGTTCCGCGTGGTTCTTGACTGAAAAAATCGAAGAAGGTTTTGTCATTTCGTGATAAAGTACAGCCCCGGCGGATCAACCCCACAGATTCGTCTTGCGCTCACCTCGGAAGGAGATGGCCCCAATGAAAATCAGCAGGCATCCGGGCAAATGGATCTTCGGGGTCATGACTCTGGCCACTTTGGTTATATTGGGAGCCACGGCCAACGCAGCAGGAAACGGCTACCGAACCATCTACAGGTTTCAGGGTGGCTCCGACGGCCGGCTGCCACTAGCGGTCCCGGTCGCTGACCGGAATGGCGATCTCTACGGCACCACTGGCAACGGTGGCGCGTACAACTTGGGCACTGTTTATAAGCTGACCGCGCCTCGAACTCGCGCTGGTAAGTGGACAAAGACCGTGCTCCACAGTTTTGCCAGTAACGAGGGAGGGTATCCAGTATCAGTCATGCTTGGCAAGGACGGCAACCTATACGGTGCTGACCACAGCCAAAACATTTTTGAATTGATGCCTCCAACTTCTCCTGACAGCCCGTGGAAGTATGCCCTGCTTTACACGCTCAATCCGAACGGCGACGGGTCCTGGCCAGAGGGTAGACTAGTCTTTGACGCAGACGGAAATCTCTACGGTGCGGCCCATCAAGGCGGCGACCTTGGCTGCGGCGTGAACGGCGGTTGCGGCACAGCCTTTGAGCTGAAGCGGCCAACAAGGAAAGGTGGGAAGTGGCATTTTAAGGTGCTGCACGCGTTCACGGGAAAGCCTGACGGAGCCGTGCCCTATGCTGGTGCAACGTTTGATGGGAGCGGAAATCTCTATGGCACAACCTCTGGCGGCGGTTCCTACGATTGGGGCGCTGTCTACCGTTTGAACCCGCCTAAGAAAAAGGGCCAGGGATGGACGGAAACTGTACTTTATTCCTTCGACACGACCAACAACAACATCATCCGGCCGGACGGCCCGGTGGCGTTTGACAGCTCTGGCAATCTCTATGGGACTACGGCCTTCGGAGGCGATCCCAATTGTCAGGGCGGTTACGGTTGTGGAGTGGTGTTCGAGCTTGTGCCTTCAACTCAAAAAGACAGAGCCTGGACCTACGCAACCCTCTACGAATTCCACGGCGGCAACGACGGCGTCGATCCTCAAGGATACATGGTGTTTGACAGTCGGGGAAACCTCTACAGCACAACCTACCTTGGGGGAAAGGCACAGGGCGGTACCACATTCCGGCTGAGCCCGTCGGTGCTAGGTAGCGGATCGTGGATGGAAGCCGTACTCCACTGGTTTCCTGACAACAAGAAGGACGGGTATGAACCCGAAGAGGGCATTACTTGGGGAAAGTGGGGCGACCTGTACGGGGTTACATTGGGAGGCGGGACCGGTTGCGGGCAGGACGGCGGTTGCGGCACAGTGTTTGAGCTTCAGCCTTGAAGCAGCCGTCGAAATTCGTCGTGTGTTTTTCCTAAGTGTCGCTAACAGGCCTTCTCGCAAGCTTGCGCTGTTTGTTCGCCGGAGCGCGGGGGGTTTTGAGCGTAATAGGGATGTTACAACAGTTAACCCCAGCTGTATTGGGTTATGAGCGTTTAACCTGGAGGTTGCTGCGCTGGTGGCCATCGGCTTTAGGGTGTGATCTTGAACACAACGCCGCAGCCGTATCCCTTGTTGAGGGGACAGTTCAGGTCGCCGCCCCACTCCACCGCGCCATATAGGTTACCGGCAGCATCCATTGTTAGACCTCCCCAAACGCCTCCTCCATCCGATCCATCCGTGAAGCTATGTAGTACGGTTTCTTTGCCTGCAGTATCCAGCTTAAAGACGACTCCGTCTCCGCACCCATCGCAGTTGGAAGAGGCACCGCCAAACGCGGTCATGCCATATAAATTTCCCGGTGCGTCTCGGACCAAAGGACCCGCCTCTGGCCTGTTCCCATCCGTGCAATTGGTGAGGGAACAAAAAGTATAAAGGACCGTTTCCGCCCAAGTTCCGTTTGACTGGGGCGACAATTCGTATACCACGCCGCAACCGTAACCGCCGTTGCACGCCATGTTGCCACCTTGCTGGGTTGTGCCGTAGAAATTTCCCGCTGCGTCTGCGACTAGCAGCGACTGTCCAGACCCGTAAGAACCCCCTTGGAAGTTGTACAAGACCGTTTTGTTGCCACTGGTGTCCATCTTGAACATCATGCCCTGGCCATCGGCCCCGCCACCAGCGACACTATATAGGCTCGACCCGGCCCCCCAGATGAAACCAAAATAGTCAGACGCACCGTCGGCTCCACCCGTGAAGGTATGCAAAACGGTTCCCTTGCCTGCCTTATCAACCTTGAATATGACCCCCTGATTGCGGATTCCGCCCCAGAGCGTCGTGCCATAGAGGTTTCCAGCAGAGTCTCCAACCAAAAGTGCCTCCAACGTGCATCCAGTCTTGATGCCTTTGAACTT
>CAVYPX010000005.1:0-240239 GCA_963770485.1 uncultured Acidobacteriota bacterium
AAGCAGATGGCGCAGGCAGGCCTGACTGACAAGAACATCAAGTTCTCTGATGAAGCGCTGACCGCGCTGATCCGGTCTTATACGCGGGAAGCCGGCGTGCGCAACCTGGAACGCGAAATCGGCAACATCTGCCGCAAAGTCGCGCGCAAGGTGGTGAAAGAAGGCGAAAGTTACAACGTTGCGATCACCGGGGAAAACGCCAATGATTTTCTGGGCGTGATCAAGTTCCGCGACACGCTGGCGCACGAAAGAAGCGAAGTCGGCCTGGTTACGGGGCTGGCATGGACCGAAGTCGGCGGCTCGATCCTGAGCACCGAAGCCACCGTGGTCGATGGCAAAGGCAAGCTGACGCTGACGGGCAAGTTGGGCGACGTGATGCAGGAATCAGCTCAAGCTGCCATGTCTTACGTGCGTTCGCGGGCGCAGCGGCTGGGCCTGGCACGCGACTTCTATCGCAACCTCGACATCCATGTGCATGTGCCGGAAGGAGCAATTCCCAAAGATGGTCCATCGGCCGGGATCACCATCGCGACGGCGATCTCCAGCGCGCTTAGCAAAATACCGGTGCGCCGCGATCTGGCCATGACTGGCGAAATCACGCTGCGTGGCAAAGTATTGCCCATCGGCGGCCTGAAGGAGAAGCTGTTGGCGGCCCATCGCGCAGGATTGTTCGAAGTCGTTCTGCCCCTGGAGAACGAGAAGGATCTGGCAGAGGTACCGGAGAATCTCCGCAGCGCCATGAAGCTGCATTTCGTCGATACGATGGACCAGGTGCTGGCTGTGGCTTTGGAGCAGCCGCTGCCCAAAGTAGCGGAAGATGCGACCGAAGCGATCGCACCTTTGCCGCAGCCTCCGGCGGAGAGCCCTGCAGCGCATCAATAGCTGGGCTGTTTCTCAGCGGCTAACACGGGATCTACTTTACTGCATGCGGAAACGTCGTTGGCAAGGTCCCTTTGCCCGGCGGAACTGCCCCACCAAAACCCGGCTTGAGTGAGCCACCCGTCCAGCGCACAAACAGCAATGGCCCCGGAATCCCGGGGCCATCAAATCACGTGGTGCGAAGCACTCTGTCCAAAGCTAGTATTAGCAACGTCGGCAGGGATGTCAAGTTACTTTGGGAGATTATCTCTGTGTTCTCCCCCAAATGAACCTATCCTCCACAGTCGGGAGAATGGACCCGGCGGGATTCGAACCCGCATCTGCGACTTGGACAGAGTGCCGTGAAACGTGTGCCGAATCGGGAACGGTGTTGTTCCGGCCCTATCCGACCCTTCGCCACAAAACGGCGAAAGCGTGGGGCAACCCCCGGACGGGTCTTGTTGAGAAAGGGTCGGCCAGCCCCCAGTCGGAAACGTCGCTGGCAAAGTCCCTTTGCCCGGCGGAACTGCCACTCAAGCCAAAACCGGGCTTGGATGTGCCACCCGGCGTTCGCGAAAACCCCGCCCAAGCGGAGCTTGAGCGGTGCACCCTGAGGAGTAAATCGGAGGTCTAGGTTGGGCCAGCCCCCTCGCACAACCCGCTCGCGAACCCTTCGGCTTCGCTAGGGCAGGCTCTGGGGCACCCGGCAAGAAAATCACGGACTAGGAATTCAAATTAGATGTTGTTGCCCACCCGCCTGCGTATGCGCAACCCCTAACGGTCATTTGACTAGAAAGTAAGGTGATACACCGTTCCGCAGCCTGTGCGGTTGAAGGGGTCACAAATCTCAATGTGACCGCCGGCAAGCGTCGTGCCATAGAAATCGCTCTTTGAACCTAAGACGAAGTCCTCGGGGAACCAGCCCTGTTTGCTCTTCTCGGGCGGAAAATTGTACAAATTAGTGAGGTTGCCGCTGGGATCAAGCTTGAACAGAAATCCATCCGAGTTACTGCCGTCGTATGTCTTAGCCCCGTAGAGATTGCCTTGCGTATCCCTTACCACATGACCCGTAAACCCAGGATTCCGCGAATTCGACGAGTTAAACGTGTAAAGCACGGAGAACTTGCCAACCGCATCGACCTTGAAAATCGTTCCACAGCCGTAGGGAACATAGCAGGTGAGGTCGCCGCCATAGGTGGCCTCGCCGTAGAGGTTGCCAGCAGCATCCCGAATCAGCCCCACAGGAATCGATCCGTCCGCCTGTCCCTCGAAGGTGTGGAGCACGGTGAACTTTCCCTTGGCGTCAAGTTCGAAAATGGTTCCGCAGCCGAAGGGTGTCCGGCGGTCGTTGACGGGAACCGGACAAGCGTTGTTGCCGAGGTCGCCTCCGATGAAAGCAGCGCCATAAAGGTTTCCCTTGGCGTCACGGACCAGTCCGCCCTCCGGCTGCGCACCATCGGTTCCCTTGAACGTATGAAGCACTCTGAATTTACCGGACCGGGTAATGTTGTATAGCGTTCCGCAGCCCAAATCGCGGCCACAGTTCAAGTCGCCTGCATAGGGCGACATACCATAGACATTGCTCTTAGCATCCAGAGCAACCGGCGAGTCCTGGCAGCAACCGTCGGTTAAGCCCATGAACATGTGAAGTACAGTCTCGTTGCCCTTCGGATCGACCTTGAACACGGTGGACGTGCTGAGGTTATTGCCGCCTATTGTGGTGCCATAAAGGTTGCCCGCGACGTCGCGAACCAAGGCGGCGTGTGGCCATGATCCATCGTTACCTCCGGTGAAGTTGTACAGCACGCTCTCCGTGCCGGCGCGATCCATCTTGAATACGGTTCCGCAGGTAAGGTTCCCGCCGAAACAGTTGGCGCCACCCGACTGGGTTGTGCCGTAGAGAGTGCCTTGCGCATCCCGGATCAGCGGGTTGGGAAAAGCTCCGTCCGGTTGGTAGGTGAAGGCATGGAGCACGACGTGGTTTTGCGCCGGCGCTGACGGCGGTGCGATTGCCATCAGGGCCAATAAAGCGATTATGGCAACGCCGTGGGGGTTACGGATGTGAGTGGGAAAAAGCATGTCTGTTCTCCCTCGACCTTGAGCTTCACCGTAATCACGGTAGGGCCGCTTTGCCGCGGATTTGTCACGGGTTTGTAAACATCCTGTCAAATTCCACCACGTTCGCTGGGCAACCCGTCACGGGTTCTGCCCGTGGTGGCCCAGAGCCTGCCCTGAGCGAAGCCGAAGGGTTCGCGAGCCGGTTTTGCGGGCTAACCTGGGTCAGCAATGCTCCTTCCTCGCTCGCTAGCGCTCGCTCGGGTGGGTGG
Source organism: uncultured Acidobacteriota bacterium (assembly GCA_963770485.1). GTDB lineage: Bacteria > Acidobacteriota > Terriglobia > Terriglobales > Acidobacteriaceae > CAVVEC01. Next base: position 3,186 of record CAVYPX010000005.1, read on the forward strand.
AGAGCAGAGCTTATCGGCACGGCTGAAGCCGTGCCCTTCCACGAATCTCGTCTCTGGGGAGCTGCTCCGCCGGTCCGAGTCAGAGAGCCGGACCCACACAATCCGCTATAGAATGAGAGCCACGGGGCTGGCCCGTACTTTCTTTCCGGATTCTTACTCCCGAGGGTGGCCCGTCCTTGTCGCTCCCGGTTTTGGAGCGACAGGGCGGGGATTTTCATCTTGATGACAACTGAACTACCCCAGCCTTCGCAAAAAACGCGAAAGGCTGGGCCACCCGGCAATGCGCCGATTTCGCTGTGACCAATGAAAATGAGGGGGAGTTCGCGGCAGCCCACCCGTGAAACTGCCACGGGTGGGGCATCCCGAGTCTCGGTAGATTACGGCTGGGCCAGCCCCCACCCTGAGGAGTAAATCGGAGGTCTAGGTTGGGCCAGCCCCCCCGTATCCCAGCGTGAAACCCCTCGTGCCATCGTGATCGAGGTTGTCCAGCCGATGTTCCAAGGAGTTGGAAGCATTCTTTGATGCAGATTTCATTTGCCCTCCTGCACCCGCCAAGCCGGAATCGCAGACGACCCTCGCGCCAGGTGACCGAGCGTGCCTGGTTCAACCGTGATGACATCTGGACCCCTGGTTTTGCCCGTCTTGATGGACTTGTGGGCGACCGTTTCGTAGGCGTAGCCGGTCAGCGTCCCATTAAGGTCAGTGTCAGGACCAAGGCCAAACTGGACGTTGAGCCGCGCCCAGCCGTAATGAACTTGTCCTCCAACGTTGAACTCCAGCCCCAAATATCGCTTCTGGCCACCGGGGCACCAAGGAGGGTATGAATTACTCACGTTGTCGCACATCAAATTGTGGCCGGCTCCGAGTTTCTTGCTACGACGGATGTTGACGCCCGGATGTAGAGCCGCTGCAAAAACTTCCGTTCCCCAGATCAGATTTCCCGACTGGGCGGGTTTAACGTTCAGAAAGCTATAAAATTTTCCGGTGGACGTCGTCACGGACAGGACAAAATCCGTTATGCCGTCGTTGTTCAGGTCGAGGTTATAAGGACTTCCTTGAGCGATCTGAACGTTCGCAGGAGTGTAGATGATTCTTGCCTCTGTTGGGCTCGACAGCGCCAGCGTTCCCACCCCGACCGCTGTGGCTGCCAGGGCGTACGAGTTGAGTTGGCGATGCAGTGATTCGGAAAGATGCGAGGGTTTTCTGGAAATGCGCTTCATGGCTCCCCCCACTAGGATTTTCGGGCGACAGACTACTACGGACTTGCTCCAACGTCAAATCAAAATTTGGTGACAGCGACCATGAAGTTTTTTGACACTACCGGCCTTTATGCCGCCAAGTCGGAATCGTGGACGGGGGCTGGCCCAACCTAGACCTCTAAACTACTCTTCAGGGTGTCCCGCTCAAGCTTCGCTTGGGCGGGATTTTTGCGAACGCGAGCTGTCGGCATGATCCCCAGCTATCCGATGGAATCCCATCCATCCTTACCTGAAGCCGCGCCGGTGAGAGGTCTGTGGCGGGTTTCGGCAGCGAGGAATGCAGGCCGCAAGGGCGCACTTTTTCGATAGAATCGCACCATAGAGGGCGTATGGAGCCGAGTTCTCAAGCGTCGCACCGTCGGGTTTGGCTCAAAGGTTCTGGCGGTTTGATCGTCGCCGTCGCCGTAGTTGGGATTCTGCTGATTGCGTTCCCGGCTTATCGCTGGTTTTTCCTGATCAGCGTTGGGATTGGTCTCACGGTAGCTGCAGTGCTTTTCCTGTGGCATAAGCTGAGGCCCATCCGGGAAGAAGATGTGGAGAACAAACACCCGCTGGGGCTGGGATAGGCGGTTGCTGGTTTCAGTTGCCGGTTGTCAGTTCTCAGTTCTCAGTCGACGTGCTTCCGAAGAACCCGACTTTCTCTTTCTGCCCCCTTGCATCTTGGCGGCGTGAGACTGCACACTATTTCATGCGTGTCTTGGCCCGATTCATGATGGCGGCGACGGACGCCAATCACTTTCCGGCGCCGGTATTGCCAGAAGTTGCTTTTCTGGGGCGATCGAACGTTGGGAAGTCGAGCGTAATCAACTCGCTGGTGGGGAAAAAGCTGGCCAAGACCAGTTCCACGCCCGGGCGAACCCGCAGCATCAATTTTTTTGAGCTGCGCTGGGCGGGGAAACCGCAGCCGGAGCTGATCTTCACCGACTTGCCGGGCTACGGTTATGCCAAAATCTCACGCGAGATTTCCAGCCACTGGCCGAGCTTCATCGAGCCTTACCTGAAGCATCGTCATTCTCTGGCACTGTGCCTGGTGCTGGTGGACGTCAACGTACCGCCGCAGGAAAGTGACAAGCAACTTCTGGAATTTCTGACCGCAAGCGCGCGTCCTTTTGTGATCGTCGGCACCAAGAGCGACCGGCTATCGGCAAATCAGTTACGCAACTCTCTGCAAGCGCTCACCAGCGAATTTCCGCAAGCCAGGATTGTTCCTTTCTCCGCCCGAAGCGGCGCTGGGCACGAAGAGTTATGGCAGGAGATCCGCGCCGCGGCACAACATCCGCTATGATTGGAAATTCATGGCCACATACCTGATTACCGGCATTGCCGGCTTCATTGGATCGGCGCTGGCGCGAGCCGTGTTGGCGCAAGGCGACCAGGTGCGCGGCATCGACAATTTCTCCACCGGAAAGCACAAGAATGTTAGCGAGATTCGCGAACGAATTGATCTTCGCGAAGCGGACTTGCTGGACCTGAACGCGGTGCAAACCGCCTGCCGCGGCGTGGAATATGTTTTGCATGAAGCTGCGATTCCGTCGGTTCCCCGGTCGGTGCTGGATCCGCTGGAAAGCAATCGCGCCAACATTGACGCCACGGTCAACCTGCTGGTCGCGGCTCGGGACGCGAAGGTCAAGCGCGTCATTTACGCGGCTTCGTCTTCGGCGTACGGCGATACGCCCACTCTGCCCAAGCGCGAAGATATGATTCCGAATCCAATTTCTCCTTACGCAGTGGCGAAACTCGCCGGCGAACACTATATGGCGTCATTCTGGCGCTGTTACGGCCTGGAGACGGTTGCGTTGCGGTATTTCAATATTTTCGGACCGCGCCAGGACCCCACTTCCCCATACTCCGGTGTGTTGGCCAAGTTCATTACCCAGATGCTTCGGGAAGAACAGCCCACCATTTTCGGAGACGGCCAGCAGAGCCGCGATTTCACCTACGTAGAAAACGTGGTGAATGCGAATCTGCTCGCGTGCAAGGCGCCGGCCAGCGAAGCCGCGGGGCGGATGTTCAACATTGCCGCCGGCAAGCGGACCGACCTGAACGAAACTTTTCGTGTGCTCAAGAAACTCACCGGCTACACGGGCGAGGTGAAATACGGCCCGGAGCGCGCCGGAGACGTGAAGCACTCGCTAGCGGATTTGTCGAGGGCAGAAAAGTATCTTGGATACAAACCCACGGTGAACTTCGAAGAGGGCCTGCGGCGCACGGTGGAGTGGTATCGAGGACAGTAGTCAGGAGTCAGGAGTCGGGAGTCAGTAGTCAGGAGTCAGCAGTCAGGAGTCAGTAGTCAGGAGTGAGGAGCCGGGGAGTCAGTAGGCAGCGGAATTGTTGGTGGATGCTTTTGGAGGGGACACGCTTCACCCCTGCTGCTTCAAAGCCGTGAAAGAATTCCGCTTTGGCTGCGGAGGACCGCTGACTACTGACTCCTGACCACCGACTCCTGACTCCATTGCCATTACCTTGGTGATCTGTGGCCGGGTTACGGGCCGGACTAGAGTGGGCTTATGACGCTTTCGTCCTTGGTGGTGTCCCGCGATTGGGCTGAAGTCAGCGTGTTGGAGTGCGTTCTCGGCGGTTTGCATATCGGTGTGGATGTGGAACCGGAGCCGGAGCGCGCTCGCGCCAAGCTGGCGAAATCAAAAATCGACGCCTTGATCGTCGATTGCGACCTGGAGGGTACAACCAGTTTCCTGCGTGAGCTGGAGAATGGCCTGAACACAGTGCCGCTGGTCATTATCAGCGGCGCGAAACGGCGGGATCAGATCAAAAACCTGAGTGCCCCGTTCGTGTTTGAGAAACCCATCTCGGTCGAGCAGGCGGTACGCACGCTTTCGGCGGCGCGCAATATGATCCTCGACGGCAGGCTGCGTTATCACCGTCAGGATTTGAACTTGCCAGTATCCCTAACCAACGGTTCAAGGAAGCGGCTCGATGCCCACCTTCTTAACCTCAGCCAGGGAGGCGCGGGAATCCGGCTGCAGCGGCCGGCATCATTGACCGGGCCGGTGCGACTCGGCTTCGCGCTTCCAGGAAACAAGCTTCCGCTGAAACTCCAGGGAGAAATTGCCTGGACCGACGGCCAAGGCAAAGCTGGAGTTCGTTTCGTGGAGATGAACCGCCGCGTGAAACAAAATCTGCAACTCTGGCTGGCACAGCAATATCTGACGCAGTGAGACGGTCGTTGGTGGTTGGTCGTTTGCCGTTCGCCGCGATAAGACGGTCGTTCGTCGTTCGCCAAACAACCAAGGCCACCCGCTATCGAAATCGCGTTCGGTCGTCTTCCTCGAAATGCATTTCATCGGCGGAGCCGGAAGCCGCGAGCCGAGCCAGATGTTGGCCGGGTGTGGTTCCGATCCAGACCACGAACAGAAACCAGTACACCGCCACAAAGACCGCGATGACTGTGCCTGCCAGAGCCAGCACCACCGGCCACGAGGGAAGAATATTTGTCATGGCCAGCGACATCACAGCGAAGAGCAGGACGGCGCACAGTACGATCAGTCCATCCAATAATCTTGAGAGGCCGCGCGAGGAGATGGAGATCGAAGACCACAACGGCCCCAGGCCCCCGTTTCCTGGCAGGGAATGGACAGGCTGCGGCTCAAGCTGGATTGCCGGACGGGGAGAAGCGGAGAACAGCAGCCCAGCAGTGCCCTCACCGCGCCCGCTGTGATGGGAAACCGAATCGCACGGGGAAAAGAGATACGCCTCGGCGAGAATTTGTGTGAAGACCCACTCTTTCAACAAACGCCGGGAACGCTGAGGGAGATCGAGAAACTCAATTCCGGCTTGTCCCAGGGAATCGGTCCAGGCAACCCGGCCCGTGGCTTCGATGCGAACGTGCGGATTGGCCAGGGCAAATCGCAGACGAACTTGATGTTGGGGATGCAGTGGAGCGGTGGCCTGCACGGTGATGCCAAATTCACTAACGTCGCGGAGAACGCCGCCGTTAGTAGAATCCAAGTTGACGTACGCCAAGGTGCGAATCTTGTGCCGGTAATGGCGGCGCTGATTGCCCGAGGTGGGGCAGAGGATAGCGACCGCGGCAGAAGCAGCTTGACCCGGCTGAAAGTCCATCGCCAAATCTTAAGCGTTGCCGGGAAAGCGTCTCAGTAACCGGGTTGGTTCGGGGCAATTCAGGAAGCTGTGCGATGTTGCGCGGGTGCGGCTTCGGGCTGAAGATCAACACGGCGGGCCCGATCCTGACTGACCAGGCGATCCAGTTCGTAGCTATAGGGTCCGTAGGCGCGGAAAGCCTTCTCGTCGAAGAGGCGCTTGATCCCGCAGCCCAGGCAAACCTGGTAAGAGTAATCCTTGAAGCGAACCGGCCAGCTCATGTTGCTGTGCCAGCAACCGCGGAAGATTACTACGCCGGCACCCGCCAGTCCTGTGGCCAAGAGACCCAGAGGCCACAGCCAGCCCGATTTCTTCTTTACTTCACTCACCCGCCACAACCTGTAAGTCGTTCCAAAAACTAAGGATACCCTCAATTTGAGGGTTGCGCAATGGGCTTCGGAACTGCTTGAATCGGAACCATTTCCAGTCGCTTACCAAAGAGCATGGCGCGGTTGCCCACCTTCGTGCCCGGGGGCGATATTGCGGTTAGGGTCAAAGCGCTGTAAGTTACGAATGAAGGCTACAGGCTTTGAGGCAGAGCATCCTGCGATCTGCGGGAGCGCGCTAATCTGTGAATTGGTTTCTCCGCGGTAAGATAGAGCCTTTCGAAAACGAGCTTCGGCATGAGCGCGAGTCCGAACAATGCGGGTTTGGAATTAGTCGAAGCAACGACGCCAGTCCCCGCTTCGGCGGAGCGAACTGCAGCTCCGGCCAGCGAATCCCGCCACGAAGCTTTACAAGCCCTTCTTGCCTTTTCTTCTTTGCACGAACAGATACGGCAACGTCGCGCGGAGCAAAGACGCCATGGCGCGCGGCTGAGCACCGAGGATACGTGGCAGCTTGAGCAATTCGTACTGGACGAGGTGCTGCAACTAGTCGCCGAGCGAGCATTGGCGATCACAGGCGCAGACGGCGTGGCCATTGCGCTTGCGGAAGGAAACGCCATCATCTGCCGTGCATCGGCGGGGAGCATCGCGCCCGACGCGCGGGCACGCCTGGATCCGAACGCCGGATTTTCCGGAGAATGCCTGGTTTCCGGCCGCATCGTGCGCTGCGACGACTCCGAGAATGACCCACGAGTTGACGTGCTGGCCTGCCGCCGTCTAGGTGCGCGCTCCATGGTGGCCGTGCCGTTGTCTGCAAAACAGACAGTCGTCGGGTTGCTGGAGGCCTTCTCCAGCGAGGAATATGGCTTCAATGACAGCGATGTTCGGAGCCTGAATCTGCTCGCGGAATTGGTTCTGTCCGCCATGAGGCCGGAAGAAGAAGACCGGCTGGCGGAGATTTCGCAGCGAGTCGTGAGCACGGTAGCCGTCCCGGAGCCCGTGGCCGAAATTGCGATTGCATCCGTTGAAACAGAGACGCCCGCCCTCCACCGGACGGCAGAGAGTTCGGAGGCTGGCGCCGCTCCTGTGACGCTCTCGGAATATGAAAAGGTAGAACATTCGAGACCCGGCCTTGCGGTTGTGATTGGCGTGGTATTGTTCGCCGTGGGCATGGGAGTAGGACTGTGGTGGACGATCCAGCACAAGGCAAAGGCGGCGATCGCGAACCCTTCGCGGCGTGCACCGGCATTCCAGCAGCACGTGGCGCAGCCTCCGGCGACAGCCCTGGATTCAGCGCAAGAGACAAAGCCAGTGGCCCTCACGGAACATACGGAGATCCCGACTTTCGCAAGCTCAGAAGATGCAGGCGTGTTGCCGCAGGTCACTGGCATTCGACACTGGTCGTTTGCGAATTCCAGCACGGTGGTGATTGACCTGCAGGACCAGGTCCAGTATGAGGCCCATCGCCTGCCGAATCCGGAGCGCATCTATTTTGACCTGCACGATACCAAGCTACTGGCTGAGCTCTCCGGCAAAACAATCACGGTGGACGACGCGTTGGTCCGGCGAGTTCGGGTCGCACAGCCCATGGCGGGAGTGACCCGCGTAGTGCTGGAAACCAAAGGCGAATCGGATTACTCCGTAAGCTTGGAGCCGAATCCCTACCGACTCGTCGTCGAGGTGCGGAAGCTTGGGACCAGAACGCAACCGCGGGCGAAGATCGATCTCTTTGCCCCGATGAATCAGGACGCGACGAATCAAGTCGTGGCACCCGCGCGACCGACAACCACAGCAGACACACACGCCACGGCCAATGTGGCGAAGTTTCGCATTGTGCTCGACGCCGGTCATGGCGGCTGGGACCTGGGCACGGTGGGGCGCAAAGGATTGCTGGAAAAAGATCTGGTGCTCGACATCGTAGAACGGCTGGGGAATCTGATCGAGCGTCGTCTAGGCGCGGACGTGATCTACACGCGCAAGGATGACAATTATCTCGCGCTGGAGAAGCGGGCCGAAATCGCGAATCTGGCCCAGGCCAACCTGTTCATGTCCATTCACGCCAATTACAGCGATTACCCTTCCGCGCGCGGAGTCGAAACCTATTACAGCAACAGTTATTCGTCGGTGAAGGCGAGGACTCGCGACGATGCAGGAGAAGCGGCGCTGCAGAATGTGAATTGGACGAATGTTGATATTCGCGAAAAAGTTCACGAATCGCGGCGCTTTGCCGCCAGCGTGCAGCACGCGCTCTATGGCACGTTAGCCGCGAAAAGTCCCGGCCTTCGTAATCGTGGTGTGAAAGAGGCTCAATACGTGGTGCTGACCGGAACGTCCATGCCGGCGATTCTGGCCGAAGTTTCCTTCGTCAGCAGCCCGGACGACGAAAACAATTTGCAAAGCTCCACCTATCGTCAGCGGATTGCGGAAGCGCTTTATCAGGGCGTATCCCGCTACACTGCAGAATACGGCCGGATGAAGATGGCCAGCATCACAGGCAAATCTGTCGCACGATGATTTGAGTGTCGTATCTTTGTCTCTGGCGGGTAGTGGTCAGTTTAACACCAGCAATCGAAGCAGGGCTGGCTGATCACGTTTGGAGCATCGAAGAGATGTGCGCCCTTCTGCCCAAAACGGTATCCACGGCTGATTCTGCGGGTAAAACACTCATCCTGAAGGCGCTAGGCGAAAGACCCGCCTGGCATGAATGCAAGATTTTGTCGCTTTGGGATTTTACGTAATTATTACGTTAGGCACATGGGCAGTCGCCCGCATCTAAGTTTAGAATTGACGTAGGGGCTTGACTGGTTCATGCTTGCGGGCCAACAGGGTTTGAGGGGGAAGGAGGACACATTGGCACAAACAGCGAAAAAGAGCGGCGTCAGGTGGGTCGGTCGTCGCGAGATGGATACTATCGTCGATGCTCATGCTCAACGTGTGCTCGGAGTCTCGGGGAAGAAATTCATCTCAAACTGGAAGGCCGGAAAATATCGTGAGCTTGATTCTGATGCTTGCCCTGGGGTGATTGAGCTTGCGCTGATTGCACCCCTTCCGAGGCGGGCAAGTGGCAGGAAAAAATCCAAAAGAGGCCGCTGAAAACTTCATCCATTTTCTTCAGGAAACCATCTCGTGCATCAGCGACGAATCGTTGACGGCATTTCAGCAATCCACAAAGTTATTCAAGGTCTGGACCAATCCCCCGTTTCAGCTGGAAACAAAATCGGGCGGTAGGTTATCCGTTTCTGTCACCCAAGTCTTTGGCATCGGTCCGCACCCAACGGAAGCGGGGCAGTTCAGGGCCAAGACGAGAGAATACAGTTACCTGCTCTCCCGGTTCGAGGAGGACATGTGGAATGAAATTGTCGCCTATCATTGGCATCCCAACGACTTTGCAGTTAGGTATCCACATTTGCACGTAAGATGCGTTCCCCGAGTACACTTCCCAACATCGCGGGTCTGTCTTGAGGACTTCATAGTAATGGCCATCAACTATTATGGCTGCAAACCAAGAGGATCACGCGCCAGATGGACAGGTATCCTACAAAAGAACAAGAAAGCCTTCGAGGAATTAGCTAGCTGGAAGATCCAACATCCTCTTTAGCTGTGGAAATCAAACTGACCCACTACCCCCTGGCGCTGGGCTTCGACACTCGGCGCGGGAGTTGGTTAGAATAGCTGCCCTGGACGGAGAACCCACATGCCTCCCACCAAGCGCACAAGACCCAAGCCTGCCCGAACCAATTCAGGGCTGACCTTCAATCACGCCATGATCTACGTTCGCGAGATCGCTCCTGCGCTGCATTTCTACACCGATCTGCTCGGCTTCAAAGTAATCGAGGAATTCAAGCACAACGGGCTTTCGGTGTACGCCCGACTGCGCCCGCCGCATGGCAACTCGACCATCGCGCTGCACAGGATTGAACCAGGCAAGACTGTGGCATTAGGCGGCATTCGGCTGTATTTCGAAGCGAAAAATCTGAAGTCCGCCTGCAGCAAGCTGCAAAAAGCCGGAGTCAAATTTTCACAGGAACCGAAGTTGATGCCCTGGGGCTGGACGCATGCCTACCTCGATGACCCCGACGGCCACGAAGTCAGCCTGTACTGGGCAGGGAAGAGGCGCTTCCAGAAAACGATGTAATCCTGAAATCCCTCGGTAGTGGCTCAGTTTGGTATGGAAGCGAGCCAAACGCGCGATTATTGCGTCGCAAAGAACGCGACGCTTCCGCGCGGCTCGCCCAGATCCCTCGCTGCGCAGAGAACGCTTGCTCGGGATGACAAATCAAACTGAGCCACTACCAATCCCTCTTGCGCCTTTGGCGTGCCCGGGGATTCTTATCAAGCTGGCGGCCTTCGCCCAGTTCTCGCGCACCACTGCCGCAGTGCGGTAAGGTTGCCCAACCGGAGCCGCTACCGTTTCTTCTTCCTGGTTTTACTTGCGCTTTTTCGCCGGCGCTCGTTGTACCGGGCCTTGGCCTCAAGATAGCCCGGACGACTGTTATGACATTGGCTGCATCCAGTACTGTGACGGCCATTGCGCCAGGCGCTAGGCTGGATCGGACGGCCGTGCCGGCGGCAAAGCCGCTTTCCCGGCGGTGGGACTTTGAAGCACAGCTCGCACCCTTTCGTGCGATATCCGGACCACCAGCGGCTCCGCAAGATCGGACGGCCATGTCGTTGGCACAGCCGCTTCCGGGGCGGTGGCACTTCTTTGGTCCGATAGCATTCCGCGCAGCCCGTGGTGCGATGGCCAGCGCGCCAATAGCTCGGCCGGATCGGCCTGCCGTGAATCTTGCACAGCCTTTTGTCGCGCGCACGGCTGCGCTTCTTTACGGCTTTTCTAGTATTCATGGTCTGAGCATAACCCAACTGCGGGTTTGAAAAATAGTGATCAGGTGGGGGCAGTCGAGGCGTGGCTGTTCAATTGGATGCAGCCAAAACGTCAAGGTTGCCGTGTCTTACCACCCCGTGACACCAGTCGCATGCCACACCTTTATCTGTGACATGCTTGCTGTGAATGGCAGTACTGCCGGCGGCCAGGAGCGAAACCGCAGTTTCGGCGTGGCAGTGGCGGCACTCGCGCGGCTCTACGGCCGGTGAACCTGCCGCGACCCGCTCATGGCAACTGGCGCACGATTCGTCGCTTGCCGTAGCCCCGGCAGCGGCGTGATCAAAGCCGCCAGCTTGCCTGACGACCGGAACACCGTGGCAGCTGACACACCCAATCGCGGTGGCTGGACGCGGTTCACTGGCTGCCTTGAAGTGGCAGGTGAAGCACGCGTTCGTGTCCACTGCGAAATGGCTTTCGGTGCTGACGGCGGTATGGCAACTGGTGCACCTCAATTCCGGACCGCGCGCGATCATGCCCAGGTGCTTGGCGTGGTTAAAGAAGTAGGTCTGCCGGACATATAACGGCTGTGCCAAAGCATCGATGGAGTGGCAGCCGCTGCTGAGGCAAGTGGTGTTATTGACCTGCGCGATGGGCCGGTGCGCCTGGGTATGAGTGATCGTGGCAACCAGTTGTGATGTGCCCTGGAATTTAGCCTTCACATAGCCGCGCACCCCAGGCTCATAGTGACAGGTGGCACAACTGATGTCAGCCCGCGCATGCGCTGAGCTCTTCCAGTTGACGAAGTAAGTTCCCATGTCGTGGCAGGAGGCGCAGAAATGAGGATTGGAGCTGGTGCTTACTCCCCAACTGCCAAATGTCGCCAGGGCGAGGACTCCCACCGGAAGCACGTATGCGAAGCGCCCGTACCAATGGGCTGGAGGTGCGAACAGCAGCGGCTGTCGAAAACGCAGCCGGCGGCGTGCGGCGGAGGCAAGAAAAATCAGCCCCAGCAGAATGCTTCCGTACAGGAAAAATGCAACCAGGTGCTGTCCGAAGATATCGGCCGAGCTTTGCACAAAGTTGTAGGCCAGTAAAGCAAGCCCCAGCGTGGCGCAATAGATGAAGATTTCCTGCTGCGTCCAGAGCAATAGCGCCACCCAGACCGCCATGGCGACCAGCAACACCAGCCGTGACATTGCCAGCGATGCCGGCGCCGGCCACAGAGCAAAGAAACTCGCAGTGAATGTAGCTGCGATGGCGGAGGCGTAGAGGCTCCAACTGCCGCGGGTGTCCTGCAGGTGGTGCCGGCGTCGTCCGAGCAACACCAAAAGAAAAGCCGCTGGGATAGAGATGCCCAGCCGATTGGCTTGGGTTACCGCGGGCAAAGCTGGCAGGAATTCGTAGATTGCAAATACGCCCGCCAGGCCAGCCCCTGCCAGAAACGCCTCTTCCTCTGTGTGTTGAGCCAACAAGAGGAAAAGCACCATATATGCAATTCCGGTCAGCCAGCCTGCCGTGACCGCTGTGCCGAAAGGCAGCGTGAGGAACAAGAATGCGCCGAGCAGAGCTCCAGCGCTGGTTGCTAGTTCGAACGGAAATGCTTCTCGTGGGTACTGGCTTCTGCGGAGCCATGCCGCGAGGAAATAAAGCGCGATTGCTCCCGGCAGGAAGTACGGGAGGAACATGCGAGCCCCAACCCCGACGAAGATTCCCAGGAAACAGGCGGCGACGAAGCAGCCGGCGGCTGGATAGAAATAGAACCAGAGGCGGCGAGTGGCACCGATCCACGCATACAGCAGCGAATACAAGAAGAAAGCCACGGCCGCAGGCAGGTAGAGCCCGGTGAAAATCAGAAGCGCGACGCTGTACGCCGCGAGAAGCCCGCTCGCAACTTCCATGACCAGGGCAAAGGCAAAATCGCGCCGGCTCTCTGACGAGCGGCTCACCAGCAAGTACGCTACCGGCCACAATGGCGCGGCATAGGCGCCGATGCCATGACAAGGGTAGAAGAGCGTCAGCGAAACTCCGGTACAGAAGAACCACATGAAGTAGAAAAGTTCATACCAGCGATTGTGCTTGCGGAGCAAAGCGTAACCCACACCGGCGGAGATCAAACCGAAAAACAAATAGGGCAGACCCAGACCTTCTGCGCGGATTCCGAGCGACCACTGCACGACGTAGATCCAGAAACCAAGAACGACGGGCAAAGTAAACAAAACCGCGGGCTGCCGCACTTTGATCAGCGCCAGTGAAGCGGCGACAACCAGCACACTTCCGAGGAGCAATGCCTGGGAGAGCGAACCGGGATCACGCATCACCTGCAGAACGCAAGCGGTGGCAACCGGGACAGCGGCAACGTCCCACAGCGATTGCACATAAGGCCGTGGCAGGGTGTTGCGCAGCGCGTATCCGGCCGCAATCAAGGCGAGCAGCAACAGTGCACCGGAATCCAGCGTGCTGGTAAAAATCCCTTGCGGCGCGAAACGACGCTCCGCCAGAAAATAGGCAAGGGTCAAAAAGACGCCCGCCTGGTAGACGTAAATGTTCCGCCGCACCAGCATATGCGGTTCCTGGCGCCATCCCGCAAGGAGACTCACCAGTCCCACGAACAGCGCCACGGATGCCGAGGAGTAACTGTTGGGAAAGCGCTGCCAGGCCAGATACGCCAACGCGGCGAAGGGCGCCACTCGACCCAGGGCGACGAGCACCCGCGCCAGGCCGACTCCGATTAACGTCACGGCGTGCTTAGCGAGTTCTCGGCCAGTAATCCAGAACACAACAAAAAGGATGGCCAGGTAAACAAGCGCCACGAACACCGGCTTCCAGGGATAGAAAAGCGCAAGCGGAACCAGCGCCAGCACAATGCCAGCCCCGAACAGCGGCACCAGTCGCGGCAGGGGCGCCGGATGTGGGCCGAGAATCGGAACCTCCTCCGGCCGATAGAGCTCCAACGCAAGGTGCAACCACATTGCGGCCAGGACCAGGTAACCCAGCGGCAACCGCGTGGCCTGCGCCGAGGTGAACGCCGCGAAGAGCAAATAAGCCCCCACCACGGTCAGAGCGAAAGTTTCCGCGCGACGCAAAACGCCCCGCGAGTAGAGGTCGCCGAGCGTCAGCAGCCCAAGCAGGGCACCGGCGGCCAGCGTGACCTGGCTGTGGCTGTAGAGCAGGAAAAGAAATGCACCGCTGCCCAGAATGACGGTTGCCAGCGAGTGAACTGCCATCTCGCTGTGCTGAAAGCGCAGCCAGAAAAAGACCGCATAACCGATCAGAGCCAGCGCGGTGACGACCGCGGCCCGCTCAAAGAACCAGGGCACACGAAATAAAATCCAGAGGCCGAAAACGGCGATGATGAGATTGTTGACGCCATAGAGCGACAGGAACGCATCTTTCACGCGGCGCGGCAGACTGGCTCGCGCCGCCAGGTAAATCACAGCTACGGGAATGAGCAGACCGAAAGGTTGCCAAGCCAGCGGAAGTCCGGCTCCGTACAGCAACAACTGATACGCCAGCACCAGCAACAACACCGAGGGATAAAGAAACTGGCGATAACCCGTGATTCTGGCAGCAAAGTAGTAGCAGGGCGCGAAGGCCGCGAGCAGAACCGCGGCGAGCACAGGGTGAACAGCAAGAAATCCTCGCGCCCCAACGAGCAACAAAGTCACGAAGAGAATCGCCAGCACGTGACCGACTTGAATTACGCGCTTGCTTGGCATAGGTTACCTCGCGGAAACGTGGCGCTGGGGAAATACTCACGCACCAGCCACTCCGCCGCTTGCGGCACGGCGTCGCCGACCGCTTTCGACAAACCTTGGGAGATATCTTCCGGCAATGGCCCCGTCTGGCAGGCCAGCACCCGCACTTCGACGCCACAGCTTTCCTGCAACTCGCGCAGCAAGTTGGACGTGGGCAATTGGTGTAGCGAGAAATCGTCCAGTTTCACCGGGGGAATCTCAGCGGGATCAATCTCGAATATCTCGCCGGGACTGCGACCGGCATCGATGGCGTCCAGGATCAGCAAACGCTGCGGACGCGCGGAACTTAGGCAGAGAGTGAATAACAACTTGCGTACGCCGGTGCCGACGTCCAGCAAGCAAACGGCCTCGGGCACAGGGTAGCGCTCCTCCACGTGCTCAACTACCGCGCATCCGAAGCCGTCATCTCCAAACAGAATGTTCCCACAGCCGAGCACCAAGGTCGGCTTCCGACAAAAGTCGGGGAGATCAGATTCATCGAAATGATCGATCTCCCTCATGGTTCCTCCTTATTCGCTGGCCTTCAGTTGGCAAGCGAACCAAGCAACTTGCCGTCCGCGTCGAAAATATCCAGCTTGACCGACATTTTTCCGTCCAGCCGGTGGGTGGCGCAGGACAAGCATGGATCGTAGGCACGGATCGACATCTCAACTGTGTTCAGCACTCCCTGGTCGTACTTGCCGTCATGAATCAAACTTTTGGCGGCCTGGGTGACCGACATATTGATGGGAGCGTTGTTGTGGGTCGTGCCCACAATCAGGTTGACATTGGTGATCAGGCCGTCGGCATCGGTGGTGTAGTCGTGGATGAGCGTGCCTCGCGGCGCTTCGGTGACGCCTACGCCGCGCGCTGCCCGCGGCGTAACTTTCACCCGGGTTTCGGTGCTGGTGATCTCGGGATCATCCAGCAAGCGGATAGTGTTTTCGGCGTTGTAGAGCAGTTCGATGAGCCGCGCCCAGTGATAGAGCAGCGTGAGCTGTGCGGGCCGCCCGAACTTTTGCCGGAACTCAACCAGTTCAGCCTGCGCCAGCGGCGTGTCGATAAAGTCGCAGACGTTGATGCGTGCCAGTGTGTTGGCACGATACACGCCCTTGGGATTTTCGAGATCCATGGAGAAACCTTCGCCCCATTGTTTGGCGTATGGGAACTTCAAGTAGCTCCACGGTTCAATGTGCTCGGAGATGAACTCCGTGTAACGATCGACTGGAAAATCCTGATAGGTGCCGTTGGGCGTCATCAGGCGAAGCTTTCCGTCGTAAAGGTTGAGCGCGCCGTTGTCCTTCACTGTGCCGATGAAGCCGGTAGTGATCACTCCCAGCGACTTCACCACGTCAAGGTATTTGGGGAAGATGTTCTCCTTGGCAAACGCAATGGAGAATTTGGCGAGTTCCAGCGCGTCATCGGCCTGCTTGCGCAACTGGTCGCGCTCGGCAGGAGCCAGTGGCTTGCTGAATCCGCCAGGAACGGCCGCCTGAGGATGGATCGCCTTGCCCGCCAGGACTTCCAGCATCTTGGCGCACATGTGGCGCACCTTCACCACTTTTCTGGCAATGTCGGGCGCTGCCTGCAGTACGCCGATTACGTTGCGGACGGAATAAGGAGCATCCGGACCAAGCAGGAAGTCGGCTCCCGCCAGGAAGTAGAAGTGCAGGATGTGCTCTTCCATGTAGGCGATGCTGTTGCACAGTTCGCGCAGCTTTTTTCCCGCGGGTGGCGGCTCGACTCCAAAGACCGCGTCGCAAGCCTTGGCCGACGCCAGGTGATGCGACCACGGGCACACACCGCAGATGCGCGGCGTGATGCGGGGCAGGTCTTCTACGGGGCGTCCGAGGCAGAATTTTTCGAAGCCGCGCAGTTCAATGACGTTCACCCGGGCGGTATCCACGTTGCCGGCATCATTGAGCTGAATGGTCACCTTGGCGTGGCCCTCGATGCGGGTGACGGGTTGAATGACGAGTGTCTTTGCCATGGATCACCTCCGGGGCGTCGGCCGCAGACGGCCAGCGCCAGCAAAACGGTTGAAGGTTGCGGCCCGATCCGGAATCTGCTTGGGATCGAGGCCGATGGAGGAAAGCGCCCCCATCATGTCCACCATGGGATTGGCTTTGTCCGACATCGGTCCAAAGCAACCCTCGCACGGCATGTAGGCGCGAATGCAGCGCGGTGTGCCCTCGCTGCCGCCGCAGCCGCCACGCGTCGCTGGTCCCAGGCACAGGATGCCCTGCTCCATCAGGCAGCGCATTTCGCTCAGCGGCGCTCCCGGCTTGAAGTCCGGCGCGTCCAGCCGGCGCTTCAGTGTGGAGACCGCCTTCTTCTCACGCTTGGTGGGACACTCGTCACAAACGCTCTTTGTGGCGAGGGCGGGAAGCGGCTTGCCTTCCAGAAGAGCAATAAGCGCTCCAGCCACCATATCGGGCGTGGTCGGACATCCGGGCAAATATGCATCAACCGGCACGACTTCGTGAACGGCGTAGACTCGGTCGGTCAGCGCTGGAATCTGCTCGCAGGGTATGCCGTCTTTCTCGGTGGTCACGCTGCCGCGATAGACCTTCTCCAACAGCTCTTGTGTGCTGAACTGATTGGCCAGCGCCGGCACGCCGCCAAAGCAGGCGCAAGAACCCAGAGAGATCAGGATCTTGCACTTTTTGCGCATCTCCTGCGCCAGTTTCTTGTGCTCTTCGCTGCGGATTCCTCCCGATATCAGCCCGACATCCGCCGCGGGGATTTCCATCTCTGTACCTTCGCCAGTCTGACCGTAAAGCTTGTGGTCCATCAGGACCGGCATGTGCACGATCTCTATTTGTTTGAGTACGTCGAGGAGCGGTTCACCGATATCGAGGATGGTTACCTCGCAGCCTCCGCATATGGCAAACCACTCTTCGGCAAGTCGAGCTGCCATGCTGCACCTCCCTGCCAACTTGAATTAGTGCTGCTTCGTTCTCGTCTCCTACGATCTGTTATTACTGCGTTCGATACGGACTCGGACCAAGTTTCCTTACCTGTTCCACCATCTCTGTGACCACCTGGGCAAAGCGCGGTCCTTCAGAAGCCGAGACCCACTCCAGCCGGAAACGCTCCGGCTCCAATCCGAAATCCTCCAACATCAGGTTGATGGCATCGGCGCGCGCTTGCGCCCGCAGATTGCCTTCCAGGTAATGGCAATCGCCGGGATGACAGCCCAGAATCAGCACACCGTCGGCTCCCTTGGTCAATGCCTCAATCACCAGGTTGGGATGGACCATGCCAGTGCACTGCACGCGAATGATGCGAGTGTTCGTGGGGTACTGAATGCGCGAGGTTCCCGCAAGGTCCGCGCCGGCGTAGGCACACCAGTAACAGCAAAACGTCAGGATCAGGGGCTCGAAACCATTGCCGTTGGTTTGCTCGCTTGCGCTCGTGCTTGTCTGTACGGCATCCATGGCTTTATGCCCTCGCTTCCAGCGCGGCATGAATCTCCGCCAGCAATTGCTCCGGGCGGAAATGCCACACGAAAATGGCGTTCTTGGGACAGGTAGCCTGACAGGTGCCGCAACCTTTGCAGATTGATTCGTTCACTTCCACGCGCTTCTTGGTGTCGCCGTTCACCTGGTACTCGACCACGGTGATGGCCTTGTACGGGCAAGGATCGACGCAGTAGGCGCAGCCGTCACAGTTTTCGTGCACCACGTGCGAAATTGTGGGCTCCAGATCGATTACGTCGCGCGAAAGAATGGTGGCCGCGCGCGCTGCGGCTCCACCGGCCTGTGCCAGGGCCTCCCGCAATCCCATCGGCGAATGTGCTGTACCGCACAGAAAGATGCCGTCGCTGGCAAAATCCACCGGGCGCAGCTTGCGATGCGCTTCCAGGAAGAAGCCTTCTTCACCCAGCGGCACTTTGAGCATCTGGCCCAACTCCTTGTTCCCAGGATTCGGTACAGTCGCCGCAGCCAAGATCACGGTATCGGCTTCCAGCTCAATGCTGCTGCGCGTGAGCTGATCTTCCGTAGTTACGCGGAGCCGACCGTTATGCGGCATGACCTGGGGCAATTGCCGGTCGGGATACCGGATGAACATCACCCCTAGCTCGCGGGCCCGGCGATAAGATCGCTCGCGCAATCCATAGGTGCGAATGTCCCGGTACAAAATGTAAACCCGGCTGGCGGGATTCTCTTCCCGGATGCGCAGCGCGATCTTGATGCTCTCTGTGCAGCAGTTGCGGCTGCAGTAAGACCGTTCGGGGGTGCGTGAGCCAACACACTGGATGAGCACCACCGAGTCAGTCCGCAATTTCCCGGCGGCCATCAACTGCTCCACGTCGTAGTTGCGAACTACACGCGGATCCTGGCCGTAGAGACATTCACCCGGCTGGTAACGTTCCGCCCCAGTGGCCACAATCACCACGCCGTGTCCCACCTCGAGCTGCTGGCCATCTTGAATAGCAATGGTGGACTTGAAGTTTCCGAGCGAGCCCGAAACCGCCGTGACCTGGCTGTTGAGGAAAAGTTGAATATTAGGATGCGAGTGCGTACGCGCCATCATTTGCGACAAGCGCAACTGCGGATCTTCTTCGTCCCAGAGCAGGTAACGCTGATCGCGGGCGTGGCCGCCGAGTTCTTTGTGCTTTTCCACCAGGTAAACTTTGAAGCCCTGATCAGCCAGCTCGAGCGCAGTCGTCATTCCGGCCGGTCCGCCGCCGATCACCAGGGCCGCCTGGGTCACCTTCAACGGACGTTTATAAAGAGGAGCGTCGAGCCGCACTTTGGCGATCGCAATGCGCACCAGGTCTTTGGCTTTTTCCGTAGCCTTTTCGTGCTCGCGCATGTGTACCCAGGAACACTGATCACGGATGTTGGCCAGCTCAAAGAAGTACTGGTTCAGGCCAGCTTCACGGATGGTGTCGCGGAAGAGCGCTTCATGGGTGCGCGGCGTACAGGAGGCGACCACGACGCGATTCAGATTGAGTTCATCAATTTTTTCACGGATGCGTTTCTGAGTATCGTCGGAGCAGGTGTAAAGATTGCGCTCGGCGTAAGCCACGTTGGGAAGCGTGCGGGCGTACTGCACCACCTGCTCCACATCGACGACGCCGGCGATATTGGTGCCGCAATGGCAAACGAATACGCCGACGCGCGGCTCTTGTCCGCTCACGTCGCGCTCCGGAGGATACTCTCTCGGGCGAACCAGGGTGCCCCGGCTGTCCACGAGTAAACTCATGGCGTTGGACGCTGCCGCACTGGCGCCGGCCACCGTATCGGGAATATCCATCGGTTGATCCCACGGGCCGCAGACAAACACTCCAGGGCGCGAAGTATGAGTGGGAGAGAATGAGCGAGTTTTGCAGAAACCAAATTCTTCGAGCTCTACACCCGCGATCCTGGCCAAATCGCGGTGGCCCGCGTCGGGCGTCAATCCTACCGCCAGCACCACCATGTTGAAGACTTCATGGTGGGCCGTGCCGCTCTCGTCGGCGTACTCCACGATGAGATCGCGGCTGCCGGGTACTTCGCGGATGGCCGACGGCCGGCAGCGCACATAATGCACGCCCTCAGTTTTCGCCCGCTCGATGTAGTTTTCAAATCCCTTGGAAACCGCACGCAGATCTATATAGAAGACAGTGCAATCCAAACCGGGCTGGTGTTCTTTGCCAATCAGCGCCTGCTTGGCGGTGTACATACAGCAGACAGAAGAGCAATAGTTGCGTCCCACTTCACGCGAGCCCACGCACTGGATGAATGCAATTTTCTGCGGCGCGGCTTGATCTGAGGGACGGCGCACTTTTCCGGTGAATGGCCCGCTCGGGCTTAGGATGCGCTCAAATTCCAGGCTGGTGACTACATTCGGATATCGGTTGTAGCCGTACTCTGGCTTGGTCTCGGGATTGAAAACTTCCAGGCCGGGGGCGAGGACGATTGCCCCTACGTTATAGCTGAGAAATGTTTCTCGCGGCAGCAGGTGGTTGATGGCGTGGGCCTGGCATGCCGTCACACACTGCAAGCACTCGGAACAAAGGCCACAGTTCAGACAACGCTGCGCCTCAGCCACGGCCATCTCCTGGGTATAACCGAGATCGGTCTCCGCGAAGCTGATGGCTCGCTCGGCAACTGGCTGCTGCGGCATGGGCACCCTTGGCTGGCGCTTGATATCGCCCTGGCGCAGTTTCTGTTCCGCTAGCTGACGGCTGAGACGCGGCGGCTCGGCTTTGGGTTTTGGCTCAGGAAACGGCTTGCCTCGAAGGCAGCATTCAATGGACTCAGCGGCTTTGTGCCCGGCAGCGACGCCGTCCACCACAAACGCCGTTCCTGTCACCACGTCCCCACCGGCGAAAATGCGCAGGTGCGGCGCCTCGGCTACGACGTCACCGCCGGCGAAGACCCCAGGATGCGCCGTGGCCAGCGTTTGCGAATCCACCTCCACCAGACCGCGCCGCACGCTCACCTGGTTCTTGGGGTCGAGGTAGCTAAGGTCGGGAGTCTGACCGATGGCAACGATAACCCGCTGGGCCGGAATGACGAACTCCGTGCCGGGAATTTCGGTCACGGCGAGCCGGCCGGCCTGGTCGAAGGCCATGGAGCTGATGCGCTTGACTTCGGACCCCGTCACCCAACCATCGCGCCCGAGAAACTGCTTGAAGGTGACATCGTTGATGATCTCGATGCCTTCGTCCAACGCTTCCTGAATCTCCCAGGAGTGAGCCGTCATTTTTTCGCGGCTCTCCAGACATGCCATGGTGACGTGTTCGATCCCCATTCGACGCACAGTGCGGGCCACGTCCATGGCCACGTTGCCGCCGCCGACCACCAGTACCCGGCCGGTCAAATCCAGGGGCTCGCCGGCGCGCGCCTTGCGGAGGAAATCGATGTTCAAGCGGATGCCTTGCAGTTCGTGTCCGGGGATGGGTAGACGTTTGGAGCGATGCGCACCGGTGGCAAGAAAGACCGCTTTGTAGCCCTGGCCCTCCAGTTCTTCCAGAGTGAAATCCTTGCCCAGGGTCATGTTGGTAAGGACGTCAATGCCTGGGGAGAGCAGGTACTCAATGTCGCGATCCAGATATTCCCCGGGAAGGCGGAATTGCGGAACACAGGCGCGCAGCATGCCGCCCAGGCTGGAGCTCGATTCAAACAGCGTGACGGGATAGCCGCGTTTCGCCAGGTCATGTGCGCAAGTGAGCCCGGCCGGGCCGCCGCCGATCACCGCGACGCGTTCTTCGTGGATCTTTTCCACGTGCGGAGGCAGAGCAGGCTTGTGCTGGAAGTCCCACTCCGCTAAGAACCGCTTGATGTGCATGATGGCGACTGCTTCGTCCACCTGGTTGCGGTTGCATTCCTGCTCGCAGCGGTGCAGGCAGATGCGTCCGCACACCGACGCAAACGGCATGTGCTCACGCACGACGGCTAAGGCTTCAGCAAATTTTCCCTGCCCGGTCAGAGCCACGTAGGCTTGGACATTCGTTCCGGCGGAACACGCCGTCTGGCATGGCGGGCGCTCGCGCTTGGAAATGGCGAACTGCGCGGGCACGGCTTGCGGGTAGCGCTTGTAAATCGCCTTGCGTGTGCTCAAGCCCAGGTTGAACTCGTTGGGAAGTTCTACTGGGCAGACCTGCGTGCATTCGCCGCAGCCCGTGCACTTGCTGGCATCGATGTACGTGGCGCGCCGTTTCAACTCTACCTGGAAGTTGCCCGGCTGCCCGTCCACGCGCACCAGGTCGGTGTTCCTGAGGATCTCGATGTTCAAGTGACGGCCGACACTGACCAGGCGTGGCGCAAGGATGCACATAGCGCAGTCATTCGAGGGGAAGGTCTTGTCGAGTTGCGCCATCGTACCGCCGATGCTGCTCTCTTTTTCGGCGAGGTACACCTTGTATCCAGAATCAGCCAGGTCAAGGGCGGCTTGCATGCCGGCCACGCCCCCGCCGACTACCAGCACAGCGCCAATGGTGGATGGTTCGGCCATAGCATCACCGGGGGGACGCGCCCACAGGCGCGCCCAGCAATAAAGGTTGAGGATCGACCACATGCCGCCACAGTCCCAGGCCTTCGGCGGGTACACCCTGCGTGAAGGCCATCAACTGCGAGAAATAGAAAACCGGCAGGTTGAAGTTGGTGCCGTACGTCTGGTTGACCTCAGGCTGACGCGCATCCAGGTTCAGGTGGCAAACCGGGCACGCCACGGCGAAGGCATTGGCCCCGCTTTGCGCTGCGCCTTCCAGGATGGCGCGGGCGAGTTCGAGTACCTTCGCGGGATTAACCATGGCGTAGAACGCGCCACAGCAGGCGGTCTTGTGCGACCAGTCCAGGGTTTCAATTCCCACCCGGCGCAGTAGCCGGTCCATGCTTTGCGGATCTTCGCAGTTGTCGAAAGTGACTACCTTGGGCGGGCGAGTCAGCAGACAGCCGTAATAGCAGGCGACGCGCAGATGACTGACGCCCTCGTGCGCCAGGTTCGGCCTCCCGTCCAGTTCGCGTTCCAGCATCTCCAGGGGATGGAGCACCTCGACGCTGTGTTCCAGCGGGTACTCAATGATCTGCTCAAGGTCGGCACGCAGCTTGGCATCGGCGGCGACTTCATGTTGCGCGCGCTTGAATTGGTTGTAACAAGCCGCGCACGGCGATACCAATTGCGCCAGGCCACGCTGGTGCGCGAGCGCCAGGTTTTTCAGGGGAACCGCCAGTCCCAACAGTGGAGAAATGTTCCCCACCATGCCGGCCCCGCAGCAAAACCATTCGTGCATCTCCTCCAGCCCAATGTCCAGGCGATCGCACAAATTGCGAAACGAGACGTCATACTCCTGCGCCATTTTTTCCAAAGAACAGCCGGGATAGTAGGCGTAGCGCTTCATGCTCCCGCCGCCTCTTTCTGCCGGACGCGGTCGTAGAGCCGGCGGTACACAGACCCACCCCGTGGAAGGCTAAAAAAGTTCAGCCGGCCCCGGGCAATTAACCGCAACCCCAATGTGAAATCCTGGAAGTAATTCTCACTTTTCAGCTTGCAGATGAGGGTGAGCGGCAGCTCCGCGGAGCGTCCATACAGATAGAGGTTTTCTAGAAATGAAGCGAAGTAGGTGGCGATGGCCTGGTCGGGCGCAACTGTCCCGCTGCGCCAGGCGATGACCCGTGCCGCTTGCAAAAGCTTGGAAATGTCCACTTCCTGCGGACATCGAGCCGTACAGGTCTCACAGTGCACGCATACCCAGATGGCCTTGGAGCGCAGCACCGGTTCCCACTCCCCCAGCAGCAGGTGATGAACCATGCGCGCCGGTGTCAAATCCATCGCGGTAAGCAGCGGACAGCCTGCCGTACAACGATTGCACTGGAAGCAGGCCTCCGGCGATACCACTTTCAAGTGAGCCAGAGCTGGCGATTCTTTCCAGGCGGCGGTGACGGGAGTCTCCACAACCCACCTCGCAGATTTTTCGATGCACGTCAGCAAACGCAAGCAGCCGGACTTTCGCGACCAGCCGCGATTGCAAACGTGCTACTAGTTATTGGTCTAACCAACGCACCACTTCAGTGACTCAGGTCACCCATCATCGTGAGCAATGGCTGCCTCTGGACGCTGCCGCCAGCTTGGAACACGTCACCTTGTTTTCTCGAAACCCTTACTCCAGCGCCAACTTGAGAGCAGCCGCACCTCCGTGTGACGATGGTCACAGCGGGCAGTGCGCGGTAGCCATGAAAAAGGTGATGAGTGAATCAGGCAGAAGAGTCTTAGGGTTGTAGGAGGGCATGATCGGGGCGCCGGTCGCTTGCTCTTCGTCCACGGTAGGCTACCGCGACGGCAGTGCGGCTGGCCCGCTCCGCTGAGCTTCCGTTTTATGGCGCAAAGCCTTCAGTGGCTGTGAGTATGTGGATGATCGTGAGTCTCCAGCTTCTGCTGAAGCTCACGAACCTGTTGCTGGAGCTTCTTCATCTGCTCCTCAACCGCTTTGATGCGCTGGTCGTAATCTGGATGATGGTGACCCTGTTTTGCATCAGCCATGGATTTCTCCTTAGCGGACTTCGCCTCAGCGATGCTAATCGCGAACTTCGGATTTTTCAATGCAGCGCGCGCAGTTCAAGGGAGCGGCCAAGCAGTCACCAAGATGAGTGATAGCGGTCACTGAATTTGTGTGACTCGGGGGAGCATAACTGCGAACGGGATGACCAGATCGCACGGCCCTTCTGGCCGGTTCTTTCATACCGTGCCGGAGTCATTGTCAGAACCGCCGGCTTCATGTCCGGCAGATGACACCGAACTCCGGGGGTACAGCCATGAAAGACTGCCCAATCATCCGAGCGCAAAACTTGGCAGTGGCCAGTTCTGCCTGGTTCCTCTATGTAGTCTCCTTGTTTCCTCGCTTCATCCACTCACGGTGTGAATCACTAATTTCAATTTGTGGACAGGGCAGACGTGGCGGCCTGGAGTACAGCTCTTTTCCCTGAGAGAAGACGCTTTGCCAGATGAGGATAATTATGAATCAGAATTGCTCTTCTCAATCGCATTGGCAAGCCGCGAAAACTGCGGAAAAAACAGACAAGCTGTCGCTGATCAGCGAATGGGTAGCGCCGATCATTGTTTGGGTGGTGGTCATTGCCCTTAGCCTGGCAGTTGCAGGATTCTTGCTCGGCGAAAGATAGGTTTCATCGGGCGCTTGCAGATCAAAAAGCCATCTGCCACAAATAATTGAATCGCAATCTATTGCGGCGCGCCGGTGCCCGGGTGAGGCAATCATTGCAAGTGTGTCTGGGGCATCGGACCGCTAATGCATCTCACTTTCCGTCCACAGACATGCAACGGATGTTCCCGATCGCGCGACCAGAAAGCAAATTAAGCGGGGCTCATCGGGATAGCATCTGTCAGGCCGCTGTAACCATTTCGGCCGGCTCTGTCATTCCGTGGACGGGCTCACGGATTACCCGTAATGCTGTGGCAATCTCGACGCTGCTGATGCTCCCTTTGCCCACCAGGTCGCTGAGTGACAGAATACCCGCCACCTCACGTTTCGCATTCACCACCGGAAGGCGGTGGACCTGATGCTCTTCCATCAGTTCCAGTGCGTGCCGAACATCATCCTCTACAGCACAGCAAATCGGATCATGGGTCATGCACTCGCTGACCCAGGTATGCGCAGGATCTTTGCCACCCGCCACAACATGCATACAAAGGTCGCGATCGGTGACCACCCCGACCAGCCTCGGAACAAACGGATCTTGGACGACCGGCAAAACTCCAATGCCCCTTTGTTGCATGATGGTGGCAGCGGCAGGGCCGAACTGGACGGGCAGCAGCATGCCGGATGCTTGGTCATTATCTCCTGAACTTTCACAGCTCACCTCCTAAATGCGCATTGCTAGAAAAGGCGATGCTCGCCGAAACACGCCAAACGCCGGGCACCATAGCCAAGGGATTGACGTGACCTGCCGGCAAGTTATTGGACCAAGAGGAGCTTGCCTTGGCCATCACGGAAGATTATGGTCTCATTGCCCCGAGTGATCTCCCGCGCAATCACGCCGTTCTTCCCTTCGAGCCGAATCTTGGACCCGACCACTTCAATCTGATCCCCGGGAGCGAAGCTCAGTTTTTGGCTTGACATGATTCGAACAGGAGCCAAGTGCACTTGGAGCACTCCTGCTGATGTCTTCAGCATCAGGTGGCTACCAACTTCTCCTTCGCTTACTGGGCAGTCGAAGTCCTGTTCTTCCTGCACAATCCCCTTCACCACGACCTCGTTGGCGGGGTTGTAGAGCGCCGCGCCTTGAGCCGTAACCGGGCGATGGAAGCCGACGCCCAAGACCAACAACAAAACCGCGATAACCGCCACGGCGAAGACCAACCCATAAAGCAAACTGAGTATTTTCATGGTCCCATCTCCTCTACCTCTCTTTGCGTTTTTGCCCGCCTGGTTAAAGAGCGCGCTTTCACACTTACAATTCTCCTCGTTATGCAGCGGGTGCGCCGTGACCTACGTCACTAGGCTAGGTGTCTCATGGGCCTTCTTCGTTGTGTGTGGTTGAGTTCAGACTGCGGGCTTCAACACAAAGGCCAGCCGGATCTTTCGGATCCGGCCGGCCTCGATCGGTGTTATTGGAATCTGGGGTGCTGCCTGAGGTAACCCGAATCAGGCAGCTTTCTTCGTATCGTGCAGTTCGTTAAACTTCTTATCGGCTATCTTTCGGAGCCGTTCCAGCTCCTCCTGCAGACGGTCAATCTCGTTTTCAAATTCCTTAAAGCTTGCGCAACGAGCGGTCACGGTGACCTTGTCATATTCTGCGCGCATGAACGAGCGCAGGTAGACTTCTGCGTTTTCTTCCAAGAAGAGCAATCCGAGACTTTCTGTCGTAGGAGGAAGACCGGGGTGCGAGGACTGTGTTGCCATAAATCTCCTCCCTGTGAGTAAGCTTGAGCAGCCAACTTTTTGCTCTGACAGTAATTTTATACCCGTCGCGCCCCGCCGACACAGAAAATTGCTCAATCTGCTCCCCGCCTATGCTGCAGTGCGGCAATGGAGATTCAGCGTCCCCAGTCCGCCGCAGTGCGTGATTGTCGAGACGCTGGGTTGTCACTGAGCGTATAGTTTGAATTCCAGGTCTGGTGCTTCCAAGAATCGAAATCCGTTTCCAGACACGAGTGGAAAAGCGGCCATGCTCGAGATTCAAGCAGTCCGGATGGAATTTCCAGCCGATGCCAACATCATTGTCGGGCAGTCGCACTTCATTAAGACCGTGGAAGACCTTTACGAAGCGGTGACCACGACGGTGCCGCAGGCCAAGTTCGGCCTGGCGTTCAATGAGAGTTCCGGAGCTTGCTTGATCCGCTGCGAAGGGAATGATCCGGCGCTGCGCGATGCCGCCGTACGCAACGCCCAAGCCCTGGGCTCGGGCCACACGTTCGTCCTAATTATCCAGAATTCCTATCCCATTAACATCCTGAATGCGATCCGCACCGTGCCGGAGGTGTGTTCGATATTCTGCGCAACTGCCAATCCGGTTGAAGTCGTGGTCGCTCAGAGTGAGCAAGGACGGGGCGTGCTCGGTGTCATCGATGGCAGCTCACCGAAGGGTGTAGAGGGGCAGGCTGACGTAGCCTGGCGGCACGATCTCCTGCGTAAGATCGGTTACAAGCGATAGGACCACCAGGCAGGCCTTGCGTTTATTGCCTTGTTCGCGTGGGGAAGGCTCTGCGCCACGAACCGAAGGCGCCCCTACCAGACCAACGGTATCAGCCGGTATCGAACCCGGGCAGCATACTCAGCGTAACCTTCAAGACCGCGCTGCAGTTCTCGGTCCTCCATCGCCGTCCGAAAAACAATGCCGCTTGAAAGAACAAACGAGACCGCCAGCCCGTACCAGGAGCCAAGCAGCAGGGCATTCGCTGGCAGATAGATGAGCACAGCGGCGTAGAGCGGATGGCGTACTGTGGCGTAGGGTCCGGTTGAAATCACTCTCTGACCGCGTTCCGTCTGGATTCTCACGACCGCCGCCAGAAACGTGTTTTCCCGAAAAACGCGAGCGATCATCCGAAACGACAATACCATCAGCGCCCCGCCGGCGCATTGCAGCCAGACCGGCATCACGGACCAGCGGAAGCGGACCGCATCCAGGCCCATCAGGATCAGCCAACCGCACCAGGCAACGGTCAAGGCCAGAAGAAAGACTTTGTCCCAGAGCGGCTGGTCTCTCTGAATTGGTAATTTCATTCGCTCGGCGAGAAGTGCGGGATCGTGCCGCACCAACAGAAGAGTGATCCACAATGCTCCGACGAAGAATAAGATGAGGTACGCCCATCCGGCGGGCCAGAGGATGGTTCCCGCAGCGCCGAATAGCAGGGCCGAAAAGATCAGAGCCTCCACCGTAAGAGTGAGCCAGACCTTGACGCCCATAGGCTTTGCTCCGCAACACTCTACCAGCCTAACAACCGCGCCTGCGCAAATCTCCCTAGATTCTTGCCAGAAAAAGTTCCATCGGGCGTCGGCATAGAGCAGCCTAATAGAGCCGGAAGGTGACCTCGACGCTGATTTGAACCGCCACCGCAAGACCGTCCTTGCGCGCGGGTTCAAATTTCCACCGCCCGATGGCTTCCACTGCCTTTTCGTCCAAGCCCATGCCCAGAGAGCGTTGCACGCGTATATCGTGCGGACGGCCTTCCGGCCCCACCACCAGCCACAGCACAACCGTTCCCTGGTATTTCGCTTTGCGGGCTTCTTCGGAGAATTCCGGATCCGGCGAGTAAATCGCGCGCGGCGCGCTCACTCCTCCACCGACACGGTACACTCCTCCTCCGATGCCCCCGCCCCAACCCGGCCCTACACCTGGTCCGCGCCCAGAACCAACTCCTCCGCCACTACCGGAACCGATGCCCCCACCAGAACCGGTGCCGTTGGAAGGCGGTCCCAGAATTGAAGAAAGGGGATCGCCAAGAGCGCCGAGCTGAGGGAGACGGATTTCCGGAACAACGACTGTTGGTTCCACGGGGAGCTTGGGATTTTCATTGCGGACGACGACTGCCGGAGGAGTTAGCTGCTGGCGTGAGAATCGCGGCAGGGCTCCCTTGGAGGCGGCCAGCTTGTCACGGTCGCCACCCCCACCGCCGCCCCCGGATTGAGTGCGTGACGGAGGCAAGATGTAAGGACTGACATCGGTGACGATGCCCATCACCTGCCGACGAATCTCATGGCGATGGGTCACCAGGTAACGGCTGGAGACGCAGAGCAGCAACAACACCAGGCCATGGCCAAGGAACGACAGAACCACCGTACTCTTCCTGGTTCGGTACAGGCCATAGCCCTCGCCGAAGAGTGTAGGCACGATGGACCGGGCCGTTTCGGAACTGATAAGGCCCGCTTCCGGTTCGAGACTGGGTGCGACGCTTGACATCCTGTTCACCAGGAAAGCGTGAGGCACTCATTCTGGCCACATAGGCGAACCCTTTATGTCCGGCTCGCCTGTATCGCCACAACGATTCGCGTTTCACGCTCTCCGAGGTTATCCCGGCCGCGACAATATGTTCGTCAGTGGGACGGCGGCAAATCACTGGACCAGGAGTCAGCAGCAATCAGCCACTTCGTCCCGACATGTTTCCAGACCGTCAGGTACTTGCCGTGATCCTCCTTTTTTGTCCCATCGTTCTGAGGCACGATCATGCGATAGGTGCCCACGTCCCAAGCGACACTAGCGGCCTGCCGGATGTAAGTCACGTCAAATGCGAGTTCACTGACGCCGTGGCTCAAAGGTCCCCGCAAATACTCGCGGATGGCATCGCGTCCGTGGACCGCCTCATGGTGCGGCGGCAGGTAGACGGCATCCAAAGCGTAAGCAGCGACGACTCTCTCCAAATCTCCGGCATTCCAGTGCCGCGCCCAATCATTGCCGATCTGGCGGATGATTCCGGCAGCGCTGGTACGCTTTGCCGGTTTGCGGCGGCGGATGGCTTTACCGGTGGCGTGTTTCCCCAGCTTCTTGGCGGTTGGTTTCATGCTACCCTCCCACGTAATAGACTTTACGAACAGATTTTACTCCGGAGGCGCAGCCAGGTTCTGCGACGCTTGTCACAGGACATTGTGAGCAGTTGATTGGGCGAGCCAGTGACCTGGGCTGAGGGTATTTTCGTAGAGTCTCGCAACCGGTCGTCAGATAGTTGCAGGTGAATTCCGCGCGGAACTCCCAGGTACCGGCGCTAAGATGTCCCGCCGACTGGCACCTTCTTCTACTCTTCGAAACAAGGTCCGCCGTCGTGTCCAGACTTCTGATGAACGCTAATGGTCTGGCTCATTCGAACATAAGCATCCCGCAGGTCCCGCTTTTCTTGCTCTGTCAAATTCGGATTTTCCAGCGCGGAGAGAATGTCGTCGAATTCCGCCTCCAGTTTTTCGAGTTCTGCACAGAGCATATTGACCTCCGTTTCGTCCGCTGGCGTTCCGGGAACCCGCATCCGCGTGTTCACGGATTTCTGCAATCCAGCATGTCCATGACTTCAGGCTACGCCGCGCACCTTGCGAGGAGTTCCTTTTTTCCCAACCCCAGGATCCCGTGCTTTTGGCCCACCTTGCGGAAAGCCTCGATCGCGAAATCCAGGTGACGCTTCTCATGAGCTGCAGAGAGTTGGGTGCGGATG
The DNA here is from genome assembly GCA_963770485.1 of uncultured Acidobacteriota bacterium. GTDB lineage: Bacteria > Acidobacteriota > Terriglobia > Terriglobales > Acidobacteriaceae > CAVVEC01. The sequence continues at coordinate 33,535 of CAVYPX010000005.1, forward strand.
CGGGCCTGCCCTTTCGGCACCACCGGGAAGAAGAATCCGACCGCATAAACTCCTTGGTCAAAGAGATCCCGGGCAAAGTCTTGCGCCAGCTTCGCGTCATACAGCATGACCGGCACGATCGGGGTATCTCCTTCTTTTATGTCGAAGCCGGCATCCTTCAGCAGACCACGCCAATATTTGGTATTCCATTCCAGCTTGTCGCGGCGCTCGGTGCTGGTGCTGATCAGATCCAGCACTTTCAGCGCACCCGCGACGATAACCGGCGCCACGGAATTAGAAAAAAGGTACGGCCGAGCCCGCTGGCGGCACATCTCTACCAGTTCGCGGCGCCCGCTTACGCACCCGCCGGAAGCGCCGCCCAGTGCCTTGCCCAGCGTGGTAGTGATGACGTCAATTCTGCCCAGCACACCCCAGTGCTCATGGGTTCCGCGCCCGGTGCGACCGATGAAGCCGGTGGCGTGCGAGTCGTCAAGGAACACCATGGCGTTGTACTTCTCCGCCAGAGCGACGATGTCGGCCAGCCTGGCCGTATCACCGTCCATCGAAAAAACACCATCGGTGATGACCAGGCGAAGGCGCTTGTCCTGGTGTTCCTGCAGTTTCTCCTCCAGATGTCCCATGTCGGAGTGCTTGTAAGTGTCTTGCATCGCTTTGCACAAGCGCATGCCGTCAATGATGGAGGCGTGCACCAGGCGGTCCGCGATCATCACGTCTTGCTCGCCCAGGCAAGCTTCAAAGAATCCCGCGTTCGCGTCCATGCAGGAGGGGAAGAGAAGGGTGTCTTCGGTTCCGAGAAACGCGGTCAGGCGGTTCTCCAGTTCCCGATGGATGTCCTGGGTGCCGCAGATGAAGCGCACCGATGACATCCCATAGCCGCGGCTGTCCAACCCGGCGTGCGCTGCCGCGATCACCGCGGGATGGCTGGAAAGCCCGAGATAATTGTTGGCGCAGATATTGATGCACTTCTTGATCGTCGACCCGACGGGAAACTCCACCTCAATCTCTGAGGATTGCGGGGAATGGATGTAGCGCTCCTCTTTGAACAGGCCGGCTGCTTTGATTTCTTCAATCGTGGTCTGATAACAATTGCGAACCGTATTGGTGAAGGCCATGGCTCCCCTCGCGTGATGAGATTCGGACCAATGTGCTGCCCCAGCGTACGCGTGTGGCAGCGCGGAACACGTGTTAAACGCTGACTTCTGTTCTCTGAAAACGATGCACCAGCGCCTCGATGCTCTGCACCGTATCGAAAGCCTGGGGTGTAGCCGCCTCCGCCGGAATGTGAATCGAGTATTTCTTTTCTAGGAATCGCAGCAGGGACACCATGGAGAAGGAATCCACAATCCCACCGGAAATCAGCGGCGTCGTCTCCGTGATCTCCCGATCATCTCCCTCTTGTAGGTACTCTCGAGTGATGTAATCGCGAACTACCTTACCAACTTCATCCATCGCCAGCCTCTCTTTCCGTACGGCGCACTCTGTCACGCCGTCTTTAGTCGTCCATAATCGTCGAAAGGTCTCCCACCGGCTCGTGAAACTCCTTGCAGCGCAGGATGCGGCGCACGATCTTGCCGCTGCGGGTCTTGGGCAGGGAGTCCACGAACTCAATCTCCTGCGGCATCGCTAGCGGGGACAGCCGCTTGCGGATGTGGTTCATGATTTCGAGTTCGAGATCATCCGAGCGGGTGAAACCTTTCTTCAAAGTCACGTATGCCTTGACCACTTCCATATTGACCGGATCGGGCTTGGCCACGGCGGCGGACTCGGCGACGGACGGGCATCCCAGGAGAGCCGATTCAATTTCAAATGGGCCGACCAGATGCCCACCAGTATTGATCACGTCGTCGTCCCGCCCCATGAACCAGAAGTAGCCGTCCCGATCGATCGAGGCCCGGTCACCACACAGATACCAGCCATTCTTGAACTTCGCTTTGAATCCAGCCTGGTTGTTCCAGTAGCTGCGAATCTGCGACGGCCAGCCTGGCCGGAGAGCGATCAAGCCCGCTACCCCTGGCTGATTCACAGGTTCGTAGGTTTTCGGATCCAGCACCGTCGCGGCGATTCCTGGAAATGGTTTCCCCATGGAGCCTGGTTTTACCGGCATCCCCGGAAAGTTCGTGATGACGATGCAGCCGGTTTCTGTTTGCCAGAATGTATCGTGAAACGGCTTCCCGAACGCCTCCTGCGACCATACAACCGCCTCGGCATTGAGCGGCTCACCGACGCTGGCCAGATGACGCAAGCTCGATAGATTGTGCTTCTCGGCGATCTCTGTTCCTTCCTTCATAAGCAGGCGGATGGCTGTTGGCGCCGAATACCACACAGTCACCCGGCGCTTCTCGATGAACTGGTACCATCGTTCCGCATTGAAGCCGGAATCGAGCACGGCCTGCGTGACGCCATTCGCCCATGGGCCGATGATGCCGTAGGACGTTCCGGTGACCCAACCGGGGTCGGCATTGCACCAGTAAATGTCATCCGGTCGCAAGTCTAAGACCCATTTGGCTGTAAGGTACTGCGAGAGAACCGAATAGTGGACGTGCTGCGCACCCTTGGGCTGGCCGGTCGTACCCGAGGTATAGTGCAAAACCGAGGGAGACTCCGCTTTCGTCGGATAGACAGCGAAGTCTTCTACCCGCGGTGCCTGCTCCATGTGAAAGGAAATCTCTTGGGGCTGCAGTGAGGCTTCGTCGGCATCGACCAGAATGACGTATTTCAAATTTGGAAGCCGGTTTCGGATCTTACGGACCTTGTGAGCATGTTTCTTTTGGGTAACGATCGCGGAGGTTCCGGCGTCGGCAAGTCGCACGAAAAGCGAATCTTCCCCGAAGGCGGAGAACAGTGGCTGCGCCACCGCTCCCATCTTCAGAATGCCAAGGAACCCGATGTACAGCTCCGGCACGCGATCCATGAACAGACAAACCCGCTCCCCGGGCAGTATGCCAAGCCCAAGCAGGAAATGGGCGATGGTGTTGGAAAGAGTCCGGATGTCGTTGTAAGTAAAACGTTTTTCGTTGCCCTGATAGTCTTCCCAGAGCAAAGCCGGCTTCGTGGCCATACCCAGTTGGCAGATGCGGTCGCTGCACATCCAGCCTATGTTGATCGGATCACCCGGCTTGTGGCCCAATTCGTGCTCGGCGACAGACCAGTCAAAACCAGTCGTAAGTTCCTTATAAGAAGGTAGTTTGCTGACAGGTTCCGCCCACTCTGGGCGCTCGTCAGGGCTCAAGACACTGGCTTGACCGGAGTGGCGGATTGTTTCTTGGCTGGGAACCATGAGAGACCCTCCCTCGCACAGCCTGACGGATCCGATTGCAATTTCATCTCACGCCTACGTAAGGATATTGTCTATGACAGTTGGACTAGAACGCAGTGATCGCCGTCAACCGGCTAGGTGATAAGAACTTAATGAGATAGGTGTCTGGGAACACGGGACCTCCCAGTTTGTTTTGTCGTCGGGAAAGTGGGCGGACACGGTGCTGCATACGTTCACGGGAAACGACGGAGCCGTGCCTGTGACGCTGACTTTCGTGCTTTCGTCAAGCAAGGGAATCTTATCCGGCGTGCGTGTTTCCCCATGACCCTTGTCCACTGCAGTGACCGTACCTTTGACGTTTTCTTGACAAGACGCAGACAATCTTCTGACAACCTGCTGCTCGAACGGCGTAGACTTGGCAACGCTGAAAATGGAGGGATTTCAGGCGACTTGCAAGCCCTTCCAGATAAGCACAGACCACCGTGGAACGACCATAGAAAGGACGAAGCAATGATACAAACGACCCAGCCCATGGAAGCCCGCCCGTACCGGTTACGGATCGCGCTGGCGATCCTGTTTGGAGCCGCCCTCCTAGTTCCGGCGGCGTCTGCCCAGACATTTACGACGCTTTTCACGTTTGACCTCGGAGACGGCGCGTTCCCTGGGGTCGGGTTGATTCGGGACGCAAAGGGTAACCTTTACGGCACGACGTACGCAGGCGGAGTCGACAACTGCTTCTTCGGGTGCGGACTTGTTTTCAAGGTCGATACGTCCGGAAACGAGACGGTTCTGTACGCTTTTACAGGCTCGAGGGGAGATGGGGAAACTCCCGACGCAAGCCTAGTCATGGATGAATCGGGCACCCTCTATGGCACGACAGTGGACGGCGGCGCCTCCAGCCATGGAACCGTCTTCAAAGTGAATAAGTCCGGCAAGGAAACCGTGCTCTACAGCTTTACCGGAAGCGGAAGAGATGGGAAATATCCTTTTGCCGGCCTTTTGCGAGACGCTTATGGCAATCTGTATGGAACTAATATCTACAGCGGCAATACAAGCTGCAATGACGGCGCTGGCCCCGGGTGCGGGACGGTATTCAAGGTGGACAACACCGGCAAGGAAACTGTGCTCTACAACTTTACCGGCATCAACGGCGACGGTTCTTACCCGATCGCGGGTCTGGTGCAGGACAAGTCTGGAACTATGTATGGCACAACCTATGGCGGCGGCGATTCTGGACGCGGAACCGTGTTCAAGCTGACAAAAAGCGGCAAGGAGAGCGTGCTTTACAGCTTCAGCGGAGGCGCGGACGGAGGCTTTCCTGAATACGGGTACCTGGCCTTGGATTCGAAGGGCAATTTATATGGCACCACCTCCACCGGCGGCTCCGGTGCGGGCTGCAGCGGAGGATGCGGGGTGGTATTCAAAGTGGATAAGGCCGGCAAGGAAACGGTGCTCTATAGCTTTGCAGGGGAAAACGGCGATGGCGCGAACCCTTATGCCGGCGTGGTCCTGGATTCAGCAGGCAACCTGTATGGTACTACCTTCCGCGGAGGCCAGTCTGTTTTTGGAACCGTGTTCAAGCTGGATAAAACTGGCAAGGAGACGGTATTGCACAGCTTTGACGACACTGACGGAGCTAATCCTCACGGCGATTTGGTTCTGGATGGGAAAGGCAATTTGTATGGCGCCGCTCAGTCGGGCGGGGAATTCGATTTCGGGACAGTTTTCAAGCTGAAACCGTAGCTTGTCACACCAGCACGTTGCCATTCGTGTACGGCGAGTGTCAGCGCCTGTTGCTCACGTGTTAGAACGGTGACGAGAAAGGTCTTGCAAGCCGCTGGCCTAGGATCCCACAGCCGGTTTAGCCGAGCCAGTTCCGGTTGGTCACGCGAACCTGAAGCGATCCGGTTGTTGGCGATAAATCGCGATTACACTTAATGACCCCTGACAGGCGGTCTTGAGTGTGATCGCCCGTGACGGCCATCGCTCGAGTTACTTTCTGATGGCTATCCCGAGTGGATTGAGGAATTCTCCATTGCCCTGTCCATAGGATCCGAACTGGCCCCGGTACGAGCCCTTGCTATCAAACTCCTGTACCCGGTTGTTGCCCACGTCGGTTACATAGATCTCTCCATTCGCACCGAAGGCGATGCCGACCGGAGAATTAAATTGTCCGTTGCCCGAACCCGAAGATCCGAACTGGCTCTGGTAGACTCCATTCTTGTTAAACTTCTCCACCCGGTTATTGCCGGTATCCCCCACGTAGACGTCGCCACCCGAGTCAACGGCGATGCCCTCAGGGTCGTTGAATTGCCCGTCGCCGTTACCGGCCGAGCCGATGGTGGCAAGATATTTCCCGCGGCTGTTGAACTTCACAACGTTATAGCCGCCATGGAACGGATAAACGTTGGTGACGTAGATGTTGCCTTTGGCATCGAGGGCAATACCGAATGGCTGGACATCGAAACTGGTAGCTGGCGGACAATTCTTCAGACCCAGATCTGCCATGCAGACAATTCTCAGGAATTTGCCCGAGCTGTTGAACTCCTGCATGTAATAAAAGTCGGGGCTGCTAACCCACACATTGCCGGTCGTGGTGGCGACCGCGCCCGTGTTGTCGAAAATTCCCGGCCCAATCGAGCCGCTGCTGCACTGGCCAAATTGCAGAATGTATTTCCCCTTGGTGCCGAACTTATCTACCTCACAGTTTTGGTTGCCGTCTTTCACGTACACGTCGCTGGCAATCGCGGCGATGCCGGTCGGCAGATCAAGGGAGTGGCTGAACTGGCTTCGGTAGATGCCTTTTGGGTTGAATATCTGGACGCGGTGGTTACCGGTATCGAGTACGTAGATTTGTGCGCCGGAGGCCCCGGCGCCCCGTGCATCGGCTGCCACGGTATTCATCGCCATGATCAGCACTGCTGTGAGGACGATCATGGCGTGGTTTGACCCTTGGATGCGTGCCTTCACGTAGTCTTGGATTTTCATTTTGTACCTCCACGACCCCTTGCAGTATACGCCGGAATCTTCTTCCTAACTTCGACAACGGTCGCCGGTCGTCCTTCATGTTTCGACGATCCATCATGGGGTTGAAATCTTGCGTAGCGAGGCAGGATAAGTCGATGAAAGCTCTGGCACCCTGGCCGTTACAGAATCGTCCGTTTCGCTGCCCCCCGGATGGAATCTTGCCGAGGCGCAGCGTTACTTGCCCCAGGTAATGGCTAGCCACAGGTCATCCATCGAGTTGTTGTCGAAGTAAAGCGTCAATGGCGGATGGGTGGCATCGGTAATCGCGGCCGGAAGCGCGATCTTGTTCAGGCTTCCGGTCAATAGATTGTTCAACAGCGGGTTCGTGACCAGCGTGTCGTTGTTGCCGCTCAGGTTTGCCTTGTCGTTGATGTTGATGGTGGTTGTGGCGCTGGAAGGCGGCATCTCGGCAAAGAATTCGACGGCTTTGACTGGATTGCTTCCCACGATTCCCTGTGCCCAGAACGGATAGAGTTCGGAGACCAACGTGAGTTGCAGTTCCGCGGACGGGGTAGCGGCGGCGATGGTGACGCTTTGGAACTTTGCCCACTGCGATGGGAAGTCGTGGCGGACCGAGAAGAGGCAGACGGAGCCAACGGTCTGCGCCTTTTGGATCAGGCTCTGCAGGTTGCTGATGGCCGCGGTCTTCAACGTGTCTCCGCCTTCGCGCGCTGTGTAGCGGACGTGAATCACGGCGTCGGTGATAGTGTCGAAGTCGAACTGGCGGACATCGGAGGGAAGGGTCAACTGCCAATGGCTTCCGGCCACTCCCATCGCCTCGAAGGGAAGGTAACGCTCGTCGTGCAGATTGGTCTCGAAGAGACCGCTGTCTGATTGCGCCGAACTGGTGACGATCGACTGCACGGTTCCGTAGTAGTCGTCGAAGCGGCTGTCGTCCGAGCCCTGCCGGGCATAGCCGCCGGTCAGATCGGCCGTAGTGCGGATGGTGCTCATTTGCAGCGTCAGAGTGCAGTTGACGCTGGTGAATGGCCCGGCGACGCAGGGCATCGTCAGGGCGACAGACTTGATGCGCCGGAAGTAGTGGCCCGGTCCGTCCAAGTCGAACAGCTCTTCGGGCATGGTGAAGGTACAGGCGCCGGTGGCGCGGAGTTGGACGAGGGCCAGCGGATCGACCTGCAATAGGCTCACATGCTTGGTCATTTCGTATTCGCGCTGGTTCAGGTCGTGGTAGGCCATCTCCATGGTCTTCACGTCGAAGAGCAGCTTCTCGCCGGCCAGCAGCCCCTCGATGCCATCGAGATAGTTGTACTGGATGAACGTTTGCGAGGGATCGCCGAGTTCATTCTGCAAGGCGCGCTCCGCCTTCTTGGCGACCTCGTAGGCCAACTGGAAGGAGTTGGCGTAGAGTGCCTTGACCTCGCGCTTCATCCAAGTGTAGAAGCTGACCGTGGTCTCTTTGACCGGCACGCTGCCGCCGATCTGGTTACCGCTCAGGAAGTCGACAATCTGCTGTGCGTTCGCCATCTGCACCTGATGGTTGGTGTATTCCTTCTGAGCGATGGCCTCGCGAATTTGCGCCCCGCGAATTTGCTTGATCAACGCGTTAATTTCAGATTTCGCGTTATTGCCCTGGAAGGTCCAGTCCAGCTCACGCCGGGAGTAGGCGCCTATCTTGCCGGCCAGCGTAGCCTGGTAGGTGCTTACCTCGGCATCGGCGTGATCGCCGCGCGCGCTGGACAGTGGAAACTTGGATGCATACGTTCCACCCATGGTGGTGCTCACACCGCAGCCCATGGGTTGCACATTGATAGCAAAGTCCGGAATGAAGCCCAGGCTTGCAGCCGTTCCCTCGTTGGATTGGGCGCTGGCGGTGCTGGTTTGCGCCGAGGCCATGTTGCTCAGCTCGGACGCTTCATTCTTGGTCAAAGTCACCACCTGGCCGTCGCTGACCGTGGTGGGATCCTGGGAGAGATCCACCGTCATCGCATCCATCGCCATTACCGGCTCGCTGGTGGTTGCGGTCTGGGTAAAATTGAGCGCCTGCAAGCTGCCGAGATCCAAGGGGTCCAACTGCGGAAGACTACTCTGAATTTGCGCCGATGTCCGGCCCAGCAGTGTCTGGTAGTAGGAATAGCGCTCGATGGCGCCGGCCAGCGAGAGCTGCAGATTCTGCGTGACCTTTTGCGCGTCCTGCCACTGCGCGTATTTCACCATCTCGGCCAGGCCGAGAATCGTGTTTTCATTCTGGGCGCGCAGCAAGGCGAGCGATTCGTTGTCTTGCTTTTCCAGAGCGGCCAGCAGATTGGCTCCAAGAGATTTCACCTCCTGGCAAATCTCTGCGGCCTTTGCGATCAGCAAACTGAAACGAACCAGCGGCAGCGGTTGATTGAGTCCGCTGACGATTGAACTGACGTCCAGGCCGGAGGCGGCGGCGCGCACCAGCAAGGCCGGATCGATGGGCGGGTCATAAAGCGGAAGCTGCTGAAAGACGCCCTGCAGATTGAGGCTGTTGTGAATCTTGAAGAGCCGGTCGGCAACCGTGGTCCAGTAGCCCAGAAGCTGGTCATTCCGCGGGACGCAGAAATACAGCGCGCTGCCGATACTGGGCAGAATCTGTGAGCCGTTGAGGGAGGTTCCAGAGCCGGACGGCGCCACCAGATCGAAGGGCATATCGACTTCCATATCGACCATGGTGTTGCCAAACGCATCCAATCCGTCGGCTCGGAGCTGGTTGAAAGTCAGCGGCTTCACTGCGCCTTTCACGGGTACGGCCTGGGGCGCATCTCCCAGAATGTTGGCCGCCAAAATGTAAATCTGGGTCGCTTCGTTGATGGTCTCGATGGTGTACTGCTGGAACAGGGAGTCACCCCAGGCGATCAGGTTGTCGAGATAGGCCATGACCGTCTTCAGCATGTAAGCTGTAGGCCGGTACTGAGCAACGGCCCAAGGCTGGAACGGGTTCTGCATCCACGCGTTGATGCTGGCAACGGTCTCCTGGTAGAGTTGCGCGTCCTGCGGCTGCGAAAGATTAACCAGAATATCCTGGATCATTTCGACGTCGGTGTATTGGAACGGCGCCACCTGCCAGAAACGTTCCGGCGTGGGGCCGGGACCGTTATCGGTGGGGTTGAAGATGTAGTGAAACCAGTTTTGCGCATCCTGATATTGCTGATTCTGACTTAGATGAATGGCGATCAGAAGCGGCGCATGGAAGAAGATCTCCCAGTTGTAGATGGCGTAAGGACCCGAGGTGGAGAAGTCGAGATTCTTCACCGGCAGGGGCTGGAGCACGTTGTCCATGTCGGGGTCGTAGTTATTAGCGAAAAAGTCTTCGTAGAAAAACGGCAGCGGCTGACCGCTGCTGAGGATCACGCTAGTGTTGGCAGGAAGATTGGCGGAGGAACCATCATTCGTCAACACCGCAAGCGTGGCGCCGGCAGGTAGGGTGACGGGGGTCGAATCAGGCACGATGGTGCCCGTCACCGAATCCTGAATGCCACTTGATCCGGAGGCGGGAATGAGGCCCGGCAGATTAAAGGCGAAATTGGTGGCAGTCACCAGGATGCTTGTGCCGTCGGGCAATCTGAGCGGCATTCCTGCCGTGAGGCTGACGATTGTGCCATCGGGGCGCGTCCCGTTTACATTTGCAGCGAGCGTGGCGCGGGTGCTGTTGGGCAATACCGTAAGCGGCAATGCATTTGCCGGCGGCTCAGGTTGCGGCTGTGGCATGTAGAGCGTGTCAGAAGCTTCCAGTTCCGAAACTCCTCCCTCCCGCAGACGCTGGATCAGCGAGAGCATGACGCCGGGGACGAAGGCGCGATCACGTCCCACATAGGGATGGAAGAACGGGTAGAATTGATACGCAACGCTCTCCGTGCGCGTGACGAGGCTCGAGACCGGCCCCCACACGCCTTTTGTGGTGTAAGTCTGATAGGGCCGGACGTTCTGATCTACCGTGTTGTGAAAGCTTTCATTGATTAGCGGCATGGATCGTCTCCTCAGCGTTTGCGGATCAGTCTCTTTACGGACGGGACGGATGGGGTTCCGGTGGACCTACTGGACTTAGCTGCTTTGGCGATGGCCTGTAACTGGCTCTTACTGAGTCCGCGCGGACCCGCGGCAGTGGTTGTAGGGTTTGCCGTGCGGCCGGGAGACAAGGCCAGCCTGCCGGTTACGGCAGAGGCGACTCCCGGGGTAACAACCGGAGTGGTAGCGGCGTTGATGCCGCCAGACTTGCCGACGTTGGTGCCGTAATAAAGGACGGTTGTTGTGGGCGCGGTGAGCCAGTCGACCGTCACTGCCATCGGATACAAGGAATGAACCTGGTCGGCGACCGGTTCAGGGGACGGGCCCGCGATGGGAACCTGCGCAACGATCGGAATGGACTTGAAGATTTCCCCGCTATGCCAGACTGGACTTGCGCTCGGATACGTGACCGCCCAGCCCGTCCACTCCGATACGCTCGTTTCCGTCAGAGACGGCTGCACGTAAAACGTCATCTCATCGGTCGTGTTGATATCGGACATGTCCTTGTAAAAGAAGGGACTCACAAGGCTCCCGGCTTGCAGGTAATCAGGCTGGGAAGGATCGAGGAACGGCGACGCCACCACCGGATTGGAGCACGGCAGAAGGCCGAAGCTGTTGACCGTTTGCAAAATCGGCTCCGTGGTAGTGGAGCCGCCGCCGGTAGGATCGAAGGTATTCTGGAAGGTCGATGTCAGCGAACCCGATCCGGTGTAGAGAGTCGCGTCGACTCCTGTTGTGTCGTACGGATTCATCGGCGCGTAGTTATAGAAGTCATCGTTCAGCACGAGATCGCAGTTCTTGCTCGTAACGCGGAAAGAGTAGTTCGGCAGCGGGTAGGGCATACCCTCAGCAGGATAGTCGAGGGCAATTATGTAAATCGGATCGGCAAAGGACCAGGCGGGGAAGTCCAAGTGGACTTTGAGGGCACCCTCACCGACGCTTTCGTCTCCGTCCTTGGTGATGCGGATATACACCTGGCTGGCGTCGAAACCGCTGCCGACGGCAATGGGCTGATACTTCTTCGTATCGGAGGAGATGGGTGTGCTCCACTTGCCTTGGTAGTACTCGCACCAGTGGAGTTGCGGCTGGACCAAGGTCACCGGGGCAGACGAGACGATGTTATCAACGATATCGCCAAAGCCCAGCGAGGTAATTGGAGTCCCCCCCGGTGCCGGCGCCGACGGTGGTTGAGCTTGCGTAATGTAGGTTACCCAGAACAGGTTCAGCCGGCCCTTCCACACGGCAAGCGCGATGTGGTCGCCCTCGATCTTTGCGCTTACTGCTTCCCACCCGCTCCAGACTCCGCTCGAATAGGTCCGGTAGAAGTACTTGTGGGGATGGCTGTAGGTCCGGCCGAGCACATGCAAGGTGCTGATTCCGGCGTCGGTCAGGTTCTGGTCGAGGTAGCTGGCCACCACATCTAGCCGCGAACGCTGTTCAAGCCCGGTGAGATAGTTCAGGAACGCTTGGTTGGCGAGGTCATTAGTAACGTCGCCTTGCAGCAGATCGCCCTCCAGGCTTTCAAAGAGGTCGCTCATGCCGGTCCTCATCTCCGGCTCCATCCAATTCTCCGGATAGAGGAAGATCTCGCGATTGGCCTGCCACACCCGGTAGCGCTTCATCCACGACCACCAGTCGGCATTGATGGCGGAGGGCGAGACATTGAGCGCGGTGTTCGTGGAGTTGCCGTTCTCCAGATTCAGCAGGCAACGCTGCACAAACGTCTGCAGCGACGACATGGCCAGTCGCAGACGCGAGGTCTGCACCACTGGCTCCATCCCTGGATCGACCAGGAAGTACTCGAAGAGCTGATTTTCATTCTCAAGGTTGAGTGCATTCACCAGGTACGCGACCAGAGCGTCGCGCTTCATCTGCCGAAGAGGATCGAAGACCGACTGCGCGATGGGCAACCACTGGGCAGTCGTGTACCGCGCCTTGACGGCGTTCTTCAGGTTGGTGGCGATCTGGTTCGGGGCCGGCGCCGAGGCCGGCGGCGCCAGCGCCGCAATCCCGGTGCACGCGGTGACGGCGGAGACGGGAATCCCTAAGATCTGAATCAATTGCAGCGCTTGCCAGATTTGGCGAATACCCTTGTTGTCGCCGAAGTCGCCGATCGCCGTAACATTTTCCACCGCACTCACTCCCGAGCCCGTGACCTGATCCTGAATCAGCCCAAAGAAGGTGGCGATGGTCCGCACATCGGCGACATTGCGCCTGGTCAAGTTAGCCAGAGCCGTCCAGGGAGCTAGCGGGTTGGTATTGCTGGTTAGACTTCCAGGCGGCTTTTCCTGAAACGTGGTTCCCACGCCCTGGAAGACATCGATCAACCCGTCCGTTCCTCCAGCTGGATTCTTGCGCAGGTCGGCATAGTCGATCAGGGTTAACATCTGCGCAAAGAGGCTGAGCATGTTGGCATCGCTGGGCTGGGTGGGCAAGGAACTCAGGCGCAGATTGCTGAACAGGGGCGCGTTCGCGATCATGTAACTGATCTCGCGCTCGTCGATGCTGGTGGTTTCAAGAATCTGCAGAGCCTTGGCCAGCAAGGTGTAAGCAGAAAGGAAATTATTGGCCGAGGTTTGCGGGCAGAGGACAATCTGACTCAGCGGACCTTTGGGCATGTTCTCGCCCTGGATGAGCAGTCTGGCGCCGTTGCTTCCAAGATTCGAGAAAGTAAGAGTGAATTGATAGAAGACCCCGCCCTGCAGCGTCACAAACTGGCTGATCTCATCGTTATTAATGGTTGCCGGCGTGTTCGGGATGATTGGGTTGGACAGCAGCGCCGACGGCGAAGGCGCCATCAACTGGAACAAAGCGGTTGCGCCGATGTTGCCCAACTCTGCGAAGAAGCGGTAGGGCCCGTCCGTTGGCACCTGCAGGTAGCCTGTGAATTGGCAGTTTGCCGTGCCCGCCACGCTGTTGGTCGGATCGGCCGTGTCCGGGTTCGCGGCGATGCCGGACGCCAACAGCGTGGTGTTGTTCGCAGCAAAGTACTCTGCGCTGACACCCTGCTGCGCGAGACCCAGGAACGAGCCCAACAGCGCCTTGCCCGGATTCGATGGGTCCGAGAGCAGGGCAGTGTCGATCACCAGAGCCTCCGTCAGTGACGGATCGGAAGAGAGATTGGAAGAGAGTGTCTGCAGGATGAAGGCCAGCGAGAGATTCTGCGCTTGGAGTGGCAGGAACACCTGGATCAGCTCCGCCTTTGCCTGTCTTTGCGAACCGGTCGCATCCAGTCCCAGGAACGGCGCGACGTACTTGTCGAGATCGGTGGCAGCGACCGTGAGCAGGCCCGTCGCCAGCGTCTCGAAGAGCGCAACCATGCTATTGCGTACCGATTGCAGCAGTCCCGTGGTGGTTGCCGACAATCCCGGCAGCGCGGCCAATTGCCCGCGCAGCGCGTCGGTGAGAACACCCTGGCAACTCATCGTTTGCGTCTGGGAAGCGGCGTCGTAGCTGAACTGCAACGCCGGCACTGGCGCGGTGATCGTGCCATTTTGCTGCGCGGTTGCCAGTGCGGCGAAGAAGCCGTTCACGTCCACCTGGTTGGCCGCCGTAACTCCGGTCGTGCTGGCCTCGAAGGTTTGGACATTGGTGAGCATCGCCAAAAGACTGCCGGCGAGCTGGCTGTAGGCTGGCAGGGCCTGCGATTGCAGGTCATTCAAAATTCTTGAGAGCAACGCCGCCAGTGCTGCCGAGGACGTGGCAACCGCGGCGAGGGCGCTCTTGTTCGCATCCGTCAGCACGCCACGGTAACCGGCCCACTGTAGTTGCCCAACCGCGTCATAGCTTAAGCTCAATGCGGGGTCCGTGCTCATCAACTCCGCCGGCAACGGCTTTGTGGCGCCCGTCTCCACTGCCTCGTACTCGGCCAGACTAGCCCACACCCCCAGAATGTTCCCAAACTTCTGGCTGAGCGCCACCGCCGCCTGTTGTTGCAAGCCATCCAGCAGCGCGCTGAACTCAGCCGACGAGTTGATAGTGAGCAACTCTGCCTTCTTCCAATCCAGCAGAAGACCGGTGTACGTGACACTCTGAATTTGTGTGGTCGAATCGTAGCTGAAGTTGATCTCGGTCTCGGCCGCAAAGGGCGTTGGATCGATTGCCGTGGCTACTCCGCTCTGCGTCGCGATCAGATCCTGTGCATTTGTCAGCAGCGCAAACAAGCTCTTGAGAATCGCCGTGGGGATCAGGGTGGAGAGCATCTGGTCGAGCAGCGTCTCGGGCATGCTCATCAGGTTAGCCGGCAGCGCATTCTGGCTCTGAATCTGCGCCAGGCCACTGGAACTCTGTTGCAGCAGCGTCAGCAATGCATTCTGATCGACCTGATATTTGCCGACCGGATCGAACTGATGCCGAAGCAGATACTGCAAGTCCTCGACCCCGAAGCTGCTGTTCTGAACCGTCTGCGCCTCCTGCACAAACAGCAGCGTCGTGTTGGACAGAACGTCGTCGTTGAGCACCGAAATGGCCGAGCCTGAAACCGGCTGGAACGGATTGAGCCCCGACATCTGTTTCAGCGAGATCATGTCCTTCACATCCAACCCGAGACACTTCGCCAGGGTGCTATATCGGTAGCAGATCGAAAGATTTTTCAAGGTGAACGTGGGCACCCCAGACACGGTATCTGCCGCGACCCCCGCGTCTACGAAGATCGCCGTAATGTCATCGGAAGTGAGGCCGAGGACACCCTGAATCGAAGCCAGATGGGCGGAGAAGGTTTGCAGAGATGCGGCGGTCAGGTCGGAGACCGGAACCGGGAATTTCCCGGCCGGATCGTCGAAGGCCCAGTCGTTGTTCAATACGCTCGAGTTCACGAAGAGTTGGCCGTAGAGCGGATTTGGCCCCTGAACCGGCAGATTGGCCCAGAGCGGCAGCAGCGCGTCGCGTCCCATCGCGGGCGCCAGTTCCGGGAGGATGACGGGCTAATCGGAAGTAATCCGCTTTGACGAAACTGGGTTCGTAGTAAGCTGATCGGGGGGTTCCACACGCTTCGACGCACCTTGGCTAGTGTGCTGGTGGCGAATGGAAATGACCCGAAACTCGTGCAAGAACTACTCAGGCACGCGAATGTGAAGACGACCTTGGACATCTATGCAAAGGCCATGACTCCGGCCAAGCTGGAAGCCCAAGGATGGGTGCTACAGCAGTTGCTCACTGGGGACGGGAAAGCAGCAGCGTAAGACTGGGTTCGCAGCCTCGATTTTTGCTTATCGTGGGTTGCAACCCATAAAACGAGAAGTCACTGGGATAGTCTAAGTACTTGAAAAGATGGTGGCCAGGGACGGAGTTGAACTTCCCGAGGTGTTGATAACAGGATAAGTCTTTTATTTGTCGTGTGCCAGATGCGCTAAACGTGCTAGATACGCATTCCTGTGTACACGCTGCGTACGTAGGAAAGGCGCGTCCAGCACGGGATTTCAGTGCAGCAATGAATCCCAGCCAACCAAGATGGGTATTTCGCCACGACTACCGTACCCACGGCCCAGTCCGGCAGGGCGGCTTGGTGGGGCTCGCCTGCTATCACCTCTGGAGCCTTTGGCACCGCTGATTGTCCAACGTGACCCAGCGGGCCGCAGTTTTGGTCTCGCTTAGAGTTAAGATGTTATGCCAAGTTAGTCATCGCTGTCAGCGACGCAGTTCTTGCGCATGGCCCCGATGTTACACTTTTTCCAATTTGACTTTTCTGGAGGCCATATGCGCATCGTTATATCTGTCATGCTTGGACTGGCGTTGTGCATCCCGGCATCGGCGCAGACACCTGCAAGTGCTCAACCTATCCGTATCCTCCTAACTGCGGGGAGCACTTCCCAGACGGGACAAGTGCTTGCTGTGCTGCAAGAGAAATGTACAGGCATCAATATCACCATCACTCAAGATAGGGCGGACTACTTCCTTGAAGCATCCAATCAACCGCCCGATGTGCGGTACGTCCTCTTTAACAAGGATGGCGATGCCGTCTTTTTAGCCGCCCCTAGGCATCCCGACAATGCTGTCAAAGACGTTTGTCAGTATCTCGGTCACCTCAAGAAATAAGGAATGCGGCGACCTAGGCAATCACCAGATGACGACCGCCCAGATTTTATCACGCAGGCAGAGCGGGTTTCTACCGTCAAGCACACGCAGCAGGTCGCGAATGTCATACGGCAGTCAGGCGTTGTCCTTGAGCAATTCCGAATCAGGTGCCCAGATTTCCACCCAGTCGCGCAAACACGTCTGTAACTGCTCCCCGAGCCCTGAAATACTGAAACGTTTGTTCTGCACCTCTACCACGTTCAGGAGACAATTGTGAGCCGTCATCAGAGCCATATCAGCCATCTTCGGCTGCGATTCAGGTTGGAATCCCATACGGCCATCCACAATCTCCAATCGCTCAGTAAGTCCGCCGAATGTCGTGTGAGCATGTCGCAAAGGCAAGAAGTAGCCGGGAACGATAAGAGTGCCAAGGGCCCCGGTCTTCTTAGCCATAGCGACAAAGTCTAGTTTGCTCCACGTGTGATTGACTCGCTTAGCTCCGCAATCGCAAGCGGTGACCATGAACTTGTCCTTCACCTCCGCGTACCTGCGTTCCACCTCTGCCAGAGTATCGGGTGAGAGCACACCGGGCCCGAAAGTCTCGAAGATTGGTTTCGTCAGCTTGTACTGCTGGACACGATGGTAGTCCATGAAGTTCTCCACCTCTTCAGGGTTCTCGTGAAGATATCGAAGCGTGACCGTGTGCTCGTACATGCTACGAACGAGCTTCATTCCCGCCACCCCGTATCCGTTACCGCAGACGAGAACGATTTCCATGAAGTCTTCCGCGCACATGCGACCATAGAAGTACACAAACTTATCCGCTGCTCTTTCCATCATCTGCGTTCGAGTAAACGCCATATCAACTGCATTGGCGAGATTCTGAAAACGGTCGACCCATAGCGGATGACGCTGGCGAAACTTTTCCGCCTCCTCTGGAAATCCGAACAACAACACACGGTCTTGATTCTCAACCATTTTTGAGTCCTTCTGGCACCGCTGATCATTTGGAAGTTTTGTCTGTGCGAGGAATGGGCACAAGATTACCGTGTCCATCCGACATCAAAGTGCACGGCGGATTCGTGCCATCAATGCACTCTTCGCCCGCCACTTCCCATGGCGTGGGCCACACATATGTAAAAGGGGAGGCATTGCAATTTTTCTTTATGTTTTCCATCACTGACTGTGGCATGGATTGTTCGAGTTCAAACCCCGGAGGAAGGCCCGGAGGATGGGCAGGACTCGTCGCAGCCGCTGCGGCGAAGTAGTTCTTGATGTTTCGGCTGTTGCAGGCGGGTATCTCAGCGGCCCATTTCTTGTTGAACTCTGTGAGGGCTTTTGCGTCTCGTGTGTCCCGGTGCGTTTTCCAGCCCCAGAACCCTCCCAGCCCCAGCAAGACCGCTGCGGCGGTGACGCCCAGACACATGGCGGCCCGACGCCACAGATTGTGCTTGTCGATGAAGTACATCACCGCGACAACAACGATGGCTACCCCGATGGTCATCTTTGTTTCCTCCGAGTACCCAAAATCGCGGCCCTTTACTTTTCCGAGCCCGATTTCAAATTCGACGCCTGCCGGATTATATACGTGACTGCACAATGGCAATCTTCTGTACTATTGTGCAGACGGTCGCTATGGTTAGTAGGCGAAAAGCAAAGAAGGCAACGGCACGATTCAAAGAACGTTGGAAACGCGTATCCCCGCCGCAACCCAAGCCCGTCAAAGACGGCTTCGTTGTTCCGTGCCAAGAACTGCTGCTCTCGGAAGCTGAGCGCACCTTTCAACAGATCGCCAACTCGCCAGAATTGAAAAGTCACGAACGAAGGGTTCATCCCTTTCTGCTTTGGCTTAAGGGGCTTGGTGCTAGTTCCGTGCTGCTTGGGGGCCTTGGCATCATGCAGCCGCAGTTTTTCTGGCTTGCCGTGGGGCTTGTATACGCTGGGCTGCTGTTGTTTTTTGTTGATTTGTATTTTGAAACTTTTTCTAGAGCATGGAGAGCAACGGCGGGGCTGGCTATCGTCGTTTCTCTCGTTTGGTTCAGTGTCGGAATCGTGTTCGTTTCGGCCCGTCTGGATTTACTTACGCTAGGGTCGCAGATTGACTACTCAATCGGAAACGCTCCATCTCCGGGTGGAATTGTGTGGCGTTCATTTTTCACGGAGCTGGATGTGACGATGGCAAACCCAACCGACGAAAATTATGACAACGTGGATATGCTAGTGAGGCCCGATTATCCGGTAGCAGCGATAGCCCAATTGAGCAATCTCCCGGACGTTTCTTTTGAAAATAGGGACGGAGTGGACGCTCGGATAACAGCGGAAGAGGTAGACGGAAATAAGCCGCCAGTAACACTGGTCTTCCTTGCGACCAATGCTGGGTACAAAGTGCACTGCGGGCGCATTCCACCGCATAGCAGTCTTACAATTGTGACGGCGGTTGTCGAAGTTAAGAAAGCAACACAGACCGTGAAACCCGGCACTCCCATTACGATTCCAAACATCAACGCACTCTCACTGGATGATTTCAGCACGGAGATTACGATGTCGGGAAAGGATGGCACATTTGGTTACTGGTTCGGCAGCCCAAAGAACATATCGCTCTACCTGCCGAAGCCAAAACCACAGAATGTTCTGGTGAACGGGTACTACACGGCAAGTAATCGTAGGCGAGGGCTGACAAAAAACGTTAGCGTATGGTGGCGACAAAACGAGTGACTATAATCCCGACCAGCGAGTCGGCAAGCAGATGCGTCAATCATCCTGACTTGACTGCTGTACACACTAGGCAGGGCTGGTACCAGCGCCAATTTTGATCGCAACTGACCCCCGCGCGGCGGCCATCCTCGACAAATACATAAGGGATCATCCTGAACGGTGGCACAAGCCGTTGGAACTGAACTCCTATAACCCGCTGCTTGGCGTTTGCCCGGATATGAAAGGGGCGACACGATAATTACCCGGCAACGCCCGGCAAGACCGTCATGTTGGTGACTTCTCGTGAGGCAGCAAGTCCTCTATCGCAAGATCGATGGCACTCTTCAAACCCTTCGCAACGTTCAGATCGATGAAATAGCTAGTGCGCGTAATCTCTTTGTTTGGGTGTATGTGATTTCTGAAATAAAGCAGAATGGTCGCGAGTGCACAAAGCCTCGTTCCGACCACCAGATGCCCCTGCTTGTAGGCTTCCGCGATCAGTGCTCCAAGTGGCTTCTGCTCGTTAGTGGAGAGCTTCTCGGCTAGAATCGCTTCGAGCACACCTCCGTACAATCCGACAATCGACCTAGCGAATGGATATTCGTTTGTGAGCAGGAAGGCGTGACCGTTATCGGTTCCAACCCACTCCAACATAGCTTGTGCGCAGAAGTAGTTCTCCCCTGCGAAGAGCCGCAACCTGTCGTTCTTGAAAATCGCGAAGAACGGATTGTACGTCCATACGGGCATGTCCAAAATATGCCGACGCACCGTCGTGTCGTGCAACGCCAGAAGTGTGCTTATCAGGACACCCCTGTGATTCCGGTCAAGCTGGAGAGCCTGCCAGTCCTTTCGGCTGCGCAGGTTCGCCAGAAAGTCTTTCACCAGACTCAGGACACGGTAAGCCGCGAGTCTGTGTGGCTCTATCTTCACAGCGTATCGTTGATCCTGTTCGTACGCCCGCTCAAGGTGGAAGATTCCCGCAGCTTCGTCCGCGTCATTGACCAGATGAAGAATCCCAAGCCGAAAGTGAGCATGGCCGCTTGAAACAAGTTTAGTTTCTGAAGCAGTCGCCACACGGCTCCAGTCAGCGATGCGCTGCTGGACGCTCGTTGAGGACTCAATTACTTGGTCAAGAATCTGCGCGGTAGAGCGGTCGCTGAGCGTAGAAGGGGAGGCGTTCAATATTTCGTCGAGAGTCGGGGCTCCAGCGGCAGACGACATAACTTCAGAAACACCCGTTCACGGATGCTACCATGAAACTAATGAGCATTGAAGACACATCAGTGCAACCGAAGTGGAAGCGGTTTGAAAAACTAGCCTACGAAATTCAGAAGGAATTCTCCCGGAGTGCAACAGTCACGCTGAACGACTCCATACTGGGAGTCGATTCCAAGACCACACGACAGATTGACATCAGTGTCCGACAGAACATCGGGCAGTACCCGATACTCGCTGTGATTGACTGCAAGGATTACAAAGACCCCGTAGACGTGAAGGCTGTTGAGGAGTTCGCAATGATGGTGCGAGATGTGAGGGCCAATAAGGGGCGATCATTTCGAGCAACGGCTTCACAGAGGCGGCCATAAATGTTGCTAGAAATCACGGACTGGATACTTTTCGTTTAGTCGATACCGGGAGCGTTGATTGGAAGACGTACGTGTCTGTTACTGCACTTTTGGAAAGGACGTTTATGCAGAAGTCGTACCTGAATTTCGACGGAACAGGGAACGGTCGACTTCCATGCTCCGGTGATGAACTCGCCGACCTTGAACTGTATTCGAGTAGCGGTGTAAGTCTCGGGACTGCGGACAAGATCGTGAACTCGAAATGGAACAATCAGGAAATCCCACACGAACCGGGAACACATGAGGTGATTGTAGGAAACGGCGTCACTGTCGAATTTCAGGGTGTGAAGTCAACTGTAAATGTCTCGGCATCTGTCATCGTTGCACGTGAATTTTTGCTTGGCCCAGTTCCTGTTTCGCTTCGGGGACTGCAAGATGCGCAGAAGGGAGGAATACTCGTTCGCACGCTGCGCATTGATGCGATTGATCATCATCTAATTGAGCTTGGTCAAATCCCCGGATGGAAAAAGATTGATGACCCTTCACACCTTTCAGTGAAGATCACTTTTCGATTGTCGTATTCCAATATGTATGGTGATCCGGGCGAGGTCGAGCCGGAATGAGCGGACCTTAGCAGCTTTGGTACAATGCTCAGCCGAGGGAACATGACAAATCTAAAGGGGTTCGCGTCTATCGTGTCGGAGTTGAGAGATGAGAGAAGTAATCTGGTAAACCAACTGAAGCATGTGGACGCGGCACTGGCAGTTCTGGGCAAGTTGAACGGCGGAAGTTCCTACACGAGGCCACGGCGTACGTTGTCGGCCTCTGCCCGTAGGCGAATGAGCCTCGCACAGAAAGCGCGGTGGGCAAAGAGAAGCGCGAAGGCCCAAGCAGGTACAGTGAAGGCGAAGCGCACCATGTCGGCCTCAGCCCGTCGCAAAATCGCAGCCGCTCAGCGGGCAAGGTGGGCGAAGGTCAAGGCTGGTAAGAAAACGGCCTAGACTACTTTTGATTGGAGTAGTAGAGGGCATGCGTGTCGGTCGTGCGCGAAGTCCCGTCATCGCTCTTATGAACGATGTTCGTCCGCAGTGTTGAAAGTTTAATGGCAATGGTCGTGTTTACTTTATGATTCGTCAGGGTCGTCCATTCTTCGGATGCGGTCAGGGAATCGCCGTTGAGTTCCATATGTACACCGTCTTGTGTGAACTGTTGCGTTTGTCCTGATACAAAAGGCATTGATGCGGTTTGGATGGTCGAAGCCTGTCCTTCAAACCAGCGCACATAGAGAAGATTTGACTCAAAGAAACTGTCTTTTTTCAGACCGTTCAGGCCTCCGAATGCAGTAAACACCCAGAAGTTGTCTGCCTTGTCATCGAACACCAACCATGCAAATGACGGTGCAAGAGCAGGCATCGTAGCCGGAGGCATGAAGGAAGTGAGTAACTCCGAATCACCGCCGTTCACCAACTCTTTGAATGACCGACATGCTGTTGGGGCTGCGCCTTTTGGACAAGCGAAGGTCGCTAACATGTGTTGCGTATTGACGACTTGTTCATGTGACAACCTGTGCAGCGCGGGATTATCTTCCCCGAGCCCTAGTCCGACCACCACAAAGGCCATCAAAAGTGCTGCCGATGTTTTCCTCATCGCCCACTCCATCTCGCCCCACTTGGCAGGACGCGCCATTTTTACATCTGAATTCCGCCCCGATAATCTTCTCGCAAATCAACTAAGGTGAAAACTGTGCCTGCCGGGTTGTGATTAAAACGGAATCTCCTCCTCACTATCGGCGAGTTCAACCAAAAGGATGATTTGGGAAGCTGCCAATGCCAAAGCATACTCCGCGATGCTCGGCGTGACGGCACCACCCGTCGCCCCTCCGTGCCAACTCCATCACCGCCACTACGGAATCCGTATAATCCCGTAAAGGTTTGACCGATGGCCTTTGGGAGCTTGCCTGCCTCTGTGCCTGTAAGCCATTTGATAACGTCACCGAGCGTGGTCACCTTAGCGTTCGGGAACAACTCTCTCGCTGCGGCTTCCACAGCGCAGACAGCTTCCTTGACCGCGTTCTCGGGGTCAGGCTTTACGCGGTCACGGAAATAGCGTACCGCCTTGGCAAAATGCTTGCGGGCGGGTGCTAATCGCGCATCGGCAAGCACAGTTTCGGCCTTAGATATCTGATTGACGGTGTGCCGCTTGCCGCGTCTTTGGACAAGGCCGTCTCGAAATTCGAACGCCAGATTCTCTTCTCGGAATAGGCGTTCGAGTTCGTCGGCAAGAAACTGCTGTACCTCGGTTTTTGAAACTCTTACGATGTACTCGTTGCTGAAATCGTTATAACCAATTTCCGTTGCTAAGTGACTATGCAGTCGCTCACAAAAATCGTAAACCTTCTCCCAAGGCAGGTTGTCTAAAATTTCTTCGGCACTCAGTTTTGCCTGAGTACTCTCTTTTTTTGACCAATCAATCAGGGGTGATAGTCGCGCAATTCTCTGGAGTTCCATCGTTACTACGTGCCAACCCTCAATGTAGTCCTCACGCACTGCCTCCGCCAAGAGATGCAGTAGTCCAACACGCGCACTGGCGGGGACTTCACCATCTATTTGCGCGGTGTCTCGGCGGTTTCGGGCTGAGAACGGCGGCAGAGGGTTAACCATCGCTGTCACGTTAGCGTGATGATAGCAGGCTAAACCCGCTCATGGACGGCTTGCGAGTCCTCCGTCATCAAATTCGCGTATCGCCGGGTCATCTCCAGAGTTGAATGACCCAGCACTTTTTTGAGATGGAACACAGACCCGCCTTGCCTCAAATAGTTGACAGCGAATGTATGCCGTGCAGCATGCAGCGTACGAGCAGGTGCCACGAACCCCAGCCGTCTGCACAGGAGTTTGACATCCCGCAGGACGACACGGCGTCCAAGTTGCGTCTCGGCTCTGGTAGCCAGCAGTAGCCCATGAGGCTTCCGGCCAAAATCAGTGATGTATCGGTGCAGATGCTTGCGCAGTTCAAATGAAATCGGTACCCGTCGCTGCTTCCGGCCCTTACCGCGTGCGCTCCCTTCTGCGTTCAACGTCTTGGCAATCGCGTAGCTGCTCACTCCGTCCGCGTGCATCGCAACGGTCGCATCTCTGTCCATCTCAGCAAGCATCCCGTTGACGCCGCCCATGACGCTACTGCCTTGCATGTGGCTCGCGAAACTCAATGATTTCACAACGACGCTGCGTGATCTAATATGGACGTGGATTGTTTCCAATGGTCAGAAAACTTGCAGTCTCGCTCCTGATCTTCGTCTTCGTCGTACCACAGCAGGCGGCATGGGGATGGGGCAGCGACGGACACATGTATGTGAACCGGGTTGCCGCCGAGAAACTGCCGCAAGACGTGCCCGCCTTCCTGCGAGGTGCTATCGCGGAAGTGGCTTATCTAGGCCCTGAACCCGACCGATGGCGGGATGATTCCGATCCGGCGCTGAAGAGCGCACAGGAGCCCGATCATTACATTGATTTGGAGAGAATCGCTTGGTTGGATCGGTTGCCGGAACGGCGGTACGAGTTTTACCAGAAGCTCTATGAAAAACGGGCACAGACCAAAGACAACCCGGACGATTACCTCCCAGAACGAGTCGGTCTCCAACCCTACGTCGTGATGGAGATCTTCGGGCGATTGAAGGGTGCATTCCGAGAATACCGACAAGTCCGCGACCGTCATCAGCCGACAGACTTCATCGAGCACAAGATCGTTTTCTACGCTGGGTGGTTGGGTCACTATGTCGCGGACGGATCGCAGCCGCTCCATACCACAATTCACTACAACGGTTGGGTCGGCGCAAATCCGAAAGGGTACGCGACTCGCGGAGGCATTCATGCTGAATTCGAGACCGCATACGTCTCCCGCAATATCGCAGCCACCGACTTCGCCAACTTGGTTCATGCCCCGGCGCACATAGCCGATCCTTTTGCCACGTACATGCAATACCTCAGGAGTTCAAATGGGCTGGTCGAAGGAGTGTACGAACTGGACAAAGCTGGCGGATTTCGTGACGCCGGGTCGCGTGAGGCGTTCGAGTTCACCACACAAAGACTCGCCGCTGGCAGCCAGATGCTCGTGAATCTGTGGTATACGGCTTGGCTGGACAGCGCAGACTGAAGAGGAGGATGAGATGATCTGCCACAAGAGAAGGGTCTTCGTAGTTCTGGTTGTCGTTGTTGTGTGGGCCGCATTGAGCTATGCCCAAACTTCGATTTCGGCGTCGGAGGCCAAGAATCACGTTGGGGAGAGGGCAACTGTTTGCGGGGAAGTAGTCAGCACGCACTACGCGGCAAGAAGTCGCGGAAATCCGACGTTTATCAATCTCGATAAGCCATACCCAAACCAGATTTTCACGGTGTTGATCTGGGGGAGTGACCGCCCGAAGTTTGGCGATCCCGAGGAGGCGTACCGCAGGAAGCACATCTGCGTGACCGGAAAAATAGGTGACTACAAAGGTGTGCCTGAAATAGTGGCTTATGAGCCTTCTCAGATCAAAATTCAAGCCGCTCGGGAATAGCCAGAGCACTTGGCGAGACAGAAATGTGAACTCACGGACAGGCCACTTGGTCTGAAACTGGCGGGAGCGGGTGTATGAATTCACTGTGTAATTTGGTCGCCCATTGAAAGAAGCCCCCACACTGCTCTCGCACTCCACATGTTTGGCACTCCTCTAGGTAGATATTCTTCCAATCGGAAATAGATTTACGAGCAAATTTCCAAAGCGACGGCCGGAGGACACAAAGCTGATGGTTGTAGATTGAGACATTCATCATCCTCGTTGAAAGGATTTCCACCGCTGATTCCAGTTCATCCTGATAATCGTGCGGGTCCATCCACAGCATGTCCATGTTTCGTGGGGCATACCCAATATTCTCAAGCCCCATCAATGCGACGTGCTCTACGAAAGTCAAATTTCTGTAAATGTACTCCGCAAGCTGTGGGAGTCGCGGAATCGTGATCGCGTGCAACACCACGCGAAGCTCGATTCGCAGTCCGTATCGGGCAAGCTGATGGAGTCCTATAACTGTTTGATCGAAGGCACCCTTGGCCTGTACCACGTAATCGTGGATGGTCGAATCCTCTGAATAGAGCGGGATTCCCAACACAAAGTCCGGGTGTTTTATTGCGGCAAGCCGAGCAGTGTAACCGGGCCACGCGAAAACTCGGCCATTCGTAAGCATGTGTAAGCACGTTTCTGGGAACTTGTCCCGAAGAGCCGTGATAATCGTAAACAGCCTTTCGCCCAGCAAGGTGGGTTCACCACCGCTAATCACCAGTTGGGCTGGTGGCCTATTTATGAGCCTGATCAGGTCGAGGTTCCTTTCCGTCAGGGCATCCGCATCATCATGATCTTGAGGCGGCTGTGAACACATTAGGCAATTGCTGTTGCAACGCTCGGTCGCAAAAACGACGTTGTGCTGAGAGTCGGGCCGATACAGGGTACGAACAAAACCATTTGTCGGCTCCATTGAAACAATATCGTGCGTTCGAAGATGATCTATCTGGCGGACTGAAGAAATCGTGGGAACCGACCCGATCTGGCATTCCAACTTGGTGGTTGTTAGGAGGCCGCTGTAGCCAGACAACTCACTCGCGCAGTCAGGAATTGTTTCGGCGACCAAAATCCTGTCGGTTCGCGCCTCTCTTGGAAGCGGCTCACGGGAAACGATGCCGATCACGGCTTTTCCGAAAGCGCTCGCGTTCCCCGCTGTTGTTAATCGCATGACGGTGCTCCATCGGATATATTCCGGAGACCAGTGTTCTGAATCCAAGCGAAGAAAATACGCATGATTTCAGAGTCCTGCTTCGAGGCTTCCGTTGGTCCCCCGTGCCTCTTTTCGTTATTTCGATAAACATGGAAATAATAACGACTGGGCATTCGCTGGGCACGAGATTCTGGGCTGATCTGGGGCCCACGGTTCCAGATGCCCACGGTTGATCTCCGTCCCTGTCCATATATGTACATATATGATTATAAAGTACTTATATGAGTATCTCACGGCCTGTGTACGCAGCATGTGCGCACCAATCTGCCAGCCATCGGTCAGCCTCTGGAACTGTACGCCAAAAGCACGCCAAAACACGCCAAAGTGGGTCCCTTGGGAAAGGAGTCTCTAACTGCGGGTGGTAAAGGGGTCGTCGCCACCGAGTCCCCGTGGTTACCAGCCTGCCCCAACGATTGGCCTGACCAAACGGGGACACGGGAACATGGTTGCTCAGTCCTACATTGGGTCCTCCTGCGGGTCCTGAATGGGTCCCTATGGAAAGAATGCTTCCAAACTTCCCTAGCAGCCTGGGGTGCAAGTAGCGGATTTTCTGCAAGTCGGGCGACGTAGTCGGGTACGCGATCTCATAAAGCACTTGGCAACCGACGTGGAGATTCGGCTTCTGCAAAGCTGCTTCTGATTTATCCGATACGTGAAGAGTAAGTGAAGGGTCAAAACAAACCTGCCGAAGCGGTTCTTCCATTCCCGCGGCGTGCCCGCGCCCAGCAGTTGGCGCAGGATCAGGCTTAGATTGAACGCGCCCACATGAACTAACTGCCGCTTTAGAATGTTTTCCTGTCCCCGCAGATGGCAGCGCCGCATCCCACCCGTCTCGTAGCAGTGCGCGAAGCTGCGCTCCACGAATTCGCCGCGCCGCCGCAGTAAACTCTTGCCATACTCACCCCGCACCCGCCGCCGGTTCGCATACACTGCCCTCTGTTCCTCGGCTTTGCCTGCCCAGTTCCGCCGCCCCTTCGGTTTCTTCTCCGCAATGTAGCTGCGCACGCCGTACGCCTTCATTCGCTTCACCACTGCGCCGCTGTGATAACCCTTATCGGTCACCGTCTCCTCGATGCCGGCCACGTTCACCTGCGGCGCTTCGTCGGGCCGCAACTCTGCCTCGCGCCCGACCTGCTCCGCCACTGCCATCCCGGCCTCGCACAACGTTTCATCCAGCGTGGCCGTGTCGCCCTGATCGGCTCCTTGCAGCGTCACCGCCAGCACCGCGCCTGTGTCCAGATCCACCGCGTGCTCGGCCTTGTGCGCCAGATGCGTGCGCCCGTCCTTCATCTTCGCAATCCGTGCATCCCCGTCCGCCGGACTCTTCCACTCCTTATTCGACGTCCGCTTCTTGCGCTTGCGATCCAACCGCGCCAAGTCTTCCCGCGTCGGGGTCGCGATGCCCGAAGCCTTCGCCAGCCCGCGCAGAAACTCCTCGTAACTCTCGCCCGTATCCCGCCGCACAATCGAGCGCATCGCCGCGTTCGCCTCCAGCGTCGTCGCATCAATCGCGATCCGCTGGCCTTTCAGCAACCCACGATCGGCCAGCACCCCCAACACCCAGCCGAATACTTCGCGATGCGTGTCCACATCGATCAGCCGCCGCGTGCGCGAAATCGTCGAGTGATCCGGCGTGTACTCGTCCAGCGCGATGCCCACGAAACGCCGCAGGGCCAGCGAATCCGCCAGCCGCCAGGCAATGCCGCGCTCCGCTCCGATGCCCTCGAAATACCCGATCAGCAGTGCCCGAAAGTAAATCCCCGGCGTCAGCGACGGACGCCCGTACTTCTCCGCATAAAACTTCGCGCACCGCCCCTCGACAAACTCGTCGAAGTGCTCGGCCTCCAGCAACTCATTCAAACGCTGATAGAACGGATGCCCCGGCGCCGCCGCCAACTCGCTGTGCGCGATCCAAATCTCTTCTTGCTTCTCCCGCTGCTTGCGCCTGCCCATCGCCATGCGCGCATTCTACAAACCAAGCCTGTGGATACCGCAACCCTTTTTCTGTTCGCGAATCTGAACTTGCACCACGGGCTGCTAGGCCGCCCATGGCGCGAAGGCCCCCGGTGGAAGGTGGTCTTAACCGATAGGCCGCCGCTCTACCATGGTGATTTTGGTACGCCGTACCGAACTGTGATCGCCCGCCGCCGTTTCCTTAAGGAGAAACAAGAACGGCCTTCAGGCATCGCAGAATTCCGGTGCGCAACCCTTTCTACAGGGGGTTTTATGGCCGTAAGAACGCATGGAAGGCTCCAAGTGGGCCTAACCCTCATCCGCCCGATCCTCACGCACTCGTCTGAATCATCTTCCTTTCTTCAGCTTCACTTTCGCCGTGCTCTCAATCGGCGCACGGTTTGCAGGTGGGCACAGTCCGGAGTGCAGTATTTCCTCTTGTGCTTGCTAGTAACCTCGAAATATTTGCGACAATCAGGACGTGCACAGAACCCAAACTTTTTGCCACTCAAGCGATCTACATAGATGGTTGCAAGTATCGCGGTCACCACGTCCGTTGCTTCTATAACACCAGCATGTCGTGCTTGTTTCCATTCAAACCGTTGGCTCTCTCCCCAAGGAAACCTGATCACGAACTTGCTGGCTTTTCGCACCACGTCTCGAACGAGTGGAAAGGTTTCGCCAGTCCAGACTCTTTCGGCAGCGTCCTTCCAGTTTGCAGGTAAGAGCTTCAGAAAAAATCGAAACATCTTTTGCCATTGCAAAAAGTCCTTGATACCCCATTGCCCCGATACAATCTTCCACTGTGCCTGTGCGGAACCATCGTCCAAGATAATTGGCGGAGCCGGTTCCCAAGTCGGCGCGAACTTGCCATATCGGTTCAGGAAGTCGAGGACCTGCTGTTCTGTTTTCAGCCCAAGAAACTCCTGTCGAACTTCCCAAGGGTCATAAGGGGCGCGCCCTAGAGGTTCGCCGACCTCAGAGAATCGTCGGGATACTGGCCCGCGTCGTCGAACCCAGACCTGAGGATACGTCTCGATCTCCCACTTGCAGAGGGTTGCCCTGTACTGGACCGTCAGTGGAACGCTGGCTACTTCGGCTTTGTGTGACATGATTTGTTGTATAGATTGTACTACACATCTAGCTTACTCTAGGAATATGAAAAGAACAAAGCAAGTCAAAATATTGAATACACCCGCCGCTAAACGTGAAGCCCTCGCCCAGCGTGTAATCACCGCCGTCAGTTCCATCTCCTGCAAGTTGTCTGAACTTGAAGCAGACATCCGCGCGCTGTGGGTTGAATTCGAGAATCTGCCCAAAGGTGAGACCATCCTTGACTGCTCCACCAAGAAGGAATTCTGCGAGAAGCATCTTCATCGGACGCCTCGGGCTGTACGCTACATGCTGGATGGCGGCAATGATGCTTACGTTCCTGTGGGGCAAGGGGAAACAATTTCCCCTGCTTCGGCTCCTGCCGTGGAGCCCACCCAATTAACGAAGCCGAAACAAGTACACGTCTCAGGCGACGAAGACGCGTCACCATTCTGGAAGACCCTCTTCCACAAGTTGAATGCCTTGATGCCCACGTATAGCGACGGCGTAGAGCATGCCATGGTGACCATGCTGGACGAAGCGTACGGCGAGCCTCTCGGTGAAGATGGCGCAGACTTCCTTAAGAGCATCGTGCCCATGCTGGAGAAGATTTCTGCCGACTACGCAGAGCGAGCCCTGAAGTTAAAGACTCGAATGAAATTTGATGACCTTGCGGAGATAGTTCAAGTGGAAGAACAGATGGCACCACCATCAGACGGCGTTTCGATTACGACCTTTCCGCTCCAATCTGAGAAAGGGGCTTCATGTTAACCGAAGCCCACACCATGGCACGGCAGCGATTTGAAGCCGATCCGACTAAGTGCTATCAACGTCACATTCGTGAAGTCTACGAAGACCTTGAAGGTCGCCGATCCCCGTGCACAGCCGAATGCAAAAAAGGTTGCTCACACTTCCCAAAGGCAGAGCGCGAGGTTCGGAAAATCACCACGGATGAGGCGGCAGGACTCGTACTCAAATATGAATGGCTTGCCGCAGACCCGAAAACAAAATCACCTTTAGGGCGCGGAATAGAAATCTGCTATGGACTATTCTTACGCGATGAGTTGATCGGTGCCAATTGCTTCGGCACCATGGGGGGCAAAGTCGGAGATATCTGCGGCCCAGAATATGCGAACAAAACAGGCTACCTGATGCGCGGTGTTTGTGTGCACTACGCACCGATGCATGCAGCATCATTCTTTACTTCCGCGTCGTGCAGGTTGGCAAGCAAAAAGATGGGATGGAAAATATTCTTTGCGTACTCCGACACGCAGGCGGCATCCGAAGTCGGCACCGTCTATCAAGCATGCAACTGGTACTACCTCGGTGAAGACCTTGGGCGGTCAGCAGGCAGTCATCATTCAAACTTTGTGTCCCCTGATGGAAAACAGCGTGTGACCTCGTACCAACTCAACCACGACAAAGAGCGGCGATTCCTTCGCAGCCTTGGCTGGAATGAATCCGTTCGCAGACCGATGCGCGCATGGCTGCGTGACACGGCGGGGTGGCAAGAAGAGAAGGAATATGGCAAGAAGAAATGGTGCTGGTTCGAAGGGTCAGCCGAAGAGAAGGCGGCAATGAAAGCAGCGTGCCGCTATCGTCTCGATCTGCCGTATCCGAAGAACAGACTTTCAGAGCGAAAAGTATGGATAATGTGAACGACGTTGATCACCCCGCGAGTGAAGTTCGAGGCTCGCAGAAAAGGAGAAACATATGGGTGGAGTTGCAGGCGAGATTAAGTGCCCCCAATGCGGGAACGAAAACGCGTTCGGACAATTCGAATATTTTGCGGGCGGCTTTGTGTCGTTAGACATCACAAACTGCACCGTGTGCGGATACTACTACGAACGGAAACTGGTCAACATCAAAGGCGAGTTTCCACACATCAACGACAAAGGCAAGTTTGACGAACCTCTTTTCTACGTTGAGGAAGAGCGACTTCCGATAAAAAGCAACCTATGACCTCGGTTCAACGCTACACAGAATGGTACTGCTTCCTGTTCGCGGTCGCGATCCACGAGTTGACTGGTTGGCGGATTATCGGCTGCATCCCTGAAGGGGAAGAACACGAGACGCATTTCATGTGCATCACGAGCAGGCTTGACTGCTGCAACGTTCAACTGAAGATCCTGTCGGTGAAGTCGGCAGGTCGTCGGAGCCAAAGCAGCGGCTTTAGGACGGTACGAGGAGAATTCATAAAATGTCTACGTCAATCGCCAATCCGCATCCTCGTTTCTTGAGGATGCATGTCCGACTCTTCAACTAAGCCTCGACACAAACTAACTCCCGAAGAGCAAGCAGAACGAGACCGACAGGTCACACTGCTCAAAAGCCTCGCGCCCGCACGAGGCGACTTCCAGACAATTGCTGCGCCACTGCTCAAGCGCGGATTCTGGCTTGTCCCAACCATCTTCAAGACGCCCGCCCTGCGAAACTACCCAAACATGTCGCAAGACTTGCGCCTGAAACTCGCGAAGCCATGGCACAACATCGCAGTGTGGAGCAAGCGCGGTGTCGGCAACAGAATGTTCCTAGACATTGATTCCAACTCAGTACGTGAACGAATCGAGAAAGAGACTGGGAAATTCATGCCGCGCACATACACCGTGATGACGCGACCATTCTCCGAGCACATGCACTACTACCTCAACCAGACCGAGGTCAGTGTGAAGTTGTTCGACAGGACGATCAACATTCGCGACCTCGAAGTCGAGGGTCGTCCGACTCTGTACGACGTGAAGGGCGTCGGCGGTGCCTCGTACGTCGTCGCTGCCGGAAGTGTTCGCGAGAACGGTGACCTTTACACAGTTGATGACGGTAGCCCCGTACAAGATATTCAGGAATTTATCGCCGAATGGCTATGCGCCGACCTTCAGAAGTTCCTAGCAGATAAAGCCGAAGCGAAACGACAGAAGTTCAAAGCACGGGAAGTCTTGCGCCTGAAGTACACACCCGAAGAACGGGCGCGCATGCGGGCACAGAACAATCCTGATGGTTTTCTGATCGACAAAGAAGACACCCGTGACTATATGGTTTCATTGGCGTTCAGCCTCGCGCTCGCCGGACTGAATGAGACCATCATTCAAGAGACGCTCATTGCACAAGTGAAGGACGTTTGTCGAGACGGTGAAATCTACGTCTCTGATGAGCACAACAAACTCTCGATTGCGAAAATTGCTCACAGCGCAGCATCGACCGTCACCATAGATGCTTCGACTAGGTTCTACCACCCATCGAAGTTGAAGAAGTCTGGCAACCTCAAGATAGACGTTCCGGCTCGACAACACAACGCCATGGTGGAAGTCATGGATTCCCTTTCCTATCCCATCGACGGCAACGAAGCCTGCGCACTCTTGATGGAAGGCGTCATCGGTCTAAAGAAGTTGAAGCCTGCCGCTTTCAGGAACGCTTGCAAGCGCGCCAGAGATACAGCACGTGTCGAAGTCAAACCTCTTGGCAACGGTCGCTTCCTGTGGACGAAGAAAAAGAATCAAGGTGACACTTATGAATAACTCACGACGTTACCTTGATTTTAATAACAAGGTAACAACACGACCACACACGCTTCGTTACCTTAATTCGTTCCCAGTTCCGCCCAGTGGCGGACCAAAGAGACATAGGTACAGGGGTTACAGGAAAAACAACCCAACACCAACACCATATACGGTGATGTTACGTTACCTTGATCTGCATTGTAGACAAAGGACTTAGATTATGTTCCAAAGACAACATGCAGTTTTAGACGAAGTTGAGCAAGTCGAGCAAAAAGAGGAGAAGAGATGACGCTGTTCGAACGGGATTACCCGAAACCCAAGAAGAGGCGGAAAGTCAAGTGCGGCTGTACTTCCATGTGGGTCTGTTCGAAGCATCAGGGTGAAGCATGAAGTCCTTCCCGACAATATGGTTTCAGGGCAATGAAGCCGGGTTTTACTTAGACGATCACCTCGTGCGCGTGCCGCTTCGATTTGGCTCGAATCACAAGAGTTTGCACGTCATTCCATGGCTGTATCGATATTTTCCATTCTACGTCCGCAGCCGAGGCGGTAGATGCTGGTTAGCGAAAAAGATTGATGGCAAGGAAGTCCAACTGCACAAAATCTATGCGCGGCTCTTGCACGGCGAGGGCGACTTCGTGGTTTCGGCTGAGAATGGAAATCTTTTGCACTGGACTTCAGCGAATATCGGTGCGAGACGCAAGCCGCACAAGATCGTTCCAGCAGGATCGCAGGAAAGCGAAGTCAAAAAGCAGATGCTACTGCGCAAGCAAGAGGGCTCGATTAGTTATTACGTGCGCGAGCATGCGCGGTTGTTAGGCAAGTTAGGTGGCGTCCTCACATCGGAAGAGTTGACCGCAGCGAAGACTGAATCAGTCCTGACGGCAGAGCGATGGGAGCGCGAACTGGCAGCGCGCCGTACGCGGGGAGACGCGGACGCAGACCGCCAGCAAGCCAAAGAAGACCAACCTCATCCCGATTATGAAAAGTTAACTCCTGAATCCGACACAAGGCTGATAGCGAAGTGCGCCGTGACAAGTTCGAATCATGACTCCGAGAATGACGATGCCGATAACTTTGAAGGATGGGTGCCAGATGCTGTTATTCAGGACATCACGTTCGAAGATTTTCGGGCTTCATTGAATCCAGCCCGCTGGGAAGCGGGAACGGAGAAGGTTTTACAACGCCACGGTTGGCGAACACCTCGAAACCAACATCGCCCGAGATACATCGGCAAGAGGCGCAAAGTGGGACGAGTGCAATAAAGTGAGAGGGCATGGATTTGGATTAGTCCTGCCCGCCAGAAGTTTTTCGTGATTTGTTCAAAAAGTTTGAAAGGCGCTTTGAGTGGTTCAGGCCCATAAGAAGCGCAAGCGGGATCAGGCACTGTTTTTCGTGATTAAGTACAGGAGGAGCATGGAATCTTGTGAGAACTGCGGACTTCCTACATGGGTAGTAGGCAGCCAAGGTATTTTGTTGAAGTTGGAAACACAAAAACGATTTGGCAAGACACGCTGCACGAAGCATACGGTTTGGGTTTGTTCTGAAGAGTGTGCATACCAAGCACTGGCAGTTGCGCGGTATGGCAATGCGGCCAGCAAATGGCCAGTGACTTTGGTTCAGTTCAGGGCAATGACGGATTTGAAACCATTCACCGTGCCTGATGAGGGGTCTGATGTAACGAAAAGTACCCTCCAAGATGTTGATTCTACAGGGCCGAAAACAGGCTTATTTTCGATTGTGGCACCAGAGGCCATTATCCGCGCGGAAGGCGAATTTCCGTTACAGAAACGGCGCGGTCGTCCGCGCAAAGAATTCAGTTTGAGCGGTGCCGAAAGAGCACGGCGTCATCGTCAGAAAGCAGAGGCACAGGAGGCAGCCATGGTGTCGGCGTTGACAGTGGCATGAAGTTCAGGAAAGTCGCAGGTCCTGACGCTGAATTACAGGCATTCAGCAAATGACGGACTGCAACAACCCGACATGCGCTTTCGGGAAAACACCCGTCTTCGCGGACGCAATTGGAGCCCGCAGGCGCATGTCGGGGCCGAATGAAAGCACGATTTCGGAGAAGCCGAATCCCGAAACTTTCGGGAACGATATCTAGGGAGCAAACTATTTATGGCAGATTCGCAGCAATCTTATCCCAGCGGTACGACGGGAATTAACGTGACAGTTGGCGTCGAACTTTCAGGCAGCGGCGTGATTCTCGCTACAGGCGAGTTTGAGTACAACATCAGGCTTGCGTATGGTGCATCAGCGACGGTGAGTGCTACGCCTGTAGACGTTGAAGGCAATGCACAATCGGCAACCGTCACGGCACAAAGTTACAACGGCCCGCCATCTCAAACAGGTGAAGCGGGAAAGACGACAGCGGTTCCACCTCCAAACGGAGGCGGCACTACGTACGGCGCAGGAGCGCCCTTGAACGCATACGCCAATCTGCAATCTACTCCAGATCACGTGGACGGGGTGTACCCAAGCAGCGACGTTGCAAGCGTTAGTGGAACAAATCCATACACAGTGACGGCGGACAATGTCGGCGAAGCGTTGGTTGAATTTACGGCGCAGGGCCGCACGGGACGGCTGAAAGTATCGGTGGTGCAGCCATGAGTGTATTTTTGACCAGTGACAAGCCTCGTTTCGCAATCGCACCGTGTTCTGCTCTCGTGAGACAGCACGCAATTGTACTTTTCGCGGATGCGCCACTCGCAACGCGCCAACATGCGCTGCAACAAATCGAACGGCTCGCGAACGAAGGCGATGATACCGCAGTTGGTGTGCTTCAACAATTCGCCGATTTGAAAATCGACCTGACCGAACGGATTCAAGTTCCATCGGAAACCGCGCTGGCTGCCAAGATAGATCGCACTTGCGAGTACGAGGCGAAGACATACAAATGCGGTGAGAGACAGAAGAGACAAGCATGACGACAGAAAATCTCATCCTCGGGCATCTTTACGGTACGAACGGCCCGCCGTTGAGCGACGTAGCCGAGGATATTGAGCGGGTGCTTGAAGCACGGACGCAAAAGCGCAGACAGGTGACTGAGCAGGAGATGCAAAGTTTTATTCATGAAGCACTGAGGCGGCTCGTTAGAGACGATGCGCCCACATGGGCGAAGTTGATTGAGGAGGTAACAATATGAGTAGACAGAAAAAGTTAACGCAAGCGGATATTGATCGTTTGATGGCGGACGAGCCAGCGCCGCTCCCAAACATGTTTGGAGCGGGCGGCATGGCATTACGGGCACGGTTAGGTGTCAAAGAAAATCGTCCCTCGGATGCACGCGGGCACCTCAGCCATGCGGAGCGGGCGCAATTCGTGCTCGACAACCCAGAGCGTCTGGAATCGGCCCTCAGTCCTGAAGAACTTCAGCGAATCGAACAAACCGCCCGCAACAATGCTGACCAAATTATCGCATCGGAGAAAATTGTGCGCCAGTTCCATGACGCTATCGTACAAGGCATCCCACTCCACGAATTGTGGCTGAGCATGGGCCACAAAGATGCGTGTCCGTTGCTCAATTCGATAATGCGGGACGGCGATCCGCAGGGTCTGCCAGAATCACAAATCCAAGACGCAATGAAAATCTTCGCGGATTCGCCGTTTTTTGCAGCCTATCGCTATCGTGGCTCTCATGGCACTCCACGGTACGAAGTACAGGCAAGAGTGATCGACATCCTGTTCGACTTCATGGTTGCCAATCTCGTGAACCTGACCCATGCCCCATCGTGGGCAGGTTGTTTCGCCATTCTGCAAAACGCGGGTGTGCTACCTGCACCCTTGCCTACAGATGCGGAAATTGCAGCCGCAGAAAATGCGAAGCCTGCGAAAGACGGTCGCGAAGTGGCACATGATGAAAACGGACGGCCCATTGTGCACAAGGGAATTCGATATTCGGAAGCGATGCTTGGACAATTGAGCGGAACGCAGTACGCCGAAGTCATCGGGCTCGTAACTGAGACACCAGATCAGCGAATCGCGCGCGAGCAGGCTGAGCGAAAAAGAAAAGCGGAAGAGTACCGTACCCTCAAAGTGCACGGGACGGCCTATACGCAGGCAGAATTGGACGCCATGCCCAGCGAAAAGTATCGCAAGACAATGGGTCTCGAACGGGATGGTGGATGGCAAGGCACAGGCGGGCGGCTCGAATGAGAAAGCCCGACATTTTATCTAACGACTGCATCGGCGGAATTGTAGGTGAGTCGAGCGGTGTGCCGATTCGCGAATGGTTCGACCATACAGTGCCTCAGCCGCAACCGAATACTCGAAACATAGTAACCAGAGGATTGTTCTCATTGTTTGCATCGTTGATGCAAATAGAGGAAGACGAAACGGAGGAAAATATATGACGAATTACACGACACGCCAAGCAAAAGAAGCCGCGCGAAAAATGCGCCAAGAACGCCTAATCACCCAGAGTACCGCTGAAGGTACTGCGGTGGTCGATCATCTTCATGGCGGTTTTCGAATCGCGCCGCCCGCCGCAGCACCGCGTAAACATTGGTCGGAATATAGCGAAGCAGAACTCGACCGTCTACCTGCGGAGTTAGAACGCGAAATTAGGCGTGAAAAAGAAGCCGCAGACGCTGTCGCACCTGTCGCACCCATCGGAGTCGCTCCGAAAAAATACACGGACGCCGAAATGAACAAGATGGGCGGGGATGAATATAAGCGGTTGGTCATCGATCCAGATTTCAAGTTCAAGCAGCAGACGGTGCGGGCGGCAGCCGTCCCCGTGCGCGATCCCGCTGAGCAGGTGCGCGACTACCGCAATTTTTTGCAGGCACTGGCGGTCGCCATAGGACTCGACCTCGCGACATTGGACATCATGGACGAACGCATTTTACGGCATCCAAGTTTCATAACACGCGCACAGTTTGATTCCCTTGTGCCTGCTGAACGAAACTTTTTGATGGACGCCGTGAACACGAGGCTTGGAAAGTAGGAGTCATGGAATATTTATTTGAACCAACCGACGCTCTCGGACTTTCTATTGGCGAGCCCGTTTTATTGGACTATACCTCGCTCGAAGATTTGCAGGAGCAGTTGACTCGACTGCATGCCGAACTTCGTCGAAAAGTTGTCGTCGAAGCCGATAGTCCTGCTGACGCTTCGCAATTTCCAACCATGGACGAATTTCCTGTCCTGACTGATGAAGAAAAGAAGGCATTGAAAGCCGATTTGCTCAGTCCTTTCGACGGCAAAGCAGATGCAGCCCGCGCGAAGTTAGCCGAGTCGGCACACAATGAGTTGCGGCGGAAGGCAGCAGAAGAAACGTTTGAAGCCCTCTCGATGGCTGCGTTGGAAACATTCAAAGCCAACAATCCAGACTTCTATCGTTGTTCGCCGAATGCGCGCGCCATTGTCAATTACGTCGCTGCCCGAAACCTCGACCCAACCGACGTTAAAAATCTTCAGAAGGCGTATGACGTGCTTCGTAAAAACGGCGTACTGCTTGAGCGGCCCGCGAGGTGAGCAAGGGCTCCTTCATTGAGATGTCTGGAAGAACGTAAGCGAGAAAAAACCATGAGCAGACCCGTTTCACGACCGCTTGACGAAGTTGTCGAGTATTATCGCAAGATGCTGAAGGAAGGCACCGCTGCACAAAAGGCGAAAGCAGCACGCGAGATTACCAAAATCGAGGTTGCCCGCATCGGTCACGCAAAAGCGTTACGTGTCCATCGTGGAGATGTGATTACAGTTGAGCCCAGCCTTGCTGATGATCCAATGCCTTTGAAAGACCCATACGACCGCGATCCGAACTCTGAAGCGAAACTTGATGCATGGTATCGGAGACATCCTGACGTGCCGCGCCCGACACCGCTACCTGCGTTTGTTGCGCCAGCATTCGTGAAGCCTGCACCGATTCCTGCGCCAGAGCCCATCGTTGCATCAGAGCCCGCCCCTTTGCCCGCCTCCGTGCCAGAAGATTTCACGAAAATGTCGTCAGAAGAGCGACAGGAACGGATACGCGTACTGAAAGAAGAGCGAGCAAGGTTGCAGGAGTTGACATCCCTGACGGGGCCTACTGCATAAGTTGCACAGGAGGATTCCCCAATGACCCCGCTAAAAGTCAGATTCGACGCGACAAGACTTGATGTGACAAGACATGAGCCGTACCAGTGGGACGCAGTAGGCAAAAAACTGTAGCAGTTGTTTTGCTCGACAGGTCTGTCTGGGTAAGCAGGGAAAGCCCAGCAGTGGTAAAGCCCGTAACAGCAGACCTCGGCCAACCAGCGAGGTCGGAAACCAACGGGGCGTGTGAAAGCGGTAGTTGAAAGCATCACGTTTGGAGCATTTGCAGGCGAAAGCGCGCAGGCGCAACCAGCCAGAAACTGAACCTGTCTCAGCCAACCACGGAATAGAAACTCCCATCTCGCAAGATCGCCATTTTTCGGTGAACGAAGTTGCGCAGATGTGGAAAATGCACCCCAGCACGATCCGCAGAATCTTCGGCAGCATGATCGGCGTCATCAAGTACGGAGTTGGGAAGTATCGAACGCTTTATATCCCGGCTCGATTGCTGGAAGAGGCTCACCAAGGGCTTGCCGCGTAGTAAGGTGTGATAGCCGAGACTTGACCGTGCACGCCGTGCTGTCGGATCGGGACGCTACTGTCAGGTAGACCCTTCGGTGAGAGCGAACAAACGGGTAGAGTCGAGAACAGGCGCAGTGGCTTTAGCCTCCCGGTGGCTATTGGGATGCTTTCGCATGGTCCGCCTCAATCCGGTTTGGCGTAACTCTGTTTCCTGTTCCCGCTCATCGAACCGAACAGGCGCGTTTCACGCATTCGGCTCTCGGAGAAAGTGTCACGAGGTCGCCCACGGAAAGCTGATACCTTGTCATACAGCGCATAGAAGCGAAAGTTGGGCGCTTCCTTCGCTTTGTCGTGCAACGCCGTCTGCAACTTCTCTGAACACTTTCTGGGGTTGATAGACTCACGCCAATCCCTCCGTCTTCGTCGCTTCTTGCGTTTCCTTTCAACTGAGGCCCCTTTGCTCGACCGGCGTTACCCGGCTTCATCGCTCATACGGGCCTCTCCGTCACCCCATACGGCCCAGCCTGCCTCTCACGAGGTGCCGGTTGATCGCCGAGGCGATCACCGCTGGGGCTTCCCGTGTTGCTGCTACTCCCCTTTGCTTGCTTGCCGTCGCCACTACCCCGGCAGGTCTGATGGAACTCATTCGCTCGTACTGTTCCATCAGCGTCGGCCCTCCCTGGCTTACGGATGGGATGGCTCCTGCATTGCACGTTTCGGGGCCTGCTCAGCGTTCACTCACGTTACGGCCTGCATGCTCGCCAAGTCGCCTAAGCGACCCTCTACACCAGAGGCTCCGACGACTTCGTTTCCTCTATCGCCGCTCTGATTGCTACCGGGTGGAGCGAACCAGCTCCCGGGCGGGACTCGCACCCGCTGAGGACTAGCGCCTTTCACGGCGCACCGCAAGCTTGTGCTAACGCCTGTTCTCGGAAGCTATGACGGACAACTCTCCGGCTACCCGGTACTGCGTTTCGGTACTCGAAAGGCCCGAGTGGCCGGAGACGAATTACGGCGTGATCTCGTACACTACGCCGGCACCGGCTGGGTTGCTGGCCTCGCAACCGGTTTCCGTGCCAACGCCACCATCACAGGTGGTGCCGTAGAGGTTCCCTTTGGCGTCGAACACAAGCCCAGCACGGCTATTGATTCCATCCTTAGAACCACCCTGGAACCGATGAACCGCCTCCTTAGCCCATCCGTACGGGTTCGGGACCAGTTCGAACACCTGGCCCAAACAGCAGTTCCCGTTGAGGTCTTCACCGTAAAACGTCGTGCCGAACAAGTCTCCTCTCTTGTTGCGGACCACGCCAGCGGCAGGATACGCTCCATCCTGGTTGCCCACGAAGCTGTAAAGGATGTGTACGGTCCATTTGCCGTTGGCGCCGCGCGTCAACTTGAAAACGTTGCCGTAGTTTCCGCCCCAGCCGTCCAAGGCGCCGAAAATATGGCCCGCCGGGTCGAATACCAGGGGTCCCGTTGGTTGGTATTGCCCACTCTGAAAGCGGAAGAGCACTTTCTCCTTCCAAGTTCCATCCCCGTTGGGTACCAACTCAAAGATTACGCCGCAGCCCTGCCCATAGGGGCCATTGCAGGTTGAGCCACCGCCGGCTGTTGCGCCATACAGGTTGCCGGCCTTGTCGAAGACCAGATTCCCCTCTACCGGGTAGCTGCCATCGCTGCCGCCCGCGAAGTTATGGAGCACGCCATAGGTCCAGCTTCCGTCGGAGTTCGGCGTCAGATTGTAGGCGACACCGAGGCCCTGAGTACCACCGTCCTCGGTGGTACCATAGAGAACACCGGCGGAGTCGACGGTCACGCCGACCTGGTCATAATCCGTTCCATGGCCTCCGGCGGGGAAACTATAAAGCACGTTTTCGGTCCAGGTTCCGGAGTTGGGCACCAACTGGAAGACCACGCCGGATGAGTAGTCGCCCCCCCATTGGGTGACGCCGTACAGGCTCCCGTGCGCGTCGAAGGTCACCCCAGCGTAGGGAGTGCCTCCGTCGCCGCCGCCAGCGAAGCTGTAGAGCACGCTTTCGGTCCAGCTTCCGTCGGAGTGGTGGGTCAGCTTGAAAACCGTGCCATTTCCGGAAGCGCCGCCCTGGTCGGTTGTGCCGTAAAGATTACCTGCTTTGTCGAGCGTGACGCCCCACATCGGCGAGCCACCGTCTGCGCCGCCGGTGAACTTGTATATAACTTTGTACTTGCTGGCTGCCGAAGCGCCGGGCACCAACAATAGAGTCAGAATGAGCGTAACTGTCATGGCCGCCAGAAACTTGCTTACGGCGGCCCAGAATTGATTGCTTTTCATATTCGTCTCCCGCCACATCGCGTGGCGCGTTATGATTCGTTGCGGTTTGGGTCTTCCGGCGGGCCGGAGAGCGATGATGACTGCAGGACTCGGGTTGGGGAAAGCCCGCAATGTCCGAGTTGCCCTTGATTTGGTCTTGCGGGGCCTACTACGAGAAGGGTCTCGAACCCTCAAAGTCAACCTACCGCGCTTCGGCTGCGCCTGTCAGCGACAGGCATCACCGTTCGGTGTGATGGGTGGCGAAATCCGATTTTAGGAAGCCGAGCTGCGAGCCTGCTCTGAGACCGTGACACCGACCGCGCGTGGAATGGCAAATCTATACTGGAATGGATTGGCCTAGGTCAAATTGGCGAGAAATCGCGATAACGCTCAACCCCCCCATCGGGTCGGGCAAGACGGGGTGCTGGGAGGTAGGGGCAAGGAATATTGGCTCTGTCCGATACATGGAACCTTGCCAAGGTTGTCCGCAAGGTCGAGTTCAAGCCACTACAAGTAAGGGGGGAGGAGGTTGGACTCAGTCGCCGTTCATCGCGGCCAGAGTCTTCTCTATCGCCACATCAAGCATGCCTTGCCGCTTCCCAGTAAAATGTGAGTAGTACCGCTCGGTAATGTCGATGCTGCCATGGCCAAGAGCCTTCCGCAAATCCTCGGTGCTGTTGCCAGCCTCCAAGAAGTATGCAGCGAAGGTATGCCGCAGGTCGTGGCTCGTATGCGGGTCTCCCACCTTTCCGCCGTCTTCCCAGACTTTAGTGAACACCTTCCGATACAATTTCTGGAAGTACGACGGCGCATCCTCGGGAAGAGTGTTGCCCGACCAGAAAAAATACTCGGGATTTCCGTTCTTGACCTTCAGGAGCATCTGACCAAGCTCTTCGGTGATGATGTTGTTAACGCGATTGTCAGTCTTCTGCCGCGTCGTTTTGATGCGAACTTTGCCCTTCTCTCGCACCAGTTCATCCTTGTGCAGCATGACGGCATCCACGATAGCGAGTCCAGCTTCGAGTTGCAGCCGCATGCACGTCTTCACGCGTACGCGATTCTCTGGGGTCATGTCCACTTCGTCCACGGTCTTCATGATCTTCGCGAGGACTTTGGGACGAATGATGTGGGCCTCGGTGACTTCCTCGTTTTTCTTGTCCAGTTTGTAGCTCTCCCACGCGGCGATGGGATTCGTCGCGAGTATCGGGTCTTTGGATTTCGCGTCGGGCGCATGGCTCAGACAATACTTGATGAAGTTGCGAACCTTTTCTTGCCGTCCGCGCTTGGCAGCCTGCGCTTTGAGGTTCCAAGTGTACGACCATGCCTCTACGACCGAGAACGTGATGTCTTTCACGAGGACGATTCCCTTGCCCTCGCAGAACTGAGCCAGAGTGGTGAGCACAGACTTATAGCGATACAGGGAGTCAGGCGCAATCTTGCGTTCGCGTCTCTTGTCGCTTTCCTTGTGTGCGGTGAATTTGTCAATCGCCTCGGTGATCGTGATCCCGCTCGACACACCCTTGCCCTTCGCGTGGTCGGCCAACCATGTCGTCAGTTCTCCGACCGTCAGGCTCAGGTTCTCGCGAAGTTTAAGCCCGGCGTCAACGGCCTCTTCGAACAGCCGCGCCTTCGCCGAAGCACGTTCCCAGTTGTTTTCCCCGGCGCTCCAGCGCACAGTCGAGGACTTCAGGGCACCGCTGCTGTCCAGCCCTTCACCAGCAG
This sequence comes from uncultured Acidobacteriota bacterium, assembly GCA_963770485.1. Classification (GTDB taxonomy): domain Bacteria; phylum Acidobacteriota; class Terriglobia; order Terriglobales; family Acidobacteriaceae; genus CAVVEC01. Next base: position 76,968 of record CAVYPX010000005.1, read on the forward strand.
GCCACGGCGCGCGCCCTTGTAGCCACACCGGGCAGTCACACCGTTTGAAGTTCTTGTCAGTGCGCCCGCATCCTTTCGTGTGGCGTTTGTAGAGTTCGATTTGAATATAGATACCCTCCCGTTTTACCTACCAGAGCCTTTGGGAGAGGGCTTATACTGAATCCAGTGTACACCTTGCGTACACAGGAATCAATGGTTTATAAGTGATTGATTATAATAATAGATTTGTGGTGGCCAGGGACGGAGTTGAACCGCCGACGCCAGCCTTTTCAGGGCTGCGCTCTACCACCTGAGCTACCTGGCCACGCTTGGTCTACGGCTTGGCTGCCGAATCGGTGCGAGTCGTGGGCACGCCAAGATCTTGGCGGAGTTGCCGGTAATCGCGGGCAGTCAAATCGCTGGGAGCGTATGGAACAGCCACGATTATAGCAACCTGGATGGATTCGCTCAACGCGGGGACGATCGTCGGTCCCTGGTCGTCGGTTTGGCGCGAGGCTCGGGTTCAGCGAAGTCGTTGTGTGGCGAGATCGGTGCCGGGTGCAATCAGGTCAGGAGAATTGGCGTTACCACAACTGCGATGCTGCATTTTGAGCCCGCCAACATGACCGATCTCCAAACACCAAGTTGTCGACAATCGAGGGCTGACGCTATTCCATTCCACGAGCAACTGAACATGGATGTCGGTTTCCTGACACTGTTCGATTACATTTGAGCGGAAACAAAAAATATGCAGCCAACCCGCCTTTAGGGAAACTCTGATCAAGCATGAGTTTCAAGCTGAGCTTCGGCGCAGACGGGCTCGTCTCCACATTGGAAACTAAACCAGGGCTTCCTCTAGGTCAGAAACAGCCGCCCGTGGGTGATCTTATGCTGCAGGCTGGCGGCAAGCTGGTCAACATCGGCGGCGGCGATATTGCCGCCGACCCGCTCTTCCAGGAAGAGTGTGTGATTGCTCCCCACGGTGTCGCGTCGGACTTGCAGCAGCAAAGCCTGCACCACATGGGGATCAAATTTCTGGGGAGTCAGCCGCACGATTTCGCTCAGCGTGCTCCCGAGCGAAAGACGTTCCCGGTAAGGACGGTCGCTGGTCATGGCGTCGAAGGTATCGGCCAGGCCGATGATGCGCACCGGCATCGGCACATCTTCCATCACCAAACCGTCCGGATATCCCGAGCCATCGCCGCGCTCATGGTGCCAGCGCACGATTTCCGGAATGCGGGGCCAGGGGAACTGTACTCCGCTCACAATCTGATGCCCAACCACGGTGTGGTCCGCCATTTCGCGGAATTCTTCGGCATCGAGAGAAGTCGGTTTGCCGAAAAGACGTTTATCGACTGCAACCTTGCCGATATCATGCAAGTAACCAGCGGAGCGCAGCGCCGCGATGTCGCTCGACTCCATGTTCATAGCTTCGCCGATGGCAGCGGCGTAGCGCCCCACGCGCAAGGAATGGCCGTGGATGTTGACGTGCTTTACGTCAATGGCGGCGGCAAACACTTCCAGTGTATTGTCGTAAAAGCCGTGCAAAGAGGCCATCAGGCGGAGATTTTCGGAGACGCGCTGCGCCAGAGTCTGAGTCAAGGAATGATTGTGGATGGCGAGCGCAACATAGTGGCACAGCAAATCGAGTGCTTCTAACTCGTCCTCGGCGTAGAGAGCGTCGCCCTCGCGGCGGCCCAGAGCTACGATGCCCACCAGCCTGCTGCCGACTTTGAGAGGCACGATGCACTTGAACAACTCAGGCGCAACATTTCCGTTCGAGCTTAGATATAAGTCATAGCACCCCGAATCCAGAACGACTGGTCCGCGGGTTGAGCCCAGAGCATGAACATGTTTGGGCAACAGCGGGATTACGGCTGGTTCCGGCATCAGCACGAATCCTTCGGCGCTGATGGAAGTGAGCAGGGAAGGTTTTTCGCTGTAAATAAAGAGCACAGCTTCGCGAGCTCCGCCCGCCTGCAGCAGGGCAGACACAATGGCGCGCGCAGTCTGCGGAAACTCGCGTTCGGCCGTCATCTCAGGGCCGAGATCGGACAGAGCTTCCACCGTCCGCAGGAGCCTTCGAAAATTGTCTTTCTGTACGGCCACGCTGCTGGGGGAGAAGAAGGACCAGAGCAATTCGAGAGTATCATTCCGGTCTGCCGGACTTGTTAGTTAGTTTGGTGCGGAAGACTGCGAGTCGAGAAGCGCCCGAGGCTCGCATTCACATTGCAGTCACAAGACTGTCACACTAGCGATGCTGTGCCCTGCGCCCGACCGCTTTGAAAGTCATTTCCTTGGCCGGGCTGCGCGTCTGCTTTTTCCACTGAAAGAACAAGTCGGCATACGTTTGGGTGATGTAGTTGCTACGCTCGATCTGCAAAGCCGCCGCGGTCCGGTCAATCCAGCGCGAAGGCCCTTCGATTTCGCCAAAGTTTCCGATCGGGGTTTCGTCTACTACCACGTGGCCTTTTCCGTCGCTCCACTCGGCGCGAAACTTTTCATAGCGAAATGCCGGCGCAAAACCCAGAGCGTGCAAGATAGCTTCCATCTTCGTGCCATCGGCGACCTGGGTTTCGTTTTCTACTCGCGTCTTGTGGCGTCCGAGCTTGCCTTTGGCTTTGTGGGTCAACACCCACTCGGATCCGTACTTGCGCAAGCGCAGCAGTTCGCCGCGTTGGCGCAAGGGCTGGCTGGGGAGATCGTAAAGCGTATTCATTTCGTGAGTACGCGGAGTGACCAACCGAAAGCCCGCCTTTCGCAGCCGCCGGTTGAGGGCACGCAGATCATCTACGCGAAACTTGATTTCGATTTCGTTATTAGAGGCCATTGAGAACAATATAAACTGCAATACTTGAACGCGTAGAGCGGACACTCTTGTCCGCTGCTTTTGACTTTGATCTCCCAGCGGAATTTTTGTTGTTAGGGAAAGCCTTTGGCGGACAAGAGTGTCCGCCCGACACGGCTCCTGCCGCTAAGAGAACGTCGGCAGCTTGACTAAATCATCGTGGGGCACCGGTTCCAGCGGCTGGCCCGCTTTGCGCCACGCCGCCAGCCCGCCCACGATGACGAAGGCGTTGAATCCTTTTTCCCGCAGTAGCAGCGCCACCCGGGCGCTGGTCGCCTCGCGTGCTCAAGTACAGTAAAGGTATATGTCCCTATTTTTGGGGAGATCCTTCAACTCCTCGGAAAGATTGTTAGGTTCGATGCGAACGGATCCTTGAATGCGCGCAGCGTCGGCATCGTAATAGCCGTGGCTCCTGACGTCGACGATGAGATTTCGGTCCCGTTCTTCCGACTGGAGTTTACGAGCCAGCTCCTCTACCTGCACACGAGGCACCACGCGATAAACGTTATTCTTGCGGTAGAGCCACACGCGGTACGCGACGTAGACGAGCGCCGCCACGAGAAGTACTTCTGCAAATGCGTGGCTGGCTGCCTGGAATCCACGCGTGATGGCCGCCAGGAAATCGCGGGAGAGGAATCCCAAGCCGCCATAAGCCAGGATATAAAGTGAAGCCCCTGCGAGGTCAAGCTGCAGGAACTGTTGCGGGCGCATCTTCATGCTGCCCGCCAACGGCGGCGCCATGGTGTTGACACCGGGAATGAACTTGGCGACCAGCAATGTAATCTTGCCGCGTTTATAGAACGACTCAGCCGAGCGTAGGATGCAGGACTCGGGATTGACCGAAACCCGGCACAGGAAGCCGAGCAGGCTCCAGCCCATGTAGCGGCCCAGGACAAAGAGAAACGAGTCGCCCAGCAGCATTCCCGTCAAGGCGAGAACCAGCAGCCGGGGCGCGCTTAAGGCGTGGGATGCAGCGGCCGCGCCGCCAGCCACCAGCGCCAATGCAGCCGGGACTGGCAGCCCCACAGCCTCCGCCATTACGACGGCGAAGATCAGTGCGTATCCGTGGTGCGCTACAAGTGAGAAAAGATCGTTCATCGCTGACGCGTTAAACTGATGGAATTAGATAGACCGCCGAGTTCGCGGGATTCAAAGTCACAGACAGGAACAATAATCGAAATGCCGGCAAAAGCCAAAACCACTCGCCGCTATATCAATCTACCGACCCGCAAGACGCCCCTGCCGTTTAGCGATGCCGTGCTGGTGGGCGACACCCTCTATCTTTCCGGACGGATCGGCATTGATCCTGCGACCGGTCTGGCTCCAGCCGACGTGGATGAAGAATTGCGGCTGCTGTTTGACGGATTCGAAGCCGTTCTTCGGCAGGCCGAGATGAGCATGGACGACCTGGCCTGGGTGCAAGTGTTCTCGCCCGACGTTTCCCTATGGGAGCGCTTTAACGTGGCCTATGTCAAACGCTTTTCGAAAGATTTCCCGGCACGTGCGTTCATCGGTTCCGGACCGCTGCTGAAGGGCGGCCGCTTCGAGATGATGGGGATAGCGGTGAGAAGGTCTTGAATCGCAGAGTTCGCTGAGAAGGTCCGCAGAGAGCGCAGAGAAGAACAACTTTCATCGAAGATCAGCTTTTCTCGGCGTCCTCCGCGGATTCTCTCGGCGTACTCTGCGTTGTGAGATCCTCTACATAGTTGTTGACGATTCTCCTGATACCGTCTTTTAGTATCACTACGTGAAAGTTGATCAGAAGTCCAACTTGGAGGTCCAGCAATCTGAGGTGGGAAAGCACTTGGGCATGATCGACGGGATGCAGTACTTCTTTACACTTGAGTTCCACCACGATTCTGCCATCGACCACGAGGTCGGCTCGAAACCCACACTCCAACTTCACGGAATCATAGATTAGAGGAACTGCTTTTTGCTGCTCTAGCCGCAATCCCATTCCTTCCAATTCAAAGGCGAGACACGCTTGATACGCAGACTCCAGAAGGCCTGGCCCCAGGCGCCGATGGATCTTGATGGCGGCGCCAATAATCTTTTCAGTCAGTTGGTTCGCACTCATTTGGTGGGACGGACCTCTTTGGTGCCATTGCAGCGCTGCGATAGGACCCATGACTGAAGACTAGAAGGCGGTTGCGATGTGGTCGGTGACCAGCGTCACCAGAAGGGCAAGCCGTTTCTGTGGATAACCTTCCGCGCTGGAACGGCGAAGCCCTGATGCGGACTGTTAGAAAATCCTAAATCGCAGAGTGCGCCGAGGAAAATCCGCGGAGCGCGCAGAGAAAGACTGGATTCAACTCCGGAGCATACGTCACATCGCAGATCAGGCCTGCTCTTGCGTTCTTTGCGGCAGTCTCAGCACCCTCTGCGGTTATGAGCTCTGGAATTACTTTTCTCTGGCCACCACGAACTCCGGTGCCCACAGCAATGCCCGCTTGATTTCGCTGTCGGGGAAACTGCAGATCGCATTTCGCGCCAGTGCGGCATACTGCATAGCGCGCGCATAGGCGGCATCGAGGGATCCGTAGCGATTCAGGATTTCGAGAATTTCGGCATGAGTCACGCCATCGAATGCCCGCTCCCGGACTACCGTTCCAATCAAATCTCTTTCGCGTAGCGTGCAACGCTCGAGCGCATGGATCACCGCCATCGTGACCTTGCCCTCGCGCAGGTCGCTGGCCACAGGCTTGCCGAGCACATTTTCCGAAGCCGTCAGGTCGAGCACGTCGTCCACAATCTGAAAGGCCATACCGAGATCCCGTCCGTACTGGGCAAGGTTCTCTTCCTGTTCGGTGGTCGCGCTCCCGAGGATGCCGCCAATCCGCATGCATACGGAAAACAGGCACGCGGTTTTGCGGAAGATGAGGTCGAAGTGCTCGTCCGACGAAATCAACTTGCCCAGCTTCTCCATCTGCAGCAGTTCGCCTTCCACCATCTGCTGGGTCAAGTCGATCAGCGTATCGAGAATGCGGAAGTTGCGTTCCTGCACCGCGATCTTGAACGCCTGCATATAGAGCCAGTCGCCGGCCAGCACGCACTTGGAGTTTCCCCATTGCGTATTGGCGGCGGGGCGGCCGCGCCGCGTTTGGGCCTCGTCGATGATATCGTCGTGGACCAGCGTAGCAGTGTGGATAATTTCAACCACAGCGCCCAGCTTGACGGCGCCCCGTCCCCGGTAATCGAAAAGCTTGGAGGAAAGCAGCAGCAGCATGGGACGGATACGCTTGCCCCCGCCTCCGCGCAAATACTCGCCGATCTCGGTAATGGCTTCCACGCGGGAGACGGTATCCCGCCCGAACTCGCGCTCAATCGCGGAAAGATCCTCGCGCAGGAGATCGAAGATTTCTTTTCCGTTGATGGTGGCCGGCGTACTCAAAATCCCCGTGTCCTCTGCGTCCTCTGTGGTTGAATTGCTTCGTGCCTTTGCTGCTAATTTGTTCTGTAATTCGTGAACTGCATGTCAATTCCGAAATCCTGCTGGCGCAACAGGGCAATGATCTCCTGCAGCGCGTCGCGGTCTTTGCCGCTCACTCGTACCAGGTCCCCCTGGATCGAAGCTTGTACCTTCTTCTTCGAATTCTTGATCAGCTTCACGATCTCGCGGGCCTTTTCGATCGGGATCCCCTGCTGCATGGAGACGCGCTGCTTGGCGGTGCTTCCCAGCGCCGACTCGACTACGCCATAAGTCAAGCCCTTCAGCGGCACTCCGCGCTTCACCAGCTTCTGCTGCAGGATGTCGTTCACTGCTTTCAGCTTGAACTCGTCAATCGAGTGCAGCACGATGGCGTCCTTGCCCTCGAGCTCGATATTCGATTTCGAATCCTTCAGGTCAAAGCGAGTATGAATTTCCTTCAACGCCTGCTGGATGGCGTTGGAGACCTCCTGCAGATCGATCCTGCTTACAATGTCAAAAGTGTTCTCAGGCATGATCCTTCGCTTCCATTTATCAGATTACGCAGCCCCTATGAAAGATGCTCTTAACAAGCTAAATGGAGTTGAGCTTTTCGTGAAGGGAAAAGAAGCGATAGAAGTTTTTTGACGTCTGTGAGCCGATGTCTTCGGTCGAAACCCCGCGCAGTTCGCCCAGTTGCCGCGCCACCTCTCTTACGAATGCCGGCTCATTGCGTTTTCCGCGATGCGGCACCGGCGCCAGAAATGGCGAGTCCGTCTCAATCAGGATGCGGTCGAGCGGTACTTGCTTGGCCGCCTCGCGAATCTGCTGCGCTTTGGGGAAGGTCACATTGCCAGCGAACGAGATCATGAAATTCATATCCAGCGCCCGTTTCGCGCGTGGCCATGTTCCGGTGAAGCAGTGGAGCACGCCGCCCAGACCCGCCGAAGCCCACTGTTCCGCAAGCAAAGTGAGGCAGTCCTCCCAGGCATTTTCGCTGCCATCGGACGGCCGGCAGTGGATCACGACAGGAAGCTTGGCGGTTCGAGCCAGCTGCAATTGCCGGAGAAAAACCTGCTGCTGCACAGCGCGCGGCGAGTGATCGTAAAAGTAATCCAGCCCGATTTCACCCCACGCAATGACCTTGGGTCGTTTTGCCAGTTGCAGCAATTCCTCAAAGTCCGCATCGTTGGCCAGCTTGGCCTCATGAGGATGAATGCCGATCGTGGCGTAAATGAACGAATGTTTCTCCGCCAACTGAATGCCGCAATCAAGCGATCCCGGACCGGTGCCGCTGCCGATGGCGACGATGGTTTCGATCCCGGACTCGCGTGCGCGCGCGATGACCGACTCGCGGTCCGCGTCGAACTGCTGCATCTCGAGATGGGCGTGGGAATCTACGAACATTGGGGTCGGTGGTCGTTGGTCGTTCGCCAGAATGCTTTCGCCGCGGCAGCAAAACCGGCACTGGGCGTTAAGCCTTGGGTGAAACCTGGCGATGCTGTTTCTATTTCAGCCTCGCGCCCACAGGGACGTCTTCCAGGAAACTCGCGAGCACAGGCTTGCCGCCCTCGATCGACGCCGCCACGATCATCCCATTGGATTCGAGCCCTCGCAACTTGCGCGGGGCCAGGTTCGCAACGATCACAACTTTCCGGCCGATCAATGTCTCCGGAGCGTACGCTTCGGCGATTCCTGCCACCAACTGCCGCACTTCGGTGCCGATATCAACTTCCAGCCGCAGCAACTTGTCCGCCCCTTTCACCTTTTCCGCGACTTTGACCTGTCCCACCCGCAGCTCGATCTTGGAAAAATCCTCGATACCGATTTTGCCATCAGGCATGGGAGTCGCGGCCACCGGCGATGGCGTCGCCACCGGCGTGCTCACGGACGGCGCCGGTGCCACTGCTGCAGTCGGCGCGCTTCGTCCTTGCTCTTCCATCTTCTGCATCCTTTCGATTGCGCTCTTGTCGGCGCGCGGGAACACCGGTTCCACAGTGCCCAGCTTTGTACCCAAGCGCAGCTGTCCCCATTTCAAATCGGAGAGCGGAAAGTCCTGGATGTCGCCCAGCCCCAACTGGGCCCAAATCCTCGCCGTCGCCTCCGGGATCACCGCATGCGCCAGCGCGGTCACGATGCGCAATGCCTCAGCGCTGGTGTACAGAACCGTCGCCAAGCGTGACCGGCTTTCTTCATCCTGTTTTTCGCCCAGCGCCCAAGGCTCGTTCTCTACGATGTACTTGTCCACTGTCGCGACCAGACCCCAGGCAACTTCCAGGGCACGAGAGAACTGGTATTGATCAAACAGCGTGCCGAACTCGCCGATCGCCTTGCGGGCAGACTCGGCGATGGCATTGTCAGCCGCCTTATGCGAAACGGCGGCCGATGGATAAGGCACCTCGCCCCGGAAATAGCGCGTAATCATGGTCAGCGTGCGGCTGGCAAGATTTCCCAGTCCGTTGGCCAAATCCGCGTTGTAGCGCTGCACCAGCGCATCGAACGAGAAGGATCCATCCTGTCCGAACACAATTTCGCGCAGCAGGAAGTAACGCAGGGCGTCCGCACCCAGCACATCCAGGATCGTTTCCGAGCGAACAATATTGCCGCGTGACTTCGACATCTTGTTTTCTTCAAACAGCAGCCAGCCGTGTGCGATGATCGATTTCGGCAAAGGCAGTCCTGCCGCCATCAGAAAAGCCGGCCAGTAAACGCAATGGAAGCGCACGATTTCTTTGCCAATCATGTGCACGTCTGCCGGCCAGTACTTGTCGAAGAGCCTGGTGTCCTCCGACCCATAACCCAGAGCGGTAATGTAGTTCGCCAGCGCATCCATCCACACATAGATCACGTGCTTGGGGTCATCGGGCACGGGAATTCCCCAGGAAAATGTGCTGCGGCTGATCGAGAGATCCCGCAATCCAGAGCGCACGAAGGAGATCACTTCGTTTCGCCTGGTTTCTGGACGGATGAATTCCGGATGCTCGGCGTAGACGCCAAGCAGCTTGTCTTCGAAGGCAGAAAGCTTGAAGAAGTAATTCTCTTCTTTCACTGTTTCGGTGGGCCGTCCGCACTGCGGACACGGATCGCCGGGTTGAGCCGAGTCCACGTAAAGTTCATCCGAGACGCAGTATTGTCCGGTGTAGGTTCCCTGGTAGATATACCCGTTGTCACGAACCTTCCGCCACAAGGCTTGTACGCCGCGCTTGTGCCGCTCCGACGTGGTACGAATGAAATCATCGTAGGTCAGCCCCATGCGATCCCACAGTGCCCGGAACTGGGACGAAACTTCGTCCGTGAGTTGCTGGGGTGGCTTTCCCGCGGCTTGTGCGCTTCGCTCTATTTTTTGCCCGTGCTCGTCAGTTCCGGTGAGGAAGAAAGTGTCTACGCCCAGCATGCGCTTTCGCCGCGCAATCACGTCGCACACGATCGTGGTGTACGAGGTTCCGATGTGCGGCCGCGCGTTCACGTAATAAATCGGCGTCGTAATGTAGAACTTCTCACTCATGCTTGTATCTTACCGGGGAACACGTATTGCATGTGGCGTTTGCCTTTTCTCCCGCTGCTATTCTGGCAACGTCTTTTGTGGAAGAGCACGGTGTCGCCCGTGCCCATGGACGCTCAAGCCGCCGCTTCGGATTTGAGATCGTCGACTTCGATTCCGATGTGGCGCAGATGGTGCATCATATGCTCGACGTAGTCCTCGAAAACGAACTTGAGGGTCAGAGGCTCCGAGTCGGCGATGGTGCAGGTTCGCAACCAGGCGGAATCCGGTACAGCTTTGGCGGCGGCCAAAAGTTGCTGATTCAGGGCTTGCCACACTGCTATCAGTTCGCGCCAATCGCGTCGTTCGTATCCGTGCAGATCGACCCATAACTGCTGCTTGTAGTCAGGCATCGGGGGATTGTCTTCCAATTGCGCCCGCACGATCCGCTGGTGATTGTTGGCGGCGGAATCCAGCAAGTGGCCCAATTCCTCTTTTGGCGACCATTTTGACGGCGCGGGCTTGGCTTCGACCTTGCCCTCCGAAAGCTTCGCCAGGCGATCCGGTACCTCCTCCAGGAGAACACGCATTAATACGAGTGCTGGCATGGTTAGACCTCGCTTTCCGATTCGTCTTCCGAATAGACTTGCAGCGCTTCCTGCATTACGCGTTTCAGTGGCACACGGTGTTCGGCCGCGATTCTGCGGCAATCCTCGTACTCTGGAGCGTAGTTCGTCACGGTGCCGTTTATGCTGGCGATCTTCATTCGCACATCGCCCCAGCGCGTCGCCACCGTCATCCATTTGCGAGCTAGAGCCTGACGCCTTTCTTCGCGCTGACGCACGCCGATAGTCGTGGTTTCGGTGAAGATCAGCCGTGTCAACTTGGACGCGTCAGCGGGCTGGCACAACACAGTCAAGACCATTCCTGGACGATTCTTCTTCATCTGGACGGGAATGCCAAAAGCATCCAGCGCGCCTTCTTCGAACAGGCGGTCGATCACATATCCGAATACTTGCGGATTCAGGTCGTCGAGGTTCGCTTCGAGCACGCTGATCGTCTCCTGTGAAACGTTGGCCGCAAGCTCGGGCTGTGCCTCGCCGATCGTGAGCCTCACGACATTCGCATGCCCCGTGAAGTCTCGCGTGCCCGCGCCGTAGCCGGTCTTTTCGATCTTCATCGGCGGGAACGAGGCGAACCGTTGTGCCAAAGTTTTTACGATGGCGGCGCCGGTTGGCGTAACCAGTTCAGCCTGGATGCCGGACGAATAGAGGGGCGCGCCTCTGAGCAACTCGACGGTCGCGGGCGCCGGCACGGGAAAAGTTCCATGCGCGCACTTCACGGTACCGCCGCCTACATTCAGCGGAGAGCAAACGATCTCGTCGACGCCGAGAGCTTCCGCTCCCACCGCCGCGCAGACAATATCTACCATCGCATCCACTGCGCCCACTTCGTGAAAGTGAATACTCTCGATGTCGCTGTTGTGGATCTTAGCCTCCGCCTCACCCAGGGCCTCGAAAATCGCGATCGCCTGAGTCTTTGCGCTCTCGCTGATCGCCGATCTGCGGATAATCTCGCGGATTTCCTTCAGCCCGCGGCCATGTTCGTGCTCATGTGGCCCGGTCGCTCCGGCCAGGGAAGTTTCGTGGGGCTGCAACGCGTAGTTGTGCTCGAGCAACTGAACCGGTACCTCGGAGGCATGCTCATGATTGCCATGGTCACGGCCGTCATGATCATGCGCATGTCCCTGGCGGCCGCGAGCATTGGGATCGTGTTCCTGCGCATGTTGCTCCCAGTACAAATCACGCGGCAAATCCTTCTCTCCATTCGAATAAACATCCACCTTGATCGCGCTGATACCGCTGCGGCTGACGCGGGAAATCTCCAGCCGCGCCCCGATATTCAACGCTGCCGCCGTTTCTTCCAGAAGCCGCGCCGGGACGCCGGAATCCACCAGCGCGCCCAGAAACATGTCGCCGCTCATGCCCGAAAAACAATCGAGGTAGGCTATGCGCATAAGGCCGTCGTTGGTCCTGCGTCGTTCGTCCTTGACGGTTGGCGGTCGGCCGTTGCGTAGCGGTTTCCGTTCGACGCAACCGCTCGCGCGAACGGCTAACGACGAACGACCAAGGACCCACGACCAAGGACGCACGACTGATTTTCATCATAGGGAAGCATGCAATTGCCGTCAAACCGCCTGGCGGCGCGGTAGTGGTGCAGTTTGATTTGTCATCCTGAGCCGGCGTTTTTTTGTGCAGCGAAGAGCCTGTCCCGAGCGAAGTCGAGGGAATCTGCGCGAGCCGCGCGACGGGTCGCGTTCTTTGCGACCAACCATCGCGCGTTTGGCTCGCTTCCTCGTTAATGCACCACTACTCACCGTGCCCGCTCTGCTACAATCACTATCTTCTTTAATCGCTTAGAGGGGCTCTTGTACCGTCATCTGGAACGCCGGCTTGCCCAGCAGGTGCGCGATTTCCTGCGCCGCACGTACGACGTTGACCTGCCGAATATTGTCCTCGAGCAACCACCCCGGGTCGAACTCGGGGAGTATGCTTTGCCGCTCGCTTTTGAGCTAGCCAGGAAGCTGCGCAAGCCGCCCCGCAAAATTGCAGAAGAGATTGTCGACGCCATCGGACCGATCGAGGGTTTCGAAAAACTCGAACTCGCCGGTGCGGGCTACATTAATGCCCGCGTCAAACGCGATCAACTGGCTGCCGCGCTCGCAGCCGACGACAAACCGCAAGCTGAAATTCCACCCGGCAAGATCCTGGTCGAGCACTCCAGCATCAATCCCAACAAGGCTGCGCACATTGGACATCTGCGCAATGCCATCCTGGGCGATACCTTCGTACGCCTGCTGCGATTTGCGGGCAGGGAAGTGGACGTCCAGAACTACATCGATAACACCGGCGTGCAAGTTGCCGACGTGATCGTAGGATTCGTGCATCTGGAGAAAAAGTCGCGCGTCGAAATTGAACAGCTTACCCGGCAGCCGCGTTTCGATTTCTACTGTTGGGATTTGTACGCGCGCGTTTCCCAGTGGTACGCGCTAGACAAAGAGAACCTGAGCGCCCGCCAGGAAGTGCTGCATGCGGTAGAGCAAGGGGGAAATGAAACTGCCGCCATCGCTGACTTGATCGCGGTTGCCGTGCTCCGCCGCCATCTCGAGACCATGGACCGTCTCGACATCGAATATGATTTTTTGCCTCGCGAAAGCGAGATCCTCCACCTGCACTTCTGGGACGCTGCCTTCACCAAGCTGAAGGATGGAGGGGTGCTTTTCTTCGAGACCGAGGGGAAAAACAAGGGCTGTTGGGTGATGCGACGCGCCGGAACTTCAAGACCTGAAGCCGCAGAGGCCGCCGAAACCTCCGCAGAAAACGCTGAGAAAGGGCAAGTCTCCGAGGAAGATCAGAAAGTGATCGTGCGCTCCAACGGGACGGTGGGCTACGTCGGCAAAGATATCGCTTATCACTTGTGGAAGTTCGGCCTACTGGGTCGCGATTTCGGATATCGCAAGTTTTACCGTTATCCCAACGGCCACGACTGCTGGATTTCGACCACGGTCGGCGCATTGGAACATCCGCATTTTGGCGATGTCGCGGAAATCTACAATGTGATCGACGCCCGCCAGGCGGAGGCGCAAAACACTGTCATCGAGGCCCTGCGCGGGCTCGGTTACAACCAGCAGGCCGACCACTATACGCACTTTTCCTACGAGATGGTCGCGCTAACCCCGCGCTGTGCTGCCGAACTGGGCTACCAACTCTCTGACCAAGACAAGACACGCTCCTACATTGAAGTCTCCGGCCGCAAGGGTTTTGGCGTGAAAGCCGACGATCTGATCGACACGCTGATCGCCTCTGCGCAGAAAGAAGTGGATTCTCGCCATCCCGAGCTGGGCGATGCCGAGCGCGTCACGATCGCTACGCAGATCGCCATCGGCGCCCTGCGCTACTTCATGCTGAAGTTCACCAAGCCTTCAGTCATCGCATTTGATTTCAAAGAGGCGTTGAGTTTTGAAGGTGAGACTGGGCCCTACGCGCAATATGCGGTCGTGCGCGCGACGAATATTTTCCGCAAAGGCGGCCTTGATCCCGACGATTTCTCTAGAGACATAGCTCGCTATGTCTCCAGAGATGATCTCGAGAAAAACTTGCAGGTTGATGAAATCTGGGAGCTCTGGCTGGCGTCCTCGAAGACTTCCTACATCATTGACCAATGCATCGCCACCACCGAGCCAGCTTATCTGGCGAAGCATGTCTTTCAGTTGGCCCAACTTTTCAATACTTTTTACCACCGCTACCCAATTCTCACCGAACCGGATGAAGGCCGAAAAAAGTTTCTGCTGGCGACCGCGGCGGTCGTGCGTCGTGAGTTACTCCGTGCCCTGGCGGTGATGGGAATCAGCGTTCCGCCGGTGATGTAGTTCTACCTCCACGATTAACGTCAACCCAAGGGAAATGCCCGCCAAATCAGGACTTTCGCGGCGTTTCACCACGGCCTCGGAGCCGCGCCAAGTCACTCCGCTACAACCAAACTCACCAACTTTACATCGAACTATGCAAAGGGAAAGTCAGGGGAGGCAGATGTGATCAAAGCTTTTCGTGTTGTTTGCGTAGTGTTGTTTGCGGCTGCGGCAGGGCTCGCCGCGCCCAATGTCGGGTACCGCGCCATCGAGGCGTTTCCTAAGACGTTGATGAATGCGCGTTACGTGTACGTCACCAGCTATGACGGCAACCAGTTCAGCGCGAACCCGCTTCCGGAAGACCGGCAGGCGATTGCCGCTGTGCAGGACGCGATCCAGCAGTGGGGACGCTACCTCATCGTAGATCGTCCGCAGGATGCTGACATGATCCTGGTCGTGCAGTCGCGTCCGTCGGAGGACATCCTGGCGGTGTACGAGGGCCATTCCTTCGGTTCGCCTTACTTGTGGCGGGCCATGGCACGCAATGGATTGCAGAAGGGCGAGACTCCACTCGTGACCGAGTTGCAGCACGCAGTGGAGAAGGCTGACAAATAGGCTGCGCGCCAGCTTTCAGGAAACTGGCGGGATTCTTAGGGGATCAGGTTCGGTATCCTGATCCCCGTTTCAATCTGACGGAATGCGCACGGTTTGCTATCCGTTGAAGTCTCTTGCGAACTCCACCAGACTGCGCACCGCGATTCCCGACGGGCCTTTCGCGATCCACGCCTTGTTCTCTTCCGTCCATGCTGTGCCGGCGATATCCAGATGCAGCCAGGGCGTGTCCTCGGCAAATTCCTTCAGAAACATCGCCGCGGTCACCGCGCCGCCATAGCGACCGCCCGAGTTCACCATGTCTGCGATGTTTGATTTGATGACCTCCCGATATTCTTCATCGAGCGGCAGTCGCCAGAACTTCTCGCCGGCTTTCTCCAGAGCGCGGCTGAAGCGCTCATACATCTTTTCGTCGTTGGCAAAGACGCCAGCGTTGACGTAACCGAGCGCCACCACGACCGCGCCGGTCAGCGTGGCGGCGTCAATCAGGTGGGTGCAGCCCAGTTGGCGGGCATAATA
Organism: uncultured Acidobacteriota bacterium; assembly: GCA_963770485.1. Classification (GTDB taxonomy): domain Bacteria; phylum Acidobacteriota; class Terriglobia; order Terriglobales; family Acidobacteriaceae; genus CAVVEC01. Next base: position 92,221 of record CAVYPX010000005.1, read on the forward strand.
AAGACCGTCGGCGAGCACCAGGCGGCCTTCGGCGTCGGTATTAATGATCTCGATCGACTTGCCGGACATCGCGATCTGAACGTCGCCGGGCTTCTGCGCCTTGCCCGAAGGCATATTCTCCGTGGCACAGATAACCGCGGTGACTTTTACTTTCGGCTTGAGCAGGGCAATGCCGCGCATGGCGCCGATCATGGCCGCCCCGCCGGCCATGTCATATTTCATTTTCTCCATGCCGTCCGCGGGTTTGATCGAAATACCGCCGGTGTCAAACGTGATGCCTTTCCCAACCAGGCCGAGCACCGGAGTCGCCGGCGCGTCCGCCGGTTCGTAGCGCAACACGATCAATGCGGGAGGTTCGTCCGATCCTTGGGCGACGCCCCAGAAGGCGCCCATCTTCAGTTCTTTGATCTTGTCCGCGCCGTACACTTCGCATTTCAAACCGGTCTGCTGCGCCATCTTGCGGGCCCGTTCCGCCAGCATGGTCGGCGTCAGGCGATTGCTGGGTTCGTTCACCAGTTCGCGAGTGAAGTTCTGCGACTCGCCCAGGATCCGGGCTTCTTCCATCATCTTCTGCAGCCGGGCTTGGTCTCCGCCAGCCACCACGGTCAGCGATTCGATCTTCTGATCCTTGCGGTCGCTCTTGTAGGTGTCGGGATCGAAGTTGCCCACGAAGGCGCCTTCTACAATGGCCTTCACGGCTTCTTCGCCCGGGATGCTTCTCTCCGGGGCGAGAAAGGCGAAGCTGCGAATCCCTTTCGCCTTCAGAAAACGCACCGCCGTTCCGGCCAGCTTGCGGAGTTCGAAAGAAGTAAAGTTCTTGGCCTTGCCTCCGCCTAGCAGCAGCAGGCGTTTGGCTTTGAGCCCTGCGGGATGGTGCAGCAGGGTGGCTTCAAGGATTTTTCCGGAAACTTCACCGCTGGCAATCATTTCCGCGGCGGCTGCTTTCAGCGCGTTGTCGCTGGATTCGACAGTAACTTCGGTTTTGTCTTTCGGACCATGGTCTTTTTCGGTTCGATCTTTTTCCGTGCGATCCAGAACCACCACGGCCAGGCATTCGGTTTCGACTTGCGCGGGATGAGAGAAGGAAAGATTCGTGTTCATAGTTTTCGGTGCTTCCAGTATCGTCGGCGGACGGGAAAAAGTGCAAGGTCAGGCGGGGCTTGCGGGTCGCGGAAACTATCCTCGCATCTCCGGCTTGCGACCTCGCCGCTCCCTTTTCTCAGTCTCCGCCCGAACCGCGCATCCGGATGGGCAGAATGTTGAATCGCTTGCGCCCGCCGATCCGATAGGTCTCAAAATCGTTGTGATCCACGGTCAGGATAAGGTTGAGCGACTCGCGGGCGGCCAGATGAACCAGAGTGGCATCGGCAAAGTCCATTGGATGATCTGCATAGTTACCCATTAGAACCTGAATCTGTTCGAGTTCGTCATTCTCGATCAAAGCCATGCGAATTGCGCCCGAGCTCAACAACTTCCACACGCCGCGCACGTCGCGCAGGTTGCGGTAGGTGAGATGGAAAACTTCTGCGAGGACGGCTTCAGTAGTCAGCAGCGGAAGAGGAGTGCGGTTGTACGCCTCAACGCATGCAATGTGCCACTCGTCACTGCGGTCGAGGAGAGCGAGGATTGCGCCCGTGTCAATTAGGGCGCTTGCGGGCATAACGCTCTCTCAGGATTTCTTCGACCAATTGCGAAGCCCGCGAGGAACGAGTCGGGTCACCGCCGACAATCGAGCCGATGGCAGCGGCGGCACGTCTGCGGATCGCAGCCTGCTCGGCCTCGTCGCCATTGCGACGCTGTCGCAGCCAGTTGTCCGTAATGCGCTCCAGGAGCCCTGCCAAAGAAGTGCCTTCACGCCGGGCTTCGCTCTCCAGATCGGCTTTTCTTTGCGCTGAGACCCGCCAACTGTACACTTCCGTCTTCATGCACTACAGTGTAGTGCATGCGTGCCAGGCGGGTCAAGCAGGTGCGATCAAGCCCATAAGCCAGGTTTCGACAAGGGATTGGATTGCATGTGCAGCGAAGCCGTTCGGGCAGGCCGGGGATCGATTCCACTTCACCTTTAATTATTGTTCTAGCGACCCTTGTGTCCTCGTGCGATCGCGTCGCGGGCTTCCCGGTCAGCCGTCTTCCGGCGCTCGGTCTCCCGCTTGTCCCAGAGCTGCTTGCCCTTGGCCAGCGCCAGCTCCACTTTCACCCTGCCGTTTTTGAAATACATCCGGGTGGGAATCAAGGTCAGCCCTTTTTGCTGCGTCTTGCCGATGAGCTTGCGGATTTCCTCTTTATGCATCAAAAGCTTACGCGTACGCAGTGGGGCATGGTTGAAGATGTTGCCGTGCTCATAAGGGCCGATGTGACAATTCAAAAGCCAGAGTTCGCCGTCCTTGATCAATCCGTACGCGTCTTTCAGGTTTGCCCGCCCCGCTCGCACCGATTTGACCTCGGTTCCGGTCAAAGCGACCCCGGTCTCAAATTTTTCCAGCAAGAAGTAGTTATGGGCAGCGATCCTATTAACGGAGGCGTCTCGCTGGCCTGCGGCGGTCGGGTCGCGGCGAGGGTTCTTCTCCGGATTGGGCCGGGTTAGGTGTGTAGGTTGACGGGCCATGGCCTGAATAAGGTTCGCTATTAGGTTATCTCATAAGCAGACTTCAGGCTGCAGTCTCCAGACGAATCGCCTCGAGGTTTTGCGACCAGAAACCTGATAGGACTAAGACTTACGACTTTAACTGCTACCATAGCAGTAACTTCGCGGCACAAAAGAGAATGTTATAATCGCGCAGTTTACATTTTCTTCGGCAAAAATTGAGAGTCCCAACCCAGGGTCATGGCCGACCTGCGGGAGAAAATTGTGTGCGAGGGATCTGTGATGAAACGTTTGATTCGCCCGGCGGCCGTTGTTCTGCTGGTCGTTGCGGCGACCTGGTTTGCCGTCGCGGCCGACAAGGTTAAGACCTTATATAACAAGGGGAAGGAAGCTGAAGCTCGAGAGAACTACGAGCAAGCCTACGACTTCTATAAGCAAGCCTACGACCTCAAACCTACAGACCTAAGTTATCGCTCCGCCTTTGAGCGGCTGCGTTTCCTGGCAGGAGCCTCGCATGTGCATCGCGGCCAGTTACTGGGCCAAGCGGGCCAGCTGGATGCGGCGCTGGCGGAATTCCAAAAAGCAGCGGAAATCGATCCCTCCAGTCCCATCGCCCAACAGGAAATCCGGCGCACCAAGCAATTGATTGATGCAGCCAAGGCTCCAGCGCCGAAATCCTCCGCCCCTTCTCCCAGCGGCCTGCAAAAGCGCCTGGACGAAGCCCAAGGTCCGGTGGATCTGGCTCCCATCTCGAACATCCCCATCAACCTTAAGATTTCGGAAGACACCAAGGTCATTTACGAGACGGTCGGCAAGCTGGCCGGGATCAACGTACTGTTTGATCCGGACTACACTTCGCGACGCATTAAAGTGGAACTCAACAATGTGTCGCTGGAAGAAGCTCTGGAGATCATCGCCCTGGAATCCAAGACATTTTGGCGGCCGGTGACTCCGAATTCGATCTTTGTTGCATCGGACAATCCCGCCAAGCGCAAGGATCTGGAAGAGAGCGTGATCAAGACGTTCTATCTGGCTAACCTTTCCCTGCCTACCGAACTGCAGGATATCGTCAATGCCATGCGGCAGATCCTGGAAATTTCCCGCATCCAGCCCTTGCCCTCCGAAGGGGCAATTGTGCTCCGGGGCACACCCGACCAGGTCGCGCTGGCGGAGAAACTCATCGGGGACCTGGATCGATCCAAGCCGGAAGTCATCGTCGATGTGGCGGTGATGCAGATCAACAAGGACAAATCCAAGACGTTGGGCATCAGTCCGCCCACCAGCGCCACGGTGGCCCTGCAGAATAACTTCAATAACACCACTTCGACCGGCGTTGGCACGGGGATTTCGAACGTCACGAATAGTTCGCAGAGCACCAGCGGTACGCCCAACCAGGTCAACCTCAATCAGATCGGCAACCTGAATGCGACCGACTTCACCATCACCATTCCGCCCGCCACGGCCAGCGCGTTATTCAGCGACAGCAGCACCAAGCTTCTCCAGAAGCCGCAAATCCGCGCTGTGGATGGGCAGAAGGCCTCGCTCAAGATCGGCCAACGCGTGCCGGTGGCGACCGGATCGTTCCAGCCTGGTATCGGTGGCGTCGGCATCAACCCCCTGGTGAACACTCAATTCCAATATCTCGATGTCGGCGTAAACATTGATATCACGCCCAAGGTGCATCAAAACGGCGAAGTCACGCTCAAGATTACGATGGACGTTTCATCGGTGACCGGCACGTCCAGCATCGGCGGCATCAGCCAGCCGATTATCGGACAGAAAAAAATCGAGCACGAAGTTCGCTTGAAAGAAGGGGAAGTGAACATGCTGGGCGGCATGTTCGAAGACCAGCAGACCAAGGCGTTGTCGGGCATCCCCGGGCTGGCGCAAATCCCGATTTTGAAGTATCTGTTCGGGCAGACCACCACCGACCACTCCGAAACCGAGACCGTCTTCGTGCTGATTCCGCACATTGTCCGCGGTCATGACTTCACGGACCTGAATCAGAAAGCCATCGAGGTCGGCACAGCCAGCGCCATCGAACTGCGCCGCGTAAGCCATACACAGGCGCCGGCAACTGGAGCCCCCGCCCCGGTGCCGCCGGCTCAAAATCCAGCGGCGCAACCGCCCGCGCCGGGCGCTCCACCGCCGAATCCGCCGGTCACACCGCCCACCGCGCTTCCGGGGATGGCAAGCTTCGGCTTCGATCCGCCTAGCGTTACGCAGCGGACCGGTTCGACCTTCGCCATCAATGTGGTGCTCAACGGGGCGCAGAATGCGTATTCGGTGCCGTTGCAGCTCAGCTACGATCCCAAGATCCTGCAGGTGGTGAATGTGTCCAATGGCAACCTGCTCTCGCAGGACGGGCAAGCCGTGGCCTTGGTGCATCGCGATGATGACGCCACGGGGACTTTGCAAATTACCGCGACCCGGCCGCCGGGTGCGCCGGGCGTTTCCGGACAGGGCACCGTCGTCACTTTGACCTTCGTGGCCAAAGCTGCCGGGCAGGCGACGCTGACGATCGCCCGGGGAGGAGCGCGTGATCCGGGCATGCAGGCGATTCCGGTTGCAGGCGCGGTGGCGACGGTGATGATTCAGTAATTTGCAGCTCTCCCGGCGCAAACCGTCGACCTGACAGCGCAGGAGCTTCCGGCAAACATTATTATTGTTATGGATTCAGCAGTTCTCAAAAACCGTTCTGCGCACCGCATGCGCGGATTCACGCTGATCGAACTGATCGTGGCCACAACCATCCTGGTGGTCCTCACCAGCTTGGCCATCCCCTTGGCGCGCGTAACCATCAAGCGCGAGAAAGAGCACGAGTTGCGCCAGGACCTGTGGGAAATGCGCGACGCCATCGACCGCTACAAAGATGCCGCAGATCGCGGCGCCTTTCAGACCAAGGTGGGTTCGGAGAACTACCCGCCCGACCTGGACACCCTGGTGAAGGGCGTGGACGTGCAGGGAAAGAAACTGAAATTTCTGCGCCGCATTCCGGTGGATCCGATGACCAATTCCACCGAGTGGGGGCTGCACTCCATGCAGGATGATCCGACTTCCGACTCCTGGGGTGAGCAGAACGTTTTCGACGTGTACACCAAGTCAGACGGCACGGCGCTGGACGGAACCAAGTACAAGGAATGGTAAATGGCGAGATTCCGCAAAAAGCAGAGCCGGGGCTTCACCCTGATCGAGTTGCTCATTGTCATGAGCATCATGGCGATTCTTATTTCCGTCGCCTTGCCTGCCTATAACCAATCCATTTTGCGGGCGAAAGAGTCGGTGCTGAAGCAGAACCTGTTCACGCTCCGTTCCCTCATCTCGCAATACACGCTGGACAAGCAAAAGGCTCCGCAGTCTCTGCAGGACCTGGTCACCGCAGGCTACCTGAAGCAAATCCCAAATGACCCGATGACCGGACGCAACGATACCTGGGCCGAGGATCAGGAGGCAGACGTAATCATGAGCCTGGACCAGCAGACGACGACGACCGAAGACCAGCCCGGCATTTATGACGTGCACAGCGGCTCCAGCGCCGTGGGCAGCGACGGCACCGCGTACGCGACGTGGTGAGGCCGCTGTCAGCTTTCAGCAGTCAGCTCTCAGCATGTCGGCGCGACAACTTGTCCCATAAGCGTTTTTTGTGGAAGGGCACGGCTTCAGCCGTGCCGCTCAGGGACGATAAGGATTGGGCTTTAGCCCCTGAGGTCCACGCCGCGGCGGGCACGGTGCCCGCTCCACACCTATTAGGTTTTGCAGTTCCAAACTCGTTCGCCGAGATTTGATCGAGTGCGCCCGACCCACTACCATTAACTTATGCCAGTCGAAACCGAAATCACTCCGGCTACCTACACTCCAATCCGCGCTCCTCGCGGCGCCACCATCTCCTGCAAAGGCTGGCAGCAGGAAGCCGCCATGCGCATGCTGATGAACAACCTCGATGAAGAAGTCGGCGAGCGACCGCGAGATCTTGTCGTCTACGGCGGAACCGGGCGCGCCGCGCGCAGTTGGGAGGCCTACCACGCCATCGTTTCCTCACTGAAAAACCTTGCCAACGACGAGACTCTGTTGGTGCAATCGGGCAAGCCGGTCGGCGTTTTCAAAACTCATGAATACGCGCCGCGGGTGCTGATTGCGAACTCCAATCTCGTCGGTCACTGGTCCAACTGGGAGAAGTTCAACGAACTCGAGCGCGCCGGCTTGATGATGTATGGCCAGATGACGGCGGGTTCATGGATTTATATCGGCTCGCAGGGAATTGTGCAGGGCACGTTCGAGACGTTCGCCGCGGCCGGAGAAAAGCATTTCGGCGGCGATCTCGCGGGCAAGCTGATCGTCAGCGGCGGCATGGGCGGCATGGGCGGTGCCCAGCCACTGGCCGCTACCATGACCGGCGCGGCGTTTCTTGGGATTGACGTCGATCCCGAGCGCATCAAAAAGCGGCTCAAAACCGGCTACTGCGACTTCATGGTCACCACCCTCGACGAGGCGTTGCGCATTCTGAAGAACGCCGTGCGCAAGAAGGAAAATGTCTCCGTCGGGCTGGTGGCAAACTGTGCCGACATTATTCCCGAGCTCGCCGACCGTGGCGTGGTGCCGGACATTCTCACGGATCAGACTTCCGCGCACGATCCGTTGAACGGTTATGTGCCCAACGGCATGACGCTGGAAGAAGCGCTGGCGCTGCGTGCACGCGATCCGGAAGCCTACCAGCAGCTTTCCCTGGATGCGATGGCGAAACATGTCGAAGGCATGTTGCGTCTGCAGAAGATGGGCGCGGTGACCTTCGACTACGGAAACAATATCCGGACGTTTGCCTTTCAACGCGGGGTGAAGAACGCGTACGACTTTCCGGGATTCGTGCCGGCGTACATCCGCCCGCTGTTCTGCGAAGGCCGCGGGCCCTTCCGCTGGGTGGCCCTGTCGGGCGAGCCGTCGGATATTCACGTCACAGATGATCTGGTGCTGGAACTTTTTCCCGACAATCGCATTCTGCGCCGCTGGATTGATCTGGCGCGGAAGCGAATTAAGTTCCAGGGATTGCCGGCACGAATCTGCTGGCTGGGTTATGGCGAGCGGGCGCAATTCGGACTGGCCATGAATGATCTGGTAAAGAAGGGCAAGATCAAAGCGCCCATTGTCATTGGCCGCGATCACCTGGATTGCGGCTCGGTCGCATCTCCCTTCCGCGAGACGGAGAGCATGAAAGATGGCAGCGACGCCGTGGCCGACTGGCCGCTGCTGAATGCTCTGATCAACACAGCCGCGGGCGCGTCGTGGGTTTCTATTCACAACGGAGGCGGCGTGGGTATTGGCTATTCGCTGCACGCCGGGCAGGTCACGGTCGCAGATGGCACCGAGATGATGGCCAAGCGCATCGAGCGCGTGTTGACCACGGACCCTGGCATGGGGATTATCCGCCATGTGGACGCGGGCTACGACAAGGCGAAGGAGTTCGCCGACAGGAAAGGTGTGAAAGTTCCGATGGAGAGAAGTTCAGGGAAGGAGGAAAAGAATGGGTCGTCTCGCGATCTTGGACTGTAGCGACTGCCAGAGGGCTACGTTCATACCCTCTCAGAAACTGGATGAGCTTGTCGATCACGAGAGAGCGGCGCCGAACTCAAAGTTCGTGGATTTTGTGTGCCCGCACTGCGGTTCCGGGCGGCGCCAACCCATCGAATCGATTTCGACTCGTGAAACTGCGAATGAAGTGCAGCAGGTCCCAATATTCAACGCGTTTCTCAAGTGCAGCGTCAAAAACTGCCCGGCACACGTGACCGTACGCACCATTGCGATATCGCGCGATCAAAATGCCAAGCCACAGAAACCCTTGGCTCAATGGAAGCTAGATGGAATCAAGTGTTACGAAGGGCATGCTGTCAAGACTCCCCTCGAGATGACAGATCACACCGTTACGTGACTGTGCTTAAAGCCATCAAGGACACCCTCTGGTTCGATGCCACACAACCGCTGGTAAAACCAAAGACACGCGGCCAGTGCTACTTCAGGCCAGCCGACTTCTGAGATATTCCCCTGGCAGCATAATCGCAATGCCCTCGATCTTCGTGCCCAAATATGGACCGAAGTGTCGTACATCCCCTGTCAGCAGGTGGGTGGCTCGGGCTTCGATAGCAGCCAGCACAATTGGCACATCTTTCTCTGGCAGTGAGATTCCCCGTGGAAGGTCCGGTTGGACCGCATCAAACAATTGCACAACTCCCGATAGGCGAATAAGTCGCGCGCGTTGATCTTTGTTCGCCAAGTTGATTCTGGCTTCCTCCAAAGCATAACGCGAACTGCAAAGCGTCACGTCTTGAAGTTTCCAGAGTTGCAACAGTCCAGCATCGGGCCGATAGGCCGCGGAGAACAGAACATTAGCGTCAAGAAACAGCCGGTCCATTTAAGCCGGTCGCCGGTGTGGAATCGAATCCGGGTCAAGGCCCAACTTGCGGACGGCCTTTCGCGCTTTGCGGTAGTCCGCGTCGGTCGTGGCGGTAGAAAGAAGGAATTCGGCTTTGCGTTCGGGGCTATATCTTTCAACGGGAACAAGAACCGCCGGGCGAATCAGAATGCCATCGTCCTTCTCTTCGGCGGTTACGATGCTCCCCTCTTCCATGCCAAAGCGCTTGCGCAACTTCGCGGGCACCACGATTGTGCCTCGTTTCCCGACTTTCGCTGATTCCATATCCGCCTCGAATTGTCTGAATGCCTGAGTATATCATTTGCCTGATTATCAGACAATCAGATCCAATCGCCCAGTACGTCCCTGACTGCTAAACTGCTCAGCGTGACCCCTCCCCAAAAAACCAAGCCGCCAACCCAGCACCCGGTCCTTCTCATCAACATCGGCCAGTTGCTCACGCTGCGGTCTGCTTCCGGTTCCTCCAGCCCGCGCCGCGGCCCCGAACTCCAAGAACTGGGCATCATCGAAGACGCCGCCATCCTCTGCCTCGGGGGAAAGATTGTCTCGGTGGGCAAGAGCCAAGATGCCCTTCGCGATCCCTGGCTTAAGGAGAACCGAAAGAAGATCGTCGAGATCGACTGCGAACGCCAAGTCGCGCTCCCCGGCTTCGTCGATTCCCACACTCATCCTGCATTCATCCAACCGCGCCTAGTCGATTTCGAAAAACGCAACTCTGGCGCGACTTACGAAGAGATTGCTCAGGCGGGCGGCGGCATCCGGTCGAGCGTCGAAGAAGTGCGCAAGGCGAGCAAGAGTCTTCTCGCAGCCAAGGTTCTCGAGGCGCTGCGCGAGATGGCCGAGCAGGGCACAACCACGGTCGAGGCTAAGTCAGGTTATGGGTTGACGCTCGAGTCCGAACTGAAATCTCTGGAAGCGATCCGACACGCCGCCACGCACTGGCCCGGCACCGTAGTCCCCACGTTGCTGGGTGCTCATGTCGTCCCCATGGAATTTAAAGGTCGTCCAGAAAAATATGTCGACCTGATCTGCAAAGAAATGATCCCGCAGGCAGCCAAGCGGAAGCTTGCCCGGTTCGTGGATGTCTTCACCGAGCGCGGTGCGTTCAGCGCCGAGGACACGGCAAGAATTTTCCAGGCCGCTGAAGAGCATGGCTTGGGAGTCCGGGCCCACGTGTGCCAGCTCAGCGAATCCGGACTGCAGCCCTTGCTGCGATTCAAGCCGGCATCCTTCGACCACATGGATCATGTAAACGACACCGACATTCCGTGGCTGGCGGAAAATAACACTGTGGCGACGTTAGTTCCCGGGGCGAATTATTTTCTTGGCCTGGAAAAATTTCCGCCCGCGCGAAAACTGATTGATGCTGGCGTGCCCGTAGCTTTGGCCACCGACTACAACCCGGGTTCATCGCCCACGCCGAGCATGCCGTTTGTGTTGTCGCTGGCCTGTACACACATGAAGATGACTCCCGCCGAAGCGATTTCGGCGGCGACGATCAACGGCGCTTGGGCTCTCCGGTTGCAGGATCGAAAAGGATCGATCGAGCCAGGCAAAGACGCCGATCTGGCAGTATTCGAAGCCGATGACTATCGCGAGATTCCATACTGGTTTGCTTCCAATCGGTGCGTCTTCACGGTTTTGAACGGAACCGTGATTGCCTCTGCCGGCTCCGCGGAATTGCTCTGAACCTCGCCGCGCAGACTCGTCCAGCAGCCAAAGGAGCCATCAACCGAGTCACAAACCAGCACAAACCCACCCAGTATTTTCCGCAAAACTCTCCAAACCACAGCCGGCCGACCTCCCGAGTTCGACCGGATGCTGGTTTCTGCTTTCGGTCTCAGGTCCCTCCCGTCGAAACACTGAAAACTAACAAGACAGTATTTCTGGGTTATGGATTTACGGATAACCAGTCCTCGGTATCCTCCCAAAATACGTAGATTCTTGAAGATACGCTCGTCGCGGAACTTGTAAAGTATTGTAAACAATATGTGTATCACAACACAGCACTTGGCAGAGCGAGTGCTAAGTTACTAATAGTTACCCTGTGCGAACGGCGTAGGAAGGAGTGTCTAGCGTTGGACGCTCTCTAGATGCGCCAGGAATGTTTTCACCAACAATTCCTATCCGCATCGTGCCTACCCCGCAGGGTGACGGTCTTGCGCAACAAGTGCACCAGTCAGGTTCGCGAGGAAATGTTTCATTGACAACTTAAAGGTGGAGAAAACTATGCGATTTAGACTGTTATTCAAATTAGCCACTCTACTGGTCGCGGGTTTGTTTGCCGTCCAAGTGATGGCGCAAACCATCGTGACTGGCGACGTTACAGGTACTGTCACTGACCCATCCAATGCAGTCGTTTCGGGCGCGACGGTAACTTTGGCGAGCGCAGAAAGCGGGACGAACGCAACCGTCAAAACCAACTCGACCGGTTTGTACCGGTTCCCACTGCTGAAACCGGGAAATTACAAGATTTCCGTTGCCCAGTCCGGTTTCCGCACCACCACTGAGACCGCGGTCGTTGCCATCGGGGCGGTGACCACGGCGAATATTCAACTGCAAATCGGTCAAGGCTCCGAGACGGTGGAAGTAACCGGCGCGGCTCCATTGATTCAGACCGAGAATGCCAACATCCAGACCTCGGTGACCGAGAAGGAAGTCATGGAATTGCCGAACTCGGGCAACGACCTGACCCAGATCGCTCAAGCTGCGCCGGGCGTGACGATGAACTCGTCCAGCGGCGGCGGTTACGGCAACTTCACCGCGTTTGGACTGCCGGCCACCGCGAACCTGTTCACGGTCAACGGCAACGACGAAATGGATCCTTACCTCAACCTGAACAACTCCGGCGCCACCAACCTGCTGCTGGGAAAGAACGAAGTGCAGGAAGCGGCGGTCGTGAGCAACGGCTACACCGGCCAGTATGGCCGCCAGGCTGGTGCGCAGGTTGACTACGCCACTCTTTCCGGCACCAACCAATACCATGGCGACGCCATGTACTGGTGGAATGGCCGGACGATGAACGCCAACGACTGGTTCAACAACGAGACGCTCCCTCTTACCGCGCGTCCTTTCGTAAACAACAACCAATACGCAGCCCGTTTTGGCGGACCCATCAAGAAAGACAAAGCGTTCTTCTTCGTGGACTATGAAGGTCTGCGTTTGATCACCGCCAGCAGCACGCAGGTCTTCGTGCCGACTCCAGCGTACATGACCGGGATTGTGGGTAACCTTCAGACTGTTGATCCGGCAGCCGCTCCCTTTTACCAGACAATGGCTAACCTGTTCGCTGGCGCTAAGGGAATTGCTGGAGCAACTCCCGGGACCGGTCCAACGGATCCCCTTGGCTGCGCCGACTTAACCCCGGTGGTCACCGGGCCGCTTGCGGGATTCGGTGCGACCCTGCCCTGTACCGAAAATTACCGCTCCACGGTAGGATCGCCCTCGCACGAGTGGATACTGGCAGGCCGTGTGGACTATAACGCCACCAACAATGACAAATTGTACCTTCGCTACAGGATGGACCGTGGTCTGCAGCCGACCAGCAGCGACCCGGTGAACCCTCTGTTTAGCGCAGTTAGCGATCAGCCTCAGTACGAAGGGCAGATCAACTACACCCGCACCATTAACCCCACCACCATCAACTCGTTCATCCTTTCGGGAAGCTGGTACAGCGCGATCTTCGACGTCGCCAACCGGCCGGCGGCCTTGGCCGCATTTCCATACTTCCTGATTGACATCAGCGGGGCCAGTTGGTTGGCCAATTCTGGCGGCCTGGGTGCCAGCTCTGCATTCCCGCAGGGCAGAAAAGTAACCCAGTACCAGATCACCGACGACTTGTCCATGACTCGAGGCATGCACGAGTTTAAGACAGGCGTCAACTTCCGCCGCAATGACATCACGGACGGATTATTCGGGCGGCGCACCATTCCACAGGTCTATGTCACCAGCCAGGAGCTGTTCACCGAGGGGTTGAGTGGCCGCATCCGCCAATACTTCCCGGAACAATTGGAACAGCCCATGGCCATCTACAGCCTTGGGGCTTATTTCCAGGATATCATTCGCTTGAAATCGAGCCTCAAGCTGACTCTGACACTGCGTGCGGACCGCAACTCGAACCTGGTCTGCCAGACCGACTGCATTGCACGTTTTACGGGGCCGTTCACGCAGTTGAATCATGATCCGGGCGTCCCGTTCAACCAGATGTTCGGGGAAAACAACTCGCTATTCCCGCAGATCGAGAAGGTGGTCTTCCAGCCGCGCTTTGGCTTTGCCTGGAATCCCTGGGGCAAGTCGGACACGGTCATCCGCGGCGGCATCGGTTTGTTCACCGATCTGTACCCCGGAACGTTGGCGGACAGCTTCGCGCTGAACTCGCCGACCTCGAACCGGTTCACCTTCCTACCGGTCAACCCAGCGCCCATCTCGCCCGCTGACACCAGCAACCCTGCTGGTCCACCGATCGAGACGCAAATCCAGGCCTGCAACGCGGCGTTCAAGAACGCGTTCGCCGGCGGGCAAACTCTCGCCCAATACCAAGCGGCAGCTCCGGGTTGCGCCGTTCCCCAATACAACTCGATTCTCAACAACCCAGTCTCCAATCCGAAGTACGTGGAGTGGAACCTGGAACTGCAGAAGTCCATCGGACAGAAGACCTCGGTGTCGATCAACTACGTGGGCAACCGCGGATCCGACATCTATATCTTCAACCCGTGGGTGAACGCGGGCGCAGGCGGCTTCGGCACCTTCGCGGGCCTGCCGCCGGTTGCTCCTGACAGCCGCGTCAGTCTCGTCGAGGAGATGACCAACGGCGGAAACTCCTACTACAACGGTGTGACCTTCACGGTAAGCCGCCGCATGACCCATGGCTTTTCCGGGTCGATCAACTACACCTACTCGCACGCCACCGATGACGTGTCGAATGGTGGAGTCAGCCCCTACAGCCTCAACGACAGCCTCCTGTACCAGTTGAACCCAGCGGGGTTGAACATCAACGATTACAGCAACGCCGACTACGATGTGCGGCATAACCTGACTGCGAGCTATGTGTGGGATCTGCCCTTCAAGTCCTCGAGCAGCGCGCTGAACGAGGTGGTTGGCGGGTGGAGCATTTCCGGCACGTTCTTCGCCCGCAGCGGCTACCCCTTCACAGCTTCGGACGGTGTTCCGACGCTAGTGTTCCAGAATACCTATGCGAACGTAACATTGCTTCCCGCGCAGTGGAATGGCACTGGCCCGACGAGCTGCGGCCATCCCACACAATCGGCGCCCGGCGTACTGGCCGAGTGCATGGATGCTGCCAACCAGTTCCCGGTCAACTTCAACGGCCTGGAAACGGGCTTCGCGAACACTCGCAGGAACTTCTTCCGCGGTCCGGACTACTTCAACTCCGATCTCGACCTGTTGAAGCGATTCAAGGTCACGGAGCGGGTGAATTTCGCGGTCGGAGCAAACTTCTACAACATCTTCAACCACCCGAATTTCTCCAACCCGAACACGGACGTGAACAATATCTTCCAGGCTCCGTTCGGTACGGTGACTTCGACGGTCGTTCCGCCCACGAGTATTTACGGAGCGTTCGTCGGTTCAGCCGTTTCGGGCCGGTTGGTTCAATTGCACGCCCGGATCGAGTTCTAACGATCTGAGCAACCGCAGTATTTGCAGGGCGGCTTCGCAAGAAGCCGCCCTTTTTATGTATGGCCAAGATGGCCCGCGCTGCGCAAAGAACCCTTGCTCGGGGTGACAAATCAAACTGAGCCACTACCGCCAACCCACCTGAGATGATTCCCGGTCCCCTTTTCTGCTAGTCTGTTCATCGTCGGTCTGTTGATCGTGAGTCTGGCCCTGCTGGGCCGCTTTCTGAGAAAACCTAATGGTCCTGATGATTTTGCTGGTCTTGACGCTTCTCCCACTGTTGGGTGTCGCTTACATTGTGCTGTACGGTTCCCCCACGACCGTGGATGGACTGTTCATGTCATTGATTCTTCTGGCCATTGCCGGGATTGTGGGCATGAATGCCCTGTATGAACTGCGCAAAGGAAAAGCCGGTTTGGCGCCAAAGGGTTCGTCTGCCGGTCGGATCGCCGCGCTGATGTCCTCGGGCGGACTGGTGCGGCGGGGAAAGGTACAGGAGGTCGTTTTCTTCGAATCCAACGTGGGGCAGCCCAATAAATCCATCGTTACTCTTTCCGATGGAGATGGCGCCTCCGCCCAGACGCTGGTGCTCGAAGGCGACGCCCGGAATGCTCTTCCCGTAGGCCGGAAAGTGGAAATCACCTTACGTAAAGACAGCGGACAGAACGTCAACGTGCTGGTAAACGTCAGCTATTCCTGAGACTACGGCGTTCCTGGAAAGGATCGAAGCCGGACTCTTCGGATTACGAACGTAACCGCCGGAAGTACTTTCCTCCTCGCTCCGATTTGCCCTTTCGGTAGAGAATTGCCTGGGTACCAGTGTTCCGGGCGCATTCTGTCCGGGACCGGAGGGGGGAATGCTGCAGACCTCAGAGGAGCGATCCGAACAGCCTTCGATGCTGGCGCGGGCGGAACAAATCCAGGGCGAAATTCAGCAGCTTTCGGGGCGAGACCTGCAGTTGTGGTCGATTGGGGCGCTGGTGATTCTGGTTCTCACGGCCGGCATACTCGCCCTGGTTCTGCCCAACATGATGTGGTCGGAACGTGTGATCCGCATCGAACATGCTTACCTGCCGCAACTGTTTTTTGGATTGATCTCTCTGATCGTGCTGTTCAACATTTACCTGATCGGCCAGAAACTGGCTCTCAACAATACCCGGCGGGCGCTGATCAGTGAACTGGTACTGAATGAACGGCTGGAGAGCCTTTCCCTGATTGACCCACTGACCCAACTGATGAACCGGCGGGCGATGAACGAACTGCTGCCCCGGGAAGTCGCCCGCGCCAACCGGTTGTCCAGTCCTCTCACCTTCATGACGATTGACATCAAGGGCTTCCGCGCGATCAACGCCAAGCTGGGGGCGGTCGAGGGCAACCTGCTCTTGCGGGAATTTGCCCGCATGCTGACCACCTGCTTTCGCGGCGGTGACATCGCCTTCCGGCAAGGCGGAGACGAATTCCTGATCGTCATGCCCGACACCACGGAGGAACAATCCGATTCGCCGGTTCGTCGCCTGCTTCGCGCCGTGGAGCAGTGGAATGACCATAGCGGCAAGAGCTACGAACTCTCGTTTACCTGGGGTCTGGCATCGTATGTCACCGGCAGCGACCTTGACGACGTGCTGCGCGCCCTGGATCGCAAGCTCTATCAGAAAAAGCACAATCTGCTGCCGGTATTTTGAAGATTGCTGGCTCCTGTTTTCTTCCTGTACATACAAATCCGGCAGCACGAGCGTCTTCAGTTATATCGCAGAGCTAATAATCGGCCTGGAGGCGATCTGAGAGGCTGCGGGCTGATGGATGACCTTCTGGGTCGACCGGGTGCCTGGAATGCGTCCAGAGGGCATTTCTGCGCGTTCTAGGGGCATTGTAGCGCAGGGTCGGACCTACATTCCGGAGGCCGGAAGGTGCAATTATCAATTACTTAGAGATAAGTCGCTGAGAACAAAGGGTTGGCGTGGCTGACATTCTCAGCCGAGGCCTACGCTGGCGATCGTGAACCGCGGATTGTAGTCACCGGCGATAAAGCGCTGGCGGCCGCGCGATCCAGCAGCCACACCAGCCTGCCATCTTGCGGGCAGACTCTCTGAGATGGCAGCTCAGCCTGGCGGTTCTCGAATACATCGCGAATGATCGCGGCCTTGTCCGACCCGCTGACCAGGAACAGGTCACATGCGGCGTGGTTGAGAACGGGCAGCGTCACAGTAATTCGATAGGTTTTGAACTTTTCTACCCAGTTGGCGACAACAAGGCGAGTGTGCTCTTCGAGTGCGGAGCTGCCGGGGAAAAGAGAAGCAGTGTGGCCGTCGGGGCCAAGCCCGAGGAGTATCAGGTCGAACCGCGGGAATTGGCCGGGTTTCAGGTCAAAGAATCTTCGGATCGTTTCCTCATAAGCGCGAGCCACAGCGTCCGCATCTTTTTCCTTGGCCGGCACGCGAAACACATGCGGCTGCGGAATCTTCGACAGCAGGGCTTCGTTGGCCATGCGATAGTTGCTCTCGGGGTGGTCGGGAGGCACATGGCGCTCATCGCCAAAGAAAAAGTAGATCTTGTCCCAGGGGATGTCGGGTATTGAGCCGCTGGCAAGCAGCATATAAAGGCTCTTGGGCGTGGAACCGCCAGAAAGCGCGACAGAGAATCTGCCATTGCGCCGGGCGGTGTCCAAAGCGAGAGCCGCAAACTCGGCAGCCGCAGCCTCAAACAGCGCCGCAGCTGTGGGCAGAACGCGGATTTCAGGTTGAGAGGACATCCCTCAAAACGTTGGGAACGTGTACGTTGGAAATGTGGCCGGAACAAGATCGGGAGGTAAACCACTGGTTCGCCCCGCATCGCGGATGGTGGCATTGGTCTGCGAAATATCGAAACCTTTTATAGGCGGCTGATGGGAAAGCAAGTAGTCGCTCGGTTTGCCCGAGGTCCTGAAGTGCGGATTCCAGGTTACGGTGCTTCCCGGGTCCTCATTCATGGGCACAGGAGTCGCCGGTGGTTTGCCGTGTTGCCAGGTCAGGCTGCCATTTTGCGGCAGATCAAAAGTCAGCGAATCGTTAGTGGACTTGTTGCAGGTTCCGTTCGCCGGAGGATTTTGCAAAACATGAAATGCAGTGGCATCTTTGGCAAATCCTCCGTCCAGCCGCCAATACGCATTGCGCTCAAAGTCCATGAACCGGTTGAAGTCCAGGCCACAAGAATTGGTACAGCCGTCCACAGCATTGAAGGACAGGATCGGGTGGGTCAGATCGACCTTACGGTCGAAGTTGAATATATTGTCGTAAACCTGAGCGTGTGGCGACTTTGCCTGGTAGCAGCCCGTCTCCAACCAAGGAAACACAATTCCAAACATTCCATGCCCGGCGAGCGAGAGAATGTTATTGGCGAAAAAGTTGGGAGGCTGACCTTTTGCCTGGCCCTTGGTCATGTGCATGGCATGCCCCGACATATGGTAGACAACGTTGTAGCGCACGTCGACACCGGCAGACATGCCGTCCACATACAGACCTTCGCCTCCGAATGCAGTTCCTGGACCGACAGGTATGTAATTGACAACGTCGATGATTGAGGAGTCGGTGGTGTCATGAATCAGGTTGTTATACATCTTGTCCCCGGTCCCGCTTCCCTTGGGTCCGCCCACGTCATAGTAAAGGGAGCCACCATCCGAGGTAAGTCCTTGTATCAGGTTCCAAAGGTGGTTGTACTGGCTGACGATCGCAGTGCCGTTGGCGCCGGTCTCAGCCCCATAGCAGTACAGTTGGCAAATCGAGATGCCGGCGTGGTAACCATCAGTGATGGCGTTGTGCGACAACAAAATGGTATTTCCATTGCCTTGCGCGATGCCTTCCCCGGTGGGAATGACGCGTGAGTAGCCATCGATGAGGCTATTTTGAACCGTGATATTGTTTACCACATGGGCAGCAAGATCCGTCGAAGCGGGATAGTGACCCAACCGAATGCCGCTGTCGCCAATATCTTCAAAAGTCGAATTCTCGATGGTGTCATGTGCCGCTGGCGTTCCTGACTTCCCTGAAGTGGATGCAATCAGGAGCCCCGACATGGAAGTGTGCCTGACAGTCACATTGTCGAAGGTGACGTTCTGGCAACTTTCGCAATCGACAGCTTGCGGAGCGGACAGTTCGCCGTTGATGTCCTTGTTGAACCCAGTAACGTACGAAGGAATGAAGTTATCCACCTCAAATGTGATGCCACTGAAGGTGACGTAGCTGAGATTCGTCGCCCAGATCAGGCTTCCTCCAATGAAGTCGTAGGATTCCTGACCGTTGGATTTCTGTGGAACCTGATTACTGAGTTGCGAAGGAAACGGAAGCTGCGGAATCACCACCGAATCCGTATTAGGATTCTCCCCGGCATTGGCTATGTAATTGAGCACGGGCGGGCTTGTAGAGCGATCCAGGAACCACAGACCGGTCTGCCCGGCATTCAAGGCGGCTTGAAACGCGTCGAGTGTGTTTTCGACAATGTAACGGTGGCCCTGAATCGGGCCGTAATAATTGTAATGCATGGAATCGCCAGAGTCCCCCTGCGTGGCCCCGATCAAATAAATGATGTGGTTAACCGTATCCACGCAGTTTATCCTCATGGCATCCACTGTCCAGGAGTCGAAGAGAGTAAGCGCAATATCGCCGGCGGGATAGGAACCGGAGGGCTGGCAAGGCTGCGAGGCGACGACCGTACCGTTCAGATTGGTCCAGTTCGCGATCGTGGTTTCTTTGGGATTATATTCAAAGCGATCCAGGCATTTCGCGTTGGATCCGCCGTCGCTCGAACTTGGACAACCCGTAGTTCCGGGAGCGATGATGCTGCGAACTCTCAGCATGGTTCCCAGATTACAGAAGGAATTAGCCACCTGCTGGCCGGTCTGGGTAGAAATACAAGATCCCTGGCTCATGTAGTACCCGACGCCCAGCGGTGATTCAAGCCTGGAACGCAGCCGACGCTGGCCGTTGTAATACAAGTACTCGAAGGATTGCAGGGGCTGGCTCGACGTAACGTTAGCCGGCAATTGAACCTGCCACAGATTGCCGCTTACATTTTGCCATGTCAGATTCAGACCTGCTGGGCCAAGCGGGACGCCTCCGCTGAGTATCGGCACTTCGCCGGGAAAGGCCTCCCAGACGATGGGGTAGGGGGAAGTCCCTGAATCGGCAGTCCCGAAAATCAACGTTCCAGGATTGGTCGGAGCCAGCGCCAAGTAATAGGTTCCAGCCCGGACTTCGACGGTAACCGCCTGTGTTCCCGCAAGGGACTGCACCGCAAGCTGAGCTCTGCCCAAAGAAGCAAATGGCCCGTCATTGCCACTTGTGTAACTTGGGGACAGGCCGTCCCAGGTATCGTTCCCGTTCGTCGCCACATAAAACGTAGTGTCTGCTGCGGCGCCTGACGGCCAGATTGCCAAGACCAAAACTGCGGTCACGGCCATGATTCTCGAAAGCGTGAACCAACGGGCGGCAGGCTCTGAGGCGGTCAATGGGTTTTTGGGTCGCGAATGCATAGTGTCGGGCCTCCTGGCGGGCTCTAGCGCGGGCAACAGTTTAACCCATTTTTCCCATTTTGCTCATGAATTTCTGCCTGGGTTTTTGACCCTCGAACCCTCGAAAACGCCCGTGCACGCTCAGATCTACGTATTGTCAGCGTGATATCGCGGCGACATCGATTGACCCGGTTTTCTGCGCCTGACGGGGTTGCGACTGGCAAGGTCGGGGGCGGTTGGAAGCCGGCCTTGTTTTGTTCGAAAGCTGCTATTTTCGACCTCATCGGCAAGGATCTACCTTAGGGCCGCGCAGTTGGCGCAACTGGAGGCACGAGATCCTCGGCAGCTACGATCTGCCATTTGCCGCCTCGCCTGATCCAGGTGTCGGTCCAGACGAATTTTCCCGGAGTGCCATCCTTTTTCTTCCAGCTCTCGTTGCCCTGGGCTACGGCTGTGTCCCCGTAGAATCGGATTTCAACTTCATTGAGATGGTTGGAAACGAATTCGGAAGGGTGGGTGCGGTAATCCTTGATGGCATCCGCTTTGGAATAGTGGGTGCCGTCGATATCGACTCCAACGAAATCATCAGCGAGGATGCGTTCGAGAACGCTCACGTCATTGGGGACGACGGACTCGGCCCAGTCCGACTCAGACTGTCGTATGTAGGCTCGGTCGCTGGCGTGGTCATCGGCCGACTGGACTTGCGCCAGGGACGCGACGAGCAGAAGAAACGCTATGATCGTAAGGCTTCGTAGCGGCATGACAGTTCCTTTCGAGAAAGAGTGTGGAATTTTAGCATGAGGGATCGGGTCGCCGCCCCGGAAACGATGGGGTGGTTGGCGTGAAATCGCCCTTGCGCCAGTGATACTTCCAACTGGCCTGTTTATGAGATTAGGGGTCAGTACTATGAAGCCGCTGCCCTCAATGCCGCACAACGAGCGGCGCCCAGCAGAGCGGCGTTGTCATTGACGATGACCTTGACTGGCATGGTTTGCAGCAAGGGCTGCATGCGGCCTTTGTTCACAAAAGCCTGCATGAACAACGGCCCGGTCAACTTCGGCAGCAACTTGGGAGCGATGCCGCCGCCCAGGTAAACTCCGCCGGTGGCCATCAGCTTTAATGCGAGGTTGCCCGCCTCGGCAGCGTAAATCGAGATAAAGAGATCGAGCGCCTGCACAGCCAGCGGACACTTGCCATCAAGAGCCGCGCGCGAGATGGCTGGGGCAGGATCGGCATGCGACATCTCATCGGTCAGCCATTGCGGTTCCTGGCCGCGGCCCGTGTCACGCAGAAAATGAAATACGTTGACCAGACCGGGGCCGGATACGATGCGCTCATAACTGACGTGCTCATATCGCGCGGAAAGATAGCGAAGCAGTTCGATTTCCAGCTCATTGCGGGGAGCAAAATCGGCGTGGCCGCCTTCGCAAGCGAAAATGTGGTGCTTCGATCCGTCCCAGTACATTCCAGCCTCGCCCAGCCCGGTTCCGGCTGCGATCACGGCCTGGTTGCCGGCAGGACTTCCCTGAGGCTGGGTTGCTTGGACCTGGTTTTGGTGGACCTGGTTTTGTTGAATCTGGTTTTCTTGAATCTGGTTCAGCGAAACCAGATCCTTGGAATCCAGAGCTGCAATGCCCCAGGCATTGGCCTCGAGATCGTTGATGACCATCGCCTGCCTGAGCTTGAGTTCATCTGCCAGGCGTTTGGACTCGACCACCCAGGGAAGATTTGAGGTCTGGACCTGGCCATTGCGAACCGGGCCCGCCACTCCGAAGCAGGCTGCCTCGGGATGCAAGCGCGAAGAGGCGACGAACTTGTTTACGATTTCATCGAGGCCGGAATATTCGCGGCTGGGAAAAACGGATGCGGCGAGCAGCCGGAAATGATTGTCTGCGACATCGAAGAACGCCAGTCTGGCATGAGTGCCTCCGATGTCTCCGGCCAGGATCATTTCTCGAAGTTTCTCCAGTGACGCCCGTCCCGCTCCAGCAGGTCATCGGCCTCCTTCGGGCCCCAGGCGCCGGAAGGATAGTTAGGAAAATTGCGTGGCGGCAAAGCTTTCCAGACGTCCAGCGCCGGGCTGACTACGCACCAGCCGGCCTCGACCATGTCGGCGCGCTGAAACAGAGTTTGATCGCCGATCATGCAATCGTGCAACAGCCGTTCGTAGCCGGTGCTGGGCTGCGTGCCGAAATAGTCGGCGTACTCGAAATTCATGTCCACTGCACCCAGCCGCATAATCGGCCCCGGGACCTTGGCGGCAAATTGCAGGGAAATGCCCTCTTCCGGCTGAATGTGCAGCACGAGTTGGTTGGGCATGAGGTTTTCAACCGGAGTATCGCGGAACAGCACGAAGGGCGCCCGGCGGAACTGAATCACGATATGAGTGTTTTGTGCTGGCAGGCGCTTTCCGGTGCGTAAATAGAAAGGGACGTCCGCCCAGCGCCAGTTGTCGATGAGCAGCTTCATGGCGACAAACGTTTCGGTCTTTGAATCGGGCGGAACGTCTTCTTCCTCTCGATATCCGGGCACGTGCTGTCCATCCAGAGAGCCCGCGCCGTATTGCCCGCGGACGGTTCTGGTCAACACTTCCTCAGAACTTAAGGGTTGAATAGCGTGGAGAATCTTGGCCTGTTCATCGCGGACGGCATCGGCATGAAAGGAGACGGGCGGCTCCATCGAGGTCAAGCTGATGAGTTGCATGATGTGGTTGGGCACCATATCGCGCAACGCGCCCGCCTGATCGTAGTAACCGCCGCGCTGCTCCACGCCGACCGTTTCTGCAACAGAAATCTGCACGTGGTCGATATAACGGCGGTTCCAGATGGGCTCGAAAATGCCATTGGCGAAGCGAAAGGCCAGAATATTCTGGACCGTTTCCTTGCCCAGATAGTGGTCGATGCGATAGATCTGCTTCTCAGTCGCAACTTTCAGCAGTTGCTGGTTGAGAAGCTTGGCCGACTCGAGATCGTGGCCGAATGGTTTTTCGATGATGACGCGGCGCCAATGCGGACTGTCCTCCGCCATCAATCCAGCCGTAGATAATTGCTCGACAATCACGCCAAAAAATCTTGGCGCGGTGGCCAGGTAGAAGAAATAGTTGCCGTGGGTAGTGTGATCCTGGTTGACCTTTTCCAAGAAGTCTTTCAACTGCGTATAGACGTTCCTATCGTCAAACTCGCCGCTTACGTAGTACAGCCGCTTAAGAAACCACTCGACGATGTCGGGGTCGGCACCCGCACCGGCGTAGTGCTTCACAGAGTCGGCAACCTCCCGGCGAAACTCATCGTGCGACATGGCGCCGTGCGAAACACCTACAACGGCAAACTCGCGTGAAAGCAATTCGGCTTTGGCCAGGTTGTAGAGCGCGGGAATCAGCTTGCGGTGAGTCAGATCTCCGGAGGCACCAAAGATTACCATGATGCAAGGATCCGCGGGCCGTCCGGTGCGTCGTGTTTGTGTGCCAGTCGCGACTTCTGCTTGGGCCATGATCATTACCTCCGGTTCCTTCGGGTGGTTGTGTTCTTCGCGGCAAGTACCAGACATAAACCACGAAGGACACGAAGGAATGAAATCTCACGCCGACTTCTTGGCAGCCGCTCCCGGTTCCACGTGTCCGCCGAATTTCTGGCGCATGGCAGAGAGTACTTTCTCCGCGAAAGTGTGCTCCTGCCGCGATCGGAAACGCGTGAACAGTGCCGCAGAAAGAACATCCACGGGTACGGCTTCATCGATCGCCGCCTGGATGGTCCAGCGCCCCTCACCAGAATCCTGCACGAAGCCGGTGTACTCCGAGAGCGTAGGGTTTTCAGCGAGGGCCATGGCCGTGAGATCGAGCAGCCACGAACTGACGACGCTGCCACGGCGCCAGACCTCGGCAATATCCGCCAAATTCAAGTCGTAACGCTGTTCTTCGGGCAGTTCCTTGCTGCCAGCATTGCGAAAGATGTCGAATCCTTCGGCGTAGGCCTGCATGAGCCCGTATTCGATGCCGTTGTGCACCATCTTGACGAAATGACCTGCGCCCGATGGGCCGCAGTAAATGTATCCCTCTTCGGCTGTGCCGGGCAACTTCTCGCGCCCAGGAGTGCGCGGGATGTCGCCACGGCCGGGAGCCAGCGTCTTGAAAATCGGGTCCAGGTGCTGCACCGCTTCCCTGGGGCCGCCGATCATCATGCAATAGCCGCGATCCAGGCCCCAGACGCCGCCGCTGGTGCCGACATCGACGTAGTGGATGCCCTTGTCCCTGAGTTGTTTGGAACGGCGAATGTCGTCTTTGAAATAAGAGTTGCCGCCATCAATGAGAATGTCGCCGGACTGGAACTTCTGCGCCAGAGCCTGCACGGTTTGTTCGGTGGGACCACCTGCGGGCACCATGAGCCAGGCAACACGCGGCTTTCCTAGTTTGCTGACGAAATCGTCGAGCGAGGCGGAGGAGATGGCGCCCTCGGCGGCGATGTGCTTTACGTTATCAGCGCTCAGGTCGCTGACCACGACTTCGTGCCGGCCCCGCATCAGGCGGCGCGTCATGTTCGCGCCCATCCGGCCAAGGCCTACCATGCCTAGTCGCATACGTCCGCTCCTTCACTCTGTTCCTCTGTGGCGCTTCCCCGGCGGAAAATCTCAACCACGGAGGACACAATGGACACAGAGGTCCGAACTCAGTTCAGCGCTTGCTGGAATGCTGCCAGCAGCTTCGACAGCCCGGCATTCAGATCCCTGCCAAGATGGACGCGCAGCGCCCGGCGACCGCGCTCCGTCAGCACCTGAAAATCTCCGCGCGCCTGGGCAGCCTTGACCACTCCGAACGTGTACTTTTGCCCAGGGACCGGTAGATCCGTGGCATCGTCGCAAGTGACTTGCAGGAACACCCCAGAATTCGGTCCACCCTTGTAGGCCTGGCCGGTCGAGTGCAGGAATCGCGGGCCAAATCCCAGGCAGGTTGCAACGTGTTTCTGGTCACGCAGGCTGTGGCGCATTTCCTGCAAGGGGGCCTCGTGTTCCGCATTCATTTCAACGAAAGCGAGCAAGGCGAAATAGTCGCCAGCGCCGATGCGGTTGAAATGAGCCCGGAGATAGCCGGACAGCGATTTGTCATTTCCTGCAGCTTTCGCCAGCGCGTCCGCATTTTTCGAATCTGTGAACAGCTTAATCCCGCCCTCTTCCAAAACCGGTCTTTCGGAGGGAAGGGAGCCGGTTTTCTCGTATTCCGCAGTCAAGTTGCGAGTGGCAACTTTGCTGGCTTCCACATCGGGTTGATCGAATGGGTTAATGCCGAGAATCGATCCAGCCACGGCCGTAGCGATTTCCCAACGGAAAAATTCCTGACCCAGATCGTAACTGTCGCCAACAGAAATGCTCACCACCGGTTGTCCCGCCTGTTCGAGCGCCGCGACTTTCGCGTCCTGTGCCGCGTCGGGCGCGGAGTCCAGGCGCACATAAGCGAAGATGCGGTCGTTGCCGTAGACGCCGGGCGATCCCAGTTGCTCGCGATCGACGGGAATGATTCCTTTGCCCTGCTTGCCGGTGGACTCGGCCAGCAACTGCTCCAGCCACGCGCCGAGATCGGAAATGCCGGGCGAAGTAATGAGCGTAACTTTGTCGCGGCCGTTCTTCGCAGCCGTGCCCAGAATAATTCCCAGCACGACGCCGGGGTTTTCCCGCGCCAGAACTGACGAAGCGCAGGCTTCGACCATCTCTTCGGTGCGGTCGAGAAACCTGGTGGTATCAAGACCCATAAGGGCTGCGGGGACCATGCCGAAATTCGATAGCGCCGAGTAGCGTCCACCGATGCTGGGAACACCGTGGAAGACATGGCGAAAGTGGTCCGACTCGGCAACCTGCTGCATCTTAGAGCCCGGATCGGTGATGGCGATGAAACGGCTGCCGCCCTTTTCGGCGCCAACCGCCCGCTTCACCCGCTCGAAGAAGTATTGCTTGAAAATATTTGGTTCCAGCGTCGAGCCCGACTTGCTGGAGACCACGAACAGGGTCTTTGCGAGATTAATTTCGTTTTCGATCGCCTTGATCTGCGCCGGGTCGGTGGAATCGAGCACATGCAGTTGCGGGAAACCCGCGATTCTGCCAAAAGTTTTTTCAAGCACTTCCGGGCACAGGCTGGAACCGCCCATGCCGAGCAGAAGAACATCGGTAAAGCCCTCATTCTTCACTTCGCGGGCTAAGGTGTAAAGTTTCTCGCGGTGAGTGATCTGCTCTTCGGTGATGCCCAGCCAGCCCTGCCAGTTGGCTTCATCGTTGCCGGTCCAGAGTAATGCATCCCGCTGCCACAGGCGGCGCAGCTTATTGCCTGCCTGCCAGTCTTCAACATTCTGCTCGATCAGCGCCGCCAGCACTGCCGGCAGCGTGTGTTTAGGCGGACTGATTTTTCTTGCGGTTTGCTGGCTCACGTTTCAACTCACTTTGCTTTCGATGATTTCTCCACCGCTTCAAGCAGCTTGTCGAAGGCTCCGGCGAACAAGCGCACGCCGTCGTCGGTCAGCTTGTCGGTGATTTCTTTCATGGAGATGCCGAGCTTGGTGGCAGTCTCCATGGTTCGATTGGCGGATTCGAGATCTTCCGTCAGGCTGGCCCGGGGATGGCCGTGATCGCGATAAGCGTCCAATGTGGCCGGCGGAATCGTGTTCACCGTGTCCGGCCCAATAATTTCTTCCACGTAGAGCACGTCGCTGTAGCTGGGATTCTTGGTGCTGGTGCTGGCCCACAGGACGCGCTGCGTCTGCGCGCCTTTCGCGGCCAACGCTTTCCAGCGATTGCCACTGAAGATTCTCAAATATCTCTGGTAAGTTTGCTTCCCGTTGGCAACCGCAACCTTGCCCAGCAGACTCTTCAACTGTTCCTGCTCGCGCGGATCTTTCGAAGTTTTGAGGCGCGCGGCGACAATGGCATCAGTCGAATTGTCAATCCGGCTGATGAAAAAGCTGGCCACACTGGCAATCCTGCTGACATCGCCTCCCCGTGCCGCCAGTTGTTCCAGTCCGGTGATGTAGGCCTCGGCCACGCGCTCATAAACTTCCTGGGAAAAGAGGAGGGTGACATTGATGTTGATGCCTTCACTGATTAACTGCTGGAAGGCCGGGATGCCTTCAGTGGTGCCGGGAACTTTGATCATCACGTTTTCGCGGGCCACGGTTTTCCATAGTCGGCGCGCTTCTTCGAGCGTGCCTTGTAAGTCACGAGCGAGGTACGGCGAAACTTCCAGGCTCACGTACCCATCACGGCGCTTGGTGCTGTCGTAAATCGGGCGCAGAGTATCGGCGGCATCCTGAATGTCGCGGATGGCGATGATCTCGTAGCGAGCTTTAGCGTCGAGGCCGGTTCTGGACCGCAACGACGCGAGGATGTCCGCGTAATCGGTGCTGCCGGCAATAGCCTTTTCGAAGATGGAAGGATTGGAGGTCATGCCGCGCAGGCCGTCTTCCTCGATCAAGCGTTTCAATTCTCCGCTGGTGAAGAGGTCGCGACGGATGTAGTCCAGCCAGACGGATTGGCCAAACTTCTGCAGATCTTTCAGAGGATTCGTAGCTTTTGCCGTTTCCACAATTCCAGTTGCCATAAATGCGTCCTCCTAGTATTGGCGCAACGACTGCGTGTCTACAAAATTCTGATCTTGTTGTCATCCCGAGCGAAGCGAGGGATCTGCAGTTCTTCTCCATCCATAGAAAACTGCAGATTCCTCGTCGCTTCGTTCCTCGGAATGACAAAGTTTAAGTCAACACTACCGTCACGATTTCGATTGCGCGATGGCCGCCCGCGCTGCCTCGACGACCGTATCCGTGGTGAACCCAAACTTCTTGAGCAAATCTTTGATCGGCGCGGACGCTCCGAAGCGGTGCATGCCGATCATCTTGCCATCCGGGCCGACATACCGCTCCCAGCCGAGCGTAGCCGCTGCCTCGACCGAGACTCGCGCTCGCACAGCGGGCGGTAGAACCTGTTTTTTGTATTCGTCACTTTGCTTTTCAAAGAGACGCCATGACGGCATGCTGACCACGCGTGCCTTGACGCCTTGCGACTTGAGTTGCTCGTAAGCGTCCACGCACAGGGAAACTTCGCTGCCGCTTCCCATCAGAATGACCTCCGGATTGCCGTCGGGCGCATCCGCCAAAATGTACGCACCTTTCGCCACGCCAGAAGCGGGGGCGTATTTGGATCGGTCAAATGTGGGCACAGCTTGCCGGGTGAGGACCAGGGCCGCAGGTTCCTGCTTCAGTTGCATGACGACTTTCCAGGCTTCCACGACTTCGTTGGCATCCGCCGGCCGAATCAGGATCAGCGTCGGCATCGCCCGCAGTTGGGCCAACTGCTCAATGGGCTGGTGCGTGGGGCCGTCTTCTCCCAGGCAAATCGAGTCATGCGTGTACACATAGATCGTGGGAATTTCCATGAGCGCGGCCAGACGGACCGAGGGCTTCATGTAGTCATTAAAGTTGAAAAATGTGCCGCCATACGGGCGTAGCTTGGACACCGCCAGGCCATTCAACGCCGCTCCCATGGCGTGTTCGCGCACTCCGAAATGCAGATTGCGCCCGCTGTAGCTGCCCGGCTGAAAGTCTCCCGCGCCTTCGAACTTGAGCCGGGTCCGGTCTGAAGTCGCCAGATCCGCCGAACCGCCCATCACCCAGGGAACATTTTGCGCCAGCACGTTGAGGACTTTGCCGGAACTGTCGCGAGTGGCCATGCCTTTTGCGTCAGCGGGGAAGGTGGGCAGATTCTTGTCCCATCCGTCGGGAAGTTCGCGGTGCTGCATGAGGTGAATCTGATCCGCCAGATCAGGAAACTTCTTCGCGTACTCAGAGAACGAGGCTTGCCAGTTCTGTCGCAGCTCGTGTCCGCGTTTGCCAATTCCTTGCTGAAAATTCTCAAGCACTCCATCGGGCACGAGGAATTTGGCATCCTCCGGCCAGCCGTATGCCTTCTTGGCCAGCCGCGCTTCCTCATCGCCCAGCGGCTCCCCATGCGCCTCGTTGGTATCTTGCTTATGCGGCGCGCCGTATCCAATGTGACTGTCCACAATAATGAGGGTGGGCCGGTCGTGGGTTTGCAGGAAATTGTGGTAGGCATTCGCCAGCGCGCCCAGATCATTCGCATCGGAAACGCGGGTTACGTTCCAGCCATAACCGCGGAAGCGCTCGCCCACGTCCTCGGTGAACGACCAGTCGGCAGGGCCATCGAGCGTTACCCGGTTGTTGTCATAAATCCAGCAGAGATTAGGAAGCTTCAAATGTCCGGCCAACGATGCGGCCTCGCTAGCCACGCCTTCCATGAGGTCGCCATCACCGCAGAAGGCATAAACGTTGTAGTTGAAGATCTCAAAGCCAGGCCGGTTGAAACGCTCCGCCAGCCACTTGGCAGCGATCGCCATTCCTACGCTGTTTCCCACGCCTTGGCCCAAGGGTCCAGTCGTCGTTTCGACGCCGGCGGTGATGCGATATTCGGGATGCCCGGGCGTGTTGCTGTCAATCTGGCGAAATCTCTTGATGTCGTCTAAAGTCACGGCGAATTCGCTCAGGCGTTGGTATTCCGGATTCACCCCGCGAACCCCGGTCAGATACAGCATGGCATACAGCAGCATGGAAGCGTGGCCGTTCGACAGCACAAAGCGGTCGCGGTTGGGCCAGGTCGGATCCGACGGATCGAAGCGCAGGAACTCCTGCCACAAGCAGTAAGCCACCGGGGCCAGCGCCATGGGGGCGCCGGGATGCCCGGAGTTTGCCTTTTGCACCGCGTCAATGGCGAGGGTGCGGATGGTATTGATGCTCAAGGTGTCCAGTTGCTTGCTGGTCAGCAATGTCTGCTCGCTCGCCACCATAGAAAAGCTTCTCCCTTGGGACCGGATCAGAATTTCACGATCACGTTCAGTCGGTAACTCCACTTTGACGGCGTACTTTACGCCGCGAGTTGCCTCTCCGCGCGGCGTTCACATTGGCGCTTCACGGTCCCACCCTACGCAGTTTATCAACTTCTCATGCGACGCGTGCGGCAAGGCAGGAGAATCATTCACCCACGATTAAGAAGGTGAGCGCAAATCGTCGACCCCACGTCATTAGGATGAATGAGATGTAAGAAAGATTCACCGTCGTCGCGGCCTGACTGTGAATATTGTTGCAGGTTTAGACTTGGAGGCCTTCAATCCTCCTGAAACCTGGTCGCGCCGGGACAGCGAGAACGAGGTTTACGGAATCAAGGGCGAGGGAGTAAGCAGCTGTGACACGGTATTTATTTCTCGCGCCACTCACCCCGTTTTCTTTTTGCACATTCCGATCGCAGCCAGGGACAGCCCACTCACCAGCACCGGGAACCACACTTGTGCGACCCAAGGCACAGGGATAAGAAAGAGGACATCGAGATCCTTGAACGAGGCGGGCCAGCGCACCGTGACCCATAAACCCGCGTAGTAGGTGATGTCCCAGATGGCAAAAGCCCAAAGGAATGCTGCCCACCGTTCTCGCGCTTTGGGCGCTGCCAGCAGGGCAAAGCTGACCAGCATGACCAGCGTGGCCGCCTCGCGGTACGTCTCAATCGCAAGCAGACTCTGAGGAAACTGGGAGATCGATTTGGCCTGCTGATAGGTTTCCGAGGCGTGTTGCAGATCTGACAAGGTCCCCATGTAACCCGGCAACAGACCGACTGCCGCGCGCAGGTAAACCACCACGGCCGCTTCTACGAAACCAAATGCGGCGGCAAAGATCCCGATCATCAGGAGCCGGTGCCGGGTGAGCAGCAATGGCTTACCGTGCCCCAGCAGAAATACAATGACCGGAATAAAGATCAACAGGTTGACCCACCACGGCTCTGCCCAGGGCTGGAACTTTCCCATGGAGAGAATTCTACAGGCGATCTCGGCTCACTTGATTGTCGCGGCGATGTCGCATGGATTCCAAGCGCGGTTTGGAGTCCTTGTCCCAACTCGTTGCTGAGGTGGGACGCAGACCCTTGAAATCTGGAGTTCCACGTCACCCAGGTCAAAAAATGACATAGTTTTGACAAATTGCCGACATTCTGCGGACAGTCAGGCGTCGTGATCTCTATAGATTTATATCTGACGAGCGGGGAGCGATTCACACCCAACGCTAGAAATCCCTCACCTGCTGATGCTCTCTACACCCAGGAGGAAAAGACTATGAAATTCCATGATCTGGATTCCCACCTAGACCTTCGCATCCCGCGTGTTTTCGCAGTGGTGCTTACGGTCATGCTTGCCCTCGCCAGCGCCCAAGCCGGCACCATCAAAACCATTGCTTCTACCGTTCCTGGTAACGGCGATGTCAATCCCTACGGAATTGTTCGCGTTCCAGCTACCACCGGGGCGCTGGTCAAGGGAAACATTTTGATCAGCAACTTTAACAACAGCTCGAATCTGCAGGGTACCGGCACCACCGTCGTGCAGATTACGCCGAGTGGGACGGTTACCTTGTTTGCCCAAATCGATCCCAACAATCTGCCCGGCCCGTGTCCGGGGGGAGTGGGCTTGACCACAGCGTTGGTGGCGCTCCGCTCCGGGTGGGTGATTGTCGGGAGTTTGCCGACCACGGACGGACAGGCAGACACCGCGCAGGCGGGATGTTTGCTGGTTCTCGACAGCAGTGGGAACGTGGCTGAAACGTTTTATGGTTCGCTGATCAATGGCCCCTGGGACATGGCTGCGGTGGATGGCGGCAACCACGCCAGCCTCCTTGTCACTAACGTCCTGAACGGTACCGTGGCCGGTAACGGCAACGTCGTAAACGAAGGCACGGTGGTGCGTCTGGATCTGATTATTTCGAAGAACTCGATGCCCAGCCTGCAGCAAATGACCGTGATCGGTTCGGGTTTTGCTGAGCGGACCGATCCCGCAGCGCTAGTCATCGGGCCGACCGGAGTGGGGCTCAGCCACAGCTATCGGCGTGACCATGGCGGCCAACTGCTCTACGTAGCGGATAGTCTCAACAACCGCATTGTAGCTATCGAAGACCCGCTGACCCGCAACACGTCGGATGGAACGGGCAGGACGGTTTCAAAGAACCGCGCTTTGAACGATCCCTTGGGCTTGGCACTAGCGACAAACGGCGACATCCTGACCACCAACGGCAACGATGGCTACATGGTAGAAACAACACCTGACGGCCATCAAGTTAACAAGGTGCTACTGGATGACACCGGCGGCAATGGAGCCGGTGCTCTCTTCGGACTGGTGGACGTGCCCGAACAAGGCGTCTACTTCGTGGATGATGCGACTAACACTCTGAACCTTTTTCACTGACGTTGCCTGGTGAATGACCCAAGGTCAAACTGGCTGCCGGTGGGCCGTCTCGGGGCATTGTTCGTTTTTCGTAACAGTTTCCGCCGATGGTTGCGGCTAGGAGAAATGGACGTATCTTTAGGCAGACGCCTAAAGAGGGCCCGGGCGACCCGAAACCCCTGGTGCCCGGACCTCTGGTTAGGCGGCTCGAAACTACGTTAACCCATAACCGGCATCCCAAACGTCCGTCAGAGGCGTGGGATGCCTTTATCTTTTTACTGCAAGTTGGTATAAGCCGCGCAAGCCGCATTGGTGGTGACCGGAGCGGTGTTGCCGACAGCCGTGAAGCGAATGACGCCATCGTTGTTGGAGCAGAAACCGCGCACGCCCGTAGTATTCAGTGCAGCTGGAACGCCGCCGACGGTGTAGCCCAGGTTCAGGCCGCCGGCTGCGATCACGCCCATACCGAAATAATAACCGCTCTTGGGACTGGCAGGGACGGTCGCATTGGCCAGTACCCAGTCAATCAAGCAAGCGCTGGTCGAGGTCGGGGTCACAGTGGACGGACAACCGGTCGCGGCCGGAGGTCCCAAGGCCAGGATGGTTCCCGCGTAACCCACGGTCGGATAGCTGGAAAGATAAGCGACCTGGGAGGTGTTAATGGTACGAACTGAGCTGACCGCAGAGGACTCGTTGGCCGCAATGCGCGCCCGCAACAGGTTCGGAATGGCAATGGCCGCGATGATCAGAATAATCGCAACCACGATCAGCAACTCAATCAGTGAAAAACCCTTCTGTTTCCGCATTTGATTTTCCCTTCGCTTTTTCAATCTGTAGCAGGCTTTCTGTAGCAGGCTTATGCAGCACGCTCCAAGGCGCGTACATACATCAAACGGTGACCAGCTCTTATGACAATTCTGCAGACAGCAGTGTGGCATCAGCCGGGGAACTTTCCGGAAGCTTTCTGGCATACATGTCGCGGTCAGCAGCATCCAGGACTTGGTCGAGAGTCCTTCCGTTGGCCCATTCGGAGCGGCCAATACTCATGCTCAACTCGAAACCCTCGAGGTGTTTGGCACTGTTCCAATCGCGAGTGTAAGCTGCGATTCTTTCCACCACCTTATAAGCGTCTTGAAACGAGGTGTCGGCCAGGATAACCAGAAACTCGTCGCCGCCGTAGCGAACGACGGCATCGGAGCCGCGCACGGAACTGCGGAGCAATGTGGCAACCTCAGCGAGCACAAAATCGCCCGTCAAGTGTCCATAGCGAGTGTTCACTTTCTTGAACCGGTCCACGTCGACCATCAAGAACGTCAACGGGTGGTTCAGGCGCCGGGCGTGGCTGATGAAACGTCCCGCCATGTCTTCGAGAGAACGGCGGTTATAAACCTCCGTCAGAGGATCGGTAAATGACTGCAGACGCATCAACTCGTTCTGAATGGTGGTGGCGATCACGGTTTCTCGGGCCCGCCGCAGTTCCAGGCGGCGGGTGACCAGGTAGGTGTTGAGCAAGACCAGGAGAACAAAGAGGCCAACGACCAGTTGCCGGGAAACCGTAATCTCGAAATGAACGTTATCTTGTTTCAGAAAGGCCGCGGGTATGATGAGCGCGAGCAGCCCGATTCCAACCAGGGCTCCGGCGAGGGACACAATGGTCCACAGTTCCCAGTCGCGTTTTTCCAGTTTCGAAAGTTGCTGGGCGATTCCGGAGAAGATGTCATTGGTGTTGTTACTCATGGGCATGGGTTCTTGATATCGGCAGTTTAGCGTCTGAGCGGGAATTACGCGTCGGTACGAAGGTAACGTCAAGAAAAAGCCACAGAATCGGGGCCGTGGGCCGAGTTCGTCCTGAGAACAGACTGTGTACGGTAGTGAGAGTACTAAGTGGGGAGTGGGGTCTCCAAGTGGAGAGATGGCAGAGGGTTCCTGCTACGGGTCAAGCTACAACGAGGCGGCGGAATCGTCCCGATTCCCGGAAGCTATTGTATCCGCTCCACCATGATGAACACGTTGTACCTCGAATTCTGCGCTACGCGCTATTGCGCCATCGCCGTCGTGACTACGGTGTCAGCTTCCACACCGTTCCCGAACGACTGCTGCCACCCTGGTAGGTAGTGCCATAAAAATTACCTTTTGAGTCGCGAAGCAACCCCCCAAAGAGATTTGCCCCGTCCGACCCAATGAAGGTGTGCAGCAGGGTTATCGTGCCTGTCTTGCTCATTTCATACACCGTGCCGTCGCTAGCGAGGCCACCCTCCTCGGTGTCGCCATAGAAGTTGCCCTTCGCATCCATCATCACACCCGCGTAGGGATATGCCCCGTCCGATGACTTGCCAGTGAAGTTGTGCAGCACGGTCTCAGTACCTTTCTTGCTCACCTTCCACACGATTCCCTCGTTGGAAGCGCCGCACGCGTGGGTGGTACCATAGAGGTTGCCCTGCTTGTCCATAAAGGGAGATCCGAGGGGATTGCACCCGTCCGACGATCTCCCCGTGAATCCGTACAGCACGGTCAAGGTCCCGCTCTTATTGAGCTTGTACACCACTCCATTGCTGTTGCCCCCGCCACCCTGTTCGGTGACGCCATAGAGGTTGCCCGCCTTGTCCATGATCAAACTGGTGTAGTAGGGGTATGCCCCGTCCGATGATCCTCCGGCAAAGCTGTGCAGCACGGTCTCGGCGCCGCTGGTATCTATCCGGAACACCGTTCCGTAGCCGGATGCGCCGCATTGATACGTAGTGCCATAGAGATTCCCCGCCTTGTCCAAGAGCAAGCCTCCGACGGGGAAGCATCCGTCCGACGCCCCCCCGGCAAAGCTGTGCAGAACCGTCTCGGTTCCGTTCGTATCCACCTTGAAGACCGTACCGTGGCGGGAAGAGCCGCCCCGCTGGGTGGTGCCATAGAGGTTGCTGGCATTGTCCCGGATCAGGCCTGCGAAAGGCCATGACCCGTCCGCTCCCCCGGTGAAGGCGTGCAGCACGGTCTCCTTGCCGCTCTGGCTCACCTTGAACACAGTCCCGTGTTTGGAAGCGCCGCCCACAAGCGTGGTGCCATAGAGGTTACCGGCTTCGTCTTGGACCAGAGCTGCGTAGGGACTTCCCCCGTCGGTCCCCCCGGTGAAGTTGTAAAGCGTAGTTAGAGTCTGAGCCTGCGCCGATTCGATCGCCGCCAGACCCAGCACCAGCACAGCGGCCATTGCGAACGCCGAATTTGCCGCCCGTAGAAGTATCCTCGAAATCCAGCCCCGACATTGCCCCAGGTTCGTCATAGTCACCCTCGCCTGCCAAAACGCCATCCATCCTACCTTCTCCGGTGCAAGATGGCAAAGAGACTTTCGGCCCACTCTGAGAGAATTTGGACCCTCGATTGACGCCCGGCTGGCGGAGGACGACAATGATGCCGCCCGCCTTGAAGGAGGACTTTGTGCAACCTCCCCGGACACCCTCCAAGCTCTCGGAATCAGTCTGGCGCGCCCGGAGAGATTCGAACTTGAGGCGGTTTGCGGGGGTGAGCGAAGCGGGAGCCCGCAGCCGAAATCCCGAGCCTAGCGAGGGATCGGAGAAACATCTGGCGCGCCCGGAGAGATTCGAACTTGAGGCGGTTTGCGGGGGTGAGCGAAGCGGGAGCCCGCAGCCGAAATCCCGAGCCTAGCGAGGGATCGGAGAAGCATCTGGCGCGCCCGGAGAGATTCGAACTTGAGGCGGTTTGCGGGGGTGAGCGAAGCGGGAGCCCGCAGCCGAAATCCCGAGCCGGGCGAGGGATCGGAGAAACATCTGGCGCGCCCGGAGAGATTCGAACTCCCGACCTATTGCTCCGGAGGCAATCGCTCTATCCAGCTGAGCTACGGGCGCGCTCCCTGGCTCCAGTGTACATGCAGAGGTTTACCCTATCAATGCGCGGATCGCAAGCCACTGCCAAGCGCTAAGCTTCAGCCGCCAGGATTTCCTGGGACCTGGCCAACCGGACGGTCATAGACGCCCGGAATTGCGGCACCCGGCCGCACCCTCACCAGCGGTTCCGGCCTCCACCACCACCGCCGCGGCCGCCACGGTCCTTGCCGCCGCCGCCACCCCGCTCCACTTTGGGCCGCGCTTCATTCACGTTTAGCGTACGTCCGCCGATCTGGCTGCCGTTCAGAGCGGCGATGGCTTTTTCTCCGTCCTCCGCGCTGGCCATCTCCACGAAACCGAAGCCGCGGGAGCGACCGGTATCGCGGTCGGTCATGATGCTGACTCGGTCCACCTGGCCATAGGTCTCGAAAAGCTTGCGGAGTTCATCTTCCGAGGTGTTGAAGTCGAGGTTCCCAACAAAGATGTTCTTCAAGCGAATTGCCTCTGTGTGAGCTATTTGAGTGTGGGCAACTTCGGCCTGACAGCGGCGCCCTTTTTTACCACAGCCAAAGTGACGAACAGTCAAATGCGCAGGAAGTATAACAGGTCTGTCAGTTGTGGGAAGGGATTCCGCGTGAAGGGCGTTTCCCACGCCCTCGGAAGCGGATGTAGCCCTACACCCCGGTTGGAACCCGCCGAACCTCAATTCAATCCAGATTCAGGGTCTGGATCGTCGTCTTCAGAACCTCAGCGGATCGGCGCAACTTCTCGATCTCTTCGTCGCTCAGTTCGAGACGGAGAATCTTTTCCACTCCGCCGCGATCGACGACGGTAGGCAAGCTAAAGCACACGTCGCTCAGTCCCTGGTAATCGCGGATCAGACTGGAGATGGAAAGCACCGTGTTCTGGTCACGCAGGATCGCCTCCGTGATGCGCATGAGGCCCGTAGCCACGGCATAAAACGTTGCTCCCTTGCGCTGGATGATGGGAGGAGCGGCGTCCCGCGTCTGCAGAAAAATACTCTCCATAGCTGGCGGATCATAGGGGATGCCTTGAGCTTTACAGAGTTGCGGCAAGCGCATGCCCGCGATGTTGGCCGACGACCACACCGGGACTTCGCTATCTCCGTGCTCGCCGATGATGAAGGCGTGTACGCTGCGCGCATCCACGCCAAAGTGCTGGCTGAGCAGATAACGGAATCGCGCCGTGTCCAGGATGGTGCCCGCGCCTATGATCCGCTCTGCGGGCAGCGCGGAAAGCTTCCACGCGGCGTAAGTGAGAACATCGACGGGATTGCTCGCGATCAGAAGAATGCCTTCAGGATTATGCTGGGCCACGCGAGGCACGATTTCCCGCCAAATTGCGGCATTTTTCTTGAGCAAGTCAAGACGGGTCTCGCCGGGTTTTCGTCCCGAGCCTGCGGTTAACACGGTGACGGCGGCGCCGGCACAATCGGCGTAATCGCCAGCCCAGACGCGCGTGGGATGCGCGAAAGGCACGGCGTGATTCAGGTCCATGGCCTCGCCTTCGGCTTTGGCCTGGTTGGCATCGATCAGGACGATTTCAGCCGCGAGCCCGCTGAGCAACAGAGCATAAGCGAAGGTCGTGCCTACATTGCCGACGCCCACCACCGCAACGCGTGTGGAACGAGCATGTTGCCTGGGTTTGTCTGCCATCTGCGACCTCACAGTTTGTCACTCCGAGGGCGGAATCGACCAATTCGCTTGCCCGTCGGACCGAGAAGTCGGAGGGGAGCTGAAATGACGTGCCGCGTGGCGAGGTCCAAGGTGCATCTTCAATCCCGCGTCTGTTTTCAAATTCCGCTTGCGGGACATCAACGTTCTTCTTCCACCATCGCCATCGAACTCTTCTTCCTTTTGTTCGCTTGCAGGGTCTTCTTGCGCAGCCGCAACGACTTGGGCGTGACTTCGACAAACTCATCGTCGGCGATGAATTCGATGGCCTGCTCCAGGTTCAACTGGCGGAAGGGCACCAGGCGGATGGCTTCGTCCGCGGTGGAAGCGCGCATGTTCGTCAGTTTTTTCTCGCGCACCACGTTTACGTCGAGATCGGTATCCTTGGCGTTTTCACCGATGATCATGCCCTCGTACACCTCCACGCCGGGGCCCAGGAACAATTCGCCGCGCTCCTGCAATCCCCAAAGGGCGTACGCAGTTGTCACGCCGCCGCGATCCGCCACCAAGGCTCCGGTCAGCCGGTGTGGGATTTCGCCCTGCCACTCAGTGTAGCCGTCGAACAGGGAATTCATCACGATGGTGCCGCGAGTGTCGGTGAGCAGTTGGCTGCGTAGGCCGATCAGGCCGCGGCTGGGGACGCGAAATTCGATCCGTACCCGCCCATACCCGTGATTGTGCATGTTCAAGACTTCACTCTTGCGCGCGCCCAACTGTTCCATGACCACACCGACGAATCCTTCCGGCACGTCCACAGTCAGCCGCTCAACCGGTTCCATCAGCTTGCCGTCTACGCGCTTGGTGACGATCTCCGGCTTCCCGGCCATCAGCTCATAACCCTCGCGACGCATCATCTCGATGAGAATCGAAAGTTGCAGCTCACCTCGCCCCATGACCGTGAACGAATCTGTGCTGCCGGTCTCCTCGACGCGCAGGGAAACATTGGTCAGCAGTTCTTTCTCCAAGCGTTCACGCAGATTGCGAGAGGTCACATAGGTGCCATCCCGCCCGGCAAACGGCGAAGTATTCACCGTGAACTGCATAGCAATCGTGGGCTCATCAATACTGATGTGCGCAAGTGGCGCTGGATTCTCCGCATCGGTAATGGTCTCACCGATCGTGATGCCTTCGACCCCGGCGACTGCGATGATGTCGCCGAGTTCAGTTTCCGTAATATCGGTTCGTTTCAGCCCGGAGAACGAAAAGAGCTTCGTGATCTTGGTTTTCTGCAGGGAACCATCCAGCTTGGCGATGCCGACTTCTTCGCCAGTAAACATCCGTCCATTAAACACACGCGCGATCGCCAGGCGCCCTAAGTAGTCGCTGTAGTCGAGATTGGCGACCAGAATCTGCAGCGGTCCGCCGGAATCGCCCTGAGGCGCGGGAATGGTTCCGAGGATCGCTTCGAACAGAGGCTGCAAGTTCTCGCCTCCACCTTTAATGTCTCGCGAGGCCGTGCCGGCTTTGGCATTGGTATAGAGAACCGGGAAATCCAGTTGCTCTTCTTTAGCATCGAGATCAATGAACAAGTCGTAAACTTCGTTCAAAACTTCTTGCGGACGGGCGTCGGAACGGTCGATCTTGTTAATCACAAGAATGGGAGGGAGATGAGCTTCAAGCGCCTTGCTCAGCACGTAGCGCGTCTGGGGCAGCGGGCCTTCACTGGCATCAACTAACAACATCACGCCGTCGACCATCTTGAGCGCGCGTTCCACCTCTCCGCCAAAATCGCTATGCCCGGGAGTGTCCACAATGTTGATCTTCACGTCGTGGTAGAAAATGGCGGTGTTCTTGGCCAGGATGGTGATGCCGCGCTCGCGCTCCAGTTCGTTCGAGTCCATCACCCGCTCGATGATGTTTTCGTTGGAGCGAAACGTGCCGCTCTGTTTGAGCATGGCGTCGACGAGCGTCGTTTTCCCATGGTCTACGTGGGCAATAATGGCGATGTTGCGAATGCTGGAACTCAAAATGTGATTTCCTTCCTGCTATCACTTTACTACGTGGAGGCAACTTGTTCACCACAGAGACACAGAGTCAGGGAGAAAGTTCTTAGAAAAAACACCTCTGCGTCTCGGTGGCTCTGTGGTGAAAGAAGGGTTAACCTGTCACGCCTTGTGAGCGGATAAGGGTTTTCCTGCCAGCCGATGCTCGGCCTCCCCAACCGCGCGCTGGGCCGAAGTGATTGCCTCGTTGAGCGTAGATTCCGGTCCCTCAGAATCGGTGTTGGCAAAGAAAACCCGGTCCAAAGGCTGCCGCGTCAGCGGCTGCACTTCTGTGTATAGACCGGGGGTGGACATATAAAGAGGATGGCCGCGGCGGAAGATGTGCACTTCAGCCGGATCGACATTCGACCCAGGGAAAAGTTTCTGAAAATCCCGCAGCACGTTCGCCGCAACTTTCCGGGTACTCGATTCGGTAAGCAGATAACCGCGGTCGTCTTCTGCCATCGGCGTGTAGCAAGTAAGAATGTTGTATTTCTGCCGGTAACCGGGCTGGTTGCGAACCACCCAGTCCGCCACCACAACATCGGTGAAGGTATTTCCCGGGCACCAGGTGTCGTATCCCTGATTGAACACCGGCTTGTCGAAGATCAGGTTCACCACCGCATAGGGGATGTAGCGGATTTTGTGCATGGCGTCGCTCTGTTTTTCCGGAAGACCTTCGACGATGCGCCGGGTTATGAACTTGGGAGTCGCCATGATCACGGCCTTGGCAGCGACGGTCTTCAGTACCGCGTTCTGAATGTAGGTGACTTGAACATCTTTCGCGCCGGGCACGACAGCCACGGTGGTCGCGCCGGTTTGCATACGGTCGGCGTGTTTGGGCTGCAGAACCTCCACCAACTTTGTGGTCATCGCGCCCAGGCCGCCGGGCCAGGTGTAGCGGTTGTCGCCGTGACTCTCTCTGGCCATCTCCTGCAACTCAAGCACGCCAACCCCTGCTGCCGCGGTTTCGCTGGTGGCTCCGTAATTAGACGGGCCGTAAGCGTCCCACCATTGCTTGAGTTCGCCGGCATGACCCTTGAGAAGATCGGTGAGAGGAATACGATAGAGTTCCTTTTCCCGTCGTTTCAGATCAATCGCAAGAACTTCCTTCTTGAATTTCTTGAAGCTCTCACGCACGCCGATGGGGTAGGGCAGCTTGTCGAGGCCGTCGCCCCAGGTATCGGGAACGAACTCGCCTTTGAGGATGGTGCCATCGGGACTGTTGACCGGCAGCGGTTCCAGCCCGATCTCTTTGGCAAATGTGTAGGCGTACTCTTCCTTATACAAAAACGCCGTGCCGGTGCAATAAACGTTGCCGCGATATTCCATCGCAAAGGCGTTGCCGCCCCAGTGCGGTTCTTTCTCCAGAAGCAGAAAATCACGCGTGCGCAAGAGATACGCGGCTGTGAGTCCGCTGATTCCGCCGCCGACAACAACCACATCGTGATGCGCGGAAACCGGCGGGCGGGAGAAGACCTTTCCATCTCGAACCTCATGGCAAATGCGGTTCTCTTCACTGTCCACTACAGTCGGGCCTTGGGTCTCAGCGGACAGGAGCGAAAGATCGACAGGGCAACCGGCGGCCAGGGAGCCCGCCACGACGTACTTGATGAAGTCTCTGCGATTCGTGGTCATATGCAGGTTTCCTTCTATTGGGTGGAGACCGGGCGTCCCCGCCCGGCTGAATGGGCCCATCCTCCATAACTCGCCGCGGATACGGCCTACTGGCTTGCCGTTTCCACCAGTTCGGCAGCGGCAATTTCCGTATTTCCCTCCCTGCCCACTCGCAGTCGATACCATGCCACAATCGCGAGCAGCGAAAAAACAAAGATGATGCTGGAAATAGCGTTGATTTCTGGCGTGATGCCACGCCGCAGCCTCCCCCAGATTTCCAGCGGCAGCGTGTTGTCGCGCCCGATTAGAAAGAAGCTGACCGCGATTTCGTCCATGGAAAGCGTGAAAATCAGTAGCGCTGCGCCGATGATCGACAGACGCAGGTTGGGAATCGTTACTCGCCAGAACGTCTGCCAGTAGTTTGCACCCAGATCGAGTGAGGCTTCCTCCTGGGCGCGGTCCAGTTTCTGCAGGCCCGCAAACACCTCAGTGGTCGCTACGGAAATCAGGGCCGTGCCATGGCCCAGGACGATGGTCACCAGGCTGAGTTTGACGTCCGCTTCACGGAACAGCATCAAGAGCGAGAGTCCGGTAATGATTCCAGGCAGAATCAGGGACAGCAGCACAAGCCGCCGGAAAAGAACTTTGCCCGGAAAGTTGGCGCGATCCAGAGCCAGCGCGGCGGGAATTCCGAACGCCAGTGAAATCGCCATCGCGGCCAGCGCGACCAGCACGCTGTTCAGAACCGATTCCCAGATGGCGTCATCGGCGAACAACATGCGATACCAATCCAACGTGAGGTTGTGCGGCGGAAACCCGCCAACGCCGGATCCGTTGAACGAATAGACAATCAGCGTCACGATGGGCAGATAGAGAAAACCGAATACAGCGATGGCATGCCACGGCAGCCAGCGGGGGGTCACGCGGCGCTTCATCGGAAGCTCCATTTCTTTTCCAGGTTCTCTGAAAGGAAGAGCAGTGCAAGCACCAGCAGCAGCATGCACAGCGAAATGGCCGCTCCCAGCGGCCAGTTGTAGGCCGCGCCAAACAGGCTGACCACGATGTTCGAAATCATGATTCCGCTGGGACCGCCGAGCAGCAGCGGCGCCAGAAAATCGCCGAGGCTGAGCACGAACGCGAAAGTCGCTCCGGCCAGCACGCCGGGAATGGAGAGCGGAAAAATCACCCGCCAAAAGGTTTGAAACGGGGATGCACCCAGATCGTGCGATGCCTCGACCAGGTTGCGCGGAATGTGCTCGAGCGACGCGTAGATCGGCAGAAACGCAAACGGAGTATAGATGTGGGTAAGGGTGAGCACCACCGCGAATGGGCTGTAGAGCAGAAACTCCAGCGGATGCTTGGTCAGGTGAACATATTGCAAGAGAGTGTTGAGCACACCGTCGCTGCCCAGGATTGTCTTCCAGGCGTAGGCGCGAACCAGATAGCTGACCCACAAAGGAATAATGACCAATTGATAAAAAAGATTCTTCCTCGTTCCCGCGTGAAATGAAAGGTAATAAGCAAGCGGATAGCCCAGCAGCAGGGAAAAGATCATGACCCGCGCGGCAATCCACATGGAGCGAAACAGCGTCTGCAGATAAACATTCACGCGAAACAGTTCGCGGTAGTTGTCGAGAGTCCAGGAATGCACGATCGTCTGCGAGGATGAAACCGACCAGAAGCTGTAGCAGAAGAGCAGAGCGTAGGGTACGAGCAGAAACACCGCGACCCATAGCAAAGCAGGCAACGTGATCGCCACTCGGTAGGCGCGGGAAAACATCAGCTTGGGCCCTCTTCTGTTTCCCGGGACTCTCGGATCGGCACGGCATCCTCCGCAAAGAATTCCAACTCCAGATCGTCTTGCCATCGCTCCTGAGTGGCCGTTCGCACGGAAAGCTTCATGCCATCCGCACATTCAACTTGCAGTAGCTCGGTCGATCCATGGAAGGCCCGGTGACGGATCTGGCCGCGGAAACGGACGCCGCTCACACCGGCACTTCCAGCGCCAGACTGCACCACCCGGACATTCTCTGGTCGTAGCGAGAAGAGGACCGCGCCATCGGGCAACCCGACCGGCCAGCCCAGAGAACGACACCGCGCGACACCAGCTTTTACCTCGCCGCGCAGCAGGTTGGTGTGGCCGATGAACTGCGCGGTATACGCCGTTGCCGGACGGCTGTAGATCTCCCGCGGTGAAGCCACCTGTTCCAGTTCGCCCATACGCAGCAGAGCAATGCGGTCGGACATGACCATAGCTTCTTCCTGGTCGTGGGTGACGAATACGAATGAGATGCCGACTTCTCGCTGCAGCGATTTCAGCTCGACCTGCATCTGGCGGCGAAGGTTCGCATCCAGCGCGGAGAGTGGCTCATCAAGCAGCAATAGTCGTGGCCGGTTGACGAGGGCGCGGGCCAGCGCAACGCGTTGCTGCTGTCCGCCGCTGATTTTTGCCGGCTTGGAATTGGCAAAGGCAGTCATCTTGACCATGTTCAGCGCCTGTTCGACTCGGGTCGCGATCTCTTCCTTCGGCAGCTTCGCGACCCGCAACCCATAGCCTACGTTTTCGCCGACGGTCAAATGCGGGAAGAGCGCGTAATGCTGAAAGACGGTATTGACACGTCGACGGTATGGAGGCAGGAGGTCGAGCCGTTCGCCTTCCATCAGGATCTCGCCCGAGTCCGCGCTCTCGAAGCCTGCGATGATGCGCAGCAGAGTTGTTTTGCCGGAGCCGCTTTCCCCGAGAATCGTGAGGAATTCGCCTTCCGCAATCTGCAGCGAGATATCGCGCAGCACCGGATTCTTGCCAAAAGACTTGGCGATCTTGCGGATGGAAAGCAGGTCCCGCCCTGTTCCCTGACTCTGCTTGCCGATCTCGGGTTGACTTGTCGTGGTAGCCATTGGATCGTGTCGCCCGGCACAAACTACGTAGGCCCAGACGCCCCCGTCTAGGTAGGCGAGCAAAGCTCGCCGGTTCTGCCGAGCGTTGCTCGGCTGGGCGGACGAGGGCGTCCGCCCCTACGCGAACATTGCTACTGCGCTGCCTTTACCTCATTCCAGATCTCGTTATACTTTGCACGGCGCGGCACGTTCTGCCAGAAGTAGATGCGCCTCTGATAATTGTCCACGTCGTCCAGGTGCAGGCTCTTCACCTGCTCCGGCGTCATGTACTGCGCCGCCTGCGGATTCGCCGGCGTGTAGCCGGTTACGTCCGTGACTTTCTTCTGTGTTTGTGCTTCGATCATGTACTCGAGAAACTCGTACGCCAGATCCTTGTTCTCGCTGCCGGCGGTAATCATCAGGTGATCAATCCAGCCCGTGGTGTTTTCTTTGGGAATCGTCTCGCCGACGGGAAAGTTGATCTTGCGAAGCTGGTTGGTCATGAGAGGCCAG
Organism: uncultured Acidobacteriota bacterium; assembly: GCA_963770485.1. Classification (GTDB taxonomy): domain Bacteria; phylum Acidobacteriota; class Terriglobia; order Terriglobales; family Acidobacteriaceae; genus CAVVEC01. The sequence continues at coordinate 137,093 of CAVYPX010000005.1, forward strand.
CCCATAGCCGCAATCACTTCGTGGTTTTGGAACAGGTTCGTCAATTCGCCGCCCGTCGACCACATTTTCCGGATGTTCGGTTTCAGTTCGAGCAGCTTTTTCTTGACCGCCTCCAGTTGCTCATCGCTGAGGTCGTAGAGCTGGCTGGGGTCGGGCTTGTCGTAGCCGAGCACCTGCGCCGCCATGTACACCGTGGAGAGATCGTCCCAGACCGAAATCTTGCCGCGATACTTCGGATCCCAGAACACGTTCCAACTCTCCGGCGGTTGCGGAAACGCCGAGGTGTCGTAAATCATCGGGTTCGGCCCCCACACGAAGGGCACGCCAAAAACTTGTCCCTGGACGCGCACCAGGGGCAGGGAAGTGAGCTGCGGTGAAAGCTGGCTGTAGGCGGGAAGCTTGGAAAGGTCGAGCGGCGCAGTCAGTCCGGCCGACGCAATGGAAGTGGCGACGTCGCTCGACGGCGAAATCACATCGTAATTGCCGGCGCTTCCGCCGCGTAACTTGGCCACCAGTTCGTCGCTCGATCCCATGTACGAGGCTGTGATTTTGCAGTGGAATTGCTCCTCGAAGCCATGCACGAAGGATGGATCGGCATAGCCCTCCCAGACCAGCAGGTTGAGCGTGGGACTCTTTTTCACGCAAGAACCGAGCAGGAGCAGGCTGGTCACGAGCAGCGTGATGAGACAGCGTCGGGTCATGTCTCGGGTCTCCGTTTTCCGCCCTCTAAAATGTCGGCGGGGTGTTTACCCACAGCACCCAGGTTTCGGTACGGCCTGGGTTGCACCAGCGGTGCGGCGTAGCGCTCTCGAAATAGAAGCTGTCGCCGCGCTTGAGCCGGTATTCAGCGTCTTGCACCGAAATTCTCAACTCTCCACGCAAAATGTAAAGGAATTCCTCGCCCGCGTGGGTATAGGATTCGCCGCTGCCGGCGTGAGGAGCAATGCGAAACAGGTGCGGCTCCATGACCGTGTTGCCCCAAGCCAACAATTCCATGCGCACTCCCGGGCCGGCCTCCAGAACCTTGCGTTTTTCCGGCGACACCACGCGGCTATCGGACTCGGCTGGATCGAAGAAGCCGAGAATGTTGGTTTTGTAGAAACGAGCCAGCCTGCCTAGCGTGCTCACCGACGCGCTCATATGCGAACGTTCGAGAGCGCTGAGGAATCCCACCGAAATGCCTGCCGCTTTTGCGACTTGAGCCAGGGAGAAACCGCGCCGGACGCGCAACTGGCGAAGGTGGATCCCGATCGCCCTGCTGGTGCTGTCCGGGGTTGGTTGCCCCCGACCCTCGCGCTTGAGGAGTTGCACAATCGCGGGCGCATTCAGTCCGCGCACTTTGCGCAAAAAGCGGGCGCGCTTGAGCAACTTCACATCCTCGGCCGTGTAAAGACGATACTTGCTGGCGGTTCGGCGCGGCCGGGTCAGTCCCAGGCTCTCCCAGGAGCGGATCACGGAGGGAGAGACGCCCACCCGGCGAGCCACATCGCCGATTTTCAAGTAAGGTTTAGGCGCGCCTGGCTTCATTTCGGAAACGATGCTCTCCGCCTGTCGATCTGGGTTCAATCGCGACGCTATTTTTTGCTTGACAGCCTGCGGCGGGTTCTCTAACCTTGCGCGATTATAGCAAGGTTTGCTTCGAGCGCAAGCCGCTCGTTTTTATATTCAAGAGGCTTCCAACCGATCTCTGGAGGTTTCCATGCCGTCGTCGACTGCACGCTGGGCGACCCGCTGGCTGGTTGCCGTGTTTTGTCTTACGAGTTCCACCTTCGTCCTTGCTCAAGGCACCGGCGGCAGAATTCTCGGGCGGGTCGCCGATCCCACCGGCGCACTCGTGGCCGGTGTGAAGGTAACTCTGACCGATCAAGCGACAGGGGCTGAACGGCAAACGCAGACTAACTCCGGCGGCGATTATACGTTCGTGGAAGTGAAGCCGGGCACCTACACCGTGACCTTCGAGCAGGCCGGTTTTAAGAAGAATGTGCAGAAGGACATTATTGTCGAGGTGAATCAAGTGGTTACTCTGAACTCCACTCTGCAGATCGGCCAAACCCAGGAGACGGTGGAGGTTACCTCAGAAGCGCCGCAGGTGGATACAACCAGCACCCAGTTGGGGGCGGTCATCAACGATCGATCGGTGAACGAACTACCTTTGAACGCGCGCGATACCTACCAGTTTCTGCAACTCCAGCCCGGCGTCCAGGCGCAACTGGGCAGTAGCGGCAGTCTGTTTTTCGGGTCTGATCAGTCGGGTTCGGTCTCAGTCAATGGTGGGCGCGCCCGCGCCAACAATTTCAGCGTCAACGGGGGCGATGCCAACGACCAGTTGGTGAACCTGCCGACAGTGCAACCGACGCCGGACAGTGTGGAAGAGTTCCGCGTGATCAGCAATACGTTCGACGCCGAATATGGCCGCAATTCAGGCTCCGTCGTCAACGTAATTACCAAGTCGGGGACGAATGACTTTCACGGCGATGTGTACGAATACTTCCGCAATACGGTGTTGAACGCGCAAGGCTATTTCAATACCATCAAGCCGCAGTTTAATCAGAACCAGTTTGGGGGCACTTTCGGCGGCCCGGTTAAGAAGGACCGCACCTTCTTCTTTCTTTCATACGAGGGCCGACGAATCCGGCAAGGCGATCCGGGCGATCTGCTGAACGTCCCCAGCACAGCGGAGCGCGGCGGAGATTTCTCCGGCGCCGGCGGATTTAAAGGCGGTATCAGTAATCAGTTTGTGGCCGACGTATTGAATGGCCGCACAAACTGCACCAGCGACATTCTTAAGGTTGCGGGAGCGAAAATGCCGGTGGCAGGCGAGTCCTGGGCGAGCATTTTTCCCACGAATGCGATCCCGACTTCCTGCATGGATCCGGTCGCTTCCGACCTCTTGCGTTTCATTCCGCAGGCGAACGTCGGCCCCTACCAGAATCAATCCGTGCCGGTGGGAAGCGATTTCGAGAATCAGTTTACCGTCCGCTTCGACCACAAAATCACCGATCGCCAGGATTTTACCGCTTACTATTACTTCACCGATATTTCCCAATTGCAGCCCTATGACACCTTCGAGCAAGCCGGAGCCAACGTGCCCGGCTTCGGCAACACCAATGATTTTCGCTACCAACAGTGGAACTTGAGCCACACCTGGACGATCAGCAATGCCGTGGTCAACGAGGCGCGCTTCACCTATATGCGGGAAGGACAACTCCACTTCCTTGCCCCGCAGAGCACAGGCGCGGTGACCTCTTCCTGCGCCACCGCGGCGGCTCAGCCGTTTTGTTTCACCGGCACGTCGGATTCGGCCGCCATTACCAGTGTGTACGGCACGAATGCCAAGCTGGGGATCACGCCTGGCTTGCCCGCCGATCAAACCGGCGTTCCTTTCATCGGCATCGGCGGCGGCGCGAACATCGGCAACAACTGGGAAGGAACCCTGCCCCAAGTGGGAAACAGCTTTCAGTGGTCGGATGATCTGACCTGGGTCAAGGGCAACCATACATTCAAGTTCGGACTCGACATTCGCCGCGCCCGTTTCGACCAGACCTACTATTTCGACGTAAACGGCGAGTACACATTCAACAACACCGGACCCAATGCCATTGTGCCGGGCGACGGCGATAATTATGCCGAATACCTGCTGGGTCTGAACGACATCTATTTGCAAGGCTCAGCTCAGCGAGAGGATGTGCGCAGCCTCTCCCTCTATCCTTTTGCCCAGGATAGTTGGAAGATCAAACCGAACCTGACCCTGAACTACGGGTTGCGCTGGGAATTTGATCCGCCGATGACGGACATCAGCGGACACGTCGAGACATTCCGGCCGGGACAAAATTCCACGGTCTTTCCGTGTCAGCTCACATCACAGAGCATTACGTATTTTCGCCAGTTAGGAATCACGAATCCGGATTGCTCCAATACCGGCGTTACGCCCACGGGTTTGGTTGTTCCGGGCGACAGCGGTGTTCCCGCCGGCCTGACCACGACCTATTACAAGGCGTTTGCGCCACGTATTGGTTTGGCCTACAGTCCCAATTTCAAAGCTGGATTTTTGGGGAAGGTCTTTGGCGACAACGGCAAGACCAGCATCCGAACCGGTTGGGGCCTTTTCTACAACCCGATTGAGCAGCTGGTGCTGGCGCAGTTCGGCGCTGAACCTCCTTTTGGCGGCAGTTCCTCGCTTTCCAATGTTTTTTTCAATACGCCGTTTGTTTATCAGGCTGGAGGGGCCGGAGTTCCTTCCGCTCCGAACCCGTTCAACGGCTTTATCACGCCAACCTCCGGTCAGCCAGTCGATCTGACCTTCTTCCGCCCCATCCTCCTTTACGGTGAGTTTCAGCCGCACCTGCGAACGCAATACACAACGCAATACAATCTCACGATTCAGCGGCAGCTGGCCAACGATCTCATGCTGCAGCTTGGCTACGTAGGCTCGCAAGGGCATCGCTTGCTGGCTGCGCACGACATCAATCCGTCGAATCCGCAGACCTGCCTGGACATCATCAGCGTGGCGAACATTAACCCGGCAAATGTAACCTCGTACGGAAGCCCAGCCACCTGCGGCCCAACCGTGGAAGACTCGCAGTGGAGCGTGCTGGTGCCTCAGGGCTTTCTATTCCATTTGCCGAATGGAAACACGGTTACCGGCGCCGCGGGCGGAACGCCAGTGACCATGGTGGGTTTAAGGCCCTACTCTTCTCCGAATTGCGTGATGACAGGTCCGAACATGGGCAGGGGTTGTCCGGCGGACGGCATTCCCGTCTTCACCGACGTATTTGCGGAAGACACCATCGCCAACTCCAACTACAATGCGCTGGAAGCCATGCTGGAAAAGCGCTTTGCCAAAGGCCTGCAGTTTCAGGCGGCGTATACGTTCAGCAAGTCGATCGATGACGGCTCAACCTTCGAAGAGACGCTCAATCCGTTCAACTTCCGGGCCAGCCGCGCGCCTTCGCTGTTCAATTCGGCACAGCGCTTCGTGATCAGCTATTACTGGCAACTGCCAATTCCAAAGCACGAAGGATGGAAAGGAAAGCTCATCGACGATTGGGCGGTCTCCGGCATTACTCAATTTCAGAGCGGGTTTCCAATCCGGCTGGATACCGCTAACGACAACGAACTCATCAACAGTTTCTTCTTCCTGGGCACGGAGGCCCCCAGTCTGGTTGCTCCCTTTCAGAAGTTGGATCCCAAGAAGAACGGTAACTTCTGGTTCAACCCCAACGACTTTCAAGATCCGCAACTCGGCCAGTTCAACAATGGCACACAGCGCACGATCTGCTGCGGTCCAGGGCTCAACGACTGGGATTTCGGAGTTCACAAGCAAATTCCTTTGACCGAGAGCAAGTACCTGCAGTTCCGGGGAGAGATTTTCAACATCTTCAATCATACGAATTTTTACAACCCGGACGGTCATTTTTCCGATGGTCCGACGCAGTTTGGCAAGATCACGCAGGCGCAAAATCCACGTCTGGTGCAGTTTGCACTAAAATTGTTCTTCTGACGCGAAACCCGGGCGGCTCTGTCTGCCCGGGCACTCTAATGGCTGCGACGCGGCCTGAGATTTCTTGGAGACCTTGATGTACCCCGAATTGCAGAAAGAACTGGCGACCTTCGAGCGCCGCACGCCGAAGTCTGCCGAATCGCACAAGAAGAATTTGAAACGCATTCCGCTGGGTGTGGCCAGTAATTACCGCGCGTACGATCCCTATCCGATTTTTGTGAAAGAAGGCCAGGGCTCGCATTTCCGCGATCTCGATGGCAACGACTACATTGACCACAACCTCTGTTTCGGCGCGCTGATGGCCGGTCACTGCCATCCCGCGGTCATGAAGGCGGTTGAAAAACGTCTGGGCACCGGCACCATGTTCGGAATGCCGCACGACATGGAGTGGGAACTGGCGGAGGTGATCTGCGATCGCTTTCCGGTCGAGATGGTGCGTTTCGGGAACAGCGGCACGGAAGCCACCATGCACGCCTGCCGCCTGGCTCGAGCTGCTACAGGACGCGACAAGATTCTCAAGTTCGAAGGCGGCTATCACGGGTTGCACGACGCCGCTCTGGTCAGCGTGAAACCCCATGCACCGGAGTTCGGCGATGTGAACGCTCCGACCTCCGTTCCCGGGGGCTTGGGCGTGCCGAAAGCATCCATTGCCAACATCCCGGTTGCCACGTTTAATGATCTTGCCAGTGTCGAGCTTCGCTTCAAACAGAATCCCGGCGAGATCGCGGCGATCATTCTCGAGCCCATCATGATGAACGTCGGATTGTGCATGCCCCAGCCCGGTTTCCTGGAGGGCCTGCGCGAGATCTGTACGAAGCAGGGCGCATTGCTGATCTTCGATGAGGTGAAGACCGGAGCAAAGCTCGGCTGGGGCGGCGCCTCGGAGTACTTCGGCGTAAAGCCCGACCTGATCTGCCTGGCGAAGTCGATTGGTGGCGGATTGCCGCTGGCCGCGTTCGGCACACACAAATCAGTGATGGACCTGATCTCGCAACACAAGGTCTTTCACGGTGGCACTTACAACACCAATCCGGTCTCGATGGCGGCGGGCTTGGCGACGTTTCGCGAAGTGCTTACGCGTGAGAACTACGCTCACGTGGAGAAGCTCGGCAAGAAACTGAACGAAGGTTACCGGAAAACCATCGCGAAGGTCGGCCTGCAGGCCTATGTGGCCAGCGCAGGCGCGAATGGCGCGCTCATGCTCTATCCCAAAGAGGTTCGGAACTACCGCGATTGGATCACCATCGATACCGATCTCTGGCGCCACTACTGGTTCGGCATGGTGAATCGTGGCGTGATGCCGCAGCCATACTGGTGGGATGAGCAGTGGACTATTTCCGTGCAACACACAGAAGCCGACATCGCCAAGCACCTCGCGGCCTTCGAAGACGTGGCGCCCGCGCTGGCCAAGGCGCAGCAGCAACGAACAGCGGAAGTGGTAGTTCACTAGAGTAGAACCGGTTCAACAAGAAAGGTCCGTGGAAGGGCACGGCTTCAGCCGTGCCGCTAGGCGCCCGCAGAGATTGGGCTTTAGCCCCTGAGGTCGAGGAGCCGACTTTGTCCATCAACGACCACGAGTCCCAGCCTCATCTGAAACGCGTGCTCGGCCGCTGGGACCTGGTCCTGCTGTTCGTGGTGGCGGTGGTGAACCTGAATGTAGTGCCCACCATCTCTGCCAATGGTGGAGTGACGGTGTGGCTCTGGATTCTGGCGCTGCTGCTATTCTTCTGGCCGCAGGGAATCGCGGTGATCGAACTAGCCGACCGTTATCCCGGTGAAGGTGGCGTGTACCTGTGGGCTAAGCGAATCTTTGGCGACTTTCACGGCTTTCTCTCCGGTTGGTGTTATTGGACGAATAACATTTTCTATGTGCCGACGGTGCTCCTTTATTTCGTCGGCATCTCGGTATTTGTTGCTGGGCCGCGCGCATTGGGCTTGGCAGACAAGCCGATCTTCGCATTAACCGCGTCTATCGCGCTGTTAGCGTTGCTGGTAGTGCTCAATGTACTCGGCTTGGGAGTGGGGAAGTGGGTAAATAACCTGGGTGGCATCGGTACCGCGATTACGGCAGCGACGCTGATCCTGCTGGGTGCGATTGTGACCCATCGTTTTGGGATCACGGTCACAGCAGCGGATTTTCGCATCCCGGGCGACTTCCGCCTGGTGAATTCGTTTGGCGTGATTTGCTTCGGCCTGGTGGGACTCGAACTCGCTTCTGTGATGGGAGATGAGATCCAGGACCCGAAACGCACTTTGCCGGGAGCGGTGGCATTGGGCGGAGTGATTTGTGGCGTGCTTTACATCGGCGCCACACTGACACTGCTCATGGCGGTTCCGAAGAACCAGATCGGCGTGCTTGCCGGCATCATGCAAGCAGTGAGCCATCTGGCCGCGCAGATCGGGGTGGGTTGGATCACATCTCCGTTTGCCTTGGTGCTGAGCATTTCGATTGCCGGGATTGCTTCCGCGTGGCTGTCCGGTTCGGCGCGGATTCCGTTCGTTGCCGGCCTCGATTCGTACTTGCCAGAAGGACTGGGCAAGCTGCATCCGCGTTACGCGACGCCGTACGTTGCGCTGATCGTGCATGCCAGCCTGTCGGCAGCGTTTCTGGCGATGAGCTTTGTGGGAGCGCAAGTAAAAGAAGCCTTCGTCACCATGCTTGATCTTGCTGTTGTGCTGCAACTCGTGCCCTTTCTCTATATGTATGCGGGATTGATGAAGCTCGGGCTCCAGCACGAAGTGGGAGGACACTACAGCAAGAACACGATGCTGGTCTCCGGTGGATGCGGTCTGCTTACGACCGCGTTGGGCATGGCGGTCGCATTTGTGCCTTCGCACCAGATCGATTCGATCTGGCTGTTTGAGATCAAAATGGTTGTGGGCACGGTGTTCTTTCTGGGGTTGGCGGCGTTCTTTTTCTTTGTGTACCGTCGCCGCAGAACGGCAGAACAGGTTCGTGTGGGGACGGCCGCCCTCGGCCGCCCCGACCGAGCGAAGCTCGGGTAGGCAGAATTCGCAGGAGAAACCTATGCCAGGTGGAGTCAAGGCCGACGTTCGCACTTATCAGATGTACGTCAACGGCGAGTGGGTGGACAGCAAGTCGAACAAGACTTTTCCTGTCTACGATCCCGCAACGGAAGAAGTCATGGCACAGGTTCCCGACGCGAACGCCGAAGATGTGAACCGGGCTGTGGCCGCCGCCAAGGCTGCGTTTGAAAACGGTCCGTGGGCTTCGACCACCGCACAGGAGCGCGGCCGCGTCCTGTTCCGCCTGGCGGAGAAGATCCGCCAGAACGCCTCGACGCTGGCGGAATTGGAATCCCGAAATACTGGCAAGCCCATCGTGGAAGCGGAATTCGACATCGCCGACGTGGCAACCTGCTTCGAGTATTACGGCGGACTGGCTACGAAGATTCTGGGCTACGTAAACCCGGTCCCGGACAATGCCGTGAGCCTCACGCTGAAGGAACCGATTGGCGTCGCCGGGCAGATCATTCCCTGGAATTATCCGCTGCTGATGGCAGCGTGGAAACTGGCGCCGGCGCTGGCGGCAGGCTGCACTTGTATTTTGAAACCAGCCGAGCAGACGCCCATCACTGTCCTGGAAATGGCGAAATGGCTGTCCGACGTAGGCCTACCTCCGGGGGTGGTGAACGTCATCACCGGATTCGGCGAAAGCTGTGGCGCGCCGCTGGTGCAGCATTCCGATGTGAACAAAATCGCTTTTACCGGCAGCGCTGCTGTCGGCAAAATCATCGTGAAACAGGCCGCCGACACGGTAAAGCGCGTTACGCTCGAACTCGGCGGCAAGTCCCCCAACATCTTTTTCGCCGATGCCGACTTTGAAGCTGCCATTGATGGCGCGCTCTTCGGCGTCTTCATCAATCAGGGCGAAGTCTGCTCTGCAGGCAGCCGCATCCTGGTGCAGAAGCCTATTTACAAAAAGTTCGTGGACGCCATGACCGAGAAGGCGAAGAAGATCAAGCTGGGGGCCCCCCTGGATCGCGACACGAAGATGGGTCCGGTGGTTAGCAAAGAACAGTATGAACGCGTCCGCTCGTATCAGGAAGTCGGCAAGAAAGAAGCCAAGCTGGCCGCCGGCGGCGGTCGCGCCGGCAAATTTGCCAAAGGCTACTACATCGAACCGACCATCTTCTACGACGTGACCAACAGCGCACGCATCGCTCGCGAGGAAATTTTTGGTCCGGTCGCAGCCGTGATTCCGTTCGAAGATGAGAAAGACGCGGTGAACATCGCGAATGACTCACCTTACGGTCTGGCGGCGGCAGTGTGGACCCGCGATATCTTCAAAGCGTTTCGTATTGTGAAGGCCCTGCGCGCCGGCATTGTGTGGGTAAACCACATGCAACCCACGTACGTCGAAGCTCCGTGGGGCGGTTATAAGCAGTCGGGCTTCGGTCGCGAGTTGGGTCCATGGGGCATTGAAGAGTATCTGGAAACCAAACAGGTACACATCAATCTGAACGAAGCTCCGATCGCGTGGTACTGAGAATGGGTCGTACGTCGTTCGTCCTTGGTCGTTGGCCGAGTGTCGTTCTGCCCAATGGCTCGCTCCGAACGACGAACGGCCAACGACAGCAACACAACGGCAAGAAGTGAGAACCAACGTGGCAACCATTCGATTACGAACTCCGATTCCCGGCCCTAAGTCGAAAGCGTTGGCTGAGCGCCGTAACACGGCCGTACCCCGCGGACTGTCCATAGGCACTCCGATATACGTGGCGAAAGCCCAGGATGCTTGGCTGGAAGATGTGGACGGAAACCGCTACATCGATTTTGCTGGTGGAATTGGCTGCCTCAATGTAGGACATCGCCGCGAGGGCGTGCTGACTGCAATTCGCGAACAACTGGATCACTTTCTGCACACCTGCGTTCAGGTTACGCCGTACGAGAGTTACATCCGCTTGGCCGAGCGGATGAACGAAATCACTCCCGGTAAGTTTCCCAAGAAGACTTTATTCGTGAACAGTGGCGCGGAAGCCGTGGAGAACGCGGTGAAAATCGCGCGCGCCCACACCGGACGGTCCGGAATCATTGCGTTCGAAGATGCTTTCCACGGGCGCACCATGATGACCCTGGCGCTGACCAGCAAGACGCATCCGTATAAAGCAGGGTTCGCGCCCTTTCCGAGCGATGTGTACCGCATTCCCTACGCGTACTGCTATCGCTGCTCGTATTCGCTGCAATATCCAGCGTGCGATCTGTACTGTGCGCGGCATCTGGAGGATACGTTCAAACGCGTGGTTGCGTCCGAAGATGTGGCTGCTGTGATTGCCGAGCCGGTTTTGGGTGAAGGAGGATTTGTTGTTCCGCCGCCTGATTATTTCCGGGTGCTGATCGATATTTGTCGTAGGCATGGCGTGTTGTTTATCGCGGATGAAGTGCAGAGCGGGTTTGGTCGTACTGGGACATTGTTCGCGAGCGAACACTACGGCATCGAGCCGGATATTCTGGTGTCGGCCAAGTCAATTGGCGGCGGCCTACCGCTTGCCGCGATCACCGGGCGGGCCGAAATCATGGATGCGCCCGGGCCAGGCGGTCTTGGCGGTACTTTTGCGGGCAATCCGGTTTCCTGTGCAGCGGCGCTGGCTGTGCTCGACATCTTCGACCGCGAGGACCTCCTGAAGCGCGCCAATGAAGTGGGAAACAGATTCCAGAAACGTGCCAAGGAGTGGCAGCAGCGCTGGCCGACCATCGGCGATGTTCGTGGCTTGGGCGGGATGCAGGCGATCGAACTGGTAAAGTCGGCCGAGACGCGTGAGCCCGCCGCGGATGAGACAAAACAAATCACGCAGTATTGCTACGAACGCGGTTTGATCACGATCACGGCAGGCTCATATTCCAATGTGATTCGTGTCCTTGTGCCATTGGTCGTGACCGGCGACCAGATGGATGAGGCGCTCGGTGTGCTGGAGTCGGCATTGCAGGCCGTGGGTGAAAGGAAGGGCGTCGTGGCTCAGGTCACGTAGGGCCGGTTGCCGTGGTCCTCATTTAGGTGCACCATCGAGACGTAGCAAGCTACGTCACAGGCACGGTGACTCTTCGCGATAGCTGAGGTTGTTCGCAAATGACGGTGGCTGCGCCAACTTTGAGCAGGGTTCCGAATTTTATCAACGGCCGTTGGATCGAATCTAACGCCACCGACTGGCTCGATGTCGCTAATCCCGCGACGGGCGAGCCGATGGCGAAAGTCCCGCTTTCCGACGCTGCCGAGGTTGCCACGACGGTGGAAGCCGCGGCCGCTGCTTATCCTGAATGGCGCCGTACGCCTCCCGAGGACCGCATCCAGCCGCTATTCAAGCTGAAGCAGCTTCTCGAAGATCACCTTGACGAACTGGCTCGCGTCATCACCCAGGAAAACGGCAAGACCCTTGCTGAGGGCAAAGCCGAGTTGCGTCGCGCCATCGAGAACGTCGAAGTCGCCTGCGGTATTCCGATGATGATGCAGGGCTACAACCTGGAAGATGTCGCCCGCGGCATCGATGAAATCATGATCCGGCAACCGTTGGGCGTAGTCGCGGCGATCACGCCGTTCAATTTTCCCGGCATGATTCCGTTCTGGTTTCTGCCCTATGCAATCGCTTGCGGCAACACCTTCGTCCTCAAGCCCTCAGAGCGCGTGCCGCTCACCATGCGGCGGGCTTTTGAGTTGCTCGAGCAGACTGGATTGCCTAAGGGTGTGGTCAACCTGGTGAACGGCGGCAAGGGCGTGGTGAATGCGTTGCTCGATCATCCCAAAGTTCGCGCCATCAGCTTCGTGGGCTCAACACCTGTTGCCAAGCATGTGTACGCCCGGGCCGGAGCCAATGGGAAGCGTGCGCAGTGCCAGGGCGGCGCCAAGAACCACGTCATTATTCTGCCGGATGCTGACATGGAGATGGCGACGCAGATCATCAGCGACAGTGCCTTCGGCTGCGCCGGCCAGCGTTGTCTGGCAGTGTCGGTTGCAGTCACAGTTGCCGAAGCTCAGAAAACGTTTCGCGACGCCATCACGGATGCCGCTGCCAAGCTCCGAGTGGGCAACGGCCTCGACGAAGGTGTGCAGATGGGGCCGGTGATCACAGCACAGAGCAAGTCGCGAATCGAATCTCTGATTGGAGTCGGCGAGAAGCAGGGCGCGAAAGTCGTGCTGGACGGGCGCAACGCCATAATCCCGAAATGTGAAACAGGAAACTTTGTGAAGCCGACCATTCTCGATGACCTGCCAGCCACCAGTGAACTGGCCGACACCGAAATCTTCGGCCCGGTGCTAAGTCTCGTTCATGCCGACAGTATGGATGACGCACTCGCGTTTCTGGCGCGCAGTCCATACGGCAACCAGGCTTCGCTGTTCACCTTGAGCGGCGCGGCGGCGCGGCGCTTCCGCTACGAAGCGCCGGCTGGCAATATCGGCATCAACATCGGAGTGGCCGCGCCCATGGCCTATTTCCCATTCAGTGGCTGGAAGGATAGCTTCTTCGGAGTGCTGCACGGGCAGGGTCGCGACGCGGTTGAGTTCTACACCGAGAAGAAAGTCGTAATCGAGCGCTGGGCCAAAGAGCACTCGCGTAAGTTCTGACTTTAGATTTTCCTTCGTACATCTTCGTGACCTCTGTGGTTCACGCTGTCTTGGCAAACACAAGGGACACGAGGTAGGAAAACGGAGAGAATATGTCCGACACCATCCGGAAATACAAAGACTACGTAATGACCGGCTTCATGAAGTCGGTCGTACCCATCGTGGTAGAAAAAGCCAGCGGCACGATTGTCACCGATGTGAGCGGCCGCGAATATCTCGACTGCTTTGCCGGAATTTCGGTGGTGAACGCCGGACACAATAACCCCCAGGTGATCGCGGCGGCGAAAGCGCAAATGGATAAACTGGTGCACGCCGCCTCCTACATTTATCATGTGCAGCCGGTCGCCGATCTGGCGGAGAAGATCGCGCACATTGCCCCTCGCGGCCTGACCAAGACTTTCTTTGGCAACGGCGGAGCGGAGGCCATCGAAGGCGCATTGAAGCTGGCCCGTCTCTACACCGGCAAGCATGAGTTTATCGCGCTCCACGCTAGTTTTCATGGACGCAGTTGGGGCACGCTGAGTGTTACCGGCAATCTGGCACGCAAGAAACGTGGCGGCCCTTATGCCGCGGGCGTGGCCTTTGCTCCCGCGCCTTATACCTACCGTTCACAGTGGCGCAATGATCCTGAAGAATGCGGACGGCAATGCGCCAAAGCGATTGAAGACGTGATCCGTTTTGCCACTTCCGGAGATGTTGCCGCCTTCATCGCCGAGCCCGTCATGGGCGAAGGCGGAATTATTGTGCCGCCGCCAAGCTACTTCAAAGAAGTGAAGAAGATCCTTGATCAACACGGAATCCTGTTTATCGCCGACGAAGTTCAGTCCGGATTCGCGCGAACGGGCAAGATGTTTGCCATCGAACATTACGGTGTGATGCCCGATATTTTGGTCACGGCGAAGGGCATCGCTGATGGATTCCCGCTCAGCGCATTCACGACGCGGCCGGAAATTGCCGCCGCCTTCAAGCCGGGCGATCACCTGTCGACATTCGGCGGTAATCCCATTTCCTGTGCCGCCGCGCTTGCCAATATCGAGTTCATGCAGAAGGAAAATATTCCAGCGCGCGCCACCGAAACCGGCAACTACGCCATGACCAAACTCCGCGCCCTGCAAAAGCACCACCCACTTATCGGTGAGGTACGCGGCCTGGGTCTAATGATCGGCGTCGAGCTGGTGAAAGACGAAAAGCTAACCCCGGCGCCTTCCGAAGCCGAAGCTGTTCGCGATGCTCTGTTCCGCAATGGCGTGCTCGTGGGTGTAGGGGGAATATATGGAAATGTGATTCGCTTCCAACCTCCGCTGATCATCACGCGCCAGCAGATTGATCAGGCCATCGAAGCGTTTGCGGCCGTATTGCAGGAAGTGGCGTAACCCGCGGCAGTCTGCGCTTCTCAATGATGGTATATATACCATCATTAAGCAGAGATACCCACCCATTTAAGCGCTTTATTTTCAATGCGGTCAGCGATAATCTTTGAAAACCATCAGCACAGTAGGTATATATACCTACTGTGCTAATGGATGATTGTGATAAGAGCTGTTCTGGTATATATACCAGAACAGCAAATAACCGATATGCCGCGAAAGCCGCCTCGAATTCTCGAAGCCGGGCCTACAATCGCCAAGTTCTTCGACGAATCGAACAAACACGTGTACACCGAGGGCGAGTTAGGTGCGACTCTTGGTGAGAATCGAGCAACCTGGAAGCTACCCGATTACATTACTACCCGCAGGTTTATTGGCTTTCTCGTTGATACCGGCAAGCTCTCTGTAACGAAGGTCATGTCCGAGCATTATCGCTCGACGACACGCTATATCTGGGGGAAAGCTTCGCCTTTTGCTGTCGCCCTCTCGCTACGCTCCTCGGCTTACCTGTCCCATGGAACGGCCGTTTTCCTTCATGGCCTGACGGATCAAATTCCTAGGACGCTCTACATCAACAAGGAGCAAAGCACAAAACCGCGCCCAACTTCGCCCTTAACACCGGAAGCCCTCGCTCGGGCGTTTTCGGGTCAGCAACGTCGATCAGTCTATACGTTCACCTACGAAGACTGGGCGATAGTGTTGTTGAGCGGAAAAAACACCGGTCGGCTTGAAGTTGGGCCAATCGCTGCAGACACAGGCGAGGCGATAGATGTCACGCGGCTGGAAAGAACGCTGATTGACATCACCGTCAGGCCCGCATATGCGGGTGGAATCTATCAAGTGCTCGAAGCTTATAAGGCTGCAAGAGAACAGATTTCGGTTAACACGTTAATAGCTACGCTCAAGAAGCTGGATTATGTTTACCCTTATCACCAAGCGATAGGTTTCTACATGGAAAGAGCCGGCTATGACAAGAGCAGGACCGAGAGGCTCTTGAAGTTAGGAATTTCCCTCGATTTCTACTTAGCTCATGGAATCAAAGATCGTGAATATGATCCCAAGTGGCGGCTATTTTTTCCAAAGGGATTCTAGCTTCTTTACCACACCCAGAACGTAGTCGAAATAGAAGTCGAACGGTTTCAGTTCTTCGCCCACCGTCGCTTCAACTGACGGCCAGTCCTGCCGATGAAATTCTCGATACTTTTCGATCAATCCGATGAGGCTCAGCGGCGCTTCTTTCGCGGCGAATATCTGCCTCACCAGTTCCAGGTTTTCAGGGTCAGTTAAGTCAATTTTCGATTCTTCGATGATCACGTGTATGTCATAAAAGTCTCTTGCCCTGGCAGTTTTCGCCACCCGAATTGGGTATTCCGGCATTTGCTGACAAATTGCGCGGATTTTTTCGATCGCGAGCATCGGCGGGGTGTAGACGAAGATCGCGAATTCCTCTAGTTTAGTTTCCGTTTTTCCTTCGCAGAACTCCCACCTGCTTATGTCGATATTGAATACCCGTTGTTGTACCGGGCCGATCACTGTTGCGTTGCGGCGGATTGCCTCGAGTTCACCGTTAAACCGGTGATGTTTGTCCCTCTCGATTATTTTGAACTGAATTCGGTAGCCACCCCACCTCGGGTTGTCTACAGAAGGCGTTAGAGGCCTTGGCCCGAAGGTGCAGTCAAAAACAATAAATCCAGCGGCGTCAAAGCGATCAGTCAACGCTCGAGTAATCCTCCTTGCCGCATCCTCAGTGTCCTCGAACTCTCCTTCGATTGAAAAGTCCACATCCAGCGAACCCCTCGCTCCATATTTGTAAACTAGGCTTATTGCATTTCCGCCCTTCAAGACGAGTTTCCCGAAGAGTACGTCATCCGAGAACATGGCGATGATGACCAAACGGCGAACGTCTGCGAGGTCCACGAGCAGCACTATATACGACTTCGAGGGGCTGGCCCACGCTCTCACCACCCACAAAAGCGGGTGCCCTGCCCTTCTCGCGTTCTTTCCGAGAAGCGGGGCTTTTAGCTGACATCGCGGCGGCGGACCGCCGGATACACGCCAAGCTGCTCACGACGACGCGCTGTTCAGCGAGATTCGATCTCGACCGCAGCTTCTTCCCCAGGTAGCATAGTGCCGGGCCGGTGCTCCACGTCCAATCCTCTGAACGCGTGGCCCGCGGGCGGCCCCATTCAATCGCGCCTAGAAATCTCAGATATCGTCATCCTCGTCATCGCGATCATCATGATTCAGATCCTTGGCCGGGCTAAGCGGCTTACCATCGCTTGCGTGCCGGATCTCGATATGTCCATTCACGTTCGAGAGCTTGATGCGAGTTCCGCCGCCACCCAGTTCTCCGCGCAGATCGTGGCCCACGTAGCGGTGGTGGCGCACGCGCAGACCAAAGTCATCATTGATGCCACCCGAGACCGTTGAGGCTTCCACCTCTGCCTTGGCATCGGAAGGCAGGGTCAGCTCAATGCCGCCATTGACAGAAGACAGTTCAATCGGAGAGTCTGCCAGGCGGTCGAACTGCACTTGCATTCGCCCGTTGACCGTAGAAAGGTCAACCCTGCCCTGTAGGCCCTCGGCGGTCGTTCGCCCGTTAACCGAGGAGGCGCGCACTTCGCCGGCGATTCCATGGATATCCAACTCTCCATTCACCAATTTGATCTCATCCAGGTGGGCCGCCCGGGGCACCATCAGGGTATACTCAACGCCGGCCGGATTGTTCCATCCGTCGTGGCTCCAGGAGTGGTTCCAGGAAAAGTCGTGGTCGCGGTACTTAGTATGGATGGAAACATAATTACTGCCCGACTCAACCACGATCTTGACCTCATCCAGCCGCTCTTTGGTGCCGGCATACTTGACCGCGTCTACCTTGACCTCGTTTCGATCCCATCCTGTGATGTGCACTGCACCGTTGATATTGTCGAGCTCGACCCGGCCGCCAGCGGCCAGAGGGTACGTCTGGTGGAACTCTTCGGTATACCGTCCATGGTCCGAGGCATGGCCTTGGGCAGCAGCGAAAAACAAGGCGCAAAGCGTGCCCAGAATGGCTCCCATCCAGGCGGCGAGCTGGCGTTGAGGTTTCATGGCTCCTCCGTTCCGACACAGCTTAGACGGGGTAGGTCTCAATTCGTGAGTGGCCAGACAGCGATTAATTCCGTACGGCCGCGATAGGACGGATCAGGCACCGCGGGGACGCTCACGCCTACTCCCGAATTACCTTCGTTATCTTCCCCGGCCCGCTCTGGATACCGGACAATCGCTCAAGCAGCGGAGAAGTGGGGATTGGCTTTTGAAGCGTTTTCAGACGAACCGTATGCAACCGCGCAGGCAGAGTTCTGCCCGTGCCCAGGCTTGTTTGTCGCTTCTCCTCTTTGTCGCAACCGCGCCGCTGCTCGCACAGACCTCTGACACCGACCGTCCCATTCCCATCCTTACCGGCAACGCTGGTTTCTTCACGGTCGTCCAGGGCGGGAAGACCGAGATCGTTCCCGAGATCAATCCTGTTCTCCTTGTTCCTTTGGGAGATCACTGGCTGATTGAGTCCAGAGGTGAATTCGAGGGTGATTTTCAGCGTCAGGAGGGAAACGGACCGTTCGGCGGACAAGTGCAAAAGGAACTCGATTATCTCGAGGCCGACTACATCGCCAATCCGTACGTCACCGTCACCGTAGGCCGGTTTCTGACTCCCTTTGGCATCTATAACGAACGCCTGTATCCCATCTGGATTCGCAGCTTGCAGGCCGAGCCTCTGATTTTTCCCATCGCGACTGGATCGAGCGATGGCGCTATGCTGCGAGGCGGATTTCCTGTCACTGCCAAAGTAAGCCTCAACTATGCGGGTTATTTCTCCACGCTGAGTACGGTGAACGGCATAGATTCTGATCGCACCGCTGGCGGCCGAATGGGCTTCTTTTTGCCCGGTCCTCGAATCGAGGCGGGTGCTTCCTGGCAAAAGTTGCTGCAGGAAGGGCGCTCGAATGCCTTCGGATTTCATTTTGCCTGGCAGCCAACGCCTCTTCCGCTCAATCTCCGTTCGGAGTACGCCCGTTCCTACCAAGGGAGCGGATATTGGGTCGAAGCAGCGTACCGGCTCAGTCAGGTTCATTTCTGGCAGCATGCCATGCGCCGCACCGAAATCGTGGGACGGGCACAACAATTCTTCGCCGGGCAAATCAGTGAAGACGATGCCCAGGAATACGGTCTACCCACCGTGAATACACGGCAAGGGGATTTTGGATTGAACTACTACTTGCACGATGGACTGAAAGCTACGGCCAGCTACGGCCGCCAATTCAGTTCTGACGGGAATTTCAACTTGTGGACCGTAGGAATTGCGTATCGCTTTGCCGTGCCGTTAGGACGAGTGGGGCCGCAATGAAATTCAAAATGATGATCGCGACCGGAGTTTTGGCGCTTATATGGGCGTTGAGTGCGGTCGCGGCTTCGCCGCGCAACGGAGGTTCGAGCACGGTGAGCACGCCGGTGGTTCGGAGCGCTGCGGACGCCGACGCCATTCGCGTCGAGGGCGAAAAGAGATTTCGGGCAAACTGCGGCCGATGCCATGCCGCGCCCCAGAAATTTCCACCCCGCATGATGGCAACGATTGTGCGTCACATGCGCGTGCGTGCCACCATTACTGACGAAGACATGCGTCTCGTTCTCTACTACCTGACGCAGTAGTGACGACAATCGCAAGCATGACCAGCAGGAAACTGCGTTACTTGTGGGGGTGGATTTTGGTGGGTTGCGGCGTTGTTTCGGCGCAGATGCCCGCCGTCCGGCAAGTTCACCTAGTCGAAGTGCTGGCGGACAAGGACAGCCGGTACAAGATCGCAGGCGAAGACAAGCCGGAGATCGTGGTAAAGGCGGGCGAGCAGATTCTGCTGCGCGTCACGGCACGCAAAGGCAGATCGTGGAACCGGGATGGTTCTATCCACGGATTTTCGCTGCTCCGCGCCAGGGACCGGTCAAAAGTACCCGGCTGGGATCTTCTGCTCAAGCCCGGTATGCAGGAGTTTCTGATGACCGCTCCCGACGAAGCGGGCGAGTATGTGGTGGTTTGTACGGTGGTTTGCAGTGAGGATCACGAAGGCATGTATATGAGATTCGTAGTGGTACATAATTCCGAGGTGCCGCATGAATAGAATCACGATTTGCAGCGCGAGCTGCGTGCTAGCTTTATCGCTCCTGGCGTATGCTGGCGAGCCCGAGGGGAGAACTTTCCATGGGGAAATCTCCGACAGCCAGTGTGCGCTGAACGTCCATTCCCTGACCCGATCGCACCAGGAAATGTACAAGTCGAAGTCCGGGGCGGCGGGGCAAACTCCGGCGTCCTGCTCGCTTTATTGCATCGAGCATCTGGGAGGAAACTTCGTGCTGGCGTCGAAAACCCACGTCTATCACCTCGATAACCAGATGCTCCCACGTAACTTCGTCGGCGAGAAGGTAAGAATTCAAGGCATCTTGGACCCCAAGACCGACACCATCCATGTATTGAACATCGAGGGGGAATAAGCCCCGGCGTGTAAAATGTGGGGAGGAGCTACGCATGGCTGCAGACAAGGAGCACGCCCACGAACTGATTGAGCGATTGGCCCCGGGCCAGGTACCGGCGGCGATCGGCATGCTCGAAAGTCTGCTGGATCCCGTTTCTCGAGCCATTGCGAACGCCCCTATCGACGACGAACCCGAAACCCAGGAAGAACGCCGAGCCGTTGCTGAGTCGAAGACTTGGTTCAAGCAGCACGGGCAGGGTATCCCGCACGAAGAAGTGCTCGCGGATTTCGGTCTTACACCGGACGATCTCAAGGACAAATAACAGCGGGCGCAAGCTTAGAGATCGAAGATGAGGAAGATCATTTGGTCTGAGGGTGCCCGCATCGATGTTCGGCGAATCGACCGGTCTACAGCAATGCGAATCTTCACTGCGATCCAGCGTTTCGCGGAGAGTGGCGAAGGCGACATTAAGGAACTCAGAGGCGAATCCGGCGAGTTGCGGCTACGAGTCGGCGACTATCGCGTTCGCTTCACCAATGAGGCCGACGGCGCGATTCGAATCCACGCCGTCCGACACCGACGCGAAGCCTACCGGTGATGTAGATTGCCCCACCCTTTCGTGACTTTCAACGGCCGCCTCTACATCCTTGGCGCAGTCGGCATCGATCGTTGCAGTCGAGTCCTCGGGCAGCAGAGCGATACACTCGGAGATAGACCGTCGCGGCGGAACTGGCGCATGGATCGCCGCCACCGGCAGCTTGCCACTCTCGATCACAAGTTCCGCACCCGCGCGCACCCGAGCCAGCAGCCCCGCGAAGTCGCGGGCCGCATCCGCTTCCGAGATGTGGATTACGTGGTCAGCCATGGCACGATTATAGCGTTACTTGCGGGTGTTCAGATTCTGCGTTCGGAAGTCGATTGCGTGACCCGCGAAAATCCCCGCCCCAAGCAGAAGGTTGAACGGGCCACCCCCAGGGGCTAATGCAAGCGTATACCGCCCCGACCTTTACACAAACGTAAAGGTGGGCAAGCCCCCCAGCCGACTATCGATCAACTCCGGCGCTTCTTCGCGACTTTGCCGTAACAGAATAGAGCCTTATCGAGCGTTCGCTGAGACTGAAGATCGCTTGCTGAACAGGCTCCTTGTAGATCGTGAATGATCGTGCAGAACATCCGTAGATACCAATCACCATCAATGGCCGCAGTTTTCGTCTTCACAATCTGGCCTTGAGTCAGAAGATGGATGCCCGCCTGAGTGTTGCTGTCGTAAATGGGAAACCTTGCTCTGGAAAGGATGTGAAGAACAAACGTCGATCTCGACAATCCGAACTTGGTGCTCGTGACCCCGCCACCCTTGCATGGCTTCATAAAACTCTTTTGAGACAGATGATCGAGAAAGAGACGGTGCTGCCCTCGAAGCAAATATTGCTCTAACGCTGAACGGCAATCAGGAAGGCTCCTCCAGACACCATATGCGGCTACAGTTCCCGGCTTCCACTTGTCAGTAAACTTAACTGAACAGTTGCCGAACGTCATTCCTAGGCGGACGCTCCGTATGGCACCCTCTTTCCATGCTCCGACAATCTCGAACTCCGCATCCGATAATTCCAAACCCGTCGCAACCAATTCTCGGTAAATATCTTCCGGGTAAATGGTGGAGTCGAATTTGGCAGACCATATCGCAACCCACTGAGCCGCCGAGATCGCTTCTCCGCTCGGAGACCGAAACCCAAACTCAGTCATTTCATTTTGCTCGGTGCCCCAGGCTGCACAATCGCGATCCTGAAGGGTCTAAAGACGCGGACCAGGCGTCCGCCGCTACGTGAGCTTTACTTGAGCGAAACCAGCTTCTCGACCAGTTCTGAATAATCTTTCTTTTCCAGCCCGTGGACTTCTTTGTTGTACTCGTCGACCTTGCTGGAATAGTTCATGGAGCAGAATTTCGGGCCGCACATGGAGCAGAACGCTGCTTCTTTGTAGTAGTCGTCGGGCAGGGTTTCGTCGTGCATGGAGCGGGCGGTTTCGGGATCGAGGGACAGGGCAAACTGTTTCTCCCAGTCGAATTTGTAGCGGGCGTAGCTGAGCGCATTGTCGCGATCTTGCGCGCCGGGGCGATGGCGAGCAATGTCAGCGGCGTGGGCGGCGATTTTGTAGGCGATGATGCCGTCCTTGACATCCTTATCGTTGGGCAGGCCGAGATGCTCCTTGGGCGTCACGTAGCAAAGCATCGCTGCGCCGTGCCAGCCGATCATAGCCGCGCCAATCGCCGACGTGATGTGATCGTATCCCGGCGCGATGTCGGTGACGAGCGGTCCCAGCGTGTAGAACGGAGCTTCGTAGCAAAGCTCTTTTTCTTTGTCGACCTGCTCTTTGATCTTGTCCAGCGGCACATGGCCCGGCCCTTCGATCATCACCTGTACGTCGTACTCCCAGGCTTTCCTGGTCAATTCGCCGAGAGTCTTGAGTTCGGCAAACTGAGCTTCGTCACTGGCATCGGCAATGCAGCCCGGACGCAGACCATCACCGAGGGAGAACGAAACGTCGTGCCGGGCGAAGATCTTGCAGATGTCATCGAAATGGTCGTACAGAAAGTTTTGCTTGTGATGGTGCGCCATCCACTGCGCCAGAATGGCGCCGCCGCGGCTGACGATGCCGGTAATGCGCTTGGAAATCATGGGCAGATACTGAATCAGAACGCCGGCGTGGATGGTCATGTAATCCACGCCTTGCTGGGCTTGCTCTTCAATCACTTCCAGCATCACTTCTGCATTCAGGTCTTCCACTCGTTTGACCCGTGAGATCGCTTCGTAAATTGGCACGGTTCCAATCGGTACTGGCGAGTGCCGCAGAATGGCTTCCCGAATCTCATGAATGTCGCCGCCGGTGGAGAGGTCCATCACGGTGTCCGCGCCGTAGTGGACGGAGGTGTGCAACTTCTTGAGTTCCTCGTCAATATTTGAAGTGACGGCGGAATTGCCAATGTTGGAGTTGATCTTGCACAGCGAAGCCACGCCGATGGCCATCGGCTCCAGTTCCGGATGATTAATATTCGCGGGAATAATCATTCGACCGCGTGCGACTTCGTCACGAACCAGTTCGGGCGAGAGCTTTTCGCGGCGAGCGACATACTCCATTTCCTCCGTGACCAGCCCCTTGCGGGCGTAGTGCATCTGGGAGAAATTACCATCATCGTTGTTCTGCGCCTTGCGCCGATGGATCCACTCAGCGCGGAGTTGCGCGGCGTGCCGTCCGTTGCCACTCGTGGGATTGCCGTTGCTGGGAGACATGGGAGACATGGGGACATGGGAGACATGGGAGACATGGGAGACATGGGAGACATGAATGATCACCCTCGCTGGGATTCTATAGACACTGATTATACCCCGCGATCATCCATGCCAGCTTGAACCCGGAGGACACAGAGGACACGGAGGATGCAGGAAAGCCAGCGATCCCCTCGAAATTTCTGGCCGAACTCCGCAGTTCAAGATTCCCGGGATTCGGCGCGGGCATCCCCGGAAATTTGGTGGTGGTTTGATAAGGAAGCGAGCCAAACGCGCGATAATGGTGTCGCAAAGAACGCGGCACATCGCGCGGTTCGCCCAGATCCCCTTCGACTTCGCTCAGGGCAGGCTCTGGCTGCGCAAAGAACGCTGGCTCGGGATGACAAATCAAACTGCACACCACCTAACATTTTCAGCGCTTGTGCGTCTAACGGGTTCAGACTTAAAATCAGCCGTTCCACTCAAAACGAGGCTATCCATGCACTTGCGCCGTCTCCTGCCTGCATTCCTTCTGCTGTCAGCTCTTACCACTTTCGCTCAAACGACTTCCAGTAAACCGGGTCCGGGCTTCAGCATTGACAACATTGACACGGCAATCGACCCCTGCGTCGACTTCTACCAGTACGCTTGCGGTAACTGGCTGAAGAACGCGGAAATTCCTGCCGACCAGCCGCGCTGGGGAAGCTTCACCGATCTGCGCGAACGCAACATGGCGGTCATGCGCGACATTCTGGAAAAGGCCTCGGCGGACCGTCCCGGCCGTAGCGCCGTTGATCAGAAAATCGGTGACTATTACGGCTCGTGCATGGATGAAAAGGCGGTGGATGCCAAGGGTCTGGAGCCGCTCAAGCTTGAACTCGATCGAATCGCGGCAGTGAGGGACAAGGCTACGCTGATTGACGCCATCGCTCGCGTCCACCTGGAAGGGCCGAACCCGCTGTTTGATTTTTCCTCCGCCCCGGACCTGCACGATGCCAATCAGGTCATCGCAAGCATTGATCAAGGCGGGTTGTCGCTGCCCGATCGCGACTACTACATTAAAGACGATGCCGACAAAGTGGAAGTGCGCAAGCACTTCGTCGAATATGTGACGCAGGTGTTTACGCTGGCAGGACAATCACCGCAACAGGCGGGGGATTCCGCTCAGACCGTGCTGCGCATCGAGACCGCTCTGGCCAAGGCTTCCATGGACCGTACTTCGCGGCGCGACCCCAAGAACCGCGACCACAAGATGACCCGCGAAGCGGCCGCCGCGCTCGCCCCTGATTTCTACTTGGATCGCTACTTTACCGACATGGGCACGCCCAGCTTTTCGGAACTGAACGTTCTCAACCCTGATTTCTTCAAGCAGGTGAACGGCGTGGTGGAATCTGAATCGTTGGATTCGCTGAAGATTTATGTGAGCTGGCACCTCCTGGACGGCGTGGCACCATGGCTCTCGCAGCCGTTCGTGGATGCCAATTTCAATATGCGCAAGGCTTTGACCGGGCAGGAGCAGATTCAGGCACGCTGGAAACGCTGCGTCACCGCGACGGATAACGCTCTGGGCGAGGCTTTGGGACAAAGGTATGTCGAGCTAACCTTTGGCGCGGAAGGCAAGCAGCGCATGCTGAAAATGGTGGATGCGCTGGAGAGGTCGCTCGATGAAGACATCCAGAACCTGCCCTGGATGACCGCAGACACTAAGAAACAGGCCAAGCTCAAACTGGAGGCGATCCGCAACAAGATCGGATATCCCGACGAGTGGCGAGATTACAGCTCGCTCACCATTGTGCGTGGTGATCTGGTCGGCGACTATCTGCGCGCCAACGAATTCGAATCGAAACGCGATATAGCCAAGATCGGCAAGCCGCTCGACCGCAAGGAATGGGGCATGACTCCGCCCACGGTCAACGCCTACTACAGCCCGCAGATGAACGATATCAACTTCCCCGCGGGAATCCTGCAGCCGCCGTTTTTCGATAAAAAGATGGACGATGGAGTGAATTTTGGCGGCATCGGAATCGTGATCGGCCACGAACTGACGCACGGCTTTGACGATCAGGGACGCAAGTATGATCCGCAAGGCGATTTACGCGACTGGTGGACGGATCAGGACGGTAAGGAATTTGAAAAGCGCGTGAGTTGCGTGGCTGATGAGTACAGCAACTTCGTGGCTGTAGATGATCTGAAGCTGAACGGCCGGCTGACGCTAGGCGAGAACACTGCCGACAATGGCGGCGCGCGCATCTCGCTCATGGCTTTGGAACACATGATCGCAGACGACAAGACGGGAAAGGAAGCGCAGAAAATCGACGGCTACACGCCGGAGCAGCGGTTCTTTCTGGGATTTGGGCGAGTTTGGTGCGAGAAGCAGCGTCCCGCTTTTGCCCGCATGCGGGTGAGCACGGATCCGCACTCTCCAGGGAAGTACCGGATCAACGGCGTAGTCGAGAACATGCCCGAATTTCAGCAGGCCTGGGGCTGCAAGGCCGGACAACCGATGGTGAGCGCGAACGCCTGCCGGGTCTGGTGAGCTTTGCTCATTCGGCACGGGTTGACGACCCGTCTTCCGACTGAGAATTTCCGCTGACACCTGGAGGATAGGCCGGGGATTCCTCCTCGGCCATTCTTTTCTTCAGCTTTGCTCCGATCCCACGAATCTGTTTGCAAATCTGTTTGCAAATTCCTGACATAGAAATGACCGCGAAATTACTGTCCCATGACCGCACGATGACAAGCCGCTTTCCCGCCTGCCTTACGCTGACCTGGTTGGACAACACATAGGGTTCCAGCAATCAAAGAAAGGAGCAACACGAGCGCTCGCATCCGGCGAGCGGCAGATGGTAAGCACGTATGAAAACCATAAATCTGGTTCTTGTCATTGCATTGACCGTCACAATTTGTCTTTCCAGCCGGCAGGCGGTGAATGCCGGCGGTCCTGGTCCCGGTCCATCCTTGGGCGTCGCGGGTGCAGCCAGCGTAAAGGGCGTAGTCAAGTTCGAAGGCAAAGTGCCCGCGGCCAAGACTATCAACATGGCGGCCGACCCAAGCTGCGCCAAGCTGCATCCCACTCCGGTCTTGAATCAGGAAGTGATGGCCGACGCGAAAGGTGACTTGGAGAATGTGATCGTATTCATTGCCGATGGTTTCGGTGACCGTACATTCGACCCGCCCAGCCAACCGGCCAGGATCGAACAGAAGGGTTGCATGTACCAACCGCACGTGGTCGCGGTGCAAGCTAACCAGCCGCTGCAGGTGGTCAACGACGATCCCACGACGCACAATATCCACCCTATGCCCGCCAACAATCGGGAATGGAACAAGGCCGAGCTGCCGGGCTCAAAGTTGGAAGAAGCCTTCCCGCGGCAAGAAATCGCGATCCCGGTGAAGTGCAATGTTCATCCCTGGATGCGCAGCTATGTGGCCGTCTTCAAGCATCCCTACTTTGTAGTGACAGGCAAGGACGGCAGTTTCGACCTCAGCAACCTTCCGCCTGGAACCTACACTCTTGAGGCGTGGCACGAGAAGCTGGGTACGTCAACTCAGAAGATCACGATCGGAGCCAACGAAACCAAGAGCGTTGATTTTGTCTTTAAGGCGATGTAAACGCAGACGGGGTCATCAGCACTGACTTCAGAGACCTTGACCCGCGCCTCAGCCGAGCGATAGTCTGCTAAGAGGCGTGGGTCTTTCTATGTCCAACCAAAGCAGCAAGTATCTGAAATTCGGCGGGGTTACGGTCATCATTCTGCTGTCGCTCGGATACCTGGCCTACACCGGCGTCCAGGAAAGCAAGAGCTACTATGTCACTATCAAGGAACTGCGGGGCATGGGAGATTCCGCCTACACCAAGCGCTTGCGCGTAGCCGGCAACGTTCAGCCCGGTTCGATCAAGCGGACCGGTACGAAAGTTGAATTCGTACTGGTGGAGAACGACCAGCTTCTGTCGGTGGTGTACAGCGGCACCGAGGCCCCACCCGATACATTCAAAGATAATTCTCAGGCCTTGGCCGACGGCAGCTTCGGGCGCGACGGCGTCTTTCACGCCAAGCAATTGCAAGCCAAGTGTGCGTCGAAATATGCGCCCCAGCAGCCGGCGAATGGCGTTTCTCCGAACGAGCCTGCGAAGAGCATGACCGAGCTGCAGACCAACGGCTCGGGGCGAGTGTTGAACTAATTCTGCTGTGCTCCATCAGGAACACGTAGCCCGGATGCCCCGTCCGGGCGGGCGAGCGAAGCTCGCCAGAGGTATCGTTGCGAAGACGCGGTGCTCGACCGCCAGGCGGGTCGGGGGCACCGCGGCTACGTCAGCCCCACGGCCCTCGACTTCCCCGCACGCTTCAGCTATCTTGCAATCCGATGCCTTCCGTGAGCGATCTGCCGACGCCAGTTTCCCCCATCGTCATCGTTAAGGATCTCGTCAAACAATTCGGGCGATTCGCGGCAGTGCGCGGCGTGAGCGCGGAGTTTGCTCCCGGCCGCCTCTACGCAATTCTGGGCGACAACGGGGCAGGGAAGACGACCCTGCTGCGCTCCCTGGCGGGCTTGACGCCGCCCACGCGTGGAAGCATCTCCATGCTGGGAACTACCGATCTGCGCGCGGTCTGCAGCCAGTTCGGCTACCTGGCGCATCCGTCGTTGCTTTACGACGAGATGAGCGGGATGGAGAACCTGCGCTACTTCGCACGCTTGTACGGAATCGAAGATGATCAGCGCTGTGCCGATGCGATCCGGGCCGTGAAACTTGATCCCACTCTTGGCCGGCCCGTAGGACAGTATTCCCAAGGCATGCGGCAACGAATGTCGCTGGCGCGGGCGCTGCTCAATGATCCGAAAATATTGTTATTGGACGAACCGTTTTCCAACGTGGACCTGCGCTCGGCGCGAGAGATGGTCAGCTTGCTGGTCGGCTTGCGCCACCAGGGCAAGACAATTTTTGTGGTCACGCATCAGGCGTCTCTACTGGACGGCGTGGCCGATGAGTTTGTGTGCATGGAGGCGGGCCAGATCGTCAGCCGCACTCCGGATTTGCGTCCGGTGGAGGCAAAATGAGCCGGGATGCAGGCATCACGCGGATTACCTTGGCTAAAGATTTGCGCCTGGAGTGGCGCTCCAAGGATGCCATCAACTCCATGCTATTTTTCGCTCTTCTGGTAGTGGTCATTTTCAGTTTCTCGTTCGACCCGACTGCGGAGGAGTCGCGACGCATTGCCGGCGGACTGGTGTGGGTGGCGTTTTTGTTTGCCGCAGTCGTAGCGCTGAACCAGACCTGGGCGAGGGAACTACGTAATCAGGTGCTGGATGCTTACCGGGTCTCGCCGGCTCCGGCCAATTCGCTGTTTCTAGCCAAGGCGCTGGGGAATTTCATTTTTGTCAGCGTGCTGGAAGCGCTGATGACCCCGCTCTTCATTGTGTTTTACAACCTCCGTGCGCTGGGACCTGCATACCAGCTGCCGATCGTCGCCGCGCTGGGAACCTGGGCGCTGGTGGTGAATGGAACTTTCTTTGCCGCGATGTCGCTTCGCACTCGCAGCCGCGAAATCATGCTCCCATTGCTGCTTTTCCCCATATCCATTCCTGCGTTGCTGGCCATGGTCGAGGCTACCGGCGCTATCCTGACCGGCGAATTTTCGGCAAAATTCTGGATCGTCTTGCTCGCGGCGTATGATGTGGTGTTTACTACAGGGTGCCTGCTCTTATTTGAAACCGTGTTGCACGCGGAATGAAACGCATCTTCCCCATTCTCGGAGTTCTGACAGCGGTTTTGCTCAGCTATGCGCTCTATGAGGCGCTGGTGGCCGCGCCTACCGAGAAGACCATGGGCGACGTGCAACGCATCTTCTACTATCACGTGCCCTCGGCCTGGACGGCATTTATTTTGTTCTTTGTCAACTTTATCGCGTCGGTCGTGTACCTCGTCCGCCGCAATCCGAAAGCAGATATCGTCGCGCTGGTCACAGCGGAAGTGGGCGTCGTCTTCTGCACCGTGGTGCTGGTGACTGGTCCGATCTGGGCCCGGCCGGTGTGGGGGATCTGGTGGACATGGGACCTGCGTTTGACCCTCACGCTGGTGCTATGGCTGATCTACGTCAGCTACCTGGTGCTGCGGAAATTCTCCAGCAGCGGGCAGACGCCGTTGCTGGCCGCGGTTCTGGCCGTGCTTGGCGCGCTCGACGTTCCGCTGGTTTACTTTTCCATCTGGTTTTTCCGCACCCAGCATCCCCAGCCGGTGATCGGCGGCGGAGGCTCGATTGATCCCCGCATGCTGCACGTGCTGCTGATCAACTGGGCTGCGTTCTCCTGCTTTGCATTTCTGGTGTGCTGGTCGCGCTATCGGCTGGAAGTGCTGCGCCGCGAGGTGGAGGAAACGCAGGCGCTGGAGGCGCTGATGGAGCCTGGAATTCCGCAACGGGGAAGTTCGCGATGAGTTACCTTTACGCCGCTTACGCCGCTACCTGGATCATCCACATCGCATATCTTGGCTCACTCGTGCGGCGCTACAGCCGGTTGCGGACCGAAATCGAGGAACTGAAAAGGAAGTAGAACCCGGTGTCCAGCCGTTGGTCCACGTTTCCTGCTTTGCCCACATCACACAACCTGTTCCGGGCTGGAGCGCAGGAATTCGTATTCCTCGATCAGCGCCGCGATTCCGACACGCGATCCCGGCAAAGGCGCTTCCACCCGCACCACGCGCGCGCTGAATCGTACTCGCACCGGTTCGGTCAAAGTGACATGGGGCGGGAAAGTCAAAGTCACATCCACGCGGGAGCCTTCAACTAGCGACCGGTCAAGATAGAAAAACACTCCACGGGCGCTGACGTTCTGCGTCTCGGTCAGCAGCTCATCCATAGAACTGTCAGCAGCAGAGTTGCCCGCAGTTTTGATGGCTGCAGGCAGGCGCATGTCGAAACGCCGCATGGAACGTCGTTCCTCGGGTGACTGCTGCATAGCGCTCTGTTGTCCAGCAAGCATCCAGGTTCAGCCCGGCTGATGTAACCATTGGCCACCTCAGCCAACAATACAGCCTAGTTCATTCTTAGGCCAAGGGTTGCTCACTTGGGGGCGGTTTGCAACACCAAAGAGTTGGAAGGGAACTGCTCGGTTAATGGCTCCGGAACCCACAATCCTCAGCAAAAAAGAGGGGAGGGTGGGGGACGGCTGGGGCGCCCGCGCTGATGGAGCAATCATATTGCCACAGAGAGGAAGCCTCCATAATGATTCCGCTGGTCGGAGAATCAACAACTTGAACCAAGGAATCGGCTTCCCGCTGAACTGCGCATGAAACAAGTTGCAGAACATATGCGGAATAGCGGCCTATGGCTGCTCTGAAGTCGGGCTCTTTCCAGGCGGCACTTTATGTGCTATGAAGCGGCATCTCGCAACGGCGTCGGGCGCATCTGACGAATCCAAGGACCAGAGAGGCAGTACGCACCTTGACAGGCTATCCGTCAGATGTTTAAGTAGTTACTTAATTTTCTAGCAATTCTTGGCGACAGGTATGCAGCCCCGCTTCTCAGGCGCGAGTTGGGCGCCGTTTGTATGCCGTGTCTTGTTGCTCTCCATGAAACTGGAAACTCGGAGGAGTTCGTGAGATTGAATGGTAGCGGGTTGAGAAGAGTTGGTGCGCCAGGTCGCTTCGTGGCCGCAATCGCGTTGTTGGTGACTGTCGGCGCTGCGATTTTGGCAGTCGGCTCGGGCGCGGTTTTGGCAGGGCTCACCAACCGGGGCGACAGAAGCCGCGCACACAATCCCGCTTCCCGTCCAACGGCCTCAACACAGCGAAGCACGCAGGTCCTGGCGGCGTACAGTCACCTTCCGCTGGTTTTCGAACCGAACCAGGGCCAGAGCGATCCGCGAGTGAAGTTCCTTGCCCGAGGCAGCGGCTACGGGCTCTTTCTGACCGGGGATGAAGCAGTGCTGACGTTACAGCCCTCAGCGGTTAGCGCTCACCGGATACCCGCTCGACCCTCCGTAGTTCGAATGACGCTGGACGGTGCGACCGAAAGGTCAGCCCTAGTCGGCGTGGACGAACTGCCGGGAAAGAGCAACTACTTTATCGGCAATGATCCGTCCAAGTGGCGCCGTAATGTGCCACAGTTCGCCAGGGTGCGATACCGCAACGTCTATCCGGGGATTGATTTGCTCTACTACGGAAACCAGGGACGGCTGGAATACGACTTCGAAGTAGCCCCGGGAAGTGATCCCGGGCAGGTGACCCTTCGATTTCAAGGGACCGAGACTTTGAGGATCGGCGCCAGCGGCGACCTCGTGCTCGGCCTTCGAGGCGGCACCGTGCGTCTGGAGTCGCCACGGATTTATCAGAAATTTGGCGATGAAGAGCGACCAGTTACCGGGCAGTTCAAGCTGCGAGGCACGAAAGGCAGGGTCGGTTTTGAGCTGGGCGCTTACGACCATAGCCGTACCTTGATCATCGATCCGGTGCTCACCTATTCCACCTACCTTGGCGGCAGCGGCGAAGAGAGTTGTTCGACAATCCTGAACCAGCCGATTCCGACTTATCCTGGAACTCCCGGTTGTCCGGCTATTGCGGTGGACGAGGGCGGCAGCGCCTATGTGGCGGGCTCGACCACATCCACGGATTTCCCAAATCCCGGTGGAGTCTCTCCTCCCTTGGTTGGCGTGGCGAATGTCTTCGTCGCGAAATTCAGCAGCAGCGGCACGGCTCTTCTATACAGCACGTACATCGGCGGAAACGACGTGGATTACACCGCCGGAATCACTGTGGATGCCAGTTCCAACGTGATAGTGGCGGGCACCACGAATTCGAGTAATTTTCCGGCCAAGAACGCATTCCAATCCAGCCCCCTCAGCAGCGGCAACCACGTTTTTGTGAGCAAACTGGACTCGACGGGCGCAAACTTGCTTTATTCCACCTACCTTTCCGGCAACGGCGTCGATATCGCTTCCGGCGTGGCGCTTGACCCTAACGGCAACGCGTACGTCACCGGAACCACAGAATCGACAGAGGTGGGGACAGGTTTTCCCTCCACCACGGGCGCCTTTCAAACCACACGCGCCTCCGGATCCACGATTCAGTTCTTCATGACCAAGATTGATCCCAATCTATCTGGCGCATCTAGTGTGGTCTATTCGACATATTTCGGTGGGGGGAATTCGGTGCGCACCAGCGGCTCCCCGGCAGTGGGCGGTGGGATCGCAGTGGACGCCAACAGCGACGTCTACATCACTGGGGGAACGAGCTTTCTGCACGTTGGCCAAGGCAATGACTTTCCCATCCTGAATGCTTACCAGGGATGCCTCGACGCTCCGCCCAGCACCTCGACCTGTCCAACCAGCGTCACCGCTTATGACGTATTTGTGGCCAAGCTGAACCCAGCCGGCGCTTCCGGAGCGCAACTGCTGTACTCGACCTATCTTGGTGGGACGGGGGACGACATCGGATACGCCATTGCTGTCGATCCTAGCCTCAGCGGCAGCAATACCATCAACACTTACGTTACCGGCTCAACCACTTCGACGGATTTCGATCCTGCCGGAGCCGGCGTATTCCAGAGTACCAACAATGGCGGGACCGACGCGTTCCTGGCAAAGCTGGGCTCAATTCTGACCAAAACCGGCACTGTCCCGCTAAGTTATTTCACCTATCTGGGCGGATCAGGAACAGATATCGGGTTGGGAGTCGCCGTGGATGCCCTTCAGGGTGCGCGAATCGCAGGCTGGACGGATTCGACCAACTTTCCTGCGATCAACAACCCGGTTCAGTCGGTCTACGGCGGAGGAACCAGCGACGCATTTGCGGCGCGCATCGATACGACGGCCACAACTCCCAACGCGCCCGGCCACTATTCCTCCTATCTGGGTGGAGGCGGCACGGACATCGGCACCAGCATCATTGTGGACAACCGCGGCGCCAGCTATGTGACGGGAGAAACATCTTCAGGCTCCCCGACCCCATTCCCAACAGTAACGCCATTCCAAGGTAGTCTCGATGGTCCTACGGATGCTTTCGTGAGCAAACTCGGCCCGCTTCTGAACCTGACCTTGACGGAGACAGGATCTCCGACGCCGGTCGGGGTTGGCAATCAGGTCACCTTCACGTTCAGCATTACGAACGAGAACGACGCGGCCTACGGCGTGACTTTCACGGATAATCTGCCCACTTCGGGCGCGACTTTCGTTTCTGCCACTCCGAGTCCGGGGAGTTGCGGAGGCGCCAGCGGCGGCACGGTACTGTGCAACATTGGGACTTTGAACTCTGGTGCCGGCGCCACTGTGAACGTAGTCCTGATTCCCGTTCCCCCCCCGACGCAGGGTACGGCCGGCACCTTGGGCAATGGCGGTTCGGTCGCGGTTGAGGGATCAACCCTGGCCACGGCAAACGCGAGCGTGACCGTGAATGATTTCACCATCACCGCGGCGCCGGCTGCCGCTACGGTTCCGGCGGGACTGCCCGCGGTCTACACGGTTACGCTCACCCCTACCGGGGCCATTCCGAACAGCATATCGCTTGCCTGCGGCGCGGGTCTCCCCACCGGCGCCACTTGCCTGGCCAGCACCAACCCTATCCCGAATCTCGACAACGGTCCGGCGAGCTCGCAGTTGGTCATCAACACCACGACTCGGGTATCGACAACCACGCACTTGTGGCATGAAGGCGGACCGCTGTACGCCGCGTGGCTTCCGCTCACCGGGCTGGCCTTGCTGGGGGCGGGAATTGGCGGCAAGGCATCGCGCAGGCGCCGCCTTCTGATGGGTGCGCTTCTGGCCGGGTTCTTCGCGCTCATTCTGTTCCAGGCCGGCTGTGGCGCCAAGGGTTCAACCACAACTACGACGGGCACGCCAGCCGGAACCTACACCGTGACGGTGAACGCCAGCTCGGGCAACAACGCTGTGCGCAGCACGACCGTGACGCTGGTCGTGCAGTAATTCAGGCCAGCCACTTGCTCGGTTCTTCGGCACCCACGAACTCAAGGACTTCAGACCAGGCTCAGGATGGCTCCGTCACCCGCCAGATACCAGGGTCGGACACGTGGTCTGGTTATTTCTTGATGAGGCTTGTCTGGCTGGCAACGCACAGCCACCGGGAATGCTGGTACACCCAGGTGTCGGTGAACCGGCTATAGTGCTCGAAAGCCTCGCCCTGATAGGTGCCTTTGGTGTGGCGGGTTCCAATCACAATTGTCACGTTCTGATATGGAAAGACCTCAGCCCCTTCATTGGTGATCAGGGTTGCGCGATATCTCGGATCTTGTCGATCCGCCAGGAACTGGGCCTTGTTCATGACCGTGCCATCGTTGTCGGTATAGATAAAAGTGTTCGGAATTAGATCGTCCATGGCCTTGGCATCGTGGTGCAATTGAGCCTGATTCCATGCGTTCTCCAGGGCAATCACTTTGATCTGCCCAGCAGCGGCGCCGTTTGCAGCCTTCTGTGCGTTCACCGGCGAACTGATCCAGATCAGCAGGCAAAACCCGAGCGCAAGTTTCATCGGTCCGGTCTCCACAGTTGCAGCGTATCAGCAGCTGCGAAATTTTTCGAGAGCAGCGTCACGGCTCGTCCCTTTTTACGACCCTGGGCCGGCGGCCCGACTTTGGTAGGCTCTGATCTCGCTGGCATCGCCTAACTGGGCGTGCCCCATCATTGCGCGGTTTTCGCAAGGGTGGGAGGCGAGAATGCCATGACTCCGCCGCTTCCGATTTCAGGGCAGCGATGAAAGCAGGGCGAGGCGGCCTCTGCGGCGAAATGCAACTGTACGGTTCATTCCAATGGAGTGTAGACGAAGACTGAGACTATGGCGGCCCTAGGACGCGCCAGCGGAGAGTTTGTGGCTCTTAGCTTCAGCAATGCCGTATTGCCGGATCTTATACAGCAGCGCCTTGTAGCTGATCTTCAGCAAGGCCGCCGCCTGCTTCCGGTTCCAGTTGGTTTGGTCGAGAGCGTGACTGATGGCCTCGGCTTCAGCTTCATCTTTGGCGCTTCGAGCCAGAGATTTCAGACCTCCGGATGAACTGCCGCCATCCCGCAGGGCTGGATCAAACTGCGCTCCGCTGCCATCGCTTTTCGGACGCAGTTCGTTGATGGCCAGCCTTTCATCTCCCAGAACCAGGTAGCGCTTGACGAAATTGTTCAATTCGCGCAGATTGCCGGGCCAGGGATAGTCGTGGCAGGCCTGCAACAACTCCGCCGAAAGCGGCAACGGAGGCCGCGCGTAACGTTCCGACAGGTGCGCCATGAAGTGCTTGAGCAGAATTGGAATTTCTTCCTTGCGCTCGCGCAACGGGGGCACCTGCAGGGTGAAGGCGTTCAGCCGGTAGTAAAGGTCTTCGCGCAGGCGCTTGTTGGCCAGGGCCTCGGGAATATTGATGTTGGTAGCGGCTAGAATCCGCACATCCACCTTGATCACCGAGCGGCTTCCCAGGCGCGAAAATTGCTGGTCCTGCAGCACGTGCAGCAGCTTGGCTTGTAATCCCGGCGGCATCTCGCCGATTTCATCCAGCAGAATGGTTCCCTTGTTGCACAGCTCAAACTTGCCCGGCTTGGCATGGTTGGCGCCGGTGAACGCTCCGGGTTCGTAGCCGAACAACTCGCTCTCTAACAGGTCGGCCGGTACGGCGGCGCAATTCACCTTCAGGAAAGTCCGATGCGCCCGCGGAGAAAGTTTGTGAATGAGGCGGGCCATGACTTCCTTGCCGGTCCCGCTTTCTCCCAGCATGAGGACGGGAATATCGACGTTGGCAACCAGCGCCGCCTGAGAGCGCAGCTTGCGCATCGCCGGGCTGGCGGCGATGAAGAAGACATCGTCGGCGAGTTCTTCCACTTCGCCGGGATAATTCTGCTGGTTGGTGCCCAGGCACTGATCAATCACCGTGTCCAGTTCATTCTTCTGAAAAGGTTTGGTCAGGTAATCGTGCGCGCCCAGTCGAATGGCCTGTACCACCTTGCGAGTGTCATTCACGCAGGAAAGCATCACGACTTTGACGCCGGGCTGAAGCTTACGCAACTGCTCGAGGGTCTGCAGGCCATCGATGCCCGGCATGAGCAGGTCGAGCAACACCAGATCGGGCCGCAACCCTTTCTGCATGCGCGTCACCGCTTCTTCGCCAGTACTGGCGGTTTCGACCTTGTACTCGTCCACTTCGAGCAAAGTCCGGATGTACCGCAACATTCCCGGTTCATCATCGACCAGCAGGATGTTGGCCGTATCTTTCATTTGCCTTTCCCTTTGCTGACGGTATTGGAAGGAGGCTGAAGCGGGACGATGAAAGAGAACTTGCAACCCGCGCCGGGCTCGCTTTCCAGCCATATTTTGCCGCCCATGCCGCCGACCAGGCGGCGGGCAATGGCCAGACCCAGGCCCATCCCAGACTGGCTTTCGTTTTGAGGCAGGCGGAAAAAATCGTCGAACACTTCAATATGGTACTCCGGCGGAATTCCCGGTCCCGTATCCGACACACTGACCTTCACTGAGTTGGGGTGAGCGTTGCTCTGCCGCCGGCGTTCTGTGAAATCGCCCTCCACGCTTACGGCGCGGCGTTCCCACATATACGGTTCGGCATGCAGCCACACCGTGCCGCCGGTGGGAGTGAATTTGGAAGCGTTCTCCAGAAGATTGGAAACCACACGTTGCAGCTTCGCCGAGTCAAACGCGAACTGCGGAAGCTTCTGGTTGGGCAGGAAGTAAAGAGCCATTCCCTTTTCGTGGAAGGGATTCGACCACAGCCGGCAAACCTCGGACAAGCAGCCATTCAGGTCGCCGAGCTCAAAGTGCATTTTCGTCTCGCCGGTTTCGAGGACGCTGAAACTGAGAAAGTCCTGGATGAAATGTTGCAGCCGCTGCCCGCTGGAGCGCATGTCGCGCAACACCTCACGCTGTCGTTCGTTGAGTCCGCCGAGCTTTTCGCTCTGCAAGAGTTCGACGTAGCCGTTGAGAATGGCCAACGGTGTCTTGAGGTCATGGGCAGCGGAGGCCAGGGCATTGGTCGTACGCAGAAACCGCTCCTGAAGCTGGTTGAAATCCTGCAGTAGTTGTCGGCTGCAGGCAGGGTCCGGACAGGGTTCACCGGGCTGCGCCTTGGTAGGACACAGTCCCGAGTCAGGCGCGGCAGCTTTTGACTCTGGGGCTCGCGGCAGACACGTGTTTTCAGGCGTTACGGCCATCATCAGGAGACGCAATGGTTATGCGACGAGGGGAGGGCCCTCAGCCTTGCTGAGGTTAATGCTACCTTTGGCGATGCTATGACATCCCCTTGTCAGTGTCAACGGAAAACGCAAGCAAATTGTCACTGAAGGTAAAAACCTTGCAGTCGGAGGCACTTAGAGTCGGCCACGGCGGCCAAGAAAATGGCGAACGGATAGCAAAAGCAGAAACCCGCAAGTCCTGCTACTGTAGTGTGCTTTCAGGAAGACCCGGCGCTTTTCAGCGGATTTGCCGGCGCCAGCCTCTGGTTTATGGGCTGCATTTGGCCCCCAAGGTGCGGGAAAGGATAGGTTAAATTCTTTCCCGGGGATTGGCTTGAACCGACGAGGACCGGAAAGCGAACGTCGCAAGTGGGTACGTCTGCCCCTGGCCATTCCTGTCTTCGTCCGCAGCCGCGATGACAGCGAGAAGGAATTGCTGGAATTTGCCACGGCTTTGAACGTTTCCGCCGGAGGTGCGCTGGTCGCAGTGCGCCGCTCTTTGCCGCTCCCGGCGCAGGTTTTGCTCGAGATTCCGAGTGCGCCGCTGATTTCCACCAACAAACTGCCGAAGGCCTCCCGCACCTTGCGTGCCCGAACGGTTCATGTAACTCACGCGGAAGAATACCACTTGGTAGGCGTGAAGTTCTCCCATCCTCTGCTCAATCACAATCCTTACCGTCCGGCGAGACCGAGGAAAACTGTTTCCTCCGTGTGAAAACTTTTTCACAGTGAAAAACTCTCGTATGAGCCCTATGTCCACGGTCCTTTGGGCTCGTAGCGACGCCCACGGTTCCCCGGTAAGATCATGAATCAAAGAGGTTAATCAGAGAGTCACAGGGGTAACCAGGGACCGGGGAGATTTGGCTCTCAGGATGCACAGTACAGGCTGACTACAGGAGTTAGAGCCGCAAAATGCCGATTCCAACGACAAATTCTGTCAGTTCCCTGGTCCAGTCCTTAGGTGAATTTCCTCCCGAGGCGGTCGTCTTCGGTCACTCGGAGGCCATGCAGGCACTGCGGAGCCGCATGGACAAAGTGGCCAGCGCCAATGTGCCAGTCCTGATTCAGGGCGAAAGCGGCACCGGCAAGGACATCATCGCCCGCATGATCCACGGCCTTTCGCCCGTGGAGAAGCGGGCCGTTCGTCAAGGTGAACTGCCC
Source organism: uncultured Acidobacteriota bacterium (assembly GCA_963770485.1). Taxonomy (GTDB): domain Bacteria; phylum Acidobacteriota; class Terriglobia; order Terriglobales; family Acidobacteriaceae; genus CAVVEC01. The sequence goes on from CAVYPX010000005.1 coordinate 175,628, forward strand.
CGCCATTCCGGGAACGCTGCTGGAAAGCGAACTGTTCGGATACGAAAAGGGCGCCTTCACCGGAGCCTACGGCACCAAGCCGGGACGCGTGGAAATGGCCCATCGCGGCACGCTTTTTCTGGACGAGATTTCCGAACTCGATCTGGCGCTGCAGTCGAAGCTGTTGCAGTTGCTGCAGGACGGGCAATTCTGCCGCATCGGCGCCCAGGAAGACAAGAAAGTGGAAGTCCGCATCGTCTGCGCCACCAACCGTCAACTGGAAGTGGAAATCGAAAACGGGACATTCCGGCAGGATCTGTTCTACCGCATCAACGTGGTGAACTTGCGCATGCCGCCCTTGCGCGAACGCCGCGGGGATATTGAAGGCTTAGTGCACTATTTTCTGGAACACTACAACCGCAAGTACAACTGCCGGGCGCGGGCGCTGTCCGGCGAGTTGATCGCCGGTGCTGCAGAAGTATCATTGGCCGGGCAACATCCGCGAATTGGAAAACCTGATCAAGCGCTACGTGATCCTGGGCAGCGAAGACGTGATCAGCAACGACCTGGTGGCGCGCAGCGAGCAGGAATTCTTCAATCCCGAGATCAATCTGGATGGCCCCATCTCTCTGAAGAAGCTGACCCGGCAGGCCACCCGCGAACTGGAACGCAAAGTCATCCTGAAAGTTCTGCAAGCCCATCACTGGAACCGCAAACAGGCGGCGCGGGCGTTGTGCATCAGCTATCGGGCGCTGCTGTACAAGATCCGCGATGCCGGGCTTCCCGCCAATCGCTCCGCCCGCCGCCGGGACGAAGAGACTTTGGGCACCGTTGCCGCGGCCGATTAGCGCTGCTCTGCGGTTCACGCATAGCCGCCATTCCACCAGAATGTTCCACGCGGAACATTAAACGGAATGCGCGGAGTGTTCCACGTGGAACATCCCAAAATGGGAACTGTTGGTTCGGTTGAGGTTAGCGGGACCGCCCCGGTCTTTTGCGGCAAGTTGCAACACCTACCAAAGTAGACTTGACAAGCACGCGGACGCCAGGTTAGCGCCGGGTGGGAACCTGCGGCACCGGGCGCCCGGCGGGCGATGCGCTGGCCGTTGAAGTAAATGTATTCGTTGAGTAGAGTACTGCTGCCACTGGTTTCGGCGAGGAAGCACCCGCCCCTTGCGAAAGAGCCGCAAAGAGCGGGGCACCCCAAACTTAGATTTTCATCTGCTAAAGTCCGGGCCACCCGCCAACCCTGGGGGCACGGCAATTTCGGTTTCGAGAGCGGGAAATCGTAATAAAATGTTCTAGGCAGGACTCACCGGGAGTTCCGGAAACCCAAGCCGACGGCCAAGAGCAGAAGTTTTCACCGCTTCTCAAAGAGGGAAAATCATGATTCGAAGACCGAGTCTATTTTTGCTGGTCATCATCGCTATGGTGGCGGACGCAGCCGTTCTTTGCCAAGCCCAACCTCAGACCCTACTGACGCATCACGTGCGGGATGTGGTGGTCAATGGGCATGCGCCCTTCGTCGGACGTCTGCCCGCATCGCAGTCCATGCGTATTGACATTGTTCTGCCGTTGCGCGATCGGGCCGGGTTGGACAGTTTCCTGGCAAAGCTCTACGATCCGACTGGCCCGTTCTACCGGCAGTTCCTGACGGTCGAGCAGTTTACCGAGAAGTTTGGCCCCAGCCAGAAGGATTATGACGCGCTCACTCGCTTTGCAGCCGCCAACGGCTTTGCAGTCGTCGGCGGCTCTCGCGATGCTCTGGACGTGCAGCTCAAGGGTTCAGTTGCCGCCATCGAGACGGCATTCCACGTAACCATGGGCATCTTTCACGATCCGGTCGAGGACCGCGACTTCTATGCTCCGGACCGCGAGCCGACGGTGGACCTGCCTTTCCAGCTATGGCACATCTCGGGCCTGGACAACTATTCGATCCCTCGTCCCGCGCTGCTGCGCAGACCTCCGGGTGCGAGGTCCGAAGCCACGACCGGCTCCTGCCCGAGTCAGTCGTTCTGCGGCAGCGATATGAGGGCAGCCTATTACGAGGGAACATCTCTGACCGGCAAGGGCCAGTACATTGGGTTGCTGGAGTACGCCGGGTTCGATATCGTCGACGTGAACCTTTACTACAAGAACGCTAAGCAAAAGCGGTACGCCCCGGTCAAGGGCATTTCCACCGACGGAACCAACATAAACTGCTACGCCAATCAAAACTGTGACGATACGGAACAGACCATTGACATTACTCAGGCGCTCGGCATGGCCCCGCGCGTAAAGAAACTGTTGGTATATGTAGGTTCCACCGATACTGCAATGCTGGGCGCCATGTCTTCGGATCAGCCATTGCCCTTGAATTTGAGCTCGTCGTGGGGATGGTCTCCTCCGGACCCGACTACCGACGACCCGTATTTCGAGAAGATGGCTTCCCAAGGCCAGAGCTTCTTGCAAGCGGCCGGCGACAGTGGCGCATGGAAGAATCAGAAGATGTGGTGGCCAGAGGAATCGCAATACGTCATCTGTGTCGGCGGCACGGTCTTAACCACCAAGGGCCCGGGCAAAGGCTGGGCGTCGGAAACCGCTTGGAAGTACGGCGGCGGCGGCATTTCTCCCGACGCCGTCCCAATTGCGCGCTGGCAGAAACTGAAAGGGGTGATCAACAAGACAAACGAGGGCTCCAAGAAATATCGGAACGGCCCCGACGTTTCTGCAAACTCGAATCAGAGCTTTTATGTTTGCGCAGACCAAACCGGGGGCTGCAGTGCCAACCTATACGGCGGGACCAGTTTTGCCGCGCCCATGTGGGCTGGCTACCTGGCTCTGGCCAATGAACAAGCGGCTGCCAAGGGCGATAACCCGCCCGGCTTTATCAATCCAGCCATTTATCCGTTGGGTCTGGGGAAGGGCTATCACACCGATTTCCACGACGTCACCAGCGGCAGTAACGGCTTTCCTGCGGTACCCGGCTACGATTTGGCGACCGGCTGGGGCACTCCCAACAAATCGGGCCTGATTAACGCACTAGCACCCTGAAATGAATTACCCCAGCCTTCGTAAAGAGCGCGAAAGGCTAGGCCACCCACGAAGCCTATGGGAAAAGCAGGTCCCTCCACTCCGCTTCGCTCCGGTCGGGATGACAGATTTGTGTCTGTGCGCCGAGACCACTATGACCGCAACAGCGATAATTGTTTCTTCACATCCTCGGCTTCGCTGTAATTGGGATTGATCTTCAACACGCGCTCCAGTTGCTGCTTGGCGAGGTCGGGCTTGCCGGTCTTCTGATAAGCCAATCCTAAGTGATAGTGGATGGTGGCATCATCCGGGGCGTTGTTCTTCTCGTCCAGCTTGAGCGCTTCCTGGAACAGATCCACGGCCGACTGATAAGCGCCCTTGCGGTAATAAACCCAGCCCAGAGTGTCGGCCGCGTTCGGAGAATCGGGCATGCCGCGGCGGGCGGTCTGAGCCAGCGAGAGAGCCACGTCCACATTGCCACCGGTTTGCAGCATGACATAGGCAAGATTGTTCGACGCCAGCGGGTTGTTGGGCGTGATCTCCAATGCCTTCTGGTAGGCGTCCCTGGCGTTGTTCCAATTCTGCTTGGACTCGTACAGTTCGCCCAGCAGGATCCACAAGCTGACCTCGCGCGGATTGTCTTTGAGCGACTGCTGGTAGGTGGCGATGGCCTGGTCGGCCGACCCCTTGGCGACCTGCACCTCGCCCAGCTTCACCAGGGCGTCACTATTGTTCTTGTCGAGTTCAGCGGATTTCTTGAGCGCCGCCTCGGCGCCATTCATATCTTTCTTGTCATTGAATAAGACGGTGCCGAGCAGATCATAAAAACTGCTGTTGTTGGGCGATTGGGCGATTTGGGCATTGGCCGCAGCCACGGCTTTATCGGTCTGCTTCTGCGCCAGATACGTGTTCATCAGGCCGCTGAGCGCGTCCGCGGAGTTGGCGTCGTGATCGAGAGCCTGGCGATACGCCTTCTCCGCTTCGCCGAACTGTTTTTGCACGAGCTTCACGTTTCCCAGTTGAATGTAGCCAGTCGGACTCAGCGGGGCGACATCGATCGCCTTGCGGGCGTCCGCTTCCGCCCGGGGGTATTGCTTGCGATTGACGTAGGAGAGAGCGCGCATGGCGTAGCCGTCGGGCGAAGCCGGCTGTTGCGAGATGATCTGGGAGGCGGTCTGCTCCAGTCCCTCCATGTCACCCTTGCGCATCTCGACCATGGCGAGAGCATGCTGCGCTTCGGTCAGTTCGGGACGCAGGCGGACAGCCGTGCGCCATTCGTCCGCCGCTTGCTCCAGATTCCCCAGCAGGTTGAAGGCGACGCCTAAATGATGGTGCGCGACCGCGTTATCGGGATCGTTCTTGAGCGCGGTTTGCAGCGCCTGCACGGCCGCCTGGGCATGTCCCTCGCGGATTTCGATCTGGCCGCGGTAAATCAGAGAGTCGATGTCGTTGGCATAACCTTTCAGGATCTCATCATTCAGCTTGCGCGCCTCGTCCAGGCGGTTCTTGAGGATGAGCAGCTGAATGTAGTTCTTCTTGACCTGCATGTCTCTGGGATGGTCGTGGTAGATCGAGCCGTATTCGGTAGTGGCGTCATCCAGGTCTCCGGTGGCAAAGTAGAAGTCGCCCAGCATGCGGTAGCCGACCGAGTTGTCCGGAAAATCCTTCTTCGACTGCTTCAGAAATGCTTCCGTCTCCGTCTTCTTTCCCTCTGCCATCAACAGTCGGGCGATGGCCGCCCGCGGGTCGGGATCCTTGCGATCGAGTTCCATGGCATGGTGGAACTGCTGCTCCGCCTCAGAGAAACGGCTGCGCGTCTGGTAATAGGCTCCCAGGGCCAGTTCGGCTTGCATGGACTGGGGATTTACTTCGACGGCTTTCTTGAAATTGAGCTCGGCGGCGTCCGGCTGATTGCTTCGCATCTGCAAAAAAGCGAGCGCCAGATACGACTCCATGCGGTTGGGACCGAGCGTGATGGCCTTCTGCAGTTCCTGTATTGCCCCCGGCAAGTTGTCTTGCGCGGCGAGCAGGTTCGCAACTGCGGCGTGGACTTCCGCACTGTTCGGCTGCTTTTCGAGAAGCACATTGGTCTGTTCCTGGGCCTGCTTGAGATCACGGCCGGTGATCAGCAGGTTGGCGAGATCGATGCGGGCCTGATAATTCTCCGGCTGCAGATCGACCGTCCTGGCCAGTTCCTGATAGGCGGGGTTCCACTGCTGCAGCTTGAGCAAGGTCTGGGCCAGTTGATAGTGGGCGTCGCCAAAACGCGGATCGATCTGCACCGCATTGCTGAACTGGATCGCCGCCTCGCGGTACTTGCCTTTCTCCGCGTAGCGCTTCCCACTCTCGAAGTATTTCTGCTTGCGCACATTGGGGTCCCGGGAACATCCCACCAAAAAAGTGGCGATCAGTCCCAGAGCCAGCATCAGACGGACAACGGCGGAACGCCTCATTACAAGTCTCCCAACTCAGGCGCAGCGGGCGCCAGAGAACCAGTTAAATCCAGAATTGTCATTCCGAGGAGCAGAGCGACGAGGAATCTGCAGTTTCCTTACAATTGCAAAGAACTGCAGGTCCCTCACTGCGTTCGGGATGACAACGAGAAGGGTTCATTCTCGCACTGTACTCGGCGCAGCATAACTCTCAGCGCGGAACATATCGATTAAGAATCGGCACCACACTTCTCGCCAAACTCAGCAAACGTTTCTCGGCCGCGTCCGCCGATTCCCCGAAACGCAACGGCGTAGTCAACCGGACCATGGAACCATCACTGCGGTTGAGACGGATGGAATCCGTGATCAGGTAGAACTTCGCCCAATACTCGCTGGCGACTCCTCGATCATGCGCCCAATACCAGTAGAGGACAAGCTGGCGATTCTCGCCTTTCGCGATCAGATAGCGATTCGCCGGAAAAGGAGTGTACCCCGGCGGTGAAATCAGGATCCGCTGCGACTCCACCGGCGACCAGCCCCCGCCAGGCAGGCAATTTCTGGGTGAATGAACAGTATCGCCTGCACGCTGGGTTGGGAAATAGGCCAAAAAGACATCCACATCGGGCTCAGTGACCGCAGTGTTCTGATACACGCGAAAGAGAAAATCTCCCGAGCCCAGCACCTCGAGAACGTCCGCGGAAATGTCCAGGTCGGTTCCTGCCCACTCTCCCAGTTGCTGAGGAAACGAGGCCAGCGGCTGGTGCGCGGGTAGAATCTCAGTGCGGCTGCGTGCGTGCAGAAAAATCGCCGTGGCCGCGAGGAGAACGGCGATCATCGCGAACCTCAGATTCGACCTCACCGGTGGTTTCCTTCCTCCTGCCGGCCAATGAGCAGAAGCTGGTGCAGGAAGAGAAGCATCGCCAGTGAAACAAGAAAAATCAGCCAGCCAGAGAACAAATGAAAGAAGCCTTCCGCTTTGTCCGGGTCCCAGTATTGCACCAGCAGGCCGGTGCCGACGATGCGCAGGCTATTGGCCACCACCGCGATCGGAATGGAGGCGAGCGCCAGGAGTACACGAATGGCCACGCGCGTCTCCGCCACATATCCGTAAATGATCGAGAGAGTCATCAAGGACAGGAGCGAGCGAATGCCACTGCAGGCCTGCGCAACTTCCAGCGGCAGCGCCGGCAAATTGATGACGTTTCCCTCACGCAGCACGGGAACCCCAGCCACGGGCAACACTGCGGCGGCCAGTTTGGAAGCCAGAATCTGCAAGGGGAACGTAATCTGATTAAAGAGGATCGCCGGGATGGGAATCATCAGAATTAGAAAAGCCCAGGGAAACAGTACCGCACGGAAGAAACGCCATCCGAGAAAGTAAACGACCAGGCCCGCAATCAGCAAAAGCAAGGAAACGCGAGCCAGAAAGATCTCACAGCCCAGTACTCCGACCACCAGCACGCACAGCGCGAGGGCGGCGACAAACAGGCCCCAGGCTGAGGGCGCGCGGGGTAAACTCTTAAGCCGGGTGCGGTTTTGCCAGAGCACAAACAAAGCGAAGAGTGGCACAAAGATTCCGTGGGAAAAGTTGGGATCGTGCCACCACTGTTCCACGAGGCGAAACAGAATGGATGCGTAGAGCCAGGCGATCAGCAGGATCAAAATGAGGCTCTGCCACCAGGGAACGCGTCTCGATGCCGGCTCTGGGAACCGCTCAGAGAGCGGCGCGGCTTGTGCGATGTGGCTCACTTCACAAGAATGCGCGGGATGCCCACAGCATATGCGAACTCCTCAGCCAGTGCAATCACCGGGCGTCACACTTTGGATTGTTCAGTTGCCTACTTACACTGGGCGTGGCCTGGATCTTCCCGGACGACTCTCGCGGCCTCGTCGTACTGAAGAACCACCCATTGTGGACGTCCTAAGCGGCAGGCCCAATCGGAACGCCGTTCAACTTCCGCATCCACGAGGTAAACGACCGGGGCGGAACGCCAGTTCGCCTGGTTCAGGTTGAAGTGCTTGGGTACCAGGCTCTCACTCTCATGGAGGAAGACAAGGTGAATTGCCGGATCAAGATGCTCCGCCGCATGGCGAACCTGCCGGTACACTGAACTGTCTCTTAGGACTGCCTGTGCGGCAATCGCTTGCTGGCTTATCTGTATGGCGAGAAACGAAATCATGACGAAGGTGATGGTGCGGAGCGAAACGCCCCATCGTTTCACCATCAATTCGAGGTCGCGAGCACCAAGTAGAACTGCCGCGAAGAACGCCTCGAAATGGAAGCGTTCTCCATAAAATATTCCTCCCAGGTCGCGTACGTGGAAGACGTATGCCACGACCAAAGCCACGTAGATCAGGCCCAGGACAAGCGCCTCCTGGCGTTTGTCCTTCTCCAGGGCCAATGCGAATGCCATCAGTAGAAACACGAAAGGGAAGGTGGAAAAGACATTATCTTGGACGGCGCGGCGACCATATCGCCGAAGGCCGGACCAAATTTCCGCAGGCGACACGGAGAGCTCTGGGGGAGAACTTCGACCCTTCGCTAGTGCGTATGGAGAGACCAAAGCGCTTCCCGTGTAAATCCGGTTGTATAAGCCGACGGTCAGGATCGTGAACAGGGCGAAAACGGCAGCGAGAATCGTGAACCCAACCAGCAGACGACCATTGCTCTTGACAAGCCACATCGCCGAGAGTCCGATGGCCGCTGTGATTGCAAATGCAGTCCAGGGTCGAACGTGAAAGTTTACTGAGCATAGCAGTAGCATGGCTCCAAGAAGCGCGAGGCTGCGTCGGCGGATTGCGTGGAAGAGCAGCAGGCAGGCTCCCGCCGCCAAGACCGCTCCCAGCATGTGAGACATCACTCCGACCGAGCGCACCAGATAGAAGGGAGAGAAAGCAGCCATAACCGCAGCCAGCCGTCCGGTATCGGCTGAGAAGCAAACGCTTCCAATGGCGTTTATGAGCAGCAGCAGCAGGGTGCCCAACAACGGGTTTATCAGCCAGGGAATCCTCAACCCCCGCGCGATGCTGAGGACTAGAGGCCAGCCGGGTGGGAATTTGGTAAACCAACCTTGCGGAAGCAGAATATGCCCCTCGTAGTAAACTTCCGCCGGCGTATCCTCAACGTGGGCGGCAGCGCCCGGGAGCGGCTCCGCCATGAGCTTGCCTGCAAGGAAAATGCGTGCTTGAAAGCTGTAGGCAGATTCATCGGGGTTGAGCTGCCCACGCGTCACAAACCACGACAGAGCCGATGCGAGCACGGCAAAAACCACCACCAGCACCCATACCGTGAAGTGGGGAAGCCATCCACCAGCATGTTTAGCGGAATGGCGTGCAGATGCGAGAGCATACCATGTGATGGGAAAAAGTACTCCGTACTGCAACGCGAGTATGGGAATCTGCAGGTGGGGGTCATGCCTCAGCACGAGCAGCAGAGCGATGCACAACAACGCGACTGAGACCACCAGCCCATTGGGCCATCGGGTCGAGCGCGGCCACTGTGCTTCTTCGGGGACGGACAATCGCGTTGCTCCGAGCTTGAAGTAAACGCGAGACGAAGATACACCAAGTTTTGCCCCACAAGCTACGCCGGATTCCGGTCGCCGCTTGTCCGGGGTGGACACAAAATCAGGAACAGACTGCCCTCGGCTACGGGGATTGAGAAAAAATCTTCCCTTTAAAGCTGTTTGATGTAGGCTTAAGAGTGTGGCATTCCCCCTTCAGTGTTATATGTCCTAAGTAGCTGAAAATAGAGCTCAGGACTGGTCGTACGGTTTGCCTCAAAGGCGTCCGGGACGTGGAGCAATGCTTCAGAGCTGGTTAGGAAACCAACCCGGACGAGTTGCCGAATACTTCGACACTTCACTTATGATTTGGCATTGTGCCCTGTAACATCGAATACGGCGGCGAATATGAGATTGAGCACGCGGGAGAAAGCATGAAGCGGAAGGTCGCAATCGTAGCGGTAGTACTGCTGGGGTGGGCGACGGCCGAGGTCTGGGCGCAAGCCGCCAGCAATAAAGACAAACCTGCGGCGACGGGCGTGCAGCCGTCGAAGCCGCCGGCCTCAGTCGCGAGCCCGGGCTACGTCATCGGGGCGGATGACATGTTGATGGTCTCGGTGTGGAAGGAACCGGACCTGACGAACACTCTGCCTGTCCGCCCCGACGGCAATATCTCTCTGCCGTTGCTGAATGACGTTCCAGCAGCCGGGCTGACGCCGATGCAACTGGCCGCGTCGATCACCGAGAAGCTGAAGAAATACGTGGCAGATCCCCGGGTCACGGTGGTCGTGACCCAAATCAACAGCCAGAAGGTTTTTGTCACCGGAGACGTCCTGCACACCGGCGCCATCCAACTGCTGCCCGACATGACCGTGCTGCAGGCGCTGGCAGACGCAGGTTTCACGCAGTTCGCAAACCTGAAAGGCATCTACGTGCTGCGCAACGAAAATGGCAAAGAGCAAAGGATACGGGTCAACTACAAGCGCCTGGTTAAAGGTCAAGCCCCGAATGTGACGCTGAAGCCTGGAGATACTATTGTCGTTCCCTGAGAAAACCGCGATGAGGATAGGGCTGTTCGTGCTGGGGATGTATCTAACCCTGACGCTGGCAACGGGCTGGGCGCAAAGTGCCAGCGACCAGTCCTCGGGCACGCCTTCTGACCAGAGTAATCAACCGGGACCGCCCTCCAGCAGCGACAACCCGCCGATTTCCGGACTCGATCAGGCGTCGCTCGAGTCTCGAATACCGGCACGCAGTTTCCTGATTCCGGGTATCCATGTGAGTGAAGCGGTGGATTCGAACCTCGGCGATACCTCCGCTAGTTCGTCTGTACAGGGAGTCACGCGTGTCATGGGCAGCGTGATGCTGCAGAAGATCGGCAATCGCTTCATGACGGCCTTGGACTACATCGGAGGCGGCGAGTTTTACTCCGGTTTTGCGGCAAGCAGCAACCAGGTTCAGCAACTGGACGCGGAAGAGAGGATTCTCTGGCGGAAAGGTCAACTGACGGCCCGGGATCAGTTCAGCTATCTGCCGGAAGGCGTTTTCGGATTCGGAGTGTACGGCGAATCGGGAGCCTACAGCCAGGGGCTAGCGGGAATCGGCTACGTCGGCGGAGGCATTGGGGCAGGCCTGGGAGGACTGTTTGGGCCCGGACAATTCGGTTCCCTGGGACAGCAGCCGCGAATCAACAATCTGGCGACCGTCGACATCGATCAGGCGCTGACACCTCGTTCGGCAGTCACCCTGGCCGGCGGTTACGGGATTGTGCACTTCACGGACAATAGCGCGGGCTTCATCAACAGCAACCAGGTCTCCGCCGAAGCTGCTTATGACTACCAACTGAATCGCAAAGACCAGATCGCATTTCTGTACGGATTCCAGGACTTTCGCTATCCGAACTTTGCCGGAAGTACATACACTACTCAGCTGGGTCAGGTTATGTTCGGGCATCGCGTTTCCGGGCGCATGGACCTGATTGTCGGCGCCGGTCCCCAAGTCACGCTCATCAACGTTCCACTCTTCGGCGGAAGCACGCAAAAATTGACGGTGAGCGCTCAAGCCAGCTTGCGTTACCGTTTTCCACGCACCTCGCTGGGGGTCTTCTACAGCCGCTTCAACACCAGCGGATCGGGTTATTTTCTGGGAGCAACCAGTGATGTGGTACGGGTCTCCGCTTCGCGGCCACTGAGCCGTCTGTGGACCGTGGGGACAGACATCGGCTGGGCCCACAACAGCCAGGTTCAGCCTGGCCTGCTGGGACTGCTGCCACCGACCACGACTTCGTTCCAATACTGGTACGCCGGCGCCGTCGCCCGGCGGGAGTTGGGCCGGCATTTCAGCTTTTTCATCAGTTACCAGTTCAACGATCTTTTGTTTAACAGTGGCTTCTGCGGGACTTCGGGAATATGCAATCAGGCGGCACAGCGGCACGTCGCCGCGGTTGGTCTGGATTGGCATCCGCACCCGATCCGGTTGGATTAGTTTCTGACGCTGACTCGCGGCGGCTTGATCGAACGGAAAATTGGCATGATTCAAAATCGCGAACTGACCATGGACGATTATCTGGCGATGTTGCGCCGGCGCCTGAAAGTGATTCTCCTGCCCGTGCTGCTGTCGCCGCTTGCCGGATTTCTCATCTCTTTCGCTTTTACGCCCAAGTACACCTCACAATCGCTTATCCTGGTGGAAACCCAGAAGGTTCCGGAAGGCTATGTGCAGCCGGTGGTCACCGAAGACCTCACCCAGCGCATTGCCACCATGCAGCAGCAGGTTCTGAGCCAGAACAAGTTGCAGGCCATGATTGAAAAGCTGGGTCTGGCGAAGGGCAGGGACATGGATGATGTCATAGACGATATCCGCAAAAACTTTTCGATCGAGAGCGTAGAGCCCGACATTTCCGCGTCCCGGAAACGCAAACCCGGGCAGAATAATATTCCCGGCTTCTACCTTAACTATACGGCGGACAATCCCCGTCTGGCGCAGCAGGTGTGCACCGAATTGACGTCAATGCTACTGGTCGAGAATCTGGAAACGCGCACGCAAACAGCTCAGAACACCACGGAGTTCCTTTCGCGCCAGCTCGACCAGGCCAAGCGCACTCTGGACGACCAGGATAAGAAGCTGGCTGTGTTCAAGAAACAATACCTGGGCCAATTGCCCGGGGATGAAGATAACAACCTCCGGCTGCTGGCCGGATTGAACACTCAACTCGATGCCTACACGCAGGCACTGAACCGGGCTCAGCAGGACAAGGCTTATGCCCAATCCATGCTGGCCCAGCAACTGGCAACGTGGAAATCGTCGCAGACATCCATGAACCCGGAGACTCTGCAGAAGCAGCTCGCGGATTTGCAGGGCCAGCTCATCAGCCTGCAGGCTCGCTACACCGATGATCATCCGGATGTGGTCAAGACCAAGAACGACATCGCGGAGGTGAAACGCAAGCTCGACGAAATGAACTCGGCTGCCCCTCAGAGTCCGGACCCAAACCAGAAGGAAAGCACGAGCGAGCCGCCGGAAATCCGGCAGTTGCGGTTGCAGGTCCATCAGTACGATGAGGCTATCGCGCAGTCGACGCGCGAACAGAAGCGACTGCAGGATCAGATTACGAGGTACCAGAGCCGTCTCGCACTCAGCCCCGGCGTGGAAGAACAGTACAAGCAACTGACGCGGGACTACGACACCGCCCAGAAGTTCTACAACGATTTGCTTGCCAAAAAGAGTGAATCAGAGATGCAAACCGACATGGAGCGCCGGCAACAGGGTGAACAAATGAGCCTGCTGAACCCGGCGAACTTGCCCGACTCCCCCAGTTTCCCCAACCGATTGCTGTTTGCCGGTGGCGGCCTGGGCGCTGGACTGGCGGTTGGGTTGGGCCTGGCACTGTGGATCGAGATGCGCGATAAGGCGCTCCGCACCGAGCAAGACGTTCTGGCGGTTCTGGATCTGCCGGTATTGGTTTCTTTGCCTTGGGTTGGTCAAGAAAAAGGCGGGAAGTACGGCTATGGGACACGGCCGAGCCGTGCCAAACCGCCGGCCAAAGAGAAGAAGGAAGCGGTCGAGGTGTAACAGCGGAATGTACAAGGAATTTTTCGGCCTGCGTGCCAATCCGTTCAACGTCAACCCGGACCCGCGCTATCTGTTTTTGACGCGGCACACCGAGGAGGCGCTCGCGTGCCTCACCTATGGCATCCAGAGCCGTAAGGGATTTGTGCTGCTGACGGGTGAGGTGGGCACTGGCAAAACTACCCTGATCAACAAGCTCATGGAGTGGTTGCGTTTGCAGCAAGTGGCGACCGCGTTCATCTTTAACCCGCGCATGAACGTGCCGCAGTTCCTCGATTACATGATGGCGGATTTCGGAATTCCGGTGGAGTCCAGGTCGAAAAGCCAAATCCTGCTGCGTTTGTACAACTGGCTGCTGGACCGCTACCGGGCGGGTGAAACCGCGGTACTGATTGTGGATGAGGCACAGAATCTCTCCGCCGAACTGCTGGAAGAGATTCGCCTGATGACCAATCTGGAAACCTTCACCGAGAAGTTGTTGCAAATCGTACTGGTGGGGCAGCCGGAGCTGGAACATAAGCTGAAGCAGCCTCAGCTCCGGCAGTTGCGTCAGAGGCTGACGCTGCGGGCCAAGACCTACGCCCTGACGCTGGAGGAGACCAAGGCTTATGTGGTACAACGGCTGCGCATTGCGGGCTCGGACGGACAGGTGGTGTTCGATCCGGAGGCGCTGGCGGCGATTCACCGATATTCGAAGGGAATTCCGCGGGTGGTGAACCTTATTTGTGAGCACTGCCTGGTAAGCGCCTTTGTGGATCAGCAAAAGCTAATCGCTAGCCCTGTGGTGGACGCCGTGGCTCGGGACTTCGAACTCGACGACGCCAGTGTTTCCACGAGTCGGGCGACGCCGTCCACGGAGACCGATCTCGCCGCCGCACTCAAAACCCTGACGACGCTTACGGACCGCTTGCGCGACTCTGACCCCGGCCTCCCCAAGGGAAGAAAGCAATGAGCCGAATTCACGAGGCATTGAAAAAGGCGGAACAGGACCGGGCCGCGGCCCAGGCGAACCCGGCCGGATCTTCGCAAACTGGGGAGTCCGCAGCCATAGCGTCCTCGGTTCCGGGCACGGCCGGGATGGAAAATGCCACACCTTCGGCGATTTCGAGCGGACCCTCGTTGTCGGCGGCCTTCACCTTCGATTCTCTGCTGGCACGCTGCGTCCAGAGCAACTGGTCGCCAGATAACAAAACCATGCTGTTCTTCAACTCCGATGAGCATGCCTATGGCACGGAGGAATTCCGTACCTTACGATCGCGGCTTTACCAGATGCGTGAAAAGCAATCCCTGAAAAAAGTGCTGGTGACCAGTTCGCTGCCCAAGGAAGGGAAGACATTCGTGGCAGCGAACCTGGCACAAGTAATGGTGCAGCAGCATGGCCGGCGGGCTCTGCTGATCGATGCCGACCTGCGTGCGGCCCGCTTGCATTTGGCATTCGGAACTTCCGCGGCCCCGGGCCTTGCCGAATATCTGATGGGCGGGGCCGATGAGTTCGGAATTATGCAGCGGGGCATCATGGAGAACCTGTTTTTCATCCCCTCGGGCGGGGCGGTTTCGAATCCCGCGGAACTGGTCGCCAATGGCCGGCTGAAATTCCTCCTCAATCGCGTCGAGGCGCTGTTTGACTGGATCATCATCGATTCTCCTCCTGCCGTGCCCGTCTCCGATCCGCAGTTGCTGGCCAACTATTGCGACGGCGTGCTGATGGTAGTTCGTTCCGATGCCACACCGTTTGACATCGCGCGCAAGGCCTGCGAGGAATTCAGCGGCAAGCACCTGGTGGGTGTGGTGTTGAATGGAATCGATGCTAACTCCTCGCCCTATACCCAGTATTATTACGGCGCGTACGGCAGCGCCATCGGGAAGGAACCAGTCCAGAGGTAGAGTGTGATCCGGCTGTTCAACGTCTACTATCCGATTCGCACGCTCGTCCTGCTGTTGGGCGAGGCCCTGGTGGTGTCGACCTCGTTCCTGTTGGGGATGGTGCTGCAGTACCGTGGGGACAGCTTTCTGGTGCTCAATTACGAGTACGGGTATTACAAGATCCTCGTGGTGACCGTGGTGGTTTTACTGTTTTCCCATTGGTTCGACCTGTACGACCCCCGCCACTTCAACGAAAAAGGAGAACTTTACTTCCGGCTGCTGCTTGTGCCCGGTGTTCTGGCGCTGATGCTGGCGGCGGTGGCATATGTCTTCCCAAACTATCTGCCGGGCAACAATGTGGCCCTGGTTGGGCTGGTCATCTTGACCCTCGCGCTGTTCGGCTGGCGCATGGCCTACGCCTGGTTAGTGCAACAGCCGTATCTGCGAGAAAGGGTGTACGTCGTCGGTACCGGGGAGCGGGCACAACGGCTGGTGAACGGTTTGCGGACGCGCTCCGAGTTGGGGGTCGAAGTGGTGGGTTGGAGCGGCAATGTGGAAGGTGCGGTGACCCGCGATTCGGTCGCCTCCCACCTGACAGAACTCACCCGCCAGCAGAATGTTCACCGTGTGATCGTGGCGATGCCGGACCGGCGGGGGAATCTTCCGGTTCGCGAGTTGCTGCAGCTTCGGCTGGCTGGCATAAAGGTTGAAGAAGCCACATCCTGGCTGGAAAAGATGTCGGGCAGAATTGAGGTCGAGCAGCTTTATCCCAGCTGGCTGATTTTCGCGGAGGGATTCCGCTTCAGCGCCAGCATGATGTTCGTGAGGCGGCTGCTTTCGTTGCTCGCTTCTGCTGTGCTGTTGCTGGTGGTCTTGCCTCTCATCCCACTGGTAATTCTGGCCATCAAGCTGAGCTCGCCGGGTCCGGTGCTCTACCGTCAAAAACGTGTGGGCCGGAGCGGTGCGACATTTCATTGCTACAAGTTTCGCACCATGCGAAGGGACGCTGAAGCGGATACCGGTCCCACCTGGGCCGGCGATGATGATCCGCGCATCACGCGCATTGGCCATATTCTTCGTGCCACGCGCCTGGATGAGATTCCGCAGCTTTGGTGCGTGCTGAAAGGCGACATGGCATTCGTCGGGCCGCGACCGGAGCGTCCTGAGTTCGTCGAGTGGCTCACCAAGGAGATTCCTTATTACCCGGTCCGGCATGCGGTGCGCCCGGGAATCACGGGTTGGGCGCAGATTCGCTACAAGTACGGCAACACTGTGGAAGATGCCAAACAAAAGCTGCAGTACGACCTGTTCTACATCAAGAATGGTTCCCTGGGGCTCGATCTCCTGATCATGTTTCAAACTATCAAGATTGTGCTGCTTGGCCGGGGGGCACAATGAGGTTTGTTTTCTGGGGAGCAGCCGCCTTGATCGCGTACACTTATGCGGGCTATGCCGGATGGCTTTGGCTGCGAAGCCACTGGCGGCAGCGGCCGGTGCGGCAGGCTCCTTGTTCTCCGTTCGTTTCCATCGTGATGGTGGTCCGCAATGAAGAGCAGGTGTTGGAGCGGAAGTTAGAGAACCTGCTGATCCTGGACTACCCGGCCGAGTTGACCCAGTTGATCGTGGTTTCTGACGGTTCCACCGACCGTACCGAAGCCATCCTGCATTCCTACGCCACCCAGCCGCGGCTGAGTGTTGTGATGAACCAGTTGCCGCGGGGAAAGGCTTTCGGCCTGAATGACGCCGCGGAACTGGCACAAGGAGATGTCGTCATCTTCACCGATGCGCGCCAGAGGATCGAGCCGAGCGCAGTGCGCTTGCTGTTGGAGAATTTTGCTGACGGGCATGTGGGTTGCGTGAGCGGTGAATTAATGCTGGGAGACCCCGACGCCGGAGAGATCGGGAAAGGCGTCGGTCTCTACTGGAGAATTGAGAAACAAATACGCCAGTTGGAAGCGGCCACAGGATCGCTGGTTGGGGCAACGGGCGCCCTCTACGCAGTTCGCCGGAGCCTGCTGGCCCGGCTGCCTCCTGAAACCATTTTGGATGATGTGTATCTGCCCATGCAGGTCGCCCGGCGCGGAGCCAGGGTAGTGTTCGATCCTCGAGCCAAAGCATGGGACAGTCCGGACCTGGGCAGCGAACGGGAATTTACCAGAAAAGTAAGGACGCTGACCGGCAACTATCAGTTGTTGCAACTGGCGCCTTGGCTTTTGAGCAGCGAAAATCCCATCCGGTTCGAGTTCGTCAGCCACAAAGTGCTGCGGTTGATCGTGCCCTTCGCCTTGGCGGCTTTGCTCCTGGCTTCGGTCCTGATCCGCGGAAGTGTATACAAGGCGGCGCTGGGACTACAAGTGGCATTTTATGGTCTCAGTCTTCTGGGTGTGTTGCGATTAAGGCGAGGGCCGATCGCGCGCATGGCGGACGCGGCGTTAACTTTCGTCGTGCTCAACACCGCTGCCCTCGTTGCCTTCGCCAACTTTGTCACTGGGCGCAAAGCAGTTTGGGCCCGCTGACGCCGGGAGCTTGAATGGTAACGATGCCGGCCAGAATCGGGGAAACCCACGGCGCGCCCGGTGCGCAGCCGGCGGCTCCCCCCACCACAAGACGCACGCCCTCCACCGTTCTGCTGGTTGGCGTTTTGCTGCTGGCGACGATCGTGATTCTCCGCGGCATCAGCAAGGGAGAATTCAACTACAACGTGGATGAGACTCAGCATTCGGTAACTGGTCTTTACTTTGCCGATGTTCTGAAAGATCGCCCCATCCTGCATCCCGTCCAGTACACCTACATGTACTATGCGCAGTATCCCGCGCTTTCCGGGGTGGTTCACTGGCCGCCGTTTTATTACCTGTTCGAAGGCGTCTCTTTCCTCGTTTTCGGCCGCACGGTCGTCGCCGCCCGGCTCAGCATCCTGCTCTTCGCGCTACTCGGTCTCTCGTTCTGGTTTGAGCTGGTCAAGGAGCTGCAGAACGAATGGACAGCGGCCTTGTCGGCTGCGCTGCTGGCCGTCGCACCGGGCGTTCTGCCCTTTGAAAAAATGGTGATGCTCGAAATTCCCTCCCTGAGCCTCTGCATCGCCGCCACCTATTTCTGGACCCGGTATCTGCTCGAGGAAAACAGACGCTTCGTGTGGTGGTTTGCCGGGTTTGCCAGCGCAGCCTTACTGACCAAGCAGAACAGCATTTACCTGGTGTTGTTCTGTCTGCTGTCCGTGGCAGTTTTGCGCAAGTGGAGACTTATCCTCAAGCTCGATATGGTGTGGCCCGTTGCCATGATGGTTTTCCTCGTGAGCCCGTTCTACATTCTGGTTTCCCAGGTCCACTGGAAGGCAATCGCGATGGACTTGGATGATCGGCAAATTTCCGGTTGGAGAGTGTTGTCTTTCTATTGGCAAGCATTGCCCGGCCAATTGGGATGGACGTTGCTGGGACTATGCGTGCTCGGCATTGTGAGCAGCCGCCTTTGGGACAAGCGGCCGGCCACGGCTCTGATGCTGAGCTGGATCGCCGCCGGGTACGTGACTTTCACCATGATTGGCCTGAAGGAATACCGATATATCATCTACTGGATACCGCCCTTTTTGTATTTTGCTTCGGGATTGCTCACCCGAATGTTCCGGGCACGGTGGTGTCGCGCTGTGATGGGCACGGTGGCCGTATGTATCCTTGCGAGTTCCGCTGTATCCGCATGGTTCTATCAACGTCCCTATGTCAACGGATACGCCGCAGTCGCAAGGCGGATCACGGATATGAGCAGGTCGGGAATCATTCTTTATGACGGGAATTTGCCCGGGAATTTCATTTTCTTCATGCGGGCTTACGATCCCGGCCGCCGATTCCTGATCTTGCGCAAGGCGTTGTATGCCTACCGGATCAAGCAGCGTGGCGGCGGCGTGGAATTGGTCCATGGCCGCCAGGGAATTGAAGACCTCCTGCGACGCGATGGAATCCGCTTCATTGTGGTGTCGGATAGCGCTCCGCAGGACTTCGAAGTGCAGCACGCGCTTCGCGAACTGCTGCAGGCTCCGCAATTTCAGGTGTGCGGCGAATTTCCAATTACTGATAGCGAGGCGAAACCAAGCAGCGGCCATCTGTTGCTCTACGAAAACCTTGACTGGGGGCCGCCAACGGACAAGTTTCTGCGGATCAAGATGCTCACGCTGGGGCACGACATTGTTGTGCCGCTCGACGGTTTCATGAACGAAAGCAAGTAGAATCGCAGTGTCAACTAGGATGATGAGAAACACCGTGGATACGAAGGCGGGAAAGAGGCCCGGTGTGACGAGCGCGGAAGTGCACGCGAGCGCAGGCGATCACGACCGCCGGCGAACCGTTGCGTATCGAGCGCTGCTGCTGTTCACCGCGTTTTACTATTTGCGGCCGGAGGATTACATCCCGGGGTTGGACGTGATTCCGTGGGTAAAAATCAGCGGAGGCATCGCTTTGCTGGCCCTGATTTTCGGAATTATGGGCAAGGGCAAGGTGAAACTGCCGGCGGAAATAAAATTCCTGCTTCTCCTATTCACGCAAATGGTTCTGGCGATTCCGTTCGCGGTTTGGCGAGGCGGGGCGTTCGCCGTTGTTTTCGAGAAGTTCTCTAAGGCCGTTATCGTTGCGGTGCTGATCAGCATGATCGTCGGCAGGATGGCGGAACTGCGGCGGCTATTGTGGATCCAGGCGGCGTCGGTGGCGGTGGTCACCTTCGCCTCGGTTGTGATCGGTCACCACTATTTTGGCCGGCTCTACGGCGCATCAAACGGAATTCTGGAGAATCCCAACGACCTGGCCATCAACATCGCTATTAATTTTCCCCTGTGTCTGGCATTCTTGCTGGGAGCCCGCGGGCCCGTGAGGAAGGGGGTCTGGGCTATCGCTGTGCTCATCATGCTGTACGCGGTGGTGGCGACTTACTCGCGGAGTGGGTTGATCGCGCTGATCGTAACCGTCCTGGTGTGCGTGTGGGAGTACGGCGTGAAGGGGCGGCGTGTTTACCTGGTAGCGATCGCAGGCTTGCTCGCTGTCGTTGCGTTGGCCGTCGCTCTGGTCACGCCGCATTACACGACGCGGGTGAAGAGTATCTTCGCCGGAAATATCGAGGGCTCGGGAGACCGCGGATCCCTGGAAGCGCGAGGCGCCTTGCTCAAGCAGAGTATTTCACTCGCGTTGCACCATCCCATTTTCGGGATCGGACCGGGTAACTTCCCTATCATCGCGGAGAATGATTGGAGGGTCGCCCATAACAGCTATACCGAAATTGCTGCGGAAGCAGGCTTTCCCGCCCTCATTCTGTTCCTGCTGGCGCTGGCGTGGGCTTTTAAGAATGTCCGCCGGGTGCGCAAGGCCCAGAGTTACGCAGCCGACAGAGAGTTGCAGTTGTTCACCGGCGCCCTGTGGGCCAGCCTGGCGGCGTACATTGTCAGTGCCGGTTTTGCTTCGACAGAGTACAACCTGTTTCCCTATTTCATGATTGCCTACACCTCGGCCTTGTATCGGATTGCGTACGCGCCTCAGGACGTCGATGGTCCCCATCCCACCGATGGCAGGAGGAACGGATCGGACCGAAGATATGGAACAAAATCCAAGCGCGAATTGGCCTGGACTCGCTGAAGGCATCCTCGCAATCCTACGCTGCCTGTCTTGCGGGGACCCGTTGCGGAATGCCCCGGACGGACTGGTGTGTGAGTCCTGCGGAACGAAGTATCTTCCGCTAAAGGGCGTTTTGCGCTTCGTTGATACGCAGCACTATGCGAAAAACTTTGGATTTCAATGGCAGGCATTTGCACGCACGCAATTGGATACTGAGCAAGACCGCAGATCGGAGGCCGATTTCCGCCGCCGCACGGGTTTCCGTCCCGAGGATCTGAACGGAAAACTGGTCCTGGACGTTGGCTGCGGAATGGGTCGATTTGCCGAGGTCGCCACGCGCTGGGGAGCGCGCGTGGTCGGAATCGACTTGAGCCTCGCCGCGGAAGTAGCGGCCTGCAATCTGGCCGATCGCCCGGCCACCATCTTTCAGGCGGACGTCTTCAAGCTGCCCTTCGCTCCCGAAAGCTTCGATTACATTTACAGTCTCGGGGTGTTGCACCATACGCCCAATTGTGAGCGGGCTTTCAAGGTTTTGCCTCCTTTGCTCAAGCCGGGTGGACGGATCGCCATCTGGCTCTACAGCGCCTACACTCGATGGTACCGGTGCAGCGATCTCTATCGCCACGCGACGCGGCGCATGCCGCCCAAGCTACTGCATGCTCTTTGCTATGGCACGGCGCCGCTCTATGGCGTTCACCAGGCGCTGCGGTACATTCCAGTGGTAGGGCGGCCGGCAAGCGGGTTGTTGGCCTATCTGATTCCGATGTCGTTCAATAAGGATCCGAGGTTGAGAGTGCTGGATACCTTCGACTGGTATTCAGCCTGGTATCAGTCGAAGCACACGTATGAAGAAGTATTTCGCTGGTTTGAAGATTGCGAATTGGAAGACCTGCGCGTCATCGAACAGCCAATTTCGGTGCAGGGCCGCAAGCCCGCCTCGTCACGCCGTCGCCTTGAATCCTCTCACGCGGAGGTCGAGCGGTGTGTGGGATAGGCTCCCAATCAAACTCACATTCAACCTGGTTTTCGCGGCCGCGCTAATCTCTGGCTATGCCTTTGTGGGCGCCCGTTCCTTGGAAGCCTCGCATTCCTCCGCACCGGGCGCCGACAACCGTTACTGCGGGAAGGGTAACAAGCCTCAGTTTGGGGCGACGAGCGACGGGCCGGGGGCGTTGCCGTTGTCGTGTTTCTACACCGGGATAGACGGCACACCTTCTCCCGGCAAGAGCATCACCGCGACAGACTCAGCCAGCCTGCAAACGGCGCTGAATTCGGCCGCGTGCGGCGATGTCATCTCGCTAAAGGCGGGTAATGTGTTTTCGGGATCATTCAGTCTGCCGGGCAAGAAGTGTGACGATGCACATTGGATTCAAATCCGCGTGTCCACCCCGGACGCTCAATTGCCTGCAGAAGGCCAGCGTCTGACACCATGCTTCGCCGGCGTGCCCAGCCTGCCTGGCCGCCCACCGTACGATTGCCCGAGCGGTCAAGCCGACGTGATGGCGCATATCGTTGCTTCCGGCAAAGGAGCTGAGCCCTTCACTTACTCCCAGAGCATCGATCATTACCGCTTCGGCCCCGGCTTGGAGATTACGCGCGGCGCCGGCACGGGAATCGTTCATGAACTGCTGCGGCCCGAGAATGACGCGAGCGCGAATCATATTGTGTTCGATCGCATCTGGGGCCACGGCGCCCCGACCGACGAGACCACACGGTTTGCGCTATTCGATGGCATGGACATCGCAAGCGTGGACTCTTACTTTAACGACTTCCTCTGCACCGCAGTCACGGGGAGTTGTAGCGACTCGCAGGTCTTTGCAGGCGGGCTCGGCAGCCACCGGCAAGGCAACTGGAAAATCGTCAATAACTTCCTGGAAGCAGCGGGCCAAAGCATTCTGTTCGGCGGCGGAGGGGCCACGCAGACGCCCGCAGATATTGAAATCCGCCGCAACGAAATGTTCAAACCATTGTCCTGGATGCCTCCGGCCGGCATGCCGGGCAAGGGCTACCCAATCGTGAAAAACGGATTTGAACTCAAGAACGCCCGGCAGGTGCTGTTTGAAGGAAATCGGATTCAGAACGTCTGGGGCGGATTCACGCAATCTGGCTTCGCCATCGTGTTGACCCCCAAGAACCCGGGCGGCTGCGCGGTGTGCACGGTTCGCGATATCACGATACGTGACAGTGTTGTCACCCATTCCGGCGCAGCTATGCAGATCTCGAATGGATTATCCGATGCCGGGAACTCCGCGCAAGAGGGAAGCCACTACTCGATTCACGATGTCATCTTCGATGACATGAATTATCCGGCGTGCTACGGCTGCAACGGGGATATGTTTCAGATCGGCTCGCATGTCTCCGCCCCGGCTGCGTTCCGGCTGCATGACGTTTCGATTCGGCATGTAACCTTGGCAACCAATCGGGCACGCGCAGGTTGGATGATCAGCGGTCCAGCCGGACAGCAGAACTTCATTTTCCAGGACAGCATCGTGGACAACGGCCGGAGCGGCAACACCAATGCCGGTGGTGGAGCGATCCAATGCTACTTCGGAAGAGAGATCATGAAGGGCGTGTTGGGCGGCTGTTGGTCATCGTACAAGTTTGACCACAATATCATCATGCAAGCGGGGGCAGAAACCTGGCCCGCTAATAACTGGCTTGTGGGGAATGCGACGAAGGTGGGCTTCGTAAGCTGGAATAGCGGAGCCGGTGGCGACTACCGTTTGGCTTCGACCAGCAAGTTCAAGGGTAAGGCGTCGGATGGGAAAGACCCGGGCGCCGACGTTGATGCTGTGTACGCCACACTCTCTGAAGCGCAGTAATCGCTCCACAGGCGCCACATTTCGAATTCGGCGGACACTCAGGCTGAAACCACTAGCCTAGCTTCAGTTTGCGGCGAACCAGTCCCGCGATGCCGACGAGCCCGGTTCCTAACAGGCCTAGCGTACCTGGCTCGGGTACCACGGAAATATTGGTGTCGCCACTGGAGATGGTAGTAGAACCGTCGAAGTAGCCTTTGCCAGTGTTAACCGTCAACTGGACGGTAACGCCAACAACGTTGATCTTCTGATTGCCCACGATCAGAACTCCAGTGATGGTCCCGGACAGCTCATAATTGTGGGTCCCATTGGACAAGGTAAATAGCTGCCAGGTCACGGGCCCGTCGAAGGTACCCGTGAAGATTACGCCGTTGGGAAGTCCCTGGGTACCATTGGTCGCAATCGAAAACGAGCCGCCACCGGCGAAAGTGGCGCCGGTCTGCAGGTTGCCGGTCAATAGCGCCCCTGTGCTGAAATTCAACGTTCCCAGATTACTGCCGGTGATCAGCCCTAACCCGTCGTAGCCGTTTACGGCGATCAACGTAGAATTGGTCAGGGTCATACTGGAGGTTGTTCCTGTGAGGGTGCCACCGCTATTGGTGACATCTACTTGGTTTGTACTGGTCGCGAAGGCCAGAATTGGAAGAGCCAGCGCCAACAAAACCATCAGGAACGCTCGCCTCATGGGGATCTCCTCCACCTACATTACTACATAGATCAGTCCGCCTTCGACATTTTCCACAGCATGCCATGTTAGCGAGCGGACTAAGCCATAACTAATTGCTGCAATCGAGATTCCAAAGCACGCGAATCAAGACGCACTGGTCACGAAGTCACTTTGCCGCCCGTTAACGGTTTCAACGGACGTTCAATTTCATACTTTCCTCCAGAAAATCTGGCCGCCTTTTGATGATCATCCCGAGCCGCGGGGTTGTGTGTTTTTCGACCGCATAAAGTTTCGCCTTTCGGCGAAGGAGATGCCGTTCGCGCCATGATGTTAAACGCAAGAGGCTTTTGACAGCCTCGCTACCGCAGTGTGAGAAAATTCCGAGCTGGAATTTTCTTCTTGGCCCGGAAAATCAGCAGCGCATTCCCACCCAATTTCGCCGGTTTGCCAGCGTTGTGAAATGGGTTTCGCCGGGAGCAGCGCCACGCTCTATGGGACCGCGGAATTCCAAAAAGAAGGCGTGGACGCAAACTGGTTTGGAAGCGGCTGGGTCCAGAAAGTGCAAACAAATGCATGTTTTCTCGATAACCGTTCACATTGCCTCTCCCAGAGTTGGCAGCGGAGTCATAAGCTTCGGCAACGGAAGACGGAAAAATGCGTCTGCAGTCGACCACAGCGGGAAGTGGCTTCGCGTGTTCGTAATGTACTCTGAACGACGGCGGCGTCCTTCAGGCTAGAACGATAACCGCAGGGCAAGTTGGATGATCCGGGGATCGTACGTATTCAGCACCTGGCCGAAAGTCGGACTGCTGATATTCGTATCGGGGTTCTGGAATTCCGTGTTATTGAGGATGTTGAAGAAATCGGCGCGAGTCTCCAGCTGAAAGCGATCGGTAAGCGGTAGGGTTTTCGAGAAGGCGAGGTCGAGATTGAACCGCCCCGGACCGCGGAAGTAATTTCGCGGCAGGGTCCCGTAAGTGCGAACTGCCGGGTTGCTGACTGCCTGACTGTCACTCGGGAAGCCCGCGTTGCTGAAGCTGGCCGGATCGAACCAATAGTTGCCGCCTGGGCCACCGAAGCCCTGTACGTTGTGCGGATCCAGAAGACGGATCGGTCCGAGCAAGTTGGCATGCACCAGGCCCGCGTCCCCGGAGCCTGAGGGTCCGGGGCTGGTGAAGTCGAAGCTGCTGGGAAGGTTAGCGAATACATCCAGAGGAAAGCCGGTTCGCCAACTCAAAATTGGAAAAACGTTCCAGCCGCGTGTCAGGCGTTTTGGCGCCGAACTCCACACCTCGTCAAAAGGAAGCTCCCAGCCTCCGCTAAACACGACCCGCTGCCGAACGTCCATATCGGCAGAGGCGCGGAATAGCCCGGGCTGATAAAAAGGCACAACGCTGTTGCGGTTCTGAAATCCGGACGCGTTATCGATATTGTGGGAATAGGTGTACGCCAAGGTGAAGTAAGATCGGCCGAAGATACTGTTGCCGGTGAGCTGTTTCTGCAGGCTGAGTAGCAGGCCGTTATAGCTGGCCGTGGTCACATTCCTGAATTCCTCCAGGCTGGCAAAACTGCACTGAAAAGGATCGCTGGAGTTGCAAGTCTGGTTTCCGGGGGTCAGATTGAGAACGCGGTCGTAGGTACCGAGTACGAAAGGATTGATATCCATCAACGCCGTAAGCCCGTGCGAACTACTGCCGACATAGCTGGCTTCAAACAGCGTGTGCTTGGCCAATTCCTGCTGCAAGGTCAGATGATACTGATAGGTGTAAGGGGTTCGTAGGTGGGGATCGACCACAAACACACTGCTGGATGCTCCGATCGGCAAATAACCGGCAGCGGCAAAGTCGAGATCCGACGGCGGGCGCTGCGAGGGAAACGGATTCTCTGCTCCCACGGCTAGGAACGGCTGAGTCATGTAGTTGACTTCGGAGGTTGGATTGCCGGCCAAAGGCGAAAAGGCGAAACCGGCGCTGGCATAGAAAGGCGGTTGCCCGTTGAATTGCAGATTGTCTTCCCCCTTGAGAATGTCGTAGAAAACGCCAAAAGCACCGCGCAGGCTCGTCTTCCCATTACCCCGCGGATCCCAAGCAAACCCGATCCGAGGCGCCCAGTTGTTCTTGTCCGGGAAGGTAACTCCACGGGGGGCTCCTGCATCGCCCGGGAAAACCATGCCCACCGGGGCGTGAATGAACACACTGGATTGCCTGCCGGGAATAATGGAAAAGGTTCGTCCCTGGGTATCCAATTTCGGCGTGCTGTATTCATACCGGAGGCCCAGATTCAGCACCAGGTTTTTCTGGACGCGCCACTCGTCTTGCGCAAAACCATAGCTGTACTTGGTTCTTATGTCGGAGGGAGCCGCCGAAGATTGGGTGTACTGTAGTGGAATTCCAAGCAGAAAGTCCGCGAAAGAGTTCTGGGAGCCGATTCCAAGCGGGCCGCCGAGGAATTGAAACTGGCCGTCTGATGTGAAGGCGAAAAACGTATTGTTCTGAAAGGCTGAAAAGCCGCCCCCGAACTTGAAATCATGCTTTCCCCGGATCCATGTCAGGGTGTCGGAGTACGTATAGGTGTTTTCCGTAAACCGTTGGGGTCCCAGAGTGTTGAAGCCGATTCCCAAGCCCGAATCGAAAACCAGGTTGGTGGGTCCGGTGGCAAGATCCGGGGTTATTCCGATGCCGAGGTCGGCGGGCGTAGGCAACTGGACAGTTGGGTTCAACGATGTGTTGTGGCTGCGCAGGAAATTTACCCGAAGTTCGTTCAGTAGGTTTGGCGAAAAGAACCGTGTATACGAGAAGTTCGCAAAGTAATCCCGAAAATCTGAACTCTCGGGATAGCCCGGGACATTTGCCCCAAAACCTGCGGGATTACTGAGTGGGGTGAGACCATCTTGACGATCCCAGCCGAAGGTGACGGCCAGTTTGTTCCTGGCATCGATGTCAAAATCGGATTTCGCGGTCACTTCGTCGGAGGAAGTTGTGGAGCGTCCTTGCCAACTCAGCAAGCCAGTGGGTGACGTAGGGATGAGGCCGGCCGCAATGTAATTGCGCGCCACACTGTTGATGCGACTGGGAGAAATGATGGCCTCCGCGGCCAAGTTGCGGTCAGGCTGGAAGAAAGGATAATTCTGCAAGAACGTGGCCACATTCTGATCGGGACCGCCGCCATCCGCATGAGAGAAGTCTCCGGCCAGCTCGGCGGGCGTGAAAGTGGCGACGTTGGAAACGGAAAGATCTTGGACCTGTCGCTCTCCCTGGTAGCCGACAAAGAAAAACAAGCGGTCCTTGCCGTTAATTAAGTTAGGAATTACGATCGGGCCCCCCAGAGTGCCACCGAACTGGTTGCGTTTCAGGTCGTTCCGGGGAAGCCCGTTAATCTTATTGAAGAAACTGTTTGCATCCAGGGCCGTGTTGCGCCAGTAGTCGAACAAGGTGCCATGAAGTTGGTTGGTGCCTGACCGGGTGAGCATGGTGATGATTCCGCCGGCGTTGCGGCCGTACTCCGCCGGGTAGTTGGTGGTCAGAATGCGAAATTCGGCGATGGTGTCAGGATTAGGGTTGAACACCACACGGTTGTCGATGAGATCATTGTCGAGTCCGCCATCCAGCAAGTAGTGGACGGAGTCATCCCGATTGCCCGCGATCGTGAAGGTTCCCGCCAGCGCGTTGGAGTCAGGATCGGTTTCCGCGACGCCGGGTTGAAGAAGTGCCAGATCGAGGACGTTGCGGCCATTGAGAGGCGCGTTTCGAATCACATCCCCGGTCACGACCTGACCCAGGCTGGGGCTGATGGTTTCAACGTCCTGCGATTTCTCCGACACATGAACCTCAACAGCGGGAGCACCAACCTGCAGTCTGATGTTCAGACCGCGCACATCTCCAACGTGGAGAACCACATCCTTGATTTCCGCCACCGCAAAGCCGTCTTTCTGCGCTGTGACCAGGTAATGGCCGGGTTGCAACAGGGGAACGGTGAAATAGCCGTTTTCACTCGTCAAGGCCTCGCGCTTCAATCCCTGGTCCAGGTTCAGCAAGGTGACCTTGACGCCGGGAACTACTGCGCCATTTGGATCAATAATCGTACCCAGCAGGGTCGCACGTTGAGCGGACGCGGACCCGGGGAGTGCGAGGCACGCGAATAGAAGGAAAACTACCTGCACCGGGATCGAGAGTTTCCGTGGCCTGAGCCTCATGTGCTGTCCGAAAAGGACGAAGGACGATGGCGCGTGATGGGAACGCAAAAAGCATAACATGGGTGAGCAGCGCTCTTCACCCTTGAGGTGCCGTGAAACCTAACCGTTTTTCGAGAACCTGCTTTGTTCAGGTACCCAGGCGCTTCAGCACCACGACCAGATGGGTAAGGCTGGTTTCCGGTTGCGGCGTTTGCTGTGAGGTGGTGAAGAGTGAGCGGACCAGGTCGTTTTGTTCCTGCGCCAAACGCAGTAACGTATCGCTGTCCTGCCCATCCACCATTTGCGCTCCATTCGCCGTCATGTCCGGTCCGGTGATGGGAGCAAGCATCTCGGCTTGGCGGCGCGTGATGGTCGAAATCCAGTGACGGTGATCCTGCCGCATCTGTTCGATCTTTTGCAAAACGGAAGCAGGCAGTCCGGAAGTACGCTCCGGCGAGAATTCCCGGTCCAGTCGCTTCAAAGCCCAGGCGTGCAGGAAGGTTTGCCGGGCCAAAGTCACGATTTCATCGGAAAACAGAGCTACCTGCTTGTCTGTGTCTTGCGCGGAAGCCTCGGACTTGAGAAAGTGCCGGTACAACATTTCATGCAGCGGCATGCTGTCGCCCGAGAGGTCGGCCAACGTAGAGGAAGGCGAACTGCTTGCAGCCGGAAGCCCGCCCAAGGACTGATCGGGAGGCTTGTACAGTTCCGAGCCGCTCTTGAGTTCGCGCGGCACGTACACCTCGACGCGCAGCTCCCCGGATACGGATTTCAAGGCACGCCGAATCGTATCGCGCCGGGCGGTGTTGTCCACCAGGCCCTGAACCAGCAGCGAGCCATCCGACATAGGGAAGAGATTGACCTCTTCCCCCAAGCAAGTGTCCAGCTGGTGCAGCGTCGCGGCCAAGAGGACTTCGCCCTCCGTAGCATGTGAGTTCGCGTAGGAAAGAGGAACGGCCTTACTTATGATCGGCTCAGTCGGAGCGGCAGTCTCCGGCCTGGAAGATATCGTCGGCATCAACAACATGGCCATCGCCGGTGTGCGTAGTTCTGAGGAAAACGAAGTACGTGTGAAGCGGTATTCGCTGCCGCCGTCGCGCGTTGTAAAGATGCTGAGCCCGGTTGGAGCGTAGTCATGGACGTCGACCCGCAAGAGCGTCTCCGCAATTCCTGACGGATGGCCGGCAGCAAAAGGATAGTGCAGCTCGAAAGTTCCATCCTGACGGCGAGCCGAAGCCTCGGTGCTGCCTCGCGATCCAACCAGCCGCCGAAATTCGGCAATGGAAATATCCGGGATCCACTGCTGCGTAGTCAGATACTGCACCAGCGAAGGATCAGCATCTGCGCCCGAGAATACAACCTGGAGCAAAGGCTGCGCGACCTGTTCCACATCCTTCGCCGCCACATTCTCGGTCTCACCCGAAGAAGAACGTGCGCTCAGGTAAACCGCCGGACTGGCGGAGTCGCGCACCAGCGTGATGGTACCGAGCGCTTTTTGCACATTGGTGCTGCGATCAATGCGGTCGACTCGGACCGACGTTCGGGTTACGTGGCCGCTTTGGGGAAGGTGGCTGGTTTCGTAATTCGCAGCCCGGAAAAGGACTGTGTCCGCGGAAACGCGCGTGTTCAAAACGTCGGTGAACATGACCACCAGCAAGCATGCCGCGACCACCGAGGCCAGCACTGCCTTCCTGTATTCCAAGAGAGCAGAGGCGGAATTTCGAAAGCGAGCCCACCGTTCGGCGACCTGGCCCTGGAAGGAGACGGTGGCCGCTTCGGAAGCGCTCGCGTGCCGCGCTAAACGTTGGCGGAATTGCTCAACCCGGGAATCCGCAAGCTCGGATTCATCCGGTAACAAGACTGTGCGTGCATCGAGGAAGCGGTCCACATCGTGCTGAACCTCGCCCATGCGGCTGCGGCAACTCCAGCAACTTTCCAGATGAGCCTTGGCGGCATTCATTTCCCAACGCGCGAGTTCTCCGTCCAGGTAGGCAACGATTTGTGCATCGCCCAGGTGCGGCGGAATCAGGAGGCGCTTGTCCAGCGTGTTCATTTCGCGCCCCCAAACTTCTTGAGACCCCGGGCCAGATACACGCCGACCGCCTTTTGGCTGATCCCAAGGACATTCCCAATCTCCACGTAACTCAGCCCTTCCGCCCGCAACATGAGGCATTGCCTCTCACGTTCGTTCAGACCCTTCAATGAAAGAGCAATCCGTTGTTGCCGAATCAAGTCGTCCTCTGCCGAATAAACCGCCTCAGTCAAACCCCGGTGCGCGAGCCACTCGGTATTTGTGGAGTCTTGAATGCCCTTGCGACGCCCGTGATCAATGGCGAGGTTATGAACTACGCGATAGAGCCAGCTGCGCAGGTTCAGGATCTGAGCATTTCGTTTTAGTTGGTCGAACAATTTGAGGAAGGCGCTCTGAACCAGATCCTCGGCCTCACCCGTGGAGCCGACGATGTGATAAGCGTAGCCGAGCAGTGTAGGGCGCATGGTCGCGTACAACTCCACGACTTGCTCCTCCAAGCGTTGGCTCTTGCGCTGGTTTTCCGCGTGCTCTGCTCCAAACACCTGGGGCAGATTCAGGATATGCCCTTGCTCCATCGAATGATCCTTAACCTGGCTTGAGCCGTCGTGCAGACTCGGGGCGTAACGTCGCCATCATTATTGTATATACACCGAAATGCGCGATTTCTGACCTGCCAGCAAGAAATATATTTTTCCGGGCCGGTTGTTAGTAAATCCCGCGTCTCCTGCGTCGCGCGAAGGGCGGACAGACACCCTCGAATAAGTAGCGGTATACGCAGGACTTTGGCGAATCGAAAACCCCCTGTTAGTAAATCCACGACCTTACGCGTCTTAATAATTACAGTGAGGGAGAGTATGGCCGCCAGTGCTTTTAGCCTGGTGGCCTTTTATTAATTCGGCTTTGAAGCACGGTTAGCTCCTCCGTTTGTTTGTGCCTCTGTTCTCCCCTTTGAGAGTCTTGGGTGGCTTCTCAAAGGGGAGTTTTTTCTTCTGCAGTGAAACCGGTCTTTTCGTCGTTGACCTCTTGCGTGACCCAGGCTCCCGTGCCAACCAGCATTTCGGGTCGTGGGTCACCAAGTCAACCCACTACCGCATTTCGGCAGCCGCCGACAAATCACCTTTTGCTGTAGTAAGATATTCTTCCTTTTCCTTCCAGGAGGATGGCTCGTATGAACCGCAGGCATGGCTGCGTCTTTTTTATTACTGCTGGAGTATTGTTGGCTCTGCTCACCACGTTCGCGACTGCGCAGCAGTTCAGCGACAGCTTGATGAAAGGCATGAAGTGGCGGTTGGTCGGCCCCTTCCGCGGAGGCCGCGTGCTCGCAGTGACCGGCGTCGTAGGCGATCCCTACACCTATTACTTTGGCGGAGTGGCTGGAGGGGTCTGGCGCACCACCGATGGCGGGATCACTTGGATACCGCTCACCGATAAGCAACCCTTTGCCTCGATCGGTTCCATCGCGGTGGCGGAATCCAATCCCGGCGTCATTTATGTGGGCACGGGGGAGTCTTGCCTCCGCGGCAACATTTCGTACGGAAACGGAGTCTACAAATCCACCGACGGCGGGAAAACCTGGATCTACATCGGTCTCAAAGATACTCAGCACATCGCGAAAGTTCTGGTAAACCCTCGCAACCCTGACTTGGTCTATGTTGCCGCGCTGGGCCACGCTTATGGCCCGAACTCCGAGCGCGGCGTCTATCGTTCCACCGACGGCGGCAAGAACTGGGAGAAGGTACTCTACAAAGACGAAAAAACCGGCGCGATTGACCTGACATTTGATCCCCACAATCCCAACGTGATGTTTGCCGCCCTGTACGAAGTGCAACGCACACCGTGGAGTCTTTCCAGCGGTGGGCCCGGCAGTGGCCTGTACCGCTCGGTGGATGGCGGAACTACATGGAAGCGGCTGGAAGGAAGCGGGCTGCCTTCCGGGATCATGGGCCGGATCGGGGTTTCCGTCTCGGGCGCCGATTCGAATCGCGTCTATGCGCTGATCGAAGCCAAAGAAGGCGGCTTGTTTCGCTCCGACGATGGCGGCGACGCCTGGTCGAAGGTCAACGATGATCAGCGCCTCACACAGCGCGCCTGGTACTTCACTCACATTTTCGCCGACCCACGCAACGCCGATACTGTTTACATGCTGAACACCGGCCTGTTTCGCTCTACCGACGGAGGCAAGAGCCTGAACCTGCTGCCTGCGCCACACGGCGATCACCATGGGCTCTGGATCGATCCCGCCAATCCGCGCCGCATGATCAATGGCAACGACGGCGGGGCAACCATCAGCGTAGATGGCGGCAAGACTTGGAGCACTCAATACAATCAGCCCACAGCGCAGTTTTATCACGTGGCTTCCGACAATCGTTTCCTCTACTACCTCTACGGAGCGCAGCAGGACAACAGTACGGTGGGCATCGCCACACGCAGCGACGACGGCTACATCGGCCGCCAACACTGGTATGACGTCGGCGGCGGCGAGAGCGGATACATTGTTCCGGATCCACGCGATGCCAACGTTGTCTATGCCGGCTCCGGCGGCGGCGCTCTTACCCGCTTTGACAAGCGCAACGAACAGGAGCAGGACATTACCGTGTGGCCGCTGGATGGCAGCGGTCACGGTGCAAAGGATATCAAGTACCGTCAGGCTTGGACCGATCCGATTGCGATGTCACCGCATAATCCCGACGTCCTGTACACCGCGGCAGAGGTTATTTTCAGGACCACCGATCACGGCATGAGCTGGACGACCATCAGCCCGGACCTCACGCGCAACGACAAGAGCAAGCAGGAAAGCTCTGGCGGTCCGATCACCCAGGACAACACTTCGGTCGAGTACTACGACACGGTCTTCACGATTGCGGAGTCGCCGGTTCAGAAGGATCTGATCTGGGCGGGCACCGACGATGGCCTGATTCAGGTCACTCGGGACGGCGGCCAGCACTGGAGCAACGTCACCCCGAAAGGCCTTCCGGAATGGAGCCTTGTCAGCCTGATCGATGCTTCCCCGCACGAGGCCGGAACCGCGTACGTCGCCGTGGACACTCACAAACTGGACGACCTGAGGCCTTATCTCTATAGGACTAGCGACTACGGTAAGACTTGGACCAAGATTACCAACGGCATTCCCGATGGCGCTTACACGCACGTCGTGCGTGAGGATCCAAAGCAGAAGGGTTTGCTCTATGCCGGCACAGAAACCGGCATCTATGTTTCATTCGATGACGGGTCCCATTGGCAATCGTTACAACTGAACCTCCCGACCTCGCCCATTCACGACCTCATCGTCAAGGACGATGATCTTGCCGTGGCCACGCACGGCCGTGCATTCTGGATCCTCGATGACATCTCTCCGCTGCGCCAGTTGAGCGCGCATGCGCAGGACGACGTCGCCCTCTACAACCCTCGCACCACGTATCGCCTGCACTGGCCGGAGTATTTCGACCGGCGTCAGCCGGTCGCTGCCAACCCGCCTAACGGAGCGCTCATTTTCTACTATTTCAAGTCGGCCCCGAAGGATGAGGTTACGCTGGAGATTGTGGACTCGAAGGGGATAGTTGTCCGGAAATATTCCAGCCTGGAGAAGAAAGAGGCGGAGACGCCGCCGGAGTGGCCTGATCTTGAGCCTCCGCAGGAGAAAATCCCTGTCGAAGCGGGCATGAACCGCTTCAATTGGGATCTGCGTTACGAAGCGCCGCGCAAGCTTCCAGGGGAAGTTAGTGCCGAGTTTAGGGATCGCGGACCCATGGCTCTGCCCGGCACGTACCAGGTTCGCCTCACCGCCAGTGGGAAATCGTTAACGGTTCCGTTGGAGGTGAAGCTCGATCCGCGCGTGAACGTTGCTGCCGCAGACCTGCAAAAACAATTTGATTTGAATCTCAAAGTGCGCGACGAACTCAGCGAACTGCATCAGACAGTAAACGAAATTCGTACACTTCGGATACAGTTCCATGGCCTGCAAAGCCGGCTGGGGCAGGATGCGCGTTTCAAGTCGATCCTGGCTGCCTCGGATGCCTTGGATAAGAAGATGACTCCCGTAGAAGAGCAGTTGCTGCAAGTGAAGATCAAGTCTTCCGAGGCCAGCTTGAATTATCCTGTCTTGATCGATGAGCAACTGCACGGCCTGTTCTTCAGTGTGGATTCCGCAGATGCTGCGCCTACGCAACAACAGTACGCGGCATTTGAAGAACTGAGCCGGGAAGCGGCGCCGCTGATCACACAGTGGAATCAGATTCGCTCCAGCGATGTCGTGGCCTTGAATGAGATGATGAAGAGCGAGAGCGTGCCGGCGATCTATATTGCTCCGGCCGGGGAGCAAGCCGCCGCCAGGGCCACAGGGCAGAACTAGCGGATTTGCCGAAAGACTGGTTGTTGCGCTTGATTTTGGGTGGTGCGGCGCTTCATCGCTGCGTGAGCCACTGTTAGGACTGCGCGGTGGAACCCGCATTCCAGCTCCGGAGGAGCGGCATAACTTAGCCCAGGGCGTGAGCCCTGGGGTCAAAGTGCAGCAAAGAGCACGCCCCGCAGGGAGTCAAGCCGGTTCTCACGCATCGAGTGCCCCGTCGTCCCTTAAGAATGAATGCTAAGCCGTTTCCCCGCGCCGGCTTCATTCTCCGTCTTCGGCGTTGGCGCCCCACATCACACTGCTGCCCCAATTTCCGCTGGCGCCCCACATGACGCTGTTGCTCCATATCGTCGAGAAGCCGGAGGTCGAGTTCGCGCCCCACATCACCGATGAGCCCCACAGGCCGGAGGCGCCCCACATCACTGACGAGCCTCCAGGGCCGGAGGCGCCCCACATTACTGACGAGCCTCCTGCACCCGATGCGCCCCACATCACGGAATTGGAGAAGAGGAACTGGGAACTGCCCCACACCGCCGGCCCGGACCACATACCGGAAGTACCCCATACCGAAGACGGATCGCTCGAGAGAGAAACCGTGCCCGTGCTGGAGTTGTAGACCGCTGTGGGCGACATCGCAGTTCCGCTTGCCAGATCGGTACTTGCCAGAGCCGCTGCAATGTCCAGATAGCCGGCGCCGACTGTGAATACATCATATTGGCTGGTGTAGGTGTTCCCCGTCGTCGGATCGTACACGCTGCTGGACTGCGGAAATGTCTTGTAAGCCGTCTTCATCAGCCGCGCCTTGACTTGATCTGGCGTGAGGCGTGGTTGGGCCTGCAACAGGTCGGCAACGGCTCCGCTCACGACACCGGTCGCCATGCTGGTTCCACTCAGGGTGAAGTAATACGCCGACGGCGAAGAATTTCCTCCATACATGTAATAACTGTACGGAACCAGGTTGTCGGTGTCGGTGTTGTAAAGCGTCGTCCCAGGAGTCTCGGTGGAGATCAATAAATTGCCGGGCGCGACAATGTCCGGTTTGACCACGTGGTCGATCACCGTGGGACCTTTTGAACTGTAGCTGGCAATGAGATCATCGGTGCGATCGGGTGTTCCCATGGGCTTCATCGCGCCCACGGTGATGACGTACGGGTCATTGCCCGGAGAAGTTACCGTTGCGTATCCAGAGGTTGGCTGGTAGCGGCCGTGATTTCCGGCCGCAACCACGACGACAATTCCCTTTTTCCAAGCCTGTTCAACCGCCTGACACAGCGGATCCAGTTGGTAGCTCTCGTACACGGCACGGCCGAGTGAGAGATTCATGACGCGGATGTTGTACGCCGATTTCATCGAGATCGCCTGGTTGATGGCGGCAATCACTTCGCTGTCGGTTGCGGAGCCGTTGGCATCCAGCACTCGCAGGTTGACGATCCTTGCCCCAGGTGCAATTCCTTTGAATGTCTTGCTGAAGAGAAAGCCGGTTGAACTGAGGCCGTCGCCAGCGATTAATCCGGCGATGTGGGTTCCGTGACCGTACTGGTCGCCCGCATTCGAATTCCCGGACACAAACGACTGGTTGTATGCAACTCGCGAGAAGGGAAGGATGCCGGTATAAAAATCCGGGTGATTGTTCACGCCGCTGTCGATCAGAGCCACGCCGATGCCGGCGCCGGTGTAATTCGATTGCCACGCGACTTCCGCATTCACGGCCGCCGCCGCATTGTTAAGCAGGGGATCCAGTGGGCGATCGGGGCTGATGTACACGACGTTCGACTGGTTGGAGAGGTTGACGATACCCGGACCGTCCAGCAAAGCAACCACGCCGTTAATCAGTGGCAACTGACCCAGAATTGAGCCACCCAGCTTCGCGACGTCGTTCAGCAGGCAATCCACCAAGCCGAGCAGTCCGCCGCAACTGATCTGTGTGCCCGGCGCATACTGCACGATGACCTGTACCGGCGTGCTGGAGTTGTACCCGCGCAAATCGGGAGAAAGTTTCGAGTCATCTGCCAGAGAGGCCAAGGGCACAGCCAGCAGCAGCAGGAGAATCACAAGACACTTCTTCATAGTCCATCCCCACAAGCCGAAGTGCACGTAGCCCGCCACCGGAGGACGCGATAACTGCTTAATCTTGCAACATCAGGCCGGCCGGCCTGGCTGAAAATAAGGACAAATTGTCCCTCGATGCGGACAGGGCTCTCTTAGATGGGACAAAATGGCATGGCCAAGGGTCCCGCCGTTATTGCAAATCTCACCAGTCGCCGTTACCAAAGTTCTCTTCCTTTTAGCCTCCGTCCAAACAACAATGAAAGAAGACCAGTACAAAAGGGGACGGCCCGCGGTAGCGGGCTATGGATGGCGGAAGTTCCTGACAAAGCGAAGCCGTTCGTGGCGCTTGTGTGCATGGCGGGCCTGGCCTGTCTGTTATTGGGTATGTACCCCTGGCACACCAGCGATAGCCTGGAGTTTGTCTGCTATGTCGCGCTCACCGCGATCGCATCCGCTTTGAAAGTCGTTCTGCCGGGTTTTGAAGGCACAGTCTCGGTAAACTTCGTCTTCGTCCTGGTCGGCATCGGCAGCATGACGCTTTCGGAAACCCTTGTGTTTGGGATAGCTGCCGCCGTTGTGCAGTGCTACTGGAAAGCCACCAAGCGGCTTCACCTCATCCACTTCATTTTTAACCTCTCACAAGTGGCGATTGCGATTACAGTCGCTTACTGGGTTTACCGATCCGTTTTCGTTGTCCTACATGGACGAACCGCAATTGCGCTCCTGCTGGCTGCGATTTCTTACTTCTTGCTGAACACATTTCCCGTCGCCACCGTGGTGGCGTTGGCGGAAGCGAAGCCAATCATCAAGAAATGGCGAGAGAGTTACTCCTGGCCCTTCCCTTACTACCTCATCGGTGCGGCGATTGCCGGGGTCATCCAGTTGGTCAATCACATTGCGGGCTGGGAAATGTCGCTGCTGCTGTTGCCCGCGTTGTATGCCATCTACCGGTCGTATCGTTTGCACCTTGGTCGCTGGGAGGACGAAAAGCGGCACTTGCAGGACATCGCTTCCTTGCACATGCGCACCATTGAAACCTTGGCTCTGGCCATCGAAGCCAAGGACCATACCACGGGTGACCATCTGCAGCGCGTGCGTATCTATGCCCTCGAACTCGCGAAGGACCTAGGATTATCTGAGGATGAAACCGAAGCGTTGAAGGCCGCATCGGTGCTGCATGATATTGGAAAGCTCGCGGTTCCGGAGCACATCATCTCGAAACCGGGAAAGCTCAGTCCCGAAGAATTCGACAAAATGAAAGTTCATCCCATCGTGGGCGCTGAGATTCTACAGCAGGTCCGGTTCCCTTATCCGGTCAGTCCGATTGTGCGCTCCCATCACGAGAAATGGGACGGCAGCGGGTATCCGGACGGGCTTTCCGGGGAGAGCATTCCGATCGGCGCGCGCATTCTCGCAGCCGTGGATTGCCTGGACGCTCTCGCCTCCGATCGCCAATACCGGCGGGCCTTGCCTCTCGACGAGGCCATGAAGCGAGTGGAGCAGGAGGCAGGGACGAGCTTCGATCCCAGGGTGGTTGCCGGGCTCAAAGCTCGCTATCGCGAGTTGGAGCAACTGGCGCGGTCTCAGGAACCTGAGGAACGAACAAAGCTTTCCACCGATGTGAAGGTCGAGCGCGGCGCGGCGCCCGCGGCGGGCTTTGCCGCCGCAGAATCTCGATCCGTATCCTCCCTCACCGGGGCAAAGGCGGCTCCGGCCCGCGCGTTGAGCTCCGCGATCGGAAACGACAGCACAGCGAACTTGCAGGAGATATTTTCCGCGGTCGCGGTGCGGTTGCGCCACTCGATTCCATACGACGCCTTCGCCTTGTTCGTGATCGAGGGAGACACCCTACTGCCCCGCTTTGTTCTGGGCGAGAATTTCCGCCAGCTTTCCTCGCTACGCATCAAAGTCGGTCAGGGCCTCGCCGGGTGGGTTGCGGAAACCGGCAAGTGCATCGTGAACGGCAACCCGTCCGTAGAGCCCGGGTACGCGGAGGGACCAAATTCCACAGCGTTACGGTCCGCGATTGCAGCTCCGCTGCAGGGCACTGGCGGTATCCTCGCCGTTCTCGTTCTGTACCACACGCAGTTGGAGGCTTTTTCCTCCGACCATCTCCGCTCGCTGGAGATGCAGAACGCAGGACTTGGAAGGACAATCGAAAAGTGCCGGGATCGCCAGCAGGGGTCGGCTGAGAATCAACTCCTCACATTAGCCGCCTCTGCCTCAAAATGAAGTTAGCCCACTAGCCAGAGTCGGACCGGCCCTCGCAATAAAACGACTCAGTTCGCGGCGGCGCCTTTTGCGCGGGCTGCGGCAGGTACGGCTATCTTCACCGAATCAGGCTGAGTCCACGCAGCTTTGCCGTTCGTCAACTCCAGGCGGTTCATCGTCACCGACATCTGGCCACGATCGACCTCGACCAGCAGGTAATGGTAGTTCACTTCTTTGCTCTGGAAAGGGTCATCCGGCGCGCGCTCGATGGGATAGGCGTGCGCCCCCGCTCCACCGGAGACGAAGTAGGTAACCCCTCCGTGCTCATGGCGTTCGTAGTTGTGCACGTGTCCGGAAAAGACGACGAAACGCGCCCGGGTGTTCTGCTGGCGCTGCTCCAGCATCTTGGCCAAGCCCTGTTCGCCGGGCCGCGCCGAATGTCCCCCGCCAAACTTCTTCGCGTCCGAGGAACTGGTGTAAGGAGGGTGGTGGAACACGAAGAACACGAAATCGACATCTGCAGGGATTGAATCCAGCTTCCCGGTCAGCCAGTGACCCTGTGGTCCGGAAGTTTCATCGAGAGAGCTGTCTAGCACCAGCAAGAGCGTGTTGGCGGCGCGGACGGAATAGTAAACGCTGTTTCTTAGCTCAGGAAAGCGCTGGAAATAGTTGGCCAGCGCAACCAGTGTTCGAGACGACGGCGCCGGAATCGCGGAGCCCGAACAGGCAAAGATCTTTGAGCGCTTTTACCGTGCGGACAAAGCCAGAAATCGTGAGGGCGGGGGCGCAGGCCTGGGCCTCGCGATCGCTCAGTGGGTTGCCGTTCAACACCACGGAACGATTACGGTTGAAAGTCAACTCGGCAACGGCTCAATATTTCAAGTGAAACTGCCCCTGATGCCTGCACCCGTTCGCAGTCATTCAGTCGCCTGATTGAAATTCGGAAACATTCCGATGCGATAGGCTGATCGTATGCACGGTAGGATTGTGCGAGAATTCGTGTTGTATCGTTAAACGATACACCGTGATGACGACATACTCTCCGCGGCAAGAGTGCATGATCGCGTTGAATTGAACCTTCCAGTTGAGCCAAGCCGGGGGATGCCCCCGACCCGTACAGGCTGGGCCTGATTCCTTCGCTCACTTGGCGGACAAGACGAGCGCCAGCACAACCAGCACCGCCAAAAAGAAGCTCATTACCAAAGAAAACGTCCCATGCAACGGATGCATTTGGAAACGGCTATCCCCATGCGTTCTGAGGTGTATCAGCGTCCTCATGACTGCCTCCCTTGCTGAGGGGTGCGCCCTGGGTTGAGCGCCCACCCAGCGGACATGCCAATATTGGACACCATGCCCGCAAAATTGTCAGTGACAATCAGCCAATCCAGCCGTAATGGACTGTCCTGCAATCATTTGCGGGTGCTGAACCCGGAAACTGCCCGGTCCATACCCAGGGTTTTGACCCCTCGCGCTTATCACTCTTGAGGGTGCGCTTCGTCACGGACAAAAGCCCGACGAGGGTGTTAACTGGTTCGGACCGCATTCTTTTGCCTGGCCCGGGGCTTTTTTGTCTCACCAGGTAGTCACGGAGGAGAAGGTGCCGTCATGACCAGCTACAGTGGCAGATCACTAACCGAAATCTGTATGAGGGTGAAACATCTCGGCTATGCGGCTTCCAAACATGTGCGGATCTACGGCGAAGAATTTGAAGTTGTGTCCGACCCGTTTCCTCATGATGGGGGAATTGCCATCCACGTGAGGACAAGGCAAGAATCCGGGATTCGAATACTGCGGCTTCCGGCGATGTTGCTCCAGCACGT
Source organism: uncultured Acidobacteriota bacterium (assembly GCA_963770485.1). Lineage (GTDB taxonomy): Bacteria > Acidobacteriota > Terriglobia > Terriglobales > Acidobacteriaceae > CAVVEC01. The sequence goes on from CAVYPX010000005.1 coordinate 216,187, forward strand.
CCGAGAGCAGCGATTCGTAAGGGCAGCGTGAAACCATAGGAAAACCGCAGGGGAAACGGTGCATCAGGCTTCTTGATGACATAGGACATCCCCGTCTAGGCGGAGCACGTCCGGGCACGCCGGCATGGCCGCTCAAGAATCCGCGGTCGAGTTCCGGCCCTGATGCTTGAGAAATTCTCTTCTCGTCCAGGCTCGGCTCGATGTGGTTACCACGGCGGGCCATCGGTCCCAGAGCGGCATTGTCCACTGCCGACTGCACCCGCGCTTGGCAATTGTTACAGAACGGTTAATACCGACTCGCACCCGCAGGGAGTACAGACGAAACAACAGTCTTCCAATTACAATTGTCTTGCAGTCAGTGCTTCCAAACGCCAATGGCGAAGACAATTCCCACGCGTGACCCAGAAGTTACCACAGCCAGGAGTGCCAGGAAGAAACCTGACGACCGACGCAACGGACGAGGTCGTGGCGCCAATAGCGCAGTAGCTATCCCACCCTCCGTTCCTCCTCTCAACAATCCCCAACTCTACGTGAATCGTGAGCTTAGCCTTCTGGAGTTCCAGAAGCGGGTGCTGGAAGAAGCGCAGGACCAGACAGTCCCCTTGCTGGAACGGGTCAAATTCCTGTCCATCGTTGGCTCTAACCTGGACGAGTTCTTCATGGTGCGAGTCGCGGGTCTCAAGAGGCAAGTTGAACGCGGCGTTCTCGATTGTGGTCCAGACGGGATGACTCCTCCGGCACAGCTCGGAGCCATACGGGAGCGCGTCGTCAGCCTGTTCCAAGCAGCCCACGAATGTTGGCAGCGGCAAATCCTGCCGTCACTTCGCAAGGTCGGCATCCAGGTCGTGGATTTTCCGCAATTGAGTAGCAGGCAGCAATCGGCCATAAACAAGTATTTTCACGAGACGGTTTTCCCAACCCTGACTCCCCTGGCCTTTGATCCGGGCCGGCCTTTTCCCCATATATCGAACCTAAGCCTGAACTTGGCGGTTCTGATCCGCGACAAAGAAGGCGTGGAACATTTTGCCCGGGTGAAGATACCTGATTCGATTCCTCAATTGGTTGCCGTGGAGCCGCTTCCACGCCAGAAGGGCGCCGATGCCAAGCATGCCGTCCGGCAGTGTTTCGTCTGGCTGGAACAGTTGGTCGTGGCCAACCTGGAAATGCTTTTTCCTGGCATGAGAATCCTGGACGCGCATCCTTTCCATGTCACCAGGGATGCGGATACGGCCATCCAGGAACTGGAGGCCGGGGACTTGTTGGAGTCGGTGGAAGAAGGCGTCTGGCAGCGGCGTTTTGCCGACGTCGTCCGGCTGGAAGTCAATGAAGCCATGCCGCCATCGGTCCTCAAGATCTTGATCGAAAATCTTGAAGTCAATCGCGACGATGTCTACCAGCTAAAAGGACCACTGGCTCTCAGCCGGCTGCGGCACCTTTGGGCGGTGGATCGTCCCGAATTGAAAGATCCGCCGTTTGTCCCGGCAATCCCCACGGCACTGGAGCCGGAAGAAGAGCGGGAGGACGTATTTGCCGCCATTCGCCGGCGGAGATATTCTGCTGCACCATCCCTTCGATTCCTTCCAGCCGGTTGTTTCCTTCGTGCAGCAAGCCGCGAGGGACCCGGCCGTGCTGGCGATCAAGCTCACTCTTTACCGGGTGGGCCGGAATGCGCCCGTGGTGGAGACCTTGCTGGAAGCGGTTGAAAACGGTAAGCAGGTTGCGGCGCTGGTGGAACTCAAGGCGCGCTTCGACGAGGAGAGCAACATTGAGTGGGCGCGAGCTTTGGAACGGGAAGGCGTGCATGTCGTTTACGGATTGCAGGGCCTGAAGGTCCACTGTAAGAGCCGCGCTGGTGGTGCGCCAGGAAGGAAATCTGATCCGGCGCTACGTGCACCTGTCCACCGGCAACTACAACAGTGTTACGTCCCAGCTTTACACCGATATCGGAATGTTCACCTGCGATGAAGAGATTGGGGCCGACTGCACCGACCTGTTCAACTACCTTACTGGCTACTCGGCCAAGGCCGAATACCGAAAGCTGCTGGTTGCTCCCATTAACCTGAGAGAGCAGTTGGAACGGCTGATCCGGCGGGAGATCGAGCATCAGCGCCGCGGCGAGCGCGGGCACCTGATTTTCAAGATGAACGCCCTGGTAGACAAGCGCACGATCCGCCTGTTGTACGAAGCATCGCAGGCTGGCGTGCAGGTTGATCTATTGGTGCGCGGGATATGCTGCCTGCGTCCGGGAATCAAGGGGCGTAAGCGAAAACATCAGGGTGATCAGCATTGTGGGGCGTTTCCTGGAGCATAGCCGAGTCTACTATTTCAGGAACGGGGGCCAGGAAGAGATTTACCTGGGCAGCGCCGACCTGATGCCACGAAACCTGAACCGGAGAGTCGAAGTGGTGTTTCCGGTGCGCGATCCGAAATTGATCCGCCATCTCCGGGACGAAGTTCTGGCCACTTACCTGGCCGACGTGGTCAAGGCCCGCCACATGCAACCGGACGGAGGTTATTTGCGAAGCTCGAATCGCGCAGCTCAAGACGCCGTCAACAGCCAGCAATGGCTCATTGAACGCGCGGTGAGTGGCTCGACGCGTTGATGCTTCAATCGTAGGGAGACAAAAAAACAGGGCTGCCGGATATTCAAGTCCGGCAGCCCCGGTTAATTGGCGGGGTGTCTTCCAGCTTTACTGCACGTTCAGTGACAGCTGCGGAGCAGTTCCACCTTGGTTGAAACCGGCCGCGGTGCCGGTGACAGTAATGGTGTAGTTGCCGACCGGCGTACCGCCGCCCCCACCGCCTCCGGTCTGACCGCCACCGCTGCCGCATGCCATCAGGAACACAAGCCCCGAAAGCACGATGCAGAGTAGCAGGAAACCAAGCAGTTTCTTCTTTCTCGACTTTGCGCCAAATCCCGCGCCCAGGAAGGCCATACCTCCAATGGGCAGGAACGCGGCATAGATCAGCCCGGAGTGGCCGAACGGTGCCAGCGAACTGCTCGGTCCCGTGGTGTTGACGGTGAGCGTGGATTTACCGCCCGAACCGATCGAGCTGAACTTACAAGTCGGACGCAGATTTACTACTGGAGTGATGGTGCAGCCCAGAGCCACATTGGCGGGGTTAAAGCCACCGCTGGGCGTGATGGTGACGGTTGAATCGGCCGAGCTTCCGGGTGCAACCGACGACGGTGACAAGGCCGTCGCCGAGATCGTAAAGCCCTGGAACGTCGCCGTGACTGATTGAGCGGAGCTCATAGTCACCGTGCAGCTGTTTCCCGTGCCTGAGCAGTTGCCGCCCCACCCGGTGAAGGTGGTGCCTGAGGCGGCCTTCGCAGTGAGTGTGACTTTGGAGTTTATGGGAAAGGTGGCGCCGCAGGTCCCTGGGCAGCTATTCCCGCTGGGATTGCTGGTGACGGACCCGGAACCGACCACGGTCACTGAGAGGTTGGCCGAAGTCGCTTGAAAGTCCACTGTCACGAATTGGTTGGAATTCAGCGTCACCGTACACGTCCCGAAAGTCGGGCAGTTGTCTCCGCTCCAGCCGGCAAAAGCGGAGTTCGCAGCCGGCGTGGCAGTGAGCGTGACCATTGTGCCGGTCGGGAAGCTGGCTCCGCAAGGATTGCCAGTGCAGTTCATACCCGTCGGGTTGCTGGTCACAGTGCCCGAGCCCGTACCCCGTGAAGGTTACGCCAATTCCCTCGGTATTGGAGCCAAACATGGCGACGAAGGAATCCGGGCAGACCACCTGTACGTCTTGTTGATTGCGATTCTTGACGGTACAAATCGGCTGCTTGCTGACGCCGCCATTGAGGGCTTGGTCAATCACGGTCCCATTCAGCGGGGCTTGAACTGGAAAGTTGAGAGAATTGGTGTCACCGATGACGTAAATATTCTCGTTGCTGTCGATGCTGACGAAACCGCCAAGGATGTCTTCGTCACCCGAGCCTCCCAGGTAAGTCGAGAAGATCAGGCTCAGCGTCGTTGTTCCGGGATCCCAATTTACTTCGGTGACAAAGGCATCGCTGTCAAATTGACCGGTGTTTCCGCCGCCGAACGTTCGCTGCGATGGGTCCTGAATCGGGAAATCCACTGAGGAGGTGGTGCTACCCGTGACGTAGGCATTGTTATTGTTGTCCACCACGATGCCCAGGCCTTTGTCAAAGCCGCTCCCGCCCAGGTACGTCGAGTAGACGAGGGCAGATCCACTGGGGTTGAGCACGCTGACGAATGCGTTTTCCACGCCGTTGAGACTACCTTGGCCAGGCAGAGGATATTGTACCGGGAAGGCCGTTGACTCGGTTTTACCGGTGAGGTACACGTTGCCCGCGACATCCGTTGTAAGCGCAGTGCTGTCATCGGATAATTCGCCACCGAGGTACGTCAGGAAAACATATTGTGACGTGTTGGTGGGATCGAAGGCGGCCACAAAGGCGTCGTCTTCCGGTCCGTTTTTGCCGTTGTTGCAATTGGCGTCCGTACCGCATGTCGTCTTTAAGGCGCCCGCAGTGGCAGGAAGGTTGGTGGATTGCGTCGAACCGCCGACGTAGACGTGTCCAGTTGCTGCATTCCAGCTTATGCCGGTAGCCAGGTCGAGGCCGCTTCCGCCGATGTAGCTCAGGATCAGAAACGCGCTGCCGTCGGACTTGACCTCACTCACGAATCCGTCGCCTAAGCCGTTATAGGTGCTGCCTTGCGGCAGAGCATTGGCCACAGGTAGGTCCGTGGAGTGGGTCTCGCCAGCTACGAAGACGTTTTCCGAGGAATCCAGGCTCACGGCAAATGACACGTCCGCATCGCTGCCCCCGACAAATGTCGCCCAAGTGATCGAAGAGCCGTCGAGGGGCAGTTTCACCACGAAGCCATCGGTGGTGCCTCCTCCATAAGTAGTTTGTGCCGCCCCCGTAGTAACCGGGAAATCTGTAGAGCTTGTGGCTCCGGTGATATAGAGGCTGGTGCTATCGATGGCAATCGCCTGGTTGTAGTCGTTCTTGGTACCTCCGATAATGCTCGTATAGCCAAGAGTTCCCGCGGCCGTGATCTGTGTGATGTAGGCGTGGAGGCAACCGGGCTTTAACGAACAGGTCGGGAGCTGGCCGCCGTAACCAGGAAAGGTGTTCGAGCTGGTTCCCCCGGTGACGTAGGCATTCCCTGCGGGATCTACATTGATGCCGGTTGCCGCCTCTTCACCGCTCCCGCCCAGGTACGTGGCATAGGAGACAGCAATTGGCGGATCGATCACCAGTTGGCGGCTGTGGTCGTAGGCGCCTAGCGCGAACCTGACCCGGTGGTCCTTGTTCACCACGAACCGCGCGTCGACAACCTGGCGAACACCATTCTTCTCCTGATAAGCCACCGGCCGCACCAGCCGCAACTCGCCGGCCTCTGAGGTCAGTACCAGGTCGCCCGAAGCGTCTGTGTTCATGCGCTGCTCGCCCTCAAACCCTAGCTCCATCTGGCTGGGATTCGCGCCCGGCTTGACCACCACGTCGAACTCCACCTGGTGATCTCCGTGATAAAGGACATCGATGCCGGGATAGACGTCCCGGTAGTGCACGCGCGCGAACACAGGAATATTGGTGCGCCAATTCTTCGGATCCCGGCCGATGAAATAGTTAAATTTTCCCGGCTCCTGATCTTCCGCAGAGATGGCAGGTTGCGGATTGGCTCCCAGCAGAGTCATGCGAATCACGGAACCGGTCTCAGCGTCGTTGGCGCTCTGAGCGGAACTCAGCTTCGCGGCCGGATCCATCTGTTTCTGCCTCACCAGGTCCAGCATCGGCGAATTCATCGATGCCATCGGCAGCGTGAAGACCGCCTGGTTCGAGGTCAGGAACAAGTCGGAACCGTGCCAGTGGGCCATGTACCTGACCTGGGCATCGGTTTGACCCTGGTTGGGCTGAAAGGCCAGAGGCAGGTTGCCAAACGCGGCCAGGGCTCTTTGCTTGCTCGCGCTTAAGCCTTTGGTGGAGGCCTTGAAAGTGGAATCCCCTGCCGCGATCGGCAATGCTTTCTGAGAGGGGGTAGCGAAGCGTGCGCTGTTCGCGGCCTTGTCAGCCGCTGACAGAGGGGCACACAGACTCAGCAACACACACAGGGTGATGGCGAAGGACACGGCGAGACCGGTCCGAGCATTGGGGCACTTCATGGGCGATAGACTCCTTAGGCGCACAAGATTTTTTGAGGGAGTATTTTTGGGGGATCTCTCAGCCGGATCGAGGGAGAGCCGGTGTTTCCACCAGCGCCGACTGCTTTTTGGTGTCCCAAAAAACCGGGAAACCGCTCCAGTTAGTATACGCGGCGAAAAGGTGCCTGTCAACTATCTCAGGTGATGTCTTCACACGGCACTTTCGAGTGGCGAGTTATGTAACTGATACATAGTGGTTTGTCAGTGACTTGCCACTCCGATCAAGCCTATGGAACCCAGGTCGCGGGCCTCGCGGTTGATGTGAGGAAGTGCGGTTAACTCGAAGTTCTGCCCCAGGAACGACGTGCCGGGCTGCGCCCGGCCAGACAGCCGAGGGCGGTTGTCTCCTCACGATCCTGGCGGGAGGGGTGCATTTGGTGCACTGATCCGGTGGACGGAAGCGAACCTGGGACCGAAATCCATTCCGGAGTTCCGGCCGGTCCTCAGGATTTGACCCGCCCTTTGCTGGTTTACAGTTGCGCGCTGGCGTACGAGTTGATTTCGCAGTTCAGGCTGATTTCTTCAAACTGCGGCGTTGTCCATTCCATAAAGCACCCCACAGAGACTCAAAGATGCCACCTAGTATACACATCTAGGCCAGCTTGCGAAAGGCGGGATTTTCCGTGATGCCTACCATCGTGGATGGGTCATCGGGGTGCCCCACCGTCTTCGCGTTCTGTGCGAAAGGGTGGGGATGTTCGCCGGTCACAGCGAAAATGCTTCGTGTCCCGGTACCTTCGCTTCATGCCCTGGGGACCGAAGCGCAGTTTGAAGAAATCTGTTTGAATTGTGAAATCAATTCTTACGCCCCCGCCACGCTGTAAGCTGTAAGGATGCGATCAGAATCCTGGGCTCGGCTGCGGGCGGAGGCTTTCCGCAATGGAACTGCAATTGCTGCAACTGCCACGCTTTGCGCGCCGGGACTTTCCGGGGCAAGAGCCGCAGCCAAACTCAGGTTGCCGTTAGCCACGACGGCCGGACCTGGTTCCTGTTAAACGCTTCTCCCGACCTGCGCGCGCAGATTGAGGCGACGCCTGCCCTGCATCCTCGCAAGGCCGGGCGGGATTCTCCCATTGGCGGCGTCGTGCTCACCAGCGCCGATCTCGATCAGGTTGTGGGCCTGTTGTCGCTGCGGGAATTGCAGCCGTTCCGTGTCTATTGCGCCTCATCTATAAGGCGCATTCTGCAGGAAGACAATACTGTCTTTGCCATGCTGAATCGCGTACCCAACCAGGTTTCGTGGACCGAGATTCGCCCCGGCGAAAGCTTCGCCTTGACTGCAGGAAATGACTCAGGCCTGTCTTGCACGGTATTCTCCTTGGGGAACCGCTATCCGGCGTATGTTTCGCCGGAACGAGCGGCAAGCCTTGCGCCTGCCGAAGCTTTGCTGGGTTTGGTGGTGGGATCGTCGTCGGGTGGGGGGCTCGCTTATCTGCCAGCGGTTCCGGCGCTGGACGGCTCACTGTTGCAGCGCCTGGAAACGGCGGACATGCTTCTGTTCGACGGAACTTTCTGGAATGACGACGAACTGATTCAGGTGCAGGGAAGTGGCTCGACCGCGCGTAAAATGGGACACATCCCCATTTCCGGGGCGGAAGGAAGCTTGCGCAAGCTGGCCGGATTGCGGCATCCGCGCAAGGTGTTTGTTCACGTTAATAATACCAATCCCATGCTGGATGAATCCGGTCCAGAGTATCGGGAGGTCCGGGCGGCCGGTTGGGAGATTGCCGAGGATGGATGGGATCTCCAACTGTAGGGCTGCTCCGCAGTCACGGCGGGTATTCTGAACCACAGAGGACACGCAGGACGCTGAGTCCGAATTCAAACCACAGAGGACACAGGGGACACGGAGGTCATGAATTCTTGAACCACAGACGCGACGGGAGGACACCGAGGTGAAGTCTGCTGCGGAAGCCGCGGATAATTCCAGCTTGCTTTCCGCGGAAGAATTGAAGGCCCGGCTGCGGCGGGTCGGGGAAGAGCGCTATCACTATCGGCATCCCTTTCACCTCATGATGCACGAGGGCCAACTGAGCCGCGGGCAACTGCAGGCTTGGGCCCTGAATCGCTATTACTACCAGAGCCGGATTCCTATCAAGGATGCCATCATTCTTTCCCGCAGTGACGATGCGAATTTTCGCCGCGCCTGGCGCAAGCGTGTGGTGGATCACGACGGTACGGCCACTCAGGAGGGTGGAATCGAGCGCTGGATTCGCCTGGCGGAAGCCACCGGACTCGATCGCGAGCGCGTCACACGCTGCGATGAGGTGCTGCCTGCGGTGCGCTATGCGGTGGATGCTTATCTGGATTTGGTGAAAAACCGTACTTTCCTGGAGGCTGTGGCTTCGTCGTTGACCGAGTTATTTTCGCGTGACCTGATTGCGTTGCGCATGGATCGTCTGCGCCAGCATTATTCGTGGCTTTCCGGCGGGCTCGATTATTTTACGGCGCGTCTCGATCAGGCTCCGGAAGATGCGCGCTTCGCGTTGCAATGGGTGACCGAGCACGCGCCGACGCGATCCGAGCAGGAATTGGTGATCGGAGCCTTGCGGGCGAAGTGCGATATTCTCTGGGCGCAACTGGATGCCCTGTACTTTTCCTATGTACAGCCGGGATGGCCGCCGCCCGGCGCCTTCCGGATTCAGGAGTCCTGATCGTGCCTCGCCCCGCCGACTCGAGCCAGCCTCGCTTCGCCTCGGGTTGCCGATGGGGCACGCAGGGCGAAGAGCGCGTAGTCCTTTTTCCCGAGGGCATGATCCGGGTGCAGGGCACGGGCCAGGACATTTTGGAACTCTGCGACGGGCAACGCACCGTTCAGGGAATCGTCGCCGCATTGTCGGAGCGGTACCACGGCGCTGATCCGGTAAAGATTCGCGAGGACGTGAGCCGGTTCCTCGAAGCGCTGCAGCAGAAGCGTATCGTCGATTATTAACTGCGGACTACTGACGGCAGACCATTGATGATTCCAAACCCATTGGCGCTGATTGCCGAGATCACGCATCGCTGCCCCCTGCATTGCGTGTACTGCTCCAATCCTTTGCAGATGGTAGCGGCGAAGACCGAGCTGGCGACGGCGGAATGGATTCGAGTATTTGAGGAAGCCAGTCGCCTGGGAATTGTGCATCTCCACCTGACCGGCGGCGAGCCGGTGGCGCGCGCCGACCTGAAAGAACTGGTAGAGGGTGCGCACGCGGCGGGACTTTATACCAATCTGATTACGTCGGGAATCGGCTTACCGGAAACACGGCTGGCCTCGTTGGTGGACGCCGGGCTCGACCATATCCAACTGAGTTTCCAGGAGGCGAAGGACGAGCCAGCCAACTGGATTGCCGGAGCAAAGGCGCACGCCCACAAGGTCGCGCTCTCGCAGGCGATTCGAAAGTTTCGCATCGCTTTCACCGTGAACCTGGTTGTTCACCGTCAGAACCTGGATCACATCGAGGAGATGATTGGATTTGCGGAGCAACTTGAGCCCGAGCGCTTGGAGATTGCCCACGCACAGTATTATGGCTGGGCGCTGAAGAATCGTGACACCCTGCTTCCCACCCGTGAGCAACTGGAACATTGCTTGCGCATTGTGGAAGCCGCGCAGGAACGGCTCGCGGGCCGCATGAGAATTGATTGTGTGGTTCCGGATTATTACGCCAGGTACCCCAAGGCGTGCATGGGTGGATGGGGGCGGCGGCTGATCCTGATTGATCCTTGCGGGCAGGCGTTGCCGTGCCATGCTGCCGGAGTGATTCCGGGCATGACGTTCGCCAGCATACGCGAGCAAACGCTGGAATGGATTTGGAGAGAATCCGCGGCCTTCCAGAAATTCCGGGGAGAGCAATGGATGCCCGAGCCATGTCGCAGTTGCGAGCGACGGGCTGAAGATTACGGTGGTTGCCGATGCCAAGCCTTCTTGATCACCGGCGACGCGAGTGCTACCGACCCAGCCTGCTCGCTTGCGCCCAGTCATCACTTGATCGAAGGTGCCCGGCACAGCGCTCAATCCAATGGCGCTCCGGTCTCGTGGGCTTACCGGCCGAATCCTGAATAGAGTATTTTTCCCTATCCCGCCTGCTAAACCCCGTGGGTGTAACCTTGAGCTTGTCACAACCAGCTGTGACGCCCCTCCTGTTCACGGACGATGACGGAGTGAACAATATGAGGTATATTCCAGAAGCTAGCTGGAAGGAAGGTCACCCATGTCGCTTACAAAAAGCTCTCTCAAGGGTGCGGCGGGAGCCGCACTGGTTCTGGTCTCACTCGGCATAGCCTCGGTCCTCATCGCTTCCAAAGTGAGCGCCGCCCCACAAACTGCCTCCGCAGACACCACGACCTTCGCCGCACCGGTAAAGTGGTCGTCCATCGGCCCGCGGGATGCTGCCGGGGCGAGCGGCAAGCTAAACGCTTTTGCCTATGTGGAGAGCAAACCCTCCGTGATGTATATCGGTGGAGGATGGGGCAACACCCCGAAGGAATCGCCATCGCAGATGGGAATCTATCGCACGACGGATGGTGGAGCACACTGGATAGCGGCCAACCAGGGCCTCACCAACCCCGATGGCACCATTTCATCCGTCGTCAATAGCCTGTGGCTGGATCAGACGAATCCGTCCGTGGTGCTGGCGTCCACCGAATTCGGCGGGACGTTCAAGTCCACTGACGGCGGCAAGACCTGGAAAAACGTCGATCGCGCCGAGTCCACTCGATTCTCACTGGCTGGGAGCAACCTTTACGTGGCCAGCAGGAAAGGAGTGCTGCTATCGACCGATGACGGCAGCACGTGGACGATTTCGCTGCCTCTAACGGAAGGAGCGACCACGGTGGTTACAACCGCCGGTTCCACCTTCGCTGGATCCACCAGCGGAGATGTTTACCAGCTCTCCGGGTCCTCTTGGACAAAGCTGGGGCACCCGGGGACCGGACCCATCCATGACCTTGCCGTGGATCCCTTTAACACCAAGGTGATCTACGCGAACACGGATGACAAGGGCGTTTGGAATGAGGCTCTGTACGCTTCCATCGATGGCGGCTCTTCCTGGACCTCTGTTAACTGCCAGTGCTCGATCGGGCCGCAGGCCATCGCTTTCAGCAATGTGACACCTCACCGCATTTTCATGGGCGATGACGGCAGCGGTGCGATTCTGTATTTCAAGGGCGATGGCAACTCGAATCCGCAGATCTCTTATGGCGCTGGCGGAACATCCGATGTGAGATACGTCATTCCCGTGACGGGCAAGAGCAAGTCGGATGATGCTTGCTATGTCCTGGAGGATCAGGGACTGTGGTTCACTGCGACGTGCAGTTCGGGAGGCGTCTCTGGCCTGAGCCTGCAGGTCAACAACACTCTGGTTTACTACGTTGCGGTGTCGCCGGATGGCCAGGGCGTTGCGGCGCCGCTGCAGGACAACAACTCGACTTCCAGCACGGATGGCGGCAAAAACTGGATTGGAGGCCCGGTGTATGAGGGTGGAGAAGCGACGTACGATCCGGACAACTCCGGGTACTGCTACATTGCTCACCCCGACGTTGGGCTGTACATCTCAAAGGACAAATGCGGAAGCTTCAATGGCACTGGGAGCATCCTTCCCGAGTCGCTCACCTTCGACCCGTCCAACAAAAATACCATCTACGCGGTGGACATTGCGACGAACCGGGTGGAGAAAAGTACCGACAAGGGGAACACGTGGAACTCCGCCGGGTGGAACTTCACAAACCCGTATCAGGTAGCAATAGCGCCAAGCGACGCCAAGAGCGTCGTGGTGGCGACCGGCACGTCAACTTCAGCCTCGAAGCTGTTTTATAGCCACGATGGCGGAAAGACTTGGAAGCAATCCAAAGGACTGCCTAAGACGCAATGGGTGTCGCCGGCCACAATCTATTTCCCCACCCACCGATTTTATGCGGCATTTGACTCCAAGGATGCGCAGACCATCCTGTTGTCCGATCATGATCCCAAAACCGACAACGTGCTGATGTACGGCAGCACGGATGGCGGGCAAACCTTTACGCTTGTTAAGACCTTCGCGCAGCCAAAGACGCAGCGGCATTGGCCGATGATCCAGTTCCCACCCGAGGAGATGCACCCGCATCCCGGCATCTACTACAATGCCACACGCTTTTACGCGAATCGTGTGGTCTTCAATCCAACCCCGTCAAGCGGCGACCCGGCGGTAGCTGTCACCACCCGTTTCGGCGCTTTTCTGTCGCGAGACTTGGGAACGACGTGGGAGCGGATTGACACAACAGCCATTCCACATCACTTCATCGGAGCGGCCTGGAACGCGCAGGGTTACCTGTACCTGGCTTCCTTCGGAGAAGGGATCATTCGCACCACCAAGCCGATTCAGCCGTAGGTTCGTGGATGGGCCCGGACACCGCTGATGCGGCTTCGAGAAGACGAGCGCACTTCCACGAAGTCACGGTGTTGGCGTAGTGCGAAATAGCAGGTTCTTGATTATCGATTGAGTATCTAGATGGCAGAGGCAGTCAAAGCCGACAAGGCACGTTATTCACATCATGGCGTCGAGAAGTGATTGGGATGGGACGTTCGATGATGGCTCGCCCGTGCGGTATGCATGGTCACGATAGCGAGCGGTTGGCGGCTCGAAAAATCGGAAAATCCTAACCAACTTCGGCGTCTTCGGTAAGTAAGCCCGGACAACAGGCCACGAGCGCGAAGCCGGCCTCCGCGTTCCGTGGGAAGGCAGGGCCGTGGGAGAGTCTGCCACCCCCTTTCCGGATGTGCCTTCGAGGCAACACTCTGAGGCCGGTCCGTCTTCTGCTACGCCAGCATGCTACGCTCCGGCACTGAAGCGCTGGCGATTACTGCTAAAACCCCGGTCCCTCGGGATACGCTGGCAAATCGGGCGGGCGTGCTGGCAATTTCATCGAACACCGTCCCACAGCCGCTGTAGCAGGCGGTGTCGCCACCGCTAGAGGCCGTGCCATAGAGATTCCCCGCTTTGTCCCGGACCACCGCTCCCAAGGGAAATCCTCCGTCGGCCCCTTCCGTGAAGTTGTACAGCACGGTTTCGGCGCCACTGGAATCCACCTTAAACACCACGCCGTAGTCAGAGGAGCCGCCGTAGTAGCCGGTGCCATAGAGGTTGCCCTTATTGTCCCGAATCAACCCGGCGTAAGGGCCGGCCCCGCCCGACGCCCCTGTGAAGTTGTAAAGTACGGTGAAAGTCTGCGCTTGCGCCGATTGGGGTGTAACGACTCCTAACCCAAGCACGACTACTAACGTCAGAGCGGCGCTTGCGGCGAGTGCGTGCATGTTGAGCGGCTGATAGATTGACTCGGAAAGTTTGGAAGCTGTCTTACCAGGCCCGGAAAGCAGTTTCATGGAATTCTCCCTCAAAAGTCGTTCACTGCGTTGAGACTACCGACTCTTTCCGCCGCCACCGCGGGACGCCCTCAGCACCGAGAGCCAACATGCCGAGCGATGCGGGCTGCAGAATGTCTGGAAGGGGACTGGTCAAGGAAGTCCCGGGCCCGGGATCTCTGCCACAAGGCGCCGCTCTTGTGGCGTTTGTTCGATACTCTGAGCACGACTTTCAAAAGCGTGAAACAAGTAAGGTGATTTTGGAGCCAGTTCCTTCGTATGCCGCATTTGTGTTGCGGGCAGGAAAGCAGGAACCGGAATTCGTGCAACTGGGAAGCGCTCGCAAGATCGAAAGCCTGTTGGCTGTGTGGCGACGCGACATCGCACGACCGGCCGAGGCCAATGGCTTATCCGCAAAAACAGACGAGAACACCTACCGTCGCTCTGGCGCAGCACTCCGCCGAAGGATTTGGGACCCTCTCGTACCCGAACTCGGCGATGCGAGGGAAGTATTGGTGGTGCCAGATGCTGCGCTGCATTTGGTTAGCCTGGCTTCGCTGCCGGTTGGCAATTCGGAGTACCTGATCGAGACTGGACCGTTGATCCATTACCTTTCTACAGAGCGCGATCTGGTGCCTGCTGAATCTCGTCACGGCGAAGGTATTTTGGTGGTCGGGAATCCAGCATTTGATCAAGCCGGAAAAGTTGTCGTGGCCTCAAATCAGCAAGCCGTTCCAACGGGCAGGAGGAACGGCACGGGTGTAACGCTGCTCCGCGGTTTGCGCTCGGCGTGCGGAACGTTTCGGACTCTCCGCTTTCCTCCCTTGCCCGCTTCGCAGCAGGAAGCAGAGAAAATCGCCGCTGTGTGGAAGAGATCCGCAGCGGGAAAAGGCGCTCGCACAGACGTTGGACCTCCGGGTCAGCCGAGCAGCGGCGAATTGCGGCAAGTGACCGGTGCAGACGCGAGCGCGGAAGCCTTTGAACAGTATGCTCCGGTCCATGTGGCGACCCATGGATTCTTCTTGGAGGGCAGCTGTGAATCGGTGGTGCAACGAGGACTTGATGCCAGCAAGCAGAATCAAGGCTTCCTGCCAGCAACCGCCGAAAATCCTTTACTGTTGTCCGGACTGGCGTTTGCAGGGGCAAATCGTCGGACGTCGGCAAAGCGGGATGAAACTGACGGGATTCTTACCGCAGAAGAGATTGCCGGAATCAACTTAGAGGGCGTGGACTGGGCCGTGTTATCCGCATGTGACACGGGAGCGGGCGAGATCAAAGTGGGAGAGGGGGTCTTCGGGCTGCGGCGGGCGTTCAAAGTGGCCGGTGCAAAGACGGTCATCATAAGCCTGTGGCCAGTCGAGGACGAAGCCACACGACAATGGATGGCAACGTTGTACCGCGAGCACTTCTTAAACGGGAAAGACACTGGGGAATCGGTACGTGCTGCGAGCATGCAGATTCTCCGACAACGTCGGGCGAAACACCAGACCACCCATCCGTTCTACTGGGGAGCCTTCATCGCTGCTGGAGACTGGCGCTAATGGCGCTTTTGCGAGAGAACTCAGACGCAAGTCTTTTCCCGCGATTGCCTCTGCCGGGGAGTCCTTGGGGGGCCACCTTCGTAGCCAGGATGGGCAAGGCAATTCTCAAAGAGTGTAACGGCCTGATAGTGTCAACCGACCGACTAACCGAGCACTCTCATGACCCAAAGGACCTTGCCCACAGGGGTTCCCGTTCTCAATTTGGTGTAGAATACGTGCGCTCACGAATGGGCCGTCGAAGTCGCCTAGTTGCCATTCTCAAAAGGAGTACGTGATGAAGCCTTCCGTTGTAATCTCTAGCAGCACTGTGATCGCTTTGTTGTTGGGCGCGTTTTTGTGCCCAGTCTTTGCTCAAACCTGGCCGCTGTTCACTCCTGACGGACGCCCGATTGTGATTCCGGAATCGAGTATCCCGCACCCGGGCCATATCCACACGAACTACTTCTTCGCCAATCGACCTGGGCGGAATCCAGCCGGACCGGATCCCGGCGACGAGACGCCAGCTTCAGTGGCCTGCGTGTACAAACTGGTGAAGACGATCCCCGGCTGCCCGATTGCCACCAGTAAGAACCTTCCCACTGGCGGGGTGGGCGCCATCGCGATTGTTGATGCAGGCGACTTGTCGACCGCCAAGCAAGACCTCCACGCGTTTTCCAGCTACTTCGGCATCCCGGATGCCGACTTCCACAAGGTTTATGTCAATGGCAAAAAGCCGCCTGTCTATCAGGGCTGGGACGGTGAAGAAGCACTGGACATCGAGTGGGCACATGCCATGGCCCCTAAAGCCAAGCTGTTCCTGGTTGAGTCCTACCTGTGCACCTCCAACAAGTGCAACACTGATCCCACCTGGGAAGCGGTTAAGGTGGCGTCAGGGTTGGTGGCCAAAAACGGCGGCGGCGTAATCAGCATGAGCTGGGGCGATGGGGAGTGGGCCCAGGAGCGGCAGTTTGACCATTATTTCACCACGCCGGGAGTGGTCTACTTTGCCGCCAGCGGCGATGGAGGGATTGGCTACACCATTCATCCCGGAGCATCGCCCAACGTGATAGCGGTTGGCGGAACGTATTTTGAGCGCGACTCCAACGGCAACTTCCTGGACGAGTACTACGATGACAACTACGACGGCGGCGGCGGGGGCATCAGTCCGTACGAACCCAGGCCGAGCTATCAGGACATTATCAAGAATATCGTCGGCGACTACCGTGGCATTCCAGACCTCGCTTCTCCTTTCTGCTTTGCCCCGATTGTCCTTTACGGGAGTTGGTATACAGCCTGCGGAACGAGTTGGAGCTCGCCGACCGTGGCTGGGATCGTCAATGCCGCCGGCTCGCTGAAGAAGTCGACTAAGGATGAGCTCACGATGATTTACAAGGAATACGGCAACCCCAAGGAGTACAAAGCCGAGTTCTACGACGTCACTAAGAGTGATTCGCACTGCATGACGGGTTGGGACGAGTGCGCCGGCGTGGGTTCTGTGCGAACCTACAAGGGCAAGTAGATCGGGCATTGGGCGGGTCTGCAGAGGAGCGGACCTGCCCACAAAACTACCAACACTGGTCGTGGTGCATCCTCAGCGCGTGAGGGCTCGGGGATGGCATATGATCCGAACCATCACGAAATAGTTATGTTCGGCGGTGACAACAACCCCGTAAATGGCAGGTTGTTTGGCGACACGTGGAAGTGGACCGGACGGTAGCAAATGTTTATGCGCGGCAACCCGCCAAGCAAGGCCGAGACTCCGAGGGCCAGCGCGCTCTAGCAGCCCGTGGTGAAACACTGAATTAGCTGATCTGCTCGACTAGCATCTCTCGGCCGGCCTTATCGTAGAACGTCATAGTCATCCTACCGGTATCCACAGTCCACTTCTCTATCCCGCTCTGCGCCAGGCCCCTGGACATCTCTAAGTAAGTCGTCTGGCGCAGCTCGTGCCGGCGCAGGTGTTGAAGAAACGTCTCGCGTTGACCGGTTTCAGCGACGGCAAGCACCTCGTGCGCAGGTGGGGAGACGACCCTGTGGCCGCCCTGCCCGTAGTATTCCGAATGGCCGTCGGCCAGGTAGGAATCGCACCGTTCGACGCCGAGCGCCTTAAGCGCCCGGACATACTCCGGAAGCGTCCTCGCGTTACCGAGCCGGGCGTGGAGCTCGTTGATTTGCTCGATGGTAAACATGACTGATGCGGCCTTCGAACATAGTGAGCATTTAGCCGCCGCTGCCGCCTCTCCTGGCAGTGCCATAAAGATTGCCCCTCACCCGGATCACACCTCCGGCGGGGTATTCCCCGTCCGACCCGGTGAAGCCGGGCAGCAGGGTTAGCGTGCCTCTCTTGTTCAGTTCGTTCACCGTTCCATTTACTGTAGTGCAGTAACCAAAGATTTTTGTGGTGCTCGGGAGGGCGAGGATGAAACACATGCGGCAGCTTTCGCAGCCGTTACACCCTAGCCCTCCATTGCTTAACTCTGAAAGATAGTGACTCAACTCGGGCCACCGCAGGAGCCTTGAACGGTTGCCTCAGAGCTTGGATTCTTGCAGCAGAACAACGTCAGAATCAAAGTGACCCCGCAGAATTCCCAGGCTCTTGCCATCGGGCGACAGGTGAAATGACCAGATTTGCTCCGACTTGAAGTCTGTCACTGGATGGCCCGCAGAACCGTCCAGTGGCTGCGCCCATATGTTGTCCACCCCGTTCTCCCGGATCACATAAGCTATGGACTTCCCGTCGGGAGTGAATTGCACACCGCTCGAATAATGGCTGGCATCGAGCATTCGCGGCTGACTCGCTGATCCGAGATCAAACAATGCAATCTTCACTCCTTTCTCCGGCGCCTCCGCAACCTGCCCTCCTGCAACGGCGGTCGCGAGAGTCTTGCCGTCGGGCGAACCACTGAGCCCTAACAATGGGATGTAACCTTGGGGGAGAGCGGCAATCGATTCCGATTTGCCGGAGCCGTCCAGCGGCACACGGTAGATTTGGCCATCCACCCAATGGATGTAGTAGACCCATTTCTGATCAGGCGAGCAAACTGGGAAAGCATCCGACTTTCCGTCCGTCAATTTCACAGGACTGGAACCGTCCGGATTGCTACGCCAGATACTTTGCGACTTGATGCCGCCGTGAAATGCCCAACTCAAAACCAGGTAGTTCGCGCCACAAGAAGCGGGGCTAACGATTAAAGCGCTGGGATCCGCCAAAAGCTGAGTTTGATTCTTCCCCTCCGCTCCCAGTTTCAACAGGCGGCCTGTGTTGCTGACCAGGAGATTGCCATCAGCACTCCATCGCAATACGCTCCAGTCGTCAAATTCATTGGATTGCGAAAGCAGTGGCCGAGGCTCCACAAACTCGCCACGCGCCTTCGAGAGGACGGAAATGGTTGCGTAGCTTCTCGCTAAAATTGTGGCAAGAGTCCTTCCATCGGCGGAAAGCGTAAGTGTCGCATAACTGCTCGTGTCACGGGTGATCGGTTCGATGTCTCCTCCTGCGCTCCGTAGGAATCCGATTTGTCCCCTACGGAAATTCGCTCCCGTTTCCCTGTAGATGGCAAATAGCGCACGGCCATCCGGCGACCACTGAATTTCATTGAGAAACTTGTCTTTGAAAGCGACGAAGCGATGCGACTTGCCCGTACCAACATCGAGGATCTCAATCGCGCCGAGGCCTTGCTCAGCCAAATACTGGGAGTAAAAGATTTGATTACCCCTTGGAGACCATGCCAAGGAACTAGGCCGTTCAGAGATAGATCCCAATTGCACGACCGTCTCGCCGTTGCCCTCCAAGGAGGCGGTGAAGATGCGGTACTTGCCGACCTCCGGGTCATTCTGGCGGACGTACGCGATATGCTGCCCCTCAGGAGAGAATGTAATGTCACTGTCAATGTTCTGCACCACCGTTTGCGGAGTGCCCCCCAATATCGGAGATCGGTAAAGGTTGTAATAGTTCTGGATTGCATTCTGCGCTTTTCGGAAATAGATGTAGTTTCCGTCAGGCGAAAAGGCGAGGCTTTCATAGTGCGAAGCCGACGGTGGGAGTATTTGGGTATCGCTGCCCGTGGGTACGTTGCGAAGCCAGAGGCTTTGGAGCCCATTGTCGTCCATAACGCTGAGCACGTACCTACCGTCCGGCGAAATGGCCGCTCGCGCTGCTTTGCCCGAATTCGTGACTTGCGTGACGGTGATTTTCTGGAAAGGCATCGGGGCAGGAAGATGCCAGAGGGAGTAGACCCCGAAGCCGGCTGCGCCGAGCACGATCAGCACTGCGAACACTCCCACCGCGACCCCCGATTTGTGCTGCTTGGCGACCGCGATGACGGCGGAACTGCTAGTCTGCGAGGGCTGCGCCACCGACGGCGGCACCGTTGCCACACCACCTGGGGGTGCTACGTCTTGGCGGCCAGACTCGGTGTCGCGCTTCAGCCGTTGCAGATCGGTGCGGATCTCGGAGGCATGCTGGTAACGCAGATTGCGGTCTTTTTCCAGGCACTTACTGATGATCCGTTCCAGTTCGGTCGGCACGTCGGGGTTCAGTCGAACGGGAGGAACTTGGGTACGGCTGAGGATGGCCTCAAAAATCACCCCGGAACTTTCGCCACGGAACGCCAACATTCCCGTCGCCATCTCATATAGCACGGCTCCGAATGAGAACAAATCAGTGCGGGCATCCAGTTCTTTTGCTCGTACCTGCTCGGGCGACATGTAGGCGGTGGTTCCCACGGCGGTTCCGGGGCTGGTCAGCTGCTCGGCGCTCGATTCGATAGTCGGCTGGGATGCGCCCGCTGCCGCTTCCACCTTGCTGCCGGCCGTTGGAGCCACTTTCGCCAAGCCGAAATCCAGAATCTTGGCGTGGCCGCGCTCCGTGACAAAGATGTTTCCGGGCTTAATGTCTCGATGGACTATGCCTTTGGAGTGTGCCGCATCCAGTGCGTCCGCAATCTCAATCGCCAAACCGAGCAAGGCATCCGTCTCAATGGGTTTCCCAGCGATCCGGTGTTTCAAGGTCATACCTTCCAGATACTCCATGACGATGAATGGCTGACCGTCTTGCTGTCCGATTTCATGGATGGTGCAGATGTTCGGGTGGTTGAGTGCTGAGGCCGCCTTGGCCTCCCGTTGGAAGCGGCTGAGCGCCTGAGGGTCTCGGGCCACGTCTTCCGGCAGGAACTTGAGGGCGACAAACCGGTCAAGTTTCACATCCTCTGCCTTGTAGACCACACCCATCCCGCCACCGCCCAGCTTCTCGACGATGCGGTAGTGCGAAATGGTCTGACCGATCATGCGAAGAAATGCTAGGCCGCGTCACCCGGCAAGTCAATCGAATCCAATTCTTGAATTCCAGGTTCGGGCAGACAGGACCCACCCGGAAATCGGCCACCCACCGTGCCAGAAGCTTAAAGCCTCAGGCCAATCCTCACGAGTCGATTGTGAAAGTTACTCCCTCATGTCGTAGAAGCCTTGGGGTTTGAGTCTTGCCCGCTATCGGTATGGGTAAAAGATAAAGAAGAGCAATGACAATCCCGCGAGTACCCACAATCCTGGCTTGATTTCCCGCCACCGCCCCGCGACTAGCTTGCAAAAGGGATAAAGCACAAACCCCGCGGTGATTCCAATACCGATGTTGTAAGTGAAACTCATGAGGGCTACCACCGCAAAGGCTGGGATCAACTCTGTGAAATCTCCAAACGCAATCTTGGTAATGGGCTCGAGCATTAATAGTCCGACGACAACCAGCGCTGGCCCGTACGCCTGAGCGGGAATCGCCGCTACAAACGGGGAAAAGAACAGGGTGACAGCAAAACACAGTGCGGTCACAACCGCGGTCAAGCCAGTTCTTCCCCCGGCCTCCACTCCGGTAGCGGACTCGATATACGCGCCCGATGTGGTTGAGCCCACAAGGGGCGCGAAGATCGTGGAAAAAGCATCGGCCAGCATGGGCCGCTCGATTTGCGGCAAATTTCCATGCTCATCCAGGAATCCGGCGCGAGCGGAGACCCCGATCAACGTTGCCATGGTATCTACAAATGCCATGACAAAGATCGTGAGCACGACCGGAAAGAATCCCCAGGTGAGCGCACCTCGAAAATCCAGTTTCAGCACAACCGGGGCGATGCTTGGTGGCATGCTCAGCCACGCCGTTGGCGGGGGTGCTGTGCCCGTGGCGAACGCCAAGAAGGCTGTTGCGAGGATACCCACCAGAATGGCGGCCGGAAATCGTCTGATCATCAGCACGGCAATGAGCAAAAAACCAAAAATCGCCACCAATACTGGACTAGAGGTCAGGTGCCCAGCGCGTACCGGTGCGCCTGCACTACCCAGCATCACAATTCCAGCCTGATTCAGGCCGATGAACGTCAGGAAAAGTCCGATCCCGACTGCGAAGCTGTAGCGCAAACCTGCGGGAATGGCCTCTACCAACCATTGCCGAAACCGAAATACCGTCAGCAGCAGAAAAACGACCCCGGCTACAAAAACCGCCGCGAGTGCTTGCTGCCAATGATAGCCCAGTACTTGCACCACGGTGTACGACAGGAATGCGTTCTCGCCCATGTAGGCGCAATGGCGAAGGGCCGGTTTGCATACAATCCCATCAACAGCGTGCCGAACACCGCGGTGGCTATGGTTGCCACCATGGGAAGGCCCGACAGCGATTCCCGCGGTCTTAAGGATGGCAGGATTGACCACGATGATGTAAGACATGGTGACAAACGTGGTCAGCCCGGCTACGATCTGCCCAAGAGTTGTCCCAGCGCGCTGCAAGCCGAAGGCTTCGCTGATAAGGGTTGCGGCGGAGCGGCCAAGGGGTTTCGCCATGCTCTCCTTGTAGCACGAAACACACAACCTAGTTAGTCAACGGGGAGGTAACGATCTTCCGGAAGACGCCCGATGGAACGTGGGACTTGGTCTCATTTCGCGAACAAAAGAGCGCCGACGAGTAACCACACATATAGAGGGCTATCGCCAGATGGCCATCCATATTTGCCTGGCGTAAAACGCAAGATTCAGAGTACAGACAATGACTGCCCCAACGGTTAGAGCGGTGGCAGAGATGTCCGGGTAGAGAGCTTATCGAGGGAATGGAGCAGGGAACCCACCCTCGTACGGCTGGATGCCAGCCTTGCCCTCAAGCCAGTTCTCCAGCAGAGTCAAGGGACATGGCCAGGCAGTGCTTCGGTGAGGATTCCCCAGACAAGCGAAGCGATATGCAGCCAGCGAAGAATTTGGCCCGAGCGTGTCAGCAAAGCACCGAAAATCACCCACAAAATGAACAGCGCATGCAGGAACAGGACGCAAGTCGCGAGTGCAGAATAAAAGTTAGAAGCAACAACGGCTGCATGCATCTGAACATTTACAACAATGCTTACTGATCGGGCCCGCACACATTCACATTCTTCGGGACGGTGGCCAGGGCTACCAAACTCATGCCAACCTTGGGACAGCGGGTGGGCGAAGATTATAGCGAAACCTTTGATATCAGAAGATGTATTTGACACCTCAACTGAATCCTGTCGCGGCGGTTTATTGCCATAGGCATTCGCCGAGAGAATGAACCCATAATTCCCCGCCGGGCAGAGGAGGCTGCTGTTCTGGGCGCAGGCCGTCAAATCAAAGGTATGAACCGGGATGTCGAAGTTAGGATGGTTCAGTAAATTGAAGAACTCGCCGCGCAGCTGCAGGCGATGGCTTTGAGCGGAATACTCTGGCCAAGGAGAAATCGAGATTGGTAAAGCCCGGGCCAGTGAGAATGTTGCGCCCCTCGGTGCCAAAAGCCGGACCAAAAGGTTCCGCGGCAGGTTCGGGCGAATGCACACTGGTTAAACCAGTTCTGTGGCGTTCCCACCTGAGTGGGGGCCTGGCAGGTTGGGTTGGCCGCCACGGCTCCGCCTTTGAATGGGTCTCCGACGAGGTTGGGCCGCTCTGCCGAAAGCCGCGGCGGAGGCGGCGGGCGCGCCGGCCAGAACCACAGTAAAGGGAGATCCCGTTTCCGCCGTGAGGATTCCTCCCGCCTGCCAATTGTTCAGCAGTTTCCGGCTCCAGCCCGGACCCTGGGCCCACATACGCCGGAGCGGCAGGTCGTAGAGAAAGCTCAGGGACAACCGGTGCTCCGCATTGAAGTCGGAAAGGCCGCGGTCGCCCGTAATATCCTGCGAGTTCTGCGGCAAACCGGAGCCCGTGCTTCCCCCGAAGATCGAGGAAATATCATCAATGGACTTAGAGTACGTGTATGCAGCCAGGAAGGCCAACCCGTGGCTTAGGCGTCTCTCCGAGCGGAACTGCATGGACTGGTAGGAACTGCTGGCGTTCGATCTCGACGAACAGGACCGAGGAGAACTGGCCGTATGGTGAGCCGGTTAAGGGGTTCGACTGGTTCCGATCGATCACGTTCGCCAAATGGGTGCCCTTGGAACCGACGTATGCCAGGTCGATCATCCAATTGGGGCCCACCTCGTACTGCAAGTCGGCGTTCCACTGCTGCATGTATCCGTCGCGGAAATTGGGAGAAATCATGTTGCCCTGGACTACGCCCGCCTGCTGACCCTTCTGGCTGCTGAGGATGTCCTGAACCGTGCACAAACCCGCGCAATTGGCGGGGTTCTGGAAATAGGCAGCCAAGTCGTAGAACGGCGGGTTGATGCGAGGAAGAATGTTGATGTTGGAAATGGGAGCGTCGTAAAAGATGCCGTAGGCAGGGACCACCCAGCGCTCTGACTTCAACGGCCGCCAGGCGATTCCAATCCGCGGGGCAACATCTCGGTAGGTGGGCTGGAAGGTAGCCCGAGGGATTCCATTGGTCCCCGCCACGGTGGAACTGCTGCCGGCGTCGCGGAGCAGGGCTCGGGACAGGGAGTCAGGTCCGGAACGCTGAAGCGGTTCAGCGCCTCGACTGGCGGGCTGTTGAATTCATACGCAAGCCAACGTTGAGCAGGAAACGCGGGATTACGTGAATGTCGTCCTGCACGTAAGCACTGACGCCGTGGCTGCGCAAGCTATTGTAGGTGTTGCCGCTCACCGCGAGGGCGTAGTCC
>CAVYPX010000006.1:0-71973 GCA_963770485.1 uncultured Acidobacteriota bacterium
CAGGCGGACCTCACCAACACGCCCATCCTTTCTTATGCCGCGAAATTTGCCTCCGGGTTCTACGGACCTTTCCGCGAAGCTGCCGACTCAGCGCCTCAGTTCGGCGATCGCCGCTCTTACCAGATGGATGGAGCCAACTTGCGCGAGGCCATGCGGGAAATCGAGCTGGACATCGAAGAAGGCGCGGACATGATCATGGTTAAACCGGCCATGCCCTATCTCGATGTGATTGCCGCCGCCCGCGAGCGCTTCGATCTGCCCCTTGCCGCTTACCAGGTTTCGGGTGAATACGCCATGATCGAAGCCGCCGCTCGCAACAATTGGATCGACCGTGAGCGCGTGATGATGGAATCGCTGCAGTCCATCCGCCGGGCTGGCGCCAGCATCCTCCTTACTTATTACGCCAAGGATGCCGCTCGGCTGCTGGCGTAAGCGGACTTCGTAAGGTCGCCTTTCAATCCTTGCAAGGGCTCTCAGCGGGCGGCCACAGCAACGTCCTGCTTCACTGCCCAGACCAGCGCAATCACCCATCCGATTGCGGTCCAGCCGAGAAAAAAATTCAACAGCAGGATCGAGGTGGTATCGCGTTTGTTGCGCGCGAAAGCGATGATCGAAGGCAGAAAATAAAAGACGAAGCCAAAGCCAAAAATCGGGAAAAATATAGTTGCCAAGAGGTGCATGCGATTCCCTCCTGTTCAAAAGTAGTTTAGCACCGTCACGAGCCCGCCCCGATGCTCCTATGTTAAGGTACGATGCCGCCGACCGGTAGTGGTGCAGTTTGATTTGTCATCCCGAGCAAGCATCTTGGCGCAGCGAGAGCCTGCCCTGAGCGAAGTCGAAGGGGATCTGGGCGAGCCGCGCGGACTGTCGCGCCCTGCGCGACAGAATAATCGCGCGTTTAGCTCGCTTCCTTATCAAACTGCACCACTATCCGCCAACCCATACGTTCCCGAATCCTAAAGCCCTGTCGTAGAATCACTTATTTGGCAGTTGTCATCATTCTTGCCAGGGAGCACTACTTTGGCTGAAGCCATCTATGACGTCGCCATCATCGGCAGCGGTCCCGCAGGCTATACCGCCGCCATCCGCGCCGGCCAGTACGGCCTGAAGACCGCGCTAATCGAGAAAGACGGATTTCTCGGCGGCACTTGTTTGCACGTAGGCTGCATTCCGACGAAGGCATTGCTGTTTAACGCCGAAATTTGGGACCACCTGAAAGACGCGAAGGAATTCGGCATCGAAGGCGTGGACTCGCGCAAACTGAACTGGGCTGCCGTTCAGGAGCGCAAGTCGAAGATCGTCACCAAGCACGCCAAGGGACTTGAGTTCCTGATGCGCAAGAACAAGGTGGAGACCATCAAAGGCTATGGCAAACTCACGGGCCCTGCCCAAAACGGTGTGTTGACGGTCGAAGTCTCCGAGGCTGGCAAGATTCATCACCTTAAGACCAAGAATGTGATTCTGGCCACCGGGTCCGAAGCACGCATGATTCCTGGCCTGGAACCCGACGCGAAAATTCTCACCAACATCGAAATTCTGGGGCTGAAGGAGATTCCGAAGTCCTTGGTCGTGGTTGGCGCGGGCGCCGTGGGTGTGGAGTTCGCTTCGATCTTCCGCTCCTTCGATACTGAGGTCACCATTCTCGAGATGCTGCCCCGTCTGGTTCCCGTAGAAGACGAAGAGGTCTCCAAGGAACTGGCTCGCGTGTTCCGCAAGCGCGGCATCAATTTTCATACCGGCGCGAAAGTCGAGAAGGTCGAAAAAACAAAGTCCGGGATCGCGGTTGCGTTTTCGGTGGACGGAAAACAACAGAAGATCGAGGCCGAGAAGATACTGATCGCAGTGGGCCGCAAACCGCGCACGGAGAATATCGGCCTGGAAAAGACACGCATCAAGCCTGATCGCGGCTTCATCAAAACCGACAGTTGGATGCTGACGGCGGAGCCGGGCGTGTACGCTATCGGCGACATCGTGCTGGGGACGCCGCAACTGGCGCACGTGGGCGCGATGGAAGGTATCGTGGCCGTGACCAGGATCGCCGGCAAGAAAGGCAAGCCGATCAATCCGGAACACATCCCGAACGCGACCTATTGCCATCCCGAAATTGGCAGCGTCGGCCTGACTCAGGCTAAGGCTGAGGAGCTTGGCTATAACTTGAAGATCGGAAAATTTCCCTTTACCGCCAACTCGCGCGCCTCAATCGTGGGCCAGCATGAGGGATTCATCAAGATCGTTTCGGATGCGGATTACGGTGAGATTCTCGGCGTGCATATCATAGGCCCACAAGCCACGGAACTGATCGCCGAAGCCGTCGCTGCAATGGAACTCGAAGCCACCGCGGAGGATTTGATGTGGACGATCCATGCCCACCCGACGCTCGCCGAGGCCATGCTGGATGCATCTAATAGTGTGTACGGAATGGCGATCAACGCATGAAGCAACTTACAATTTAGCAATCGGGGAATTGGTAATTTACGGCAGCGCTTCTCACGGGTTTGCAAATTACCAAGTTACAAATTGCACAATTACCAATTGATCTCGGTTCTCCAACTCGGAACCCTTGACTACGCCACCGCTCTAGGCCTGCAGCAGCGGCTGGTTGAATTTCGTAAACAAGGCCGCATCGGCGATGTTCTGCTGCTCCTCGAACATACGCCGGTCATCACTCTTGGGAGGAACGCAAAAGCTGCCAACGTAGTCGCCTCATCCGAACTACTCGCACAACGCGGAGTGGAGCTCTTTGAATGTGATCGCGGCGGCGATGTGACTTTCCACGGTCCGGGGCAACTGGTGGCCTATCCGATCTTCGATCTGCGCGGTATCCCCTCCGCCGACGAAAGGCGCAAGACGTTGGGCGCTGTTGAGTATGTGCGCTGCCTGGAAGAAGTGTTGATCCGCACCTGCGCCGATTTTGGCATCCCGACGCAACGCATTCCCGGCCTGACCGGAGTCTGGACCGATGCAAACCCATTGTCATCCCGAGCGGTAGAGAACGATTCGCTCGCGAATCGTTCTCTGGAGTCGAGGGACCTGCTTTCACCGCAGCTTTCACCGGAAGCCAAGATTGCCGCGATCGGGGTTCACATCTCCCGTGGCGTAACCTCGCACGGTTCCGCCCTGAATGTGAACACCGACCTCAGTTACTTCGATCTCATCATCCCCTGCGGAATCGCCGCAAAACCGGTGACTTCTATGGCTAAGGAATTGGGCAGGCAGCTCTCGCTCCAGGAAGTCACCCATTCCATCTCCCGCAATTTCGGCGTCGTGTTTCACTCCCAGATGCTCTGGCTGGAAAGCCTGGATTCGCTACTCGGCACGAGCATGGGCGTTCCCATGAGGCTCCCGTCAGAATTAAGGAATCTGCAAGACGATGAAGAAGCATTCTGGGCTTGATCTGCCCATGTGGGCACGGGTCTGTGACCCGTGCAGGTCGAGCGAAGCTCGACGGGGAGGGCAGTGTCCTAAATCAACCCAGTGTTAGGACACTACCGCCTGGGAGTTGGTCAAAAACAGCCGCGGGGTTTAGCATTCTTCTGGGATATGGCTGTCACGAATACCAGCAGACATGGCGAAGAAGAATAAGGATGTTTCAACTACTCCCGTCCCTCGGAGCCCCAACGGAGGGGGCCAGCGCCTCCAGCGGTCCAGCACCCCAGATCCAACCCCGCGGACCTACCCCATCCTTGACTACCGACTCGAAAAACCGACCTTCACCCTGGGGCAAATCCGCAAGGGCGACGAAGTCTGCTATGCGGTCGAGGGCGACCTGAACACCCCCGTTCCGCCCATCCGGGAATCGAAATATCTCAGCAAACAGCAATGCCTGGAGATTTATCGCTGGATGCTGCTCAACCGCAAGATGGAGACCGCGCTCGAGAACCTGTACAAGCAAGGCAAGGTGGTCGGCGGCGTTTATTTCGGACTGGGCCAGGAAGCTTGTTCCTGCGCCTCCGCCTACGCTCTTAATAAGGATGAATGGCTTGGCCCCATGATCCGCAACCAGGGCTCGCTGCTGGTTCGCGGTTTCTCCGCCCGCGACATCATGATGCAGTATATGGCCAAAGCCGGTTCGCCCACCAGGGGCCGCGACGCCTCTTCGCACTTTGGCGACATCGAGAAACGCAACGTGGTCGCGCCCATCTCCACCCTGGGCGATTTAATCCCCGTGCTTACGGGCGTGGCTCTGGGCGCTCGCTTGCAGGGACGCGACATTGCAGTCATGACCTACATCGGCGATGGCGGCCAATCCACTGGCGTGACTTACGAAGGTTTGAACTTTGCCGCCGTGAAGAAT
The DNA here is from genome assembly GCA_963770485.1 of uncultured Acidobacteriota bacterium. Lineage (GTDB taxonomy): Bacteria > Acidobacteriota > Terriglobia > Terriglobales > Acidobacteriaceae > CAVVEC01. The sequence continues at coordinate 4,295 of CAVYPX010000006.1, forward strand.
CTGGGCCTCGTGCTCTTTGTCGAAAACAATCTCTGGGGGTACTCGACGCCTGCCGACATGCAATTCCGTGTGAAGGACTTGGCAGAGCGCGCCATCGCCTATGGAATCCCCGGCGTGATTGTCGATGGCACTGACGCCTGCCAGGTTTACGACTCCGCCCATGAAGCTTGCGAGCGCGCCCGCCGCGGAGAAGGCCCAACCCTGATCGAAGCCAAAATGATGCGCATGAAGGGCCATGCCATCCACGATGCCGCCGAGTATGTGCCCAAGCCGCTGTACGAATATTGGCGTAAACGCGATCCCATCGCCCGCTTCGAAAAGTATCTGCTGGAGAAAAAGTGGCTGACTCCGATCGAGAACCGGGAACTGATCACGAGTGTTGATGAGCAACTAGAAGCCGACCGCGAGTTCGCGGTAAATTCCCCAATGCCCACGCCAGAATCTGCCGCCGGGGGCGTGTACTGCGAGAATGGCTGCCACGAGATTAGGCCGAAGTACGGCTTGCCGAATCCCCAAACACAGAGCAATGCCGCTCCCAAGCCGACGGAACGCGCGGTGCATTTGCGATAGGCGACGGAAGCAGCGTGGATGGCGGATCAGTTTCCGATAAGGTCGCGCGCCCGGTCCATGTTGACTTGGGCAATCTTCTGGGCGAGGAGCTTATCGAAAGGAAGGCCGGCCGCAATGGATTCGTGCTCTAACTGCGTTAACGCCTTTCCGATTTTCCCAACGTCCCACCCGAGCGAGGACATTACGTGCGCATATTCTTGGCGCAACGCCTGAACATTCCCACTGTATTTTGCACAAAGGAGGTCTGCTAGTCTCATACGCCCCAATCGTTCGCGGTCTGCCACCTTACTCGCAATCGCTTCCAGCACCTTGCTGCGAAAGTTCTCCAGTGGTTTCTGGAGGTCGACAAAGTTTGTGGTCCGCTATTTTCAGCGAGAGGCTCTGAACGAAAGTAAGTGCCCCGACCACAGCGAGGAACACCGTGAAAATGGGAGCAAACTTGCCTCCAACCGCAGCGTCAATCCGCGCCCCAGCCCCGGCTCTTAGGATCGCGTATGCAATCAAAGTCAAGATGCACTGCACTACCCACAGTAACCAAAACCCGCCGCTCTTGACGATCGCGGGCGCAGACTTGGGTACAAGGGGGTACAGATCGAGGATCAAGTAAAGAAAAACCGCTGCCGGGAGGCAGAGATACACAGCCAGCGGAATGCCGAAATACGCCATTCTCTCTCGAACGCTGTTTTGCCTGGGCCCCGGTACCCAGCCGCCAAAGTGAGAACGGAAGGAGACTCACGCGGCTCGTATTAACTGTACTCTGAAACCTAGATCGGTCAGATAGTAGTAGCCTTCTAGCCCCTCACCACTCGACTTGACTACACCTACAGCCCTCAGCTTTTGCAAGATCTCGCCAGCCTTGTCGGGGTCGATTTCCAGTGCTCGCGCAAGATCCCACCCAGAGAGCGTACCACTCGCCTGCCTGACCAGTTCGAACGCACGCCGAGCAAGCTCGTCCTCACGAATCATCTGCATTGCTGAAAACATCTCATTGGACATAAATTCCCACTCTCCTCGACCGGCGTCGGGCATCACCGAACTAGATGCGACTTGGGCGCTCATCCGCTGCTTTACCGTGGCTTTGCCCGCCAGAAAGTACCGGCCGGAAAACACACCCTAACTCTAGATGTTTCGTATGCCCCGAGGGTACATCACCGAAGGCCGAAGCACCTAGCAAAACCCTTACAGTTTCCGCCCCATGGTAACCATCAAGTAATCAGCCAGCGAGAGTCCGGAGGAGTAAGATCTCAGAGCTTCATACGGTAGCACAAGCTCCCCCGCATCCGTTAGCGGAAAATTGCCGTTATCCTACGGTGCAAGAACTTGCACACTCATCGTCATCCAGTGCGGCCTATCCGCCTGGCGGATTCTCGCAGGTCCGCTCCAAAGCACGCGTCTTGCCTTTCACAGCGAACCCGCGTAACTTTGGTCTTATCCTCAAGATGTGTGGCAAATTAAGCAAGTTCTAGCAAGCCAAGGGAGAACCATGCTACTCACCTATCTCGAAGCCATCCGCCAGGGAATCTGGGAGGAAATGGAGCGCGACCCGACTGTTTTCTGCATCGGCGAAGACATCGGCATTTACGGTGGAGCGTTCAAGGTGACCGACGGTTTCATCGACCACTTCGGTCCCGCGCGCGTGATTGACACGCCCATCGCTGAGACCGCTATCGTCGGCGCGGCGTTCGGCGCTTCGCTCACCGGCATGCGTCCTGTTGCCGAGTTCCAGTTCATGGACTTTCTTCCTTGCGCCTTTAACCAGATTGTCAACATGGCCGCCAAGGCTCATTACCGATGGGGAGCACCCGCGCCGCTGGTGATTCGGGGGCCGAGCGGCGGCAATGTCCACGGCGGCCCGTTCCACTCGCAGAATCCGGAGATGTGGTTCGTTCACGCGCCGGGTCTGAAAGTCGTCTGCCCGTCCAGTGCTTATGACGCGAAGGGTCTCATCAAAGCCTCCATTCGCGACAACAACCCGGTCATCTTCTTCGAGCACAAATATCTTTATCGCCGCATTAAAGAAGAAATTCCGGTGGAAGACTACATCGTCCCCCTCGGCAAGGCGCGCATCGCCCGCGAAGGTTGCCACCTCAGCATCATTACTTATGCAGCCATGGTGCACGTCGCGCTCGAAGCTGCCGCTATTTTGGCCAGGGACGGAATCGAACCGGAAGTGATCGATCTGCGCACGGTCTCGCCGCTCGACCGTGAGGCGATTGCGCAGACCGTTCAGAAAACGAATAAGGTCATCCTGTTGCACGAGGATGTCCGCACCGGTGGTCTTGCCGGCGAGGTCGCTGCCATCATCAATGAAGAAGCCTTCGACGATCTGGATGGTCCTATCGTCCGCATCACCGCGCAGGATTCTCCGGTGCCGTTTTCCCCTCCGCAGGAGGAATATTTCCTGCCAAAAGTCAGTGACGTGGTGCGGGAAGCGCGCCGACTAAAAGCATATTGATTACAATTCGTTTACCATCTGCTGACACGTGGATGGAAGACCCTGCATACACTCCATACCTACGATAGAGCTGCGACCCCCGACAGCGGGTCGCTGCCGTAACTTCAACGTAGCGGAGGTGGTATCGTGGGGTTTCAAATTGCGTCAGGAGGCACGATGCGCAACTTTATCTTGGGAATCATGCTTACCCTTGCCGTGTTCGCTCTTGGTGGGATTGCCGTGGCCACCTTTGGCTTGATGCCGACCAATGCCGATGCCACCCCACCGAGGCTGGAGATCCGCATCGCCACCAGCGCCCTGGACGCCTCCATGGATCGTCACGCCCCACGGGTGAGCAATCCCCTTCCGCCAACCGACGAGAATTTGATCGAGGGCATGAAGCTCTACACCATGAACTGTTCCATGTGCCACGGTACGCTCGACAACAAGCCCAGCCCGTTGGAAAAATCGTTCTACCCGCCTGTCCCGCAGCTCATTCTGGATCCCCTCGACGATCCCGAGTGGCATACCTACTATGCGGTTCGCACTGGAGTCCGCTACACCGGCATGCCCGCCTGGAACAAGGCCTTAAGCGACCAGGAAATATGGAAGGTAGTCGCATTTCTGTCACGCCTGCAAAAGCTGCCCCCAGGAGCGCGAGATTACTGGGAGAAATCTTTTGGGGTCGGCCCGCTCCCGGCTGGCGAAGAAAAAGGCGGGGACAAAGACTGAACGCCGCTCGACGCGCACATCCTTCGATATAATGAACGATTGTGTTCGGCCCGAAATTTGTGACCGGGGCCGCGCGGAAGGGGAATTATGCCGACGGATATCGTCATGCCCCAGATGGGCGAGTCCATCTTTGAGGGGACCATCACCAAGTGGCTGAAGAAGCCCGGCGACAAGGTACAGCGCGACGAACCGCTGTTTGAGATTTCTACCGATAAGGTGGACGCCGAAATTCCTGCCCCTGCTTCGGGCGTGCTCAAGGACATCAAGGTAGCCGAAGGCAACACGGTGCAGGTTAACACTGTGGTCGGAACCATTGCTGGCGACGGCGACGCGGCTGTCGCGCCAATTGCGGCTCCATCGAAAGCCGCGCCTCAACCTGCTCCGGCAGCCCCCGCGAAGCCGTCGGCCACTCCTGCCACGACACCAGCGGCAGAGCAAAAAGCAACGACGCAACCCACACTTGAGGAAGAAGACGAACACGCGCGTTCCTCGCCCTTGGTGCGCAAGATAGCCCGCGAACACAGCGTGAATTTGTCGCACGTGCCCGGTACCGGCCTGGGCGGCCGCATTACCAAGCAAGACATCATGGCGTTTCTGGAGAAGTCAGAAACCGCCGCGGCTCCCGCGCCGACTGGTACGCCTGCAACTTCACCGCGGCCTTCCGCTCCTCCTGCCCCTGCCGCCATCCCCGGGGATCTGGTCCCGATGACCCAGATGCGCAAGATCATCGCCCAGCGCATGATCGAATCGCGCCGCACCAGTGCTCACGTTCACGGCATGTTCCAGGTAGATATGACTCGCATCGTGCAGCTGCGCAACAAAACCAAGTCTGCTTTCGAACAGCGTCACGGCGCGCGTCTTACCTTCATGCCATTCTTCGTGCGCTCTGCCATTATTGCGCTGCAACAGTTCCCGATCGTTAACGCGTCCATCGAGGGCGAAAACATCCGCTACCATCGCCACATCAACATGGGCATCGCCGTCGCCCTCGAGTGGGGACTGATTGTTCCGGTGCTGAAAAACGCCGACGAACTCAACTTCCTGGGATTGCAGCGCGGCATCACTGATCTGGGTGAGCGCGCCCGCTCCAAGAAACTGAAGCCCGAAGAAGTGGAGGGCTCAACCTTCACCGTCACCAACCCTGGTCAGTTTGGCGCGGTCTTCGGATTGCCCATCATCAATCAGCCGAACGCCGCCATTCTCGGAGTGGGCGGTATCACCAAGGTTCCGCTTGTCGTCACCGACAACGATGGCAACGATTCCATCGCCATCCGCTCCGTCGTCCACTTGACGCTCGGCTACGATCACCGTCTGGTGGACGGAGCCGTCGCCGATCAGTTCATGGCTTTTGTCAAGAAGACGCTTGAAAATTGGAGCGAAGAGGTCGGATAACCCGGTGGTGCTGTGATTGTTTCAGCTTGCTTAGCCCTTAGGCGAGGCTGGGGCCGGTTGTGGCGTCTGGGCCCACACTGAGGCGCCCAGGCATTCCACCGTGCCGTCAATCACTTTGCCAAGACCCTCTTTGAACTTTACTTCGTCGACAATTTGCCGATTTGTAACGGCTTCGCTCATCGAGAGGGCGGCCTGCAAGAACGACATCGCAGCGTCTTTCTTGTCAGCCCCCGAGCGGTTGCCAAACAAGCCTTCAATCGCATTCACGATTGTCGGCACGAAACCAATCGCCTGCATCAGTTTTGGTAAGAGGTTCACTATTTTGTCTCCGGTTTTGGATTGGGATCTTTGCAATGTGTCGGCTCGCAGAATCGAACGGGGCGCATGGCTGGTAAGCCAGAGAAGAATTTATCCTCACGAGGAACTGGCGACACCGGCGCATCCCGATTACCGCCGGCCCTGGTGGATTGCCCGGCTCTCGTCTTCATGCTGCTCCAGCATGCGCTTGATTTCGGCCTGGCCCTCACGCAGTTCTCCGAGCTGAACTTCGCTGCGTATCCGCGCTTCAGTATTGGCCGTAGCAATCTTCTCCAGATTTGCCACTCGCACCTTCGTCGCCTCGATCTCAGCATCCAGCCTCGATGAGTTCCGAGCATCTTGAATGACATACCCGGCCACAGAAAGCACGATCGCTCCTATCGCGCTGAGAACTTTGAGATCGAACTTTGTAACCTGGGCATGTTCGTCGCTGACCCTTGAATCATTTCTGGATGACTGCGAAAAGGCTTCCACCCGCGCCAGCCTCTCGAGCACTTCGAGTTGAAAGTCGTCACCTGAGTGCCGTACCACCAGCGGCTGTTTTCCGCCGCCTGCGTGATGCGTGCGCTTGGGCAGAAGGCCTTCTTCGATTTCGTTCATAACGGGTAAACAACTGTGTAAACCGTATTCGCGGGTACCGCGTTGGTGTTCGAGACCAAACTCACCGACAGCGCTCCTCCTGGCCCCAGCGTCGTGCTCGTGTTTCCCGCGGCCACCGCCTGCTGGCTCGCTGTCGTGAACTCCGGCCACGAAATCAGCAGCGTTCCTGCAGCCGGCGTTCCGTCCGCTCGATAAACGGTGTCGCTAATCGTGGTGGTCGGGAGCGTTTGCCCCCACAGCCCTGATACAACCAGCAACCATAAAAAAAGCCACCCCAAAGGGTGGCGCGCCTGGAACATAACTCCTCCAATGCTAGCTGATCACCGCGCAAAACTCCGCGACCGGGCCTGCGCTAAGTCCTGAATGATTCCGATTGTGATTGGGAAAACTGAGAACTGAGAACTGGGAACCGAGAACTGCATTAAAACCTGAAGCCTGCTGCCTACTTCCCTGCCTTGACTTGCTCCACCAGATACCGTTTCACGCTGTTCACATACACGTCTGCGAAATCCACCATCGGGCGCTTAACTTCGATCAACTGCATCGCCTCTCCCAGCCTCCAGTTCAAAGAACAGAGTATGGCCAGCGTCATCATCGGCGCCCGGTGGACTCCGGCCGCGCAGTGGACGAACAATTTGCTCCCATCCTCGTCCAGCGCCTGCAGCGCGAAATCCACTCCCTGCTGAAAGATCTCTGGTGGCTTCGGTTGGAAATCATCATCAATCGGGTTCCACAGCACCGCGATCCCGTGCGGTTCCGCCAAAGCGGTATCGTCAAATTCGACTTGCATGTCGAGGATGTGGGTCACGCCGGCGCGTGCCACTTCCGCCATATTCTGCGCTGTCCAGATGCCGCCGCCGACCGCGATTCGGCCGGTCACCCAAGTCATGTCCATCCTGAAAGTCCCGTGTGCCGGAGGCGTCCACGCCCCCGTCCCAGCCTGGTTTCCCAAAGCCGTTGACCACCGGCGGGCGGCCGACGAAAAGCCACGCGCCACGTCCGACCAACGACTGACTTTCATTTTACGGCATCATTCACCGGCTCTCCCGCCTCCGGCACGCTATCTTTCGTAACCTCCGTGCTCAACTCTGTCGCTTCGGGAAGCTGCAGCCGGCGGAGCAGCGTCTTCGCCAGCGAATCTTCCTGGGGCGCTTCTTCGGGCGTGATTACGGGAGCCAGCCCAATCATCTCGAACAGGTATTTCATTGCCAGGTAGTGACCCTTGTCGACTTCCCGGATCGTGGTCTTCACCATCGACTTCGCCGCCATCCCCGCCGAGTTTGGAACCAAAGAACTCGTCCTGCATGGCCAACCGGATTCGCTGAAGCATAAACCATGCCGACTTCTGGGTAACCTTCACGTCTCGGGCAATTTCGTAGCTACTCACCCCGTTCTTGCAATTGGTGAGCATCCAAGTCGCGGTAAGCCACTTGTCCAGCGGAATCGGGCTATCTTCGTAGATCGTTCCAACCTTGATGGAGAACTCGCGTTTGGGGTGGTGGCTGCCACACTTCCAAGTTCGCCGCTTTGCGTTGAAGCTGACCTTCGTCGCTCCGCAACCGGGACATACTACACCGTTGGGCCAACGGCGGACCGCGATGTAGTCGATACAGTTGTCATGGCTAGAGAAGTAGACGATTGCTTCTTGCAGGCTTTTTGGTTCGCTCATATTCGCTCCACAGGTATAAGATGCACCAAAACCAGTGGGCGATTCAACTATATTATTGCCATTATTTTTGGTTTGTTCTGAGCCACTTGCAGGATTTCCCTCCATTTTGCCCTCTTGACAAGTTTCCGTCGCTTCGCGTTTTGTAGCCGGCAGGCGCGTCAGTATCTCCCTTTTCAGGAAAACTTCGCTGATTCGATCCAGCGTTTCGGCATAGCGGCGCGCCGCCGTGCGCAGCCCGCAACCTAGCAGACGCCCCGCTTCTTCCTGCGAGTACTCCTGCAGCACAATCTTTGCAATCAGCTTCCTCTCGAATTCATCCAATACTTCCAGGCTGCGCTCCACGTCGTGCACAAAAATCACCGCATCCTCGAATGTGGCAGCGTGATACGAAGTGACCCGCGTCCGGAAGAACTCCCGCCCCAGCAACGAGGGCAACCGCCCGACTTCGATCGCAAGCCGCATATAACGCCGGAGCATCCCTACGGTTCGATCCCGGTACAGCCAAAGGTCGGAAGAGAGGTCGGAAGCAGGATCGGAAGAAAGCCCGGAATCGTTGCCGGAAAGCGCGTTGCCTTCTGCCAAACTGGCTCGTCCACCGGATGCTGAGCTGAAATCTTCCTCTGCGAGATCAATCTCTGCCAGATCGGGCGGAATCGGGTCATGCTCGCGGAAGTCCGCTTGTGGGGGTTCGGCCACCGATGTCATCGCCGAGGCGGTCATGCGTTCCCTCCTTCCCCGCAAACCAGGGCCAGCGCGCGTTGTTGGCTCTTAATCTCCACCTTGTCGTTCACCGGCAAACGCGGCTTGCTTCTCCTTTGGCGCACACCAGGCAACTCCAAGATCGACGCCGCGCACCCGGAGCAGTGCACCTCTTGCGACCCTTGCACTCGCATCCACAACCCGCCACAACGCTCGCAGTACTTCAGTTCCAATTGCACGATTTCCAAATCTTCTATTTCCATGATTGCCTCCACTGACTCCTGAAATAAAAAGGCCCTGCGCCGATGTCTCGGCTACAGGGCCCGTTTCTGTTACGGATAGCCTGCTTGAATTATTTAGTTATGAATGCCCGCACAAAAGCGGCCGCGATCACGGCGCCCGCTGGCGGAAGTAGCCTTCCTCATAGCCGGATTTCAGCACCCGGCCGTTCTGCACCACGACGCTGACCTTGCCGGTAAACTGGAGCGACCACAGCAGCCGTTCCATCGCCGCCGAGAGCACTTCCGCCCCGCGTACCTTGCGGCGAAATTCCTCGAAGGTCCTATCTTCGTTCTCGGGTTTTGAATGGTCTGACATTGTATTTGTGAGTTATATTGTGCTGTCATCCTATAGCTCTGGGTTTGCGAGGTCAATAGTATTTTCTATTAGATGTTGTGATTGCCGTCACAATAGCGTCATGCTATGATCCCAAATGGATGGTTTTCGCTGTGGAATTCCCACTCTGGAAGTCGCCAGGGCGGGACGGGACGGCATTTGCTTCCAGATGTTGTGTCGTCCCTGTCAATAACAATTCGCTATAGGAGGTGCTATACTTTCCGCCATGAAATTCAAAATCCTGCAGGATAACCTTCGCAAAACCCTGTGGCAGCGCATCGAAGAAGGCGAATTGACCGGGTTGCGCCTGGCTGAACAAACCGGCTTCCGACAGGCCCACATCTCCAACTTCCTCAACCGCAAGCGGGGGTTGAGTCTCGAGGGCATGGACAAGGTCCTGAGGGTGCAGCACCTTTCCGTGCTGGATCTGCTCGATCCCGGCGAGGTCAACAAGCGCGCCAGCATCCTTCCCCCCAGCGATGACGAATTTGAGAACGTGCTGGTGGTCGAGGGCGATATCGCGGCCACCGAGCCTATGGTCATGAGCATGGTGGTCAAGGAAATCCTCAAGTTCAAGAAGAGTTTCTTGCGCAGCCTGCGTCCCGAGATGGACGGGAACCGCGATAATTGGGAGCGCTTCGTGGTCATCGAGGCGAACGGCCGCGAGGGCATGAGCATGTATCCGCGCCTGCTGCCCGGCGCCACCGTCCTCATCGATCGCCACTACAACTCGCTGAAGCCTTATCGCAAAGGCGAGTTCAACATGTACGCCGTGAAAAAAGAGGGCACCTGCACCATCAAGTACGTGGAGCTGGCGGGCAATCACCTGGTCTTGCGTCCCCACAACCAGGCTTACCCCATCGAGATCATGCCCATGGACCCGGGCACCACCGCCGCGGATTATCTGATCGGCCGGGTTTGCTACGTAGGGATCGAAACGTAGGATTGCAGAATTCCGCTGACCCCAGCGCGATTCTGTCACCCCGAGCGCAGTCGAGTGGCCTGCTGTTTGTCCCGAGCACGAATGCCGGCGAGACCCTGCTTTGGGTCAGGCCGAACAGCAGGTTCCTCGACACGCTTTCGCCGCTTTCCGCGGCTGCAAGCGGCTCGGAATGACAAGACTTCAGGCGCCAGGCGATCCGCCGCGCGGGAAAGAGAATCCATGACCGCCCTCCGGTTTGCATAAATCTCCCGGGAAGCGCAGAATGTGCCGGTTCGCAATTCTCAAGCGGGAGGCAAACATGACGGAGCAAAACACAGTCGCCCTGCTGCGGCAGGGATCGAATTGGTCCATCGTCTGGGGAATTGTGCTGATCATCTTCGGCGCACTCGCTATCGGCTCGCCGTTCATCGCGGCCGTCGCGGTCACTGTGCTCATCGACTGGCTCATTATCTTCGCCGGAGTTGTACATCTGGTGCTGGCTTTTCACTCCCACCGCGCCGGCAGCCTGATCTGGAAGCTGCTGGTCGGGCTCGCCTACGTTTTCATGGGAACTTACCTGCTGATGCATCCCGTGCTCGGCGTAGCCTCGCTCACCTTGCTGCTGGCGTCGCTGTTCCTGGTCGAAGGCGTGCTGGACATCGTGCTGTTCTTCCAGTTGCGTTCCCTGAGGGGCTCGACTTGGATGCTGTTCGACGGCCTGGTCACTCTTCTGCTAGCCGGGCTGATCTGGGCCCAGTGGCCGTCCAGTTCGCTGTGGGCGATCGGAACTCTGGTAGGCATCAGCATGATCATCAGCGGCTGCGCTCGCGTCATGATGTCGTTCGCCGTGCGCAAGGCGCTGAACCAGGCGACGCCGCAGCCGTTGCATAAAGCGGCGTAAGGACGTCTGGCAAGTCTGGGGTTAACGACACGAGGCATGGGCGCCCAGGGTGAGCCTCGTTTGCAGGGAAGCACAGCCTCGACCAGCAATCAGTGGCGCTTCATCAGTGGCGCTTCATCAGTTGCTTCCAGCTTGGCTGCGCCAAGCCGCGATCGCAGACGCGCCTCGCGCCAGGTGACCGAGTGTGGCCGGAAGAGTGATGACATCGGGGCCTTTCGTCTTGCCCGTGACGATTGGCCTGTTGGCAACGGTTTCGTAGGCGTAACCGGTCAAGGTAGCCTGAATGTGCGCATCGGAGGACATGATCACATCCAATCGGGTCCAACCGAAATGGGTTTTGCCGTGAATAGCAAATCTGAGGCCGAGATAGCGATGCGTGACGCCATGGCCATCCAGCGCGCCTGTCCCTCGGCGTAGGCCGAAAGTCTCCGTTGACACGCTTCACGGGGTGCTGTCTTCAACGTGCTCACTGCCCTCTGCTATCATCAGGATTGCCGCAAGTTTTTCCGCCATGGACGAAGAAATTCCCAGCATTCGCATTCCCACGGAGGCATTCATGGATGAAGCAGCTGCCACGACCGCCGGTTCACGCCGTAATGAGGACATTGCATTGGATCTGATGAAATTTATTGCCATGACCACAGGCTACGGCCGGACCAGCGCCTCGGGGGTTGGATTTCAGGGCAGCGGCGCCGCCGCCAAGCCCGAAGAATACGCGGCTCATCTGCTTGAGCTCTACGGAAGATGCCTGGAGGCGGTGCAGAGGAAGAAGTAACTCCGCTCATGATCCCAAACCAGGCAGCGGGCACTGCACTCAGACCGCAGCGGGTCAGAACGAATACTTGATGGCAAACTGCAGCACCCGCGGCCCGTTCAAAGCGTTGATTCGTTGCAGGGAGCCGAAGCCGTTGGCCCCGTTGTTGGGAACCAGGTAGCAAGTCTGGTTGGCCTGCGGATTGTCGGGGTTCCCACAGGTTGCTCCGAACGGCGTGTACTGGATCTGGTTCACACCGTTTCCATTCTGCACGTAAAAGTTCGCATGGTTCAGCAGATTGAAGGCCTGCACCTGGAAGGAAACAGTCTGCCTTTCCGTGACGCGAAAGCTGCGGGCGAGGCCAAGGTCCACCTGTTGCGTCCAAGGTCCGTAGAAGGAGTCCAGTCCCACCACCGGACTGGGCCCGGAGGCGTTGATTCCCAGAGCGGAGTTGGCCGTGCTCTGCAGCGCCGCCGTATCGTTGATGATGTTGCCATCTTCGTCGCAGCCCTCGTCTAACTCGGTGTCGGTGGGACAGGCCGTGTCCAGCAGGGCCGCGTAGGGTCGCCCGGAGGCGAACTGCATGACCGTACTAATAGACCAATTCGAGGCCAACCCGCGCAGCACGGCAGACTGAAGATTCTTGCCGAACTCCGGCGCATACACCGCTGCTAGCGAAACCCGATGGCGCTGGTCGAGCAGATAAGGCGAGTGCGTGTTGCTGAGATCGAACTGGTTGTTGAAGTCGACCCCGTGCGACATGATGTTCTTCGCGAACGTATAAGACAGCTGAAACGCCACCCCCTGACGGAGCCGCCTCTGGGCCTGCACAAAAAACGAGTTGTAATTATTAATACCGGGGCTGATCAGGGCATTGATCTGCCCGAAGTTCGAGTTGATGCGGTGTTCCTGCAGCAAACCCGAATCAAGGGTTGGCAGCACCACCCGGGCTCCGTTGCAATCGTCCACCTGCTCTGCGCCGGCTGGGCAAACGATATAGGTCGTCGTTCCGCTGGGCGGTACCAGGTTCAGATCGTAGGCATTGGAGGCGATCAGATGAATTCCATGCGTCCAGGTTGTGCCTACAGTCACCACGGTGTCGGGGAGAATCTCGTGCTCGATCTGAAGGCTGCCCTGCAGAATGTAGGGAAACCGGAAATGAGGATCGACTAAGGAAATGTCTGGAGCCGAGAACAGGTTCGGATCCGAAATCTGGTTGGGGAATGTAGCGAGCTGCTGGTTTGGCGCAAGCGCCGGATCATATTGAATGTTGGCCGACGCCTGTTGCGACAGGAGGCCGTTGGAAACCACAGAGTTGCGATAGTTCAGGCCGTTCAGGTTCTCGTAGAACAATCCGAAGCCGCCACGGACCACGGTCTTGTCCAGCGGCTGCCAGGCAAATCCGAAACGCGGCGCCAGCCGCTGGTATTGATTGGGAAACTGCCCAGTCAGTGGGAAAGCGGGATTGGGATTCGGCTGAGGATAGACCTGGAAATCTTCGCGCAATCCAAAATCCAGGGTGAGCCGCGGGCGGATCTGATACGTGTCGGCCACATAGAAACCGAGGTAGGGCACGTTGAAGGAAAACTGCGGGTTCCCGGAAGTCTGGAAAAAGGTATCGTACTCGCCCAGAGCGAAGTTCGATAGGCTGCTGAAATCGTAGGTCCCACGAAACGTTCCGTTCTGCTTGACGGCGTCGGGATCGAATCCTCCGAAGGCCAGGTCCGTCAGATGCGTGTAACTGAAGTCCACACCAATCTTGAGCGTGTGCTTGCCGCGCAGAAAAGTTACGTGGTCCGAGAGTTGCCACTCTGCTTCATTGGTGCGTCCACCGGCGAACCCGGCGTTGCCCAGTTGCAGAGCCCCACCCTCATCAACGTCGCCACCGCCTGAGGTCAGCAGAATCGCAGGGAGCGCCGAGTTTACCAGTCCGCCAGGAGTAAAGTACTGATCGTCGCGCGAGAAGCTGGCGTGCACCTCATTGAGCAGGTTGCTGCCGATGGCGTGACTCCAGCCCGCAGCCGCGTGGTAGTCGCGCACGAAGGCGTTGGCCAGGGTGCTGGCTCCGAACAAAGCAGTCTGGTTGCCCACGATCGCACCCCCCGGAGAATCGAACCGGTTCCAGTTCAGACTCAGATACCAGCGATCATCTTTGGCATCGCGATAGTCGATCTTGGAGAAAAGCGCCCAGTCATTGCGGAACCGCGGTTGCGGACCAAGACTGGATTGAATCGCATGCAAAGCATTGGACACCTGCTGCAGATACGCCGGATCGTCGGGGTTGGCTATGTTGGTGTCACTCGGGACGGGCAGAGGAGCATTAGAAGGGGGCAGTTGCACGCTGTCCTGAACCCCGAAATCCTCCTGGGTAACCTCGGCGAACGCGGGATTGATCACCGAGATTGGATTTTTTTGCCGCTGCTGCTCGTAGTCCGCGAAGAACCATGCCCGATGCTTTACCAGCGCACCTCCAACCGAACCGCCGAACTGTTGCAGAATGTCCACGGGGCGCGGAATTCCGTTGGCTGCGTTTACAGCGTCGTTGGCGCCGGTTCCGGAATTTCGGTTGTAATAAAAAGCGTTGCCGTGGAGATCGTCAGCCCCGGAACGGGTAACCACATTCACAAAGCCAGTTGCAGCCCCGCCGTATTCCGCACGGTATGGGGACTGCGCCACCTGAAACTCCTGAATCGCATTCTCCCCAAAAATATAGGGAACGCGTTCACCACCGCGTGCAGCGCCGAAATAATTGCTGGTGGCGCTGGCGCCATCCACCGTGAAGGAGTTGGCCCCGTTGGCGTTGGCGTAGCCCGTGTCCTGTCCACCCTGTTCCCCGGCGAAACTCACCAGGCCTTGCTCACCGTCCGGGGAAGCGTTAGGAACGAGAAGCGCAAAATCAAGAAAGCGACGGCCGCTGAGGGGAAGGCCATCGAGGAGGCTCCGGTTGATCACACTACTCAGATTGGAGTCCTCAGTGCGCAGCAGCGGGGATTCTCCTATCACGGTGATGGATTCGCTTCCCGGACCAGGCTGCATCCGAATGTTCATGCTCGTTGTCTGCCCAACCTGCACATCGATGCGCTCCACGACTTCCTTGCGGAATCCGGATGCGCTTACTTCCAAGCCGTAAGCTCCCACGGGCCGTGATGCGAATACGAAAATCCCCGCGCCGTTGGTGGTCCGCGTGAGGCGCTGGCTGGTGCCTTGAGTCGTAAGGACCACGGTCGCTCCGGGTATGACCGCACCGGACGGGTCGCTGACGATCCCGCGTACCACACCGGTGGTGATTGGGGTCTGCGCTCCGCACAACTGGCAAGCGATCGCCAGCAGCAAAACAACCCCGGCATGACGTATAGCACGATTGGAAGAAATGTAGCCGCGGCCCATGAGTACTCCCCTCCGTGTCCAAAACCATAGTTGGGGCGGGCTGGTCCGTGGGCGGGCTCTGTTGCAACGCGTCGGTCCCAGACTAGCCGGTAGCAATTCGCGAAGCATTTGTCAGCCTCCTATGATTCATATCCTTGCGCCGACGGTCATCGTCCCTCGACGCAATCTTCTCAGTGGTATCGGCCCGGAACGGATCAATCAGAAACTAAGATTAGCCGCACACCTCGTGCTACTACCAATGGACTCGTAGATGCGATCGTGCGCAGAAAACGCGCTTGTCGAAACGCACCAGCGCGACCGTCATCAGGCAGACCGATGCTCTCTTTTTCAGACTCGGTGAGTGTGGGCGATTCCGCGCCAATGAACATCTTCACGACCAACGCAGAACGAAGACCGGAATAGTTCTCAGTGGATGAACCATTCGGTCGCCCGGTGGGTGAACAATAAGGCTTGACCGTAGTGAGCGACGGTATACGGGACAGTTGCCACAGCCAGAAGGAGGCAGCACCACCACCACAACTGGACTGCTCGGGAACAGCTTCCATTCCAGGCAAGCAGGCGCTGTACCCGCGGTTTGACCAACGCCGAGAGGTTTACCAGCCCGGTGGTGAATGCGGGCGGGTCTTGCACGGGAACTAAATCGGAGAGCTTAATCAAAGCGGCGGCCAAATCAATCGCGTCACCACTGTTTGAGACTGCAGCCTCGTCGGCCGCAAATTCTGCCGCTTCCTGCCACGCCCCTTCCAAACTGGCCATGCCCGGAAACGGTGCGCCATGAAGGATCAGCTTTTTCAAGTTGTCACGCGACCGCATATGCCCGATCTCATGCTGGACCGCCACTCGCAGCTCGTCGGGGCTCAAGAGCGCAGTGGCAGTCTCGGAAACCAGGACCCTAGGCCTGGAAACGCCATACAACAGGAGCGGCGGCAAGCCCGGTTTCGTCTGCAGCGTCGGCCCACCTGCGCCGGCGTCCAAAGCATGCGCTCCCTCCAGCCATTCCGCTACTGCGCGGGCAGTGCTGGCTTGCGCCATCACCACACGGAACACGCCGGCAGCAAGCAGCAACAGCGTGCAAATGCTGAACGCCAGGGTTCCCATGTCTTCATCGATCGCTCCCGACTCCAGCAGCAGGAATGCCGGCAACGCAAAAGCCAGAGTGATGAACGCGGACCCCGCCAGGGGAAAGATTCGCAACCCGAACAGCAAGCGGGCCAGGCCGGCAGCCGAGTTTCGGCACAACAGTCTCACGCCTCGCCACACGCACACCACCAGCAGCGAAAGCAGGCAATACACCACGCCGAAGAATCCTAGCGCAACCAGCACGCCGCGCACGCCGAACATCACGACTGTTTCCCCTTCTGCTTCTTCAGCTCCAAACGTTTCTGCTCCACCAAAATCCGCAACTCGTCCAGTAGTCGCGCGTCATGGGCGCTTATCGCCTCCACAAAGTACGACAGGGGCAAAGATGGAGGGTGGGCCGACTCAATCCATCGCCGCATCCCGGTGACGGCTACGAAATGCGGCACTTCTGCGGGAGTACAACGAGCGGAGTAACGGAACGCCCTGCCCTCTTCAACTCGGTCCAGCAGACCTTTCTTGAACAGCCGGTCCAGGGTCGTCATGACTGTGGTGTAGGCGAGCCGAATCTTGCCATCCGCCAGCAGTTCTCGAACGGTCAGGCTCTTGCGCGACCACACTTCTTCGAAAACCCTGCGCTCCAGCGGACCCAGAGTTACTCTGGCCGACTTAGCCTCCGAAGTGAAGAGCATAGTTATACCACTCACAACGGTGCGGTAATCAACTCGCGGCCGCCATAGTAGCACCAACCTCTCACTACCGATGTAGCCAAGTCGACAGTCGACGCGCCTCTGTCGCGACGCCGGCTCCAAACCGCAATCGTGCCTGGCCCGCGCTACTCCGCGCGGCTGGAAAAGAACTTAACGACGGCGGCGTGCCGCCTTCTTGCCGGCTTTCTTCTTTCCCTTCGGAGCTGTCTTCTTCTTCGCCGGTTTCTTCGCGGCCTTCTTCGCAGGTTTCTTTTTCGCGGGCTTCTTGGCCGCTTTCTTTTTCTTGGCAGCGGCTTTTTTCGCCGGTTTTTTGGCCGCGGGTTTGGCAGCGCCGCCACCACCGCCTCCCACCGGCACGGGGGGAGCCGGGATTCCCATCGCCGGCTCGGGTTCGCTCATGGCTGGAAGTTCGGCTTCCTCTTCTTCCTCTTCCTCTTCGTAATCCTCTTCCAGCGCATCGCCATAGGCGCCGCTGTCGCCAAACTCGTCCGCTTCATCATCTCGTAGGTAGAGGGTTTCATATTCGATCATTTCGCCTCCTGAATTTTCCGGCTGCGCTCGCTGCCGGTGTTCCACACACTGCAAGCGCTGAAAATTAAAAAGACAACTGAAAAACTATTTCGCTCGACTGAATGGGTCGCGATTATAGCACAGCAGTTTTGCGCGACACAGTAACAGAACTTGGTTGCCGCGACCTCATGCCCAGCATATTACACGAAGTTGAATTCTGGTTCGCAGTTCTTCGCCGCGCGGTGGCCGGCGAATGATAGCAGATGGTGATTTTTGAAGGCTAGGCTGGGGAGCCGGAGACTACCGGCTCGGTGTGCTGATGACCAGAATCATCCCCGGTCTCAAAACGGCGATATTCCGATTGTTCTCTTTCAAAGCCGCTACGGTGGTGTTGTGCGACTTAGCGATCGAGTACAGCGTCTCTCCCGGTTGCACTTTGTGACGCACCGGGTTGACATCGCTGGCGGTGCGTAACACCTTCGTAGACTTTGACTTAGAAGCAGCCGCGCGCAGGTTTTCATGGACACTCGGGGTCACCGGAAGGTGGACGTACAAAACACGCCGCCCTTGTAAACTGTCGCCCTTCAGATGATTCCAGCGGCGCACCATGGTGGGCGGCACACCGAAATTCTCGGCTACAGTCTGTATCGTATCGCCCTTCCGCACTTTATAGCGGGTGATGTGGCGCGCGTAACTTACGGTGTCGTCGGCCGAGGGATGTTTGCCGGGAGCAACCGGGATAATGAGCTTGCTCTCAACCTTGAGGTCGGCATCTCCGTCCAGGTAATTGGCCTGAGCGATGGCCTGGCGAGTCGTGCGATACGTGCGCGCGAGGGAAGCCAAGGTATCGCCCGGGGCGACTTTGTGGTACCGCCACCACATTCGCATGTCAGGGGGAATGGCCGCAATTGCGCTGAGATAACGATCTTTTGTGCCCGCCGGCAGGTGGAGTTCAAACTCATGATCCTTGGGAGTGGTTAAACGCAGCAGGCTCGGGTTCAGATCCTGCAGCGTGCTGGCGGAGGCGTCCACACATTCGGCCACCAGGCGGAGATCCACCGGGTAGTCAATCTGCACGGCGTCGTAGGGCACCGGCTGGTCTGGGACCACTTCGTCCAGCCCGTACTGTTGCGGGTTCTTCGCCATGATCGTCACAGCCAGGATGATGGGCACATAGTTCCGGGTCTCTTTGGGCAGGACGTTGCGCTTGTAGAGCTGCCAAAAATCGGCGTAGCCCGTGCGCTTGACCGCGTTCTGGACCGTACCCGGGCCGGAGTTGTAAGCGGCCATAGCCAGATACCAGTCGCCGAATTCGTTGTAGAGATCTTTCAGGTGATGGGCCGCGGCCCGCGTAGCCTTCTCCGGGTCCTGACGCTCGTCCACCCACCAGTCGCGCTCCAATCCGTAGGCTTTGGCGCGGCTGCCCATGAACTGCCACATGCCCCGCGCTCCGGCACGCGAAAGCGCCAGCGGATGGAATCCCGATTCCGCCTGGGCAAGATAGATCAGGTCTTGAGGCACGCCTTCTTCTTTCAAGACGCTCTGAATCATGTCGTGATAGCGTCCGCCGCGAACCAGCCCGTGCTCCAGAACCCCTCGTCCACGGGTAGAGAAGTAATTGATATAGCCGGCCACCGGGTCGGTGAGCATTAGGGGCAGATCCGAGTGTGTGGCCTTTACTTCCGCCTCGGCTTTCGCCTTGATGTTTGCGTCCACCGGAAAGGTAACTTCGTTGGCTTCGTCAATCGGGGCGGGCTCAGATTTCTGTTCGGTAAAGCCGTCGCCCTCCTGCAGAGCCTGCAGTTCCGATTCATTCACGCCATCCAGGACGCGGTCAAACTCCTGTTGCAGACGCTGATCCGAACGTATGTCTAAGGGACTGTCGAGCAGCAGATTAAAGGCGCGATCGAAATTCTCTTTGGCCGCCTCAAGATGCCCGGCTTTGTAGTTGTCCTGCCCAGCTTGATATTCCTTCTCAACCTGCGCAATCAGGTCGGCGACGGCATCGGGTTTGGGCTCAGGCTGCGTCTGCGCCGGCGAAGCAGCTTTAGGGTCGGCGGATGGCGGAGGCGCGGTGGGACTCAGCATCGGCGCACGTGCCTGCGCAGCCGGCAAAAGCGCGGCCGGGCGTTGCGCGGTCTGACACGCCGTGCTGCCTAAAATCAGGGCAATCCCAATAGTAAAGCCCGGCGCGATCAGCCGATGCGGTTTTGTGATCCTCATATTTATCTGTAACTTACCGTCCGCGACTCCTGGCCCCGCACAAGGGCCATTTCATGCTACTACCGTGGTTTTGATGGGTCAATCGCCCTTCCGGATGGCTGAGGTTACTTTAGGAACCAGCAAATCGCGTTACTGATAGGGCTTACAGCGGGGTAACCGGGGTCAGGTTCACCTTGCGGCCCGGAACCGCTATCCCTTGCACATTGACAAACCGATGGCGGCGCGATCAAATGATCCGCACGTTTCAAGCAGACTCTCTCTCCGGCGGTTGACCAATTCGTGATTTGAAAGAGTGGAGAATTATGTCCAGCCCTGAGCAACGCTCACAGCGAGCCAGTTTTTTCTCCTTTCTGGTCGTGGCGTGTTTGCTGCGATGTGGGGCAGCCAGCGCCGCGCCTTCGATCACTCTCCCCAAGAAGTCTGGGCCGCGGGCAAGCCCGATCCTAGCCTCGAACGGCGCACTCAAGCGTTCCGCCTACCACCGTGCGCAAGTGCGATTTGAGGTTCCGACCAACTGGACCGAGTTCCACTTCACGCACGATGGCACACGCCTGAACCCGTATGAGACGGTGCTCAACATCAGCAATGTCGGTAAGCTCCGCCGGAAGTGGCTGTATTCCACCCGCAACATTGTGTTTTCCTCGCCCGCGGTTGCGAACGGGGTGGTTTACGTCGGATCCTTGGACGGCAATGCCTACGCCCTGAGCGCCAGAACCGGCGCCAAGCTGTGGAGCTACACCACCGGCGGCGGCATTTATTCCTCTCCCGCAGTGGCGAATGGAGTGGTGTATTTCGGCTCGGACGACAACAACGTGTATGCCCTGAGCGCCAGCACCGGCGTCAAACTCTGGAGCTACACCACGGGCAATCCAGTGAAATCCTCGCCTACCGTTTCGAATGGGGTGGTCTATGTCGGCTCAGGTGACAACAACGTGTACGCTCTGAACGCCAGCACCGGCGTTAAGCTGTGGAGCTTCACCACCGGCAATCCGGTGAATTCCTCGCCTACCGTTTCGAAGGGGGTAGTCTATGTCGGTTCATACGATGGCAACGTCTACGCGCTGAACTCCAGCACTGGGGCCAAGCGGTGGAACTACTCTACTGGCGGCATTGTATTTTCCTCGCCCGTGGTGGCGGGAGGGGTGGTTTATGCAGGCTCATACGACAACAATGTGTACGCACTGGCAGCCAAGACCGGAGCGCTCCGGTGGAGCTACGCCACCGCATATCCTATAGCATCCTCTCCCGCAGAGGGGAATGGGGTGGTTTACGTCGGCTCGGGTGACGCCAACCTGTACGCGCTGAATGCCAGCACCGGCGCCGTGCTATGGAAGTACGCTACTGGCGACGTTGTGGATTCCTCTCCCGCGCTGGCGAATGGAGTACTGTACGTCGGGTCGGAGGACGACACCTTGTACGCACTGAACGCCAGCGACGGAACACTCCTGTGGAGCTACCCCATCCCCGACATTGGCGATCCCTCCCCGGTAGTTGTGAATGGGATGGTCTTTTTGGGCTCCGACCACCGCAAGATTTACGCCTTCGGCCTGCCCCGTGGTGAGCAGGCGAAGCAGGTGGCTGTGCCCCAGCGCCGCGATCGGAAGGCACTTCGTCCCGGCTTCCATCTCAAAGCGAGCGCAACAACTTTTAACCAGGAGTGACGCAATTCCCAAACAGCGCGTACTCCGATGCCTTCCCAGCGGGACCGTACGGACTCGCCTGAATCGCCGGAGACCGGCGAAGAATCCAAGTCAAACATGAAAGCGATCCAAGTCCGACAAACCGGCGGAACCGAGGTCCTGCAGCTCACAGACCTACCGATTCCGCAGCCAAAGCCAAACGAAGCCGTAGTCAAAGTCTCAGCCTCGGGCGTGAACTTCATTGATGTTTACCAGCGCGAAGGCAGATACAGAGTGCCGCTGCCGTTCGTCCTCGGACAGGAGGGCGCGGGAATCGTTTCCGCCGTCGGGGCCGAAGCGACCTCGGTCAAGCCGGGTGATCGCGTTGCCTGGACCGGCATCCTGGGCTCGTATGCGGAGTACGCCGCCGTGCCTGCGGAACGGCTGGTGCTGATTCCGCAAGGCGCAGGTGATCGCGATGCCGCTGCCGCGATGCTGCAAGGCATGACCGCGCATTATCTGAGTCACGACACTTTCCCGCTCCAGCGCGGCCAGACGGCCCTGGTGCACGCGGCAGCAGGAGGAGTCGGCCTCCTGCTGACCCAAATGGCGCGGCACATCGGCGCGCGTGTGATTGGCACAGTTTCAACCGAAGAGAAGGCCATGCTGGCGCGGCAGGCCGGGGCCGACGAAGTGATCCTCTACGCCAAGGTGGACTTTGAGGCTGAAACCAAGCGCCTGACCGGCGGCAAGGGCGTGGACGTGGTTTACGACGGCGTGGGCAAGACCACCTTCGAGAAGGGTTTGAATGTGCTCCGGCCGCGAGGATACATGGTGCTGTTTGGCGGGTCGAGCGGCCCGGTGCCGCCGTTTGATCTCATCCTGCTTTCGCAGAAGGGATCGCTGTTTGTGACCCGGCCGACGCTGGCGCACTACATCGCCACGACCGAGGAGTTACGGGCACGGGCGGGTGCGGTTTTCGCGATGATTGCGGAAGGCAAACTCAAGCTGCGCATCGAGCACACCTACAAGCTGGCCGATGCCCCCCAAGCCCACCGCGATCTGGAAGGGCGTAAGACGACCGGGAAGCTGCTGTTAATTCCGTAGGCGGCTCTCGACAAGCGGAAACGCTCGGCTCAGACAACCAACCGCAGCTTGGAGAAGTCCCTGGCGTAGCGGCTGGAGTCGAGGGTCATCAGACGGTCGGCGTGCAGCAGCGCATGGGCGGCGATGACAAAGTCTACCAGCAGTCGCTTGGGCGAGCCGCCCTGGGAGCGGCGCCGGCGGTGCGCATAGGCGGCAAAGCGCTTGCCCGCTTCGCGCCAGACAGTTTCGTCCAGGCCAAACTCTACGGTGATGCCTGTGTCTGCCAGAAATTCATCGACGAATCGTTGGCTGGCTGAGGGATGAGCCAGCAACTCGATATAGACCGGGGCGGAAACTACTAGACCTCCCTGGGCATGAGCTTCCGCCAGTTGTGCGGCGATTTTCGAGGCCAGCGGCTCGCTTGACCACAAAGCCGAGAGGACGTTGGTGTCAAGAGCGGTCCTCACTTGCGACCGCGCTCCTCACTTCGCATCTCCTGCAGCCAGGCATTAATCTCTTTCTCGCCACCCGGAAACGTGCCGAGGGCTCCTTTGTACTTGTCAAACGGGCTGGATGCGGCGCGCGCCGGGCGCAGGACGGTGCGTTCGCCTTCGACCACAAATTCCACCCGGTCCCCTGTCGTTAGGCCGAGGCGGTTGCGGATCTGCTGCGGTACGGTCACTTGGCCCTTGCTGCTGATCGTGCTGGAATATTTCATCTTTACTTATAACTCCTACAGTAAAGATATCATTCTTTACCAATCGAGACAAGGTACTGCGGTGCGTGTTCAGCTATACTTTGGGCCATGCTCAGGTCGGGCCCAAGTTTCCGGAGATTGCTGGTCTGCGGAATCTTGATAACAGCCCTGACAGGGGCCTTTGACGAAGTTGTGCAAGCTCAGGGCCAGCCCAAAGCCGCCCCTGGAGATATGACGGGAGCTCCGGTATCCAGGAGGCCTCTCGACGAAAATCCTCACTACCTGGTGTCGCGGGTCGAGCTCGTACACGGCGCGGAAACCCAGATTCAGCATGAGAACAGAGACTTGGTGATTGTGGCGCTGACTGACGCTACTCTGACACCTTCGAAAGGAGCCGACGCCGAAACTCTCAAGTCAGGGGACGTCCGGTTTATTGCCCGCGACGCGTACGCCAAAATCCTCAACTCCCAGGATAAGCCTGCCGAAGCGTTGGCAATTGAACTGAAGCACCACTGGGATGCCGAAATGCGGCCTTGCACCGAGCCGATGAAATGTACCCGCCCGATCCGAATGGGATCCGACGAAATCGGCGAAACCACTTCGCTGTTCACCAACGGTTTCATCACTGCTTACAGTCATCGACTCGTCCTGGGTGGAACACTGACCAGTTCGTATTTCTCCAGCAAAGGGAAAGATCACCTGTTGCTGGTCGCGCTCACGGACCTTCGGGCAGTCTTTGATGGCACGGAGGAGAATCTGAAACGAGGACAGGTTTATACGTCCGAGGCTACGGAAATCGAAGTCGACGCTGACCAGAACGAGGCGCGGTGGGTCGTCGTCCGAATCGAAATCCCCAAATAACTCAGCTTTGCCCTTTCCTGCGGGAGTAGCTTTGTGCGTACGCGGGCACCGGGACATTCGGATGCAACTTGGGATCGCTGATCGGCTTCCCTGCGAACATTTCCAGCGGGATCACGCCCGCCCACGTGGGAAACGCGTAATCTTCGGCATCGTCGATCGGCGGACCTTGCCGCACTTTCGCCGAAAACTCAGTAATCGGCAGGCGCATCACTAGAGTTGCCTTGAGCTCTCTTTCGTTAGGCTGGCGCGAATCTTTCCAGCGTCCGGGGAGAATGTGTTCGGACAGCACGCGAAGGGCTTCCAGTTTCTCTGCGGGATCCTCCACTGCGACCGCTGTTCCCAGCACTACCACCGAGCGGTAGTTCATCGAGTGATTGAAAATCGAGCGGGCCAGCACCAGCCCATCCAGCAGCGTGACGGTGACGCAGACCGGCACACCCTCATCCATGCGGCGCAGCATGCGGCTGGCGGCCGAGCCGTGGATGTAAAGGTTGTCGCCCGCCCGGCCGTAGCCGGTGGGGATCACAAAAGGCTGGCCGTCGGCGATGAATCCAACGTGGCAGATAAAGCCTTCATCCAGAATTCGGTAAGCGGCGGCGCGGTCGTAAACGCCGCGCTGCGGCTCGCGCACTACGCGCGTGCGCTCGCTCGGGGTGTAGGATTCGGACATTCAGAACAGGCTCCGGCAATCGCCAAGAATCAAGAATGAAAAGAGTTTAGCAGGAGAGATGGGGAAAAAGCCTTCGATGGCAGAGGGCGATAGTCGTGCAGTTTCAGAATCTCGACTGTCTCTTGCCGCGCGGACTTTGCGGTTTTTCTTTGCCAGCTTTGTGGTAAAGCTCTTAACCGCAAAGCACGCCAAGGATTCGTCAAGAGCGCAAAGAAACGCATCCGGCAGACGCGACAGTATTGGCCGGAGGCCTAAAAGGTTTTACGAAGATCGCAAAACGATCAGGTTCTCGTCGGCATGGCTGGACCACTGAGCGGGCAGTATCGCGCCTCGCGATACTTGAGGCTGAGCAGCAATGCCACAATCCCCAGCGCAATGGGGCAGAAAATACTGGCTTCCGGACCAACCGTTCCTCCGGTAAGCCACGTTGGTCCGAAGAATTCCGAGTTGAGCAGATTGTGATAAGGAGCCAGCCCGCTGTCGTGGACGCCGTAGAAGAAAGTCTGCCCCCAATCCCATCCCGCGTGAAACCCCACGGCCCACCAAAGATCGCCAGTACGCCACAGAATCCAGCAGAACAGCAACCCAAAGACGACCACCGAAAGCAGACCAAACGTAGTTTCACCGGGATTGCCCAGGTGCAACAACGCAAACAAGGCAGAAAGCAGAAATGCAGATGGCCAAAACCCCATCCCGCTGGTGAGGGTGAACTGGGCATAGCCGCGGAAGGTGAATTCTTCGGACAATCCAACCAGCAGGAAAGCCAAACTCCAACCGGCGGTGGCGCCCAGAATCGTAGGTCCGTGGATGGCGAGGCCGGTGATGCGGAAGCCGTGAAGCGCAAAAATCGTCAACAGCGTCCCGCTGATCCCCAGGAAGCCCCACAACGCACCTTCCCAAAAATGTTTTTGCAGCCCGGACCGAAGGGGAAGACCGTATTCCCCGAACTTACGATGTTCGATCTTCGCCATGATCCAGGTGGCGAGGCAAACGAACAAGAAGCTGATCGCTTCAAATTGTACAGTTGCGAGAGGAGTGAGCACTCGTGGAGCGCCCGCGCCCCTTTGACCGCCGAAGTGCAGCCACCGGAGTGCTAAACCCAGACCGGTTGACATCGCCTGCAAGATGATCAGAAAAATCATGAATCGCCAACCGGCACGGAGACCGTTTGACCCAAAGAAGACTTTGGCTGCAACCGAACCGGTCTTCGGTTCTGGACCGGAAGCGGCTGGCGGCGCAGGCGGAATAGTGACGATATCGTTCATTCTGCAGTCCCCTTGATCACCCGAATCTAGACCAAACCCCACTCTCCAAAGATTGGACGCTGGAAGTCTCGGCCGGATAGTCGGGCCGTTGACACGCCACATGCACGATGCCCAGAGAGAGCTCGGCCTGGTTTGCAGATCTCACCCTGCGGCGAGCCGCAATCTGGAATCCTGGTAGTGGCTCAGTTTGATTTGTTATCCCGAGCAAGCGTTCTTTGCGCAGCGAGGGATCTGGGCGAGCCGCGCGATGTGTCGCGTTCTTTGCGACACCATCATCGCGCGTTCGGTTCGCTTCCATATCAAACTGGGCCACTACCGGAATCCTCTACCAGTTGATCTTCACCGCGAACTGGAACTGCCGCGGATCGTAGGCAGCCGTCGGCTGGCCGGCGTAGGTGTAAAGCTGGTTGACGGCGGCGACGTTGAATCGGTTGGCGAGGTTGAAGACGTCGGCGATCAGGTCCATGTTGATGCGTTCGCCGAAATAAATCCGGCGGGCTACGCGCACGTCGTTGAACACGGTCCAAGGAGTCACGCCTGCGTTGCGCCCCAAGGTGCCGTCGAGACCAAGCAGGGTAACCTGCGGAGGCAGCGCTGTGGGCGACGCCGGCAGAAAGGAAGCGAAGCACACTTCCTGCAGGTACCCGGTGGGTGAGTATTTCGAAGGCACCGTCGGGTAGCCGCACAGATTGGTAGGCGTCCCCCGTGCAACCACATTCGGACGCGTGGTAAACGGCGAGAACTGGAAGTTGTCGGCGTTGCCGGTGAGGATGTTGAACGGCCGCCCTGAAGCAAACTCAATGATGGGAGCGAACGTCCAGTTGCTGAAAAACTTGCTGGCGAAACTGTCGCCGGAAAGCTTGCCGCTTTGATACACGCCGCTGAACACAAAGCGGTGGCGCTGGTCGAACAACGAGTTTGAGCGCTCCAGTTGAGGATAATAACTATCCTGCGGCGACAACGGCGATTGCAAGTCCGTGGAATCGTCAATGGCGTGCGACCACGTGTAAGAGGTCAGGAACTCGTAATGGCTACTGAAACGCTTGCGCAGGTTGGCGGTGAAACCGTGATAAACCGAGCTGCCGTTGGAGTAATTAGCGTCCATATCGGTGAAGGGGACACAGTTAGCGAAGGTCAGGGGATTGCACGCAGCGTTCAGTCCCGCCAGTTGCAAGTCGGTCGCGGCCAATTGCAGGCAGGGCGTGAATGCCCCGCCCATCAGCGAGGGATTGAATCCCGAGGGCCGGAAGAAACTGACCAGCGCGGGCGGCAGGAAGTAAGGGAGCTGCCCGGGCAGGCCATAGTACGGATTCGCCCCGCAAGTCGGCACGTCGAGCGGATTGGTGGAAACTGTAGCCTTTCCGGCCGCTACCGCGGCCACCCAGTTTTGGATCAGCAGGTCGCCACGCGCCGTATTGGCGTTAATCGGCCGATTCAAGTGCCGCCCGCCGTTGAAGTTGTATCCCAGGCTCAATGCGAATCCACGCCCCAGGTCTTGCTCGAAGCTCAGGTTCGCCTGCTCCGAGTACGCATAGACGAAGTTCTTGGCTTGCGGATACCCGAAAGGCTGGGAGATCAGCGGAAAACCGTTCTTAATGTAGCCCTGATTGATGAACAGCGAGTTGGCATAGAAGGGGTCGAAGCGCTGCGGATTAGGCGTGCCGTTACTGGATGTCTGCTGGTAACCAAATGCAGGTATGGAAGCGGGCAGACAACCCGGCACTCCAAGGATGCCCTGGAATGTGTTGGTCGCGGTCAGGTTCAGGGGATTGCCACTCTGCGTTCCATCGCACGGACTGCTGCCGAAAAGCAGCAACTGGCCGCTCTTCGAACCGTCGGAGGCATCGCCCAGGAAGTACAGGCCGAGCAGCGGGTGGTCATAGAACATGCCGTAGGATGCGCGAATCACTGACTTGCCATTACCCCTGGGATCCCAAGCCATCCCAATGCGTGGTTGAATGTTATTGGTATCCGTCTGGATGCCCTTTTGGATTCCCAGCGCGTTGTAGGCGGGAAGCGCCAGCGGACCGGGCGGGGCAAACTGCGGCGGGAATTCTACGTCGTAGCGAATTCCGTAGTTCAGGGTCAGGTTGGGACGAGCCCGCCAGGAATCCTGCCAGAAAAATCCCAGCGGGATGTTAGTAAAGGAGTCGTAGGGGTTGCCGATGCCTTGCACCAGCGTTTGCGGAACTCCAAGTCCGTAGGCTTGCACCGGGGAAAATCCAGGAATGATCTGCTGCAAGCTTGGAGGCAGGGAATTGTACAACGTCGCACCCAGCCCCTGGCTCGCGGTGAGGCTCCCGAAGTCGTAATTGCCTCCGTAGTTTACGGCGAACGTGGCCGTGAGTGGGAGGTAGTTGAAGTCCACGCCAAATTTCGTGTCATGCCGGCCCATGGTCCAAGAAAAATTGTCCGTGATCTGGTAGCGCTGTTCCGTCCGCTGAATGTAGGAGTAAGGTTCGCGTCCGATGAAAGCCGCCCCTAGCACGTTCGCCGCCGGGTCGCCGCCACCCGCCCCGCTGGAGTAGAAGTAAGCCAGCCCCCGGCGGGCATACTGGAAGCGGAACTCGTTGACCTTGTTGCTGCCGAGAGCCCATGTGTCCTGGGCTACACCGGTAACGTCGCGGTAGGTCTGCTGCGAAGTTCGTGAGTACGAGTTCTGCCCGAACACCTGGTTCTCCCCATTGACCTCGATCCCGGTGACGGTACTGGGGCTCACGTTGGCGCGCAGCATCAGGCGATTGCGGTCGTTGAGATTGTGATCCAGGCGGAGCGAATAAAGACTCGTTCCCTCGAAAACCGGGAAGTTGCCGATCTGCGAGTTGAGCGTCAGGAAAGACGCCGGCAGGCCGTTGCAAATGGTGTTGAGTGGGTTGCAGGAACTGAAAAACTGTTTCAGCGGATTACTCCCATTGGTGGGCACAGGAAGCCCCCCAGGTGCGCCGACCAGTAAACCGAACGCTGCAGGGTAGCTGCCGCCCAGCGCGATGCCTGATGCCGCACCCGCCAGGATTGAGTACTCCCGAAGCAGCGATAGCGGCACACCGGATGTGCCCAGGAAGGTAGCTTGTTCTGGCGTGACCTGGATATTGAAGGTCTGTGCTGGGGCGCCGAAGAAGGGTGATGCGTCGAACGGCACCAGCCCGAAATTGCCCTGTCCGATGCTGGAGAAGCCGGTCTCGTGCCGCCGCGTGACTTCGTAGGAGAAGTAGTAGTAAGTCTTGTCTTTCTTGATCGGCCCGCCAAAAGCTGCGCCTGCCTGCACTCGCGTGTACGCCGGGTTCGGGACAGTGCTGAAGGGATTCACCGCCTGGAAATTGCGATTGCGCAGGTAACCGTAAACGTCGCCGTGAAAATCGTTCGCTCCGGAACGGGTGATGATATTGACCACGCCGCCGGCCGCGCGGCCGTATTCCGCCGCATAGCTGTTGTTGATGATCTGGAATTCCTGCACCGCTTCTTGCGACACCGTGGAGCGCACGCCGTTGGTCGAGTTGTCGATGGCATCGGCGCCATCCACATTGACCAGGTTGGAGCGGGCGCGCTGGCCGCTCATGTTCAACCCGGACGTGGGCGCCGCCCCGATGTTGGGAGCGTTATCGCGCAGCACTTGCGAGTCCGTCAGCGCGAAGTTGATGTAGTTGCGGCCATTGATGGGCAGGTTGTCAATGCGCCGCTGCTCGATCGTGTCCGTCGAAGAACTGCGCTGGGTTTCGATGAGTTCAGCGGTAGAGCTGACGTTCACCACTTCCTGGGTTCCCGCAACCGACAGTGACACCGGCAAATCGGCCATCTGTCCTACGGTAATGACCACGTTTTCGACCGTAGCCTTGGCGAAGCCTGAGGCTTCCACCGTGACCACATACGGGGCCGGCGGCAGCAGCAGGATGCGGTACTCGCCCTGGCCGTTCCCTACTCCGGAACGCTCCACTCCCTTGGCCTGATCTCGCGCCGTTACCGTCGCGTTGGTGACCAGGTTGCCCTTGGGATCTTTCACCGTGACGTGCAAGTCGCCCGTAGCAGCACCTTGGGCGAAGCCAAATGTGGACAGCAGCATCATCAGGACCGCTAGCGAGACCAGTTTCCGCATTGTCATAGAGTTTGCTCCGTGAAAAGGCAGACGAGGGGATGGCGGTGCGAGAAGTTTGCGGGCAGAAGGCGATAGCCAGTCCGAATTCGTCGGCGGCTGTAGAGCGCGCATATTTTTGCCGCAAAGATGTTCGCTGGTTTGTATACCACGGTGTGCGGAGAAATCAAGCCAAATTATTGAGGGAATTGGAGTAGTTAGCCTGGCTTTGTGCCGGGACCCCGTAGTGACAGCCGCCCCCGGCTATCCCGCGGAGCGAAGCTCCGCTGCAGGGCTGATGAGATAACCGCGTCGGCTCCTCAGAGCGAGTGGACTGGAAACCCAATGGAGCTGGCCCACACTTTCCTCAGAGCCCAGCATATACCTGCAAAACCGTGGGGTGCCAAACTGGGGGTACCCCATCCTTCCGCGCTTTTTTGCGTAAGAGTGGGAGGCGAGCAAGGGCAATCTGTACGGCACTAATCCTTCCAAATGCCCTCAGCCATTGCGCTCGATTCCGGAACTCTCTTCCTTCACCGTCCACAGCGCCCAAGCCATGCGCGGCGTATTGTGGGCGATGCCGAAGCGGCCGCGGGTGTCGAGCAAAATGATGCCGCCATGCCCGTTGACCCGGGCTTTGAGATAGTTGATGGCCTCCGCCGCCGCCCACTCCGGCAGGTTGCCGGAGGCGACGCGATCCGCCGCCCACTTGGCCAGCACCAGCTTCATGATCGGCTCTCCCCAGCCAGTGGTTGAAGCGGCGGCGGTTTTGTTGTCCGCAAAGCAGCCGCATCCGATCAACGATGAGTCTCCCAGGCGTCCCGGAGCCTTGTTGAGCGTGCCCCCGGTCGAAGTGGCGGCCGCGATGTTGCCGTCGCGATCGAGCGCCACCGCGCCTACGGTGTCATGCGAGATGGTGGGCGCGAACAGATCAGCCCGATGCGCTTCCTCATGCGCTTGATATTCCCGCAGGCGATCGACCTCGCGTGGAATGACCAGGTCTTCATTGCGGCACAGGGGAATGCCGTGCTCGACCGCAAACCGTTCCGCGCCCTCCGCCACAAAGTACACGTGCGGACTCTCGCTCAGGATCTTGCGCGCCACACGCACCGGATGACGCAGATGTTCTACGCAGCCGACACCCCCGGCGGCCAAGGTAGCGCCGTCCATGATCAGGGCATCGAGTTGCACCTTGCCATCACGATTCAGAAAGCTGCCGCGTCCGGCGTCGAAGGTCTCATCATCTTCCAGGACGACGACCGCCTCCTCGACCGCGTCGAGCGCGGAGCCACCACGATTCAAGATGTTCCAGGCCGTAGCGGCCGCATTGCGCACACCATTGAGATGAGCCTCGACCATTTCGTCAGGAATGGCCCAGGCGCCGCCATGGACAAGCAGAACCGGATCAGTCGGCAAGCAGAGTCCCCCACGGGAAACGACGGAATAGTCTAGCAGGATCAGCTGGTGTGGCGCGGGCGCCTCGCCCGCATCTCGTCGGCCTCTCGTCGTTGGCCGTTGGCAAGAACCACGTGGGGACGGACGCCCTCGTTCGCCCAGGCCGAGCGCAGCTGGGCGGTGGTTCTGTAGCGTGGGCGCACCCCCGCCAAATCCGCGAAGTGTTCCACGTGGAACATTCCCAAAATGGCAAACTGCTGATGCAGTGCGGGTTAGAGGAATCCGCGGCGCTGCAGGGCGCGCTCGGACATGCCTACGAAAGTAGACTTGACAAGTCGCCGAACTGCGCTGGCTGAGCAGGGTATTTTGCAGGTAAGGAGGCCTGTGGTAAAGTAAGGAAATGCAGAAGCGAGCACGGATTACCAGTAAAGGACAAATCACAATACCGCGTGAGATTCGACGGCTGCTGGGCGTACGCTCCGGCGACGCCTTGCTGTTCGAGAGTGACGCCTCGGGAGCACGGGTCCGGCCAGCCAGGCGAGAGAGCCCGTTTGCCAAATATCGGGGCATTGGAAATCCGGGCATTCCCTCGGGCAGGAAGGCAATTGTGCGAAGGATTCGAGAACTCCGTGGCCGATGACCACAGTCATCGACAGCAACGTGATCGTTGCCCTTTGGGATCCGGACGATACTCTCAATGCGGAGGCGCAGTTGGCGCTGGACTCGGCACTGGATCGCGGAACATTGGTGGTTCCCGCGCCTGTTTTCGCCGAACTGATGGCACTTCCTGGTCGAACCGAGTCTTTCCTCGACGCGTTTTTCCGGGACACCGGGGTGAATGTGGATTGGGCGCTTGAAGAGCGCGTGTGGCGGTCCGCTGGGCGGGCCTTCCAGGGTTACGCCGCGCGACGCAGGAAACAACGCGGTCCGACGCCCCGGCGAATTTTGGCCGATTTCCTGATCGGTGCGTATGCCGCGAGCAGAGGCTTTCCTCTGCTCACGCTCGATGAGGGTTTTTATCGGGCTGGTTTCCCCGAGCTCAGAATCCTGACCGCGTAGAGAAAAATCCGGTCACGCCGCCTGGCTGGGATTAGCAGCGGCCCTATCCACCAGTTCGGTGCGCGTCCAGGTATAGCGGACGCGATGGATCACGGTGATCGTGGACAGGACCGCAATCACCCACAACACCGGCGCCATGCGGTTGAACAGGGCTCCGATGATCACCAGCACCAGGCGCTCGGGACGCTCCAGGAAACCGACACGGCAGGAGCCAATGAGCGATTCGGCGCGAGCGCGCGTGTAGCTGACCATGATTGCGCTTACCATCACGAACGCGGTCAGAACCACGTAGAAGAAGCGGTCGCCGCGGGCGTAGAACACGAGCAGCCCGAAGAACTGCGAAGCATCGCTATAGCGGTCGATTACGGAATCGAAGAAGCCGCCGAAGTGAGTCACCCGATTGGTGGCCCGGGCCACCGCGCCGTCCACCAGATCGAAGAATCCGGAGCCGATGATGACCAGCCCGGCGAGCCGGAACAGACGGGCTTGATTGTCACCGTTCGCGAACCCGAACAAGAACGCGGCGATGGTATTGACCACCAGGCCCAGAAAAGTCAGGACGTTCGGGTTAATGCGGGCCAGGGCAAGCCAGCGGACGATGGCATCCAGCAAGACCCCGCAGGCCCGGCCGAAAGCTCGCGTCCATGTAAAGCCCCAGGTCATGAGGCCTCGGCCTGGCCGTGAATCGTGGTTAGGCTCAGGATTTCCATTTCCCGTTTGCCATTCGGCGTGACTACGGTCGCAGTATCTCCGACTTTCTTGTTCAGCAGGGCCCGCCCAATCGGCGAGCTGGTAGAAATCTTTCCGGAGGCGACGTCGGACTCTTCGCTGGTCACCAGCTTGTACTCAACTTCTTCGTTCTTGTCGTTGTCAAGAATCCGCACCGTGGAGCCCAGGCCGACCTTATCTCTAGGAATGTTGTCCATGTTGATAAGGGCCAGATCGGCCATACGTTTGCCCAATTGGCGCAGCTTCGCCTTGACGAACTCCTGCCGCTGCTTGGCCATGTGGTATTCGGCGTTCTCGCTGAGATCGCCCAGCGCAGCGGCCTTCTTGATCTCTTTAGGAAGCTCGTGAACTAACTCGCGTTCGAGCTGATTGATCTCGTCCTGCAGCTTCTTTTTGATGTGCTCGGTCATGCTTTGACGGATTATAAACCCAGCATCCGCGATCAATCGGCTGGGAGGTGGACTTTTTACGGGGTGGGAAAATGAAATCGCAGAGTCAGGCTTGGAATTCCGAGGCTTCCGGGAAACGCAGGTTGGACTTGGAAAGGGCCTTGGTGAGCAGTTCCTCGATCTGGGGCTCCTCGCAGTTTTTCGCCATCGCCAACTCGCTGACCAGCAGATAGCGGGCGCGCTCCAGCATCTTCTTTTCCCGAAATGAAAGCGCTTTGGCCTGGCCCAGCACGATCAAGCCTTTGAGTACCGCGGCGACGTCCAAAAGCGACCCGGTACGCATGCGCTCCGAGTTCTCCTTAAAACGGTATTTCCAGTCGGCGTTGTTGTCGCACAAGCCATCTTCAAGGAAATCCACGATTTTCTGAATTTCCCCGTTCTTCACAACCCGCCGCAAGCCCACCGTACCGACGTTGTGGAAAGGCACCATCACTTTCAGACTGCTGGACTTAATCTTGAGCAGGTAGAATTTTTCCACGGTTTCGCCGAAGGTTCGGCTGCTGATTTGTTCAATGATTCCCACACCGTGGTTGGGATAGACGACCTTATCGCCTAATTGGAAATTGCCATCCGTACTCAACATGAGAGACCGCCCACAGCTGCAGGGGACGAGGGGAACAGCACGCCCTTATCCTAACCCAAAATGGGCTGAAAGGCAATTTCGGCTTGGTTTGTCACAATCCAGAGGCGGCGCTGGACAGAAGGCTTCTGCTCCCCCGGCCTCACGTAAAAGCCTGCGACAGAGCGAATTGCCGTCGATCGATCGGGTCCTGGCCCTCAGCCATGGAGCGTGGCGGCTGTGACCTGCAAACATCTTCGCCAGCCTAACCCGCATTGAAATCGTCATCGGGCAGGCTCGAACCCTACTCTCCCAGCCAAGCCCCGAACGGCTTCAGGGACTCGACGTGGTCGAACACGATCTTCATCGCCGCTGTGATCGGGATGGCTAGGAGCAAGCCCATGGCTCCCCACAACCAGCCCCACATCAGCAGCCCCATGGTGACGGCTAAGGGATTGAGCTGCAATCGGTTACCTAGAAACTTGGGGTAGAGCATGTTGAGCGCGATTACATGCAGCCCGAACACAGTCACGAAGATGGTGATCAGGTCCTGAGAGTTCAAGTTCCCCATATCCACGAAAATCGGCGGAATCAAGGCCAGCACGATCCCCAGATAGGGAACCAGGCTCAGGAACCCACTCACGAATCCCACGAAGTAGAAGAAGGGCAGGTGGATGGACCAAAAAACCGCTGTGCTCACCGCTCCGATCAGGATCCCGATGAGCAGGTTCCCGACCATGAAGCTGCGGATCATCGCCGATATCAAGCCCAAGGAGACATAGGCGGCATTGCGGCTCTCCAGGGGAAACAGCATGACCGTTGCGGCGCGGACATGTTCCTGCCAGGTCAGCATAAAATACACGAGAAAAGGTATGAACGATCCGGCGAGGATCGCGGTGCTCACCGATCCGAAGCCGCGGGTCAAAACGTCGGTCCAGTCCCTTGCAGGGCGAACACTCACGACGCCTTTCTCACGGTCGGGGGCCAAGACCTCCCAGCTTTCCGCATTCTTTTCGATGCTCTCTGCTTTTCTGCGAAGGCGTGCCAGGTCGTTTCGCACCTTGCTGGTGTATTTGGGCAAATCCTGCAGGAGCGTAGCCGCCTGATTGTAAGAGTAATAAACGGTTCCGACGATCGCCCCGAGCAATAGCAGCAGCGCGACCGCCGCCGCCAAACCGCGGGGCAAACGAATATACGCCAGCACATCCACAACCGGCGCCAGGATAAATGCCAGCAGCACCGAAACCAGCAGCACCGCCAGCACCAGTTCGCCGAAATAGCAAAGCGCCAGGATTCCGCCAATGCCGATGATGTTCATGGCCCAATGGCGGCGTGTCCGGGGCTGCGCCGGCCCTGCCGCCGGTGACGGAACCACAGCGGGTTCGAGAGGTAGTTCGTCGTCGAGCATGGTGGAGGAGATCAGATTTGAGCAAACTGACCCATCGCGCAATATCGTAGACCAATTCGTCACCTTCCGCCGGACTTATAATCTTGACGTGCCCTCTGAGCCAACCCACACCCCAGTCGCGCTGCATCCGCGAATCTTGGGTTTAGACGTTGGCTCCCGGCGAATCGGGTTAGCCGTTTCCGACCCGCTCGGCATCACCGCCCAGGGACTGGAAACCATCCAGCGGCAGAACAAGCGCCTCGACTTCGGACAACTGGAGAAAGTGATCCGCGAATACCAGGTGTCTGAGATCGTGGTGGGCTATCCCCTGCGCATGAGCGGGGCCGAGGGCACGCAGGCGGAGAAAATGCAGCTCTTCGCAGAAGAACTACGCCGGCGTTTCCAGTTGCCGGTTCACCTCTGGGATGAACGTCTCAGCTCTGCCCAAGCCAACCGTCTTCTGCGCGAGACCGAGATGTCGATCAAACGCCGGGGCCAAGTCGTAGACCAGATGGCGGCGGTGCTGATTTTGCAAAGTTGGATGGAAGCGACGGGTGGTCGTTAGTGGTTGGCTGACCCAGCGTTTCAGGCACTGCCTGGCAAGCGGCTGCGAAATGCCACGTCTGAGGAACTCCGCTTGGAGACTGGAGTTCTCGCCAACGATCAACGACCGACGACCAGCGACTAAAGTCCACCGACCTCGGACTAACCCCCGAGTGCCCCACCTCATCTAAACTATCCATAGATTGCGTATCTTCTTCACACTGATTCTGCTCGCCGTCCTGGCCTTTGGAGGATGGATGGCTTGGGCTCTGCTTACGCCAGTTACGCCGTCCGGGCAAACGTTTGTGCTGTTGCGCCCCGGATACTCCAGTCGCCACATCGCAAACGAACTGCAGTCGGCGGGCGTCATTCGCAGCGCAAGGGCGTTTGCCATCTGGCACCGCATTCACCACAGACGCTCGCTGAAGGCGGGCGAATATCTGTTCGAGAAAACGGCCAACGCTCTCGACATTCACCAGCGCCTGGTGCAGGGCGACATTTACGTCCACACGGTCGTGATCCCCGAGGGCTACAACATGTTTGAGATCGCGCAGGCCATACAGCAGGCGGGATTGGGATCAGGTGAAGACTTCCTGAAAGTCGCGATGTCTGACACCGCTCTGATTGCCGACGTCGCCCCGGAAGCCAAGTCGCTGGAAGGTTATCTTTTTCCGAGTACCTACGAGTTCACCCGCACCCAGACCATGGAAGAGATGGCGTCGGCGATGGTCAAACAGTTCCGCCAGGTGGCGCGCGAGATCGAGTTGATCCAAACTTCGCAGACCCAAAATCCGTTAGCCCAGGCTTCACAAGGCAACAACCTGCAGAGCGACGCGCAAAGCGCGGACCGGCAACCGAATGAAGCGCAGAGGAATGACGTGCAGAAGAACGACGTGCAGAAGATTGTGACTCTGGCGTCCATTATCGAGAAGGAGACGGCAGTACCCGACGAGCGACCGAGGGTCGCCAGCGTCTACTACAACCGGCTCGGCAGGAAGATGGCTCTGCAAGCCGATCCCAGCGTGATCTACGCCGAACTCCTGGACGGAGCCTATTCCGGGGCGCTGCACCATGCGGACATGCAGTTCAAGTCTGCCTACAACACCTATGCCCATGCCGGGCTTCCGCCGGGGCCGATCGGTAACCCGGGGAAGACCTCGCTCGAAGCTGCCATGCATCCGGCGGCGACCGACTATTTTTATTTTGTGAGTGATGGAAACAGCCATCACCGCTTCGCCCACGGCTTGGAAGAACACAACCGGAATGTGGCGGCGTATCGGAAGATCGTCAATCAACGGTGAATGGGCTCATGCAAAGGGCAAATAACCACGAAGAGTCTCTTTTCAGTCTTATGCAGCCATATATATGGCGCTTCTTCCATAAATATGGTACACTCCATGGTGTGAGAACTACCGTAGACATACCGGATCCCACCTATCGCCAGCTCAAGTCCCACGCAGCCTTGCGGGGTTGTTCGGTCAAGGAGTTGATTCTGCGTGGCGTCGAGGCCGAACTGAACGGCGGAGGACCGGAAAAAACAAAGGGAAGAATCACGCTACCGCTGATCAGGTCGAAGCGGCCGGGCTGGCTGAGGCTAGGCAACAAGACTATCAATGAAATCATTCTTCCCTGACGTGAACGTGTGGATCGCGTTAGCGTATGAGGGACATCAGCATCACGCGTCCGCATCGGCCTGGTTCTCCGGCCTGAATCGGGAAGTGGTCTATTTTTGCCGCTTCACCCAACTGGGTTTGCTGCGCTTGCTGACGAATCCGAGCGTCATGCGGGAAGATGTCAGGAGCCAGACCGAGGCCTGGCGGACGTACGACGCATTCTTCCAGGACGAGCGGGTTTCATTTCACAATGAGGCTGACCCCGACCAGGTAGAATTCGGGCTGCGCAAACTCACATCTACCGGCCGTTCAGCCTCAAAGCAATACCCGGATGCTTACCTGGTTGCCTTTGCGCGGGCCGCGGAATTGACGGTAGTCACCTTGGACCGCGGCTTGAGCCGGATGGCTGACGGCAACGCTCTGCTTCTGTCCTAGCGCCAAGTGCAAATGTGAATCTCGCTTCTCGCTTATACTCATCTAATCCGGCAACAATCGAACCGTCTCCCATGTCATTTGTCTTTCGCTACCGGGCTGTGGTCGTTCTGCTAGCGGTTGTGCCGCTGAGCGGCTGCCTGTTCCGCTCCCGCAAAGTCGAAAGCCCGCTGGGCGCGGTTCAATTGAAAACTGCCACGCAGCAGGACCTGATCGACTACATCAACACGCAGGCCGCCAAAATCCAGAGTATGCAGGCCACCGTGGACATTGACACCACGGTGGGTGGGGTCAAGAAGGGCAAAGTCACCGACTACCAGGAAATCCGGGGATACGTGCTGGCGCGCAAACCGGCTATGCTGCGGATGATCGGGCTGATGCCCATTGTGCGCACCCAGGCCTTTGATATGGTGAGCGACGGCCGGGAATTCAAATTATGGATTCCGCCCAAAAACCGCTTTGTGGTGGGACGAAACGACGTTGAGACGCACAACAGCGCCCAGCCGCTGGAAAACCTTCGGCCACAGTATATTTACGACGCGCTCTTGCTGCGCAGCATTGATGCGCAGAATGAAATCGCGGTGATGGAAAATGAAACCGAACTTATGGTTGACCTCAAAGGCCACAAGGCGCCGCGGGCCGACTACATACTCGATGTCATCGCGAAAGGCGAACACGGCTGGTTTCTTTCCCGCAAGATCGTGTTCAGCCGCACGGATTTGCTTCCCCATCGCCAGCTCATCTACGACGACAATGGAAATGTCGTAACCAACGCGCTGTATGAAAATTACAAAGAAGAAGACAGCGTGAATTTCCCTTGGCAGACCGAGATTGCCCGGCCGCAGGAGGAGTACGACATCACGCTGACTCTGGTCAAGTTGGAACTGAATCGCCCGCTGGGGGACGATCGATTCACCCTGGAACAGCCTGCGGGCGCCGCGGTCGTGCACCTGGACCAGCCGCAGGCGAGCTCTGCTCCAGAGCAGCATGGCGGCAGCAGATAGCATTCAGCAAAGACCTCTGGTGCGGGGCATGAATGGCCAGCGACTAGCGACCAACGACGGACTGCATGATGAACAAAATGATTGTCGCCAACCTGGTGCACCGTCCGGTACGGTCGGCAATCAGCATGGTCGCCATCGCGCTGGAGGTCACACTGATCCTGCTGATCGTGGGATTGTCGGTGGGAATGCTGAATGATCTCCGGCAGCGGCAGGCGGGCATTGGCGCAGACGTGATCGTGATGCCACCCGGTTCGTCATTTCTGGTTGGTTTGACGGGTTCACCCATGTCCATCAAGGTCGGAGGCGTTCTGGCCAGGCTTCCCCATGTGGTCTCGGTTGCACCGGAAGTCACCACCCTGTCGGGGGCCGGTTCCGTTGAGATGATCGCAGGCATCGATCTGGCGAGCTATGAGAGCATGGGCGGGCCTTTTCAGTATCTCCAGGGCAGCCCGTTCCAGGGCCCAGGTGATGTTTTAGTCGACGAAGTTTTTGCCCGGTCGAAGCACGTCAAAGCAGGCGATACCATCGAGATCCTCAACAACAAATTTCGTGTCGCAGGCGTCGTGGAACCGGGCAAGGGGGCAAGAAAGTTTCTGGAAATTGGTGCGTTGCAGGATCTGATCGGCGCGCAGGGCAAGGCCACTCTCTTCTATTTGAAGCTGGACAACCCCAGTAACGCCGACGCCGTGGTCGATGAAATAAAAAAGGTTCCGGGGATGGAGCACTACGTTGTAAGTTCGATGGCGTATTACCTATCGATGCTGACCACCAACAACTATCCGGGTGTTTCCAAATTCATCGACTTTGTGATCGGAATCTCGGTGATCATCGGCTTTATCGTCATCTTCCAGGCGATGTACACAGCGGTGATGGAGCGCACGCGAGAGATCGGGATTTTGAAGTCGCTGGGAGCCTCGAAGCTCTATATCGTGAATGTGATCCTGCGGGAGACAGTGCTGCTGGCGATTGGCGGCATTGTGGTGGGGGTCGTGTTCAGCCTGATGGCGCGGGCCGGGATCGATGGGCGTTCAACGCTTCGGGTAGTGGTTACGGGCGGCTGGATTCTCCGGGCAACGCTGATTGCCATCGTCGGAGCGATTTTGGGTGCCCTGTACCCTGCCTACAAAGCGGCGCAAAAAGACCCAATCGATGCGTTGGCGTATGAATAACGGGAAGCAGCCGGAACGTGAAAGGTCTTGTTTCTCTTTGCGGTATGGCGCTGCCCGGTGTCTCAGGGTTGAACTAAGACCATCCGTAATCGCTGCGTTGACAATATCGTGTGCCCTACGTTATCTTTAACTCTTTAGCAGTCCTGCGGTTGCCCGCCTGATAGCCCTGCGCGTTCGACGCTCACCAGGTGCTCAGCGGTCTTCTTTGCGTTTTTTTATTTCTGGGAGATTTTGGCATGTCAACCTATTTCCCCAAAGCGGGGGAAATTGTACGCAAGTGGTTCGTCGTGGACGCCTCCGGGCAGACGCTGGGCCGTTTGGCGTCGCAGGTCGCCCGCATTTTGATGGGCAAGGAAAATCCGCGATACACGACTTTTCTCGACACCGGCGATCACGTGATCGTCATCAATGCCGAGAAGGTCAAGACGAGCGGCATGAAGTCCGAGCAGAAGGTGTATCAGCATTACACCGGATATCCGGGCGGCCTGCGGACGGAAGAATTTCGCAAACGGTTCGAGCGCAAGCCCGAGTTGGTCATCGAAGACGCGGTTTCGCGCATGTTACCCAAGTCGAAACTGGGCCGGCAGATGATCAGCAAGCTCAAGGTTTATCGTGGGGAGAAGCACCCGCACGAGGCGCAGAAGCCGGAGGCGCGGGCGCTGGAAGTACGGGCATAAGCTTCTTTGGTGAGAGTTCGAAGAATTTTTAGAAAGGTCCGCACCGACGTGGTTTGGCTCAGTGCCAACTGCTAAGTGCTAAGAGCTAAATGGCAGAGCTGGTTCAGTATTACGGTACGGGACGGCGCAAGTCGGCAATAGCGCGCGTTTATCTGCGCCCAGGAAGCGGCGACTTCAAGGTGAACGGCCGTCCTTTTGAGCAGTATTTCGTGACCGACTCACAACGGGTGAGCGCCAAGCAACCGCTGGTCTCGACTGAGACCGCCAGTGCGTTCAATATCGTTGCCAGGGTCACCGGCGGTGGCGTGAACGGGCAGGCTGATGCAGTCAAGCTCGGAATCGCGCGCGCGCTGATGCTGTTTAACGTCGAGCTTCGCAAGAAACTGAAGAGCGAAGGTATGGTTAGCCGCGATTCGCGCGGCAAAGAGCGCAAGAAATACGGCCAGAAGGGCGCACGGAAACGGTTCCAGTACAGCAAGCGCTAAAGTCTGTCGTTGGCCGTTCGTCGTTCGCAACGGCGGTAGGCTAACGACGAACGGCCAAGGACGAACGACGGTTTTTTAGGTGTTCAATTCTTCCCGTGCTTCGCGGTGCGGGGACGGGAATGGCAATCTCGCTGGTTCGCTGATTTCGGCTTCGGATTTCGGAGTGGAACCAACCCGCGGGATGCAGACTAAATGAGGAGGTTGATTGGCTAACATCACCATGAAGGAGTTGCTCGAGGCGGGCGTGCACTTCGGGCATCAGACCAAGCGCTGGAATCCCAAGATGAAGGAATACATCTTCGGAGAGCGCAACGGGATTTACATCATTGACCTGCAGAAGACGCTGAAGATGTTCAAGGAAGCGTCCAAGTTTGTGCAGGAACTGGCTGCCGAGGGCAAGATTCTGCTCTTCGTGGGGACCAAGCGCCAGGCGCAGGACGCCATTGCCGAAGAAGCTCAGCGCTGTGGTGGTTTTTACGTGAACCAGCGCTGGCTGGGCGGGCTGCTCACCAACTGGGTGACGGTGCAGAAGTCGGTGAAGCGGTTGAAAGAACTCGACGAAATGGCCACCGACGGCCGCTACGAGTTGCTCCCCAAGAAAGAGGTTATCAAGCTGGAGCGCGAGCGCAAGCACCTGCAAGCGAACTTGGCAGGGATCAAGAACATGACACGCTTGCCGGACGCGATTTTTGTCATCGATTCGAACAAAGAACAAATTGCGGTACGCGAAGCCCGCAAACTGGGCATTCCGGTGGTCGCGGTGGTGGATACGAACTGCGACCCCAGCGAAGTGGATTACATTATCCCAGGCAATGACGACGCCTTGCGCGCGATCCGCCTGTTTGCCTCGAAGATTGCAGACTCGGTCGCCGAAGGCGCTCAACTCATGACCGACAAGCAGGTTGCAGACCTCGCGGCGGCTGCCGGGGCAGCGCGACAAGCCGAGCTGGCAGCGGCGGCGCCGGCAACCGAGGGCGCGACCGATCTTGCCGCCGTGGAAGAGCCAGGGACAGAAGACATCAGCATGGAAGACGTGCTGGGGAGTGGCACACGCAAGCAGTCTGCCGCCGCGAAAGAGAACGCCAGCGAGGACGTCCCGCAAGTCGAAACCCAAACGTATTAGGACAGTCGTTGGTCGTTGGTCGGTGGCTGAGGGATTCAGGCCCGCGCGGGTCGTCCGGCGCGGGTCAAAGTTTGTTAAGCCAGTTGTTGGTCTTTGGTCGTTCGCCGTTGGTCCTCGACATTCATGAGCCAACGACGACCGACGAACGACCAAGGGCGTTTTTTCTTTACTATGAGTACAACTACTGTGAATATTTCTGCGACGCAAGTGAAAGAGCTCCGGGAAAAAACCGGGGCCCCGATGATGG
The DNA here is from genome assembly GCA_963770485.1 of uncultured Acidobacteriota bacterium. Taxonomy (GTDB): domain Bacteria; phylum Acidobacteriota; class Terriglobia; order Terriglobales; family Acidobacteriaceae; genus CAVVEC01. The sequence continues at coordinate 46,943 of CAVYPX010000006.1, forward strand.
ATTGCAAACAGGCCTTGACGGAAGCCAAGGGCGATATGGAACAGGCGGTCATCGTTCTACGCAAGAAGGGTGTATCCGTCGCCGCCAAGAAAGCTACGCGTGTGACCAGCGAAGGGTCCGTGGCCAGCTACATCCATGCCGGCGGTAAGATCGGCGTGCTGGTGGAAGTCAACTGCGAGAGCGATTTCGTGGCCCGCACCGAAGACTTCAAGGAACTGGTGCACGACATTGCCATGCACATCGCCGCCAGCGATCCCAAGTTTGTCCGCAAGGAAGACGTGACCCCCGAAGCCTACGAGCGCGAAAAGGACATCTATCGCGCCCAGGCCGCGGCAACCGGCAAGCCGCCGCAGGTGGTGGAAAAGATCGTCGAGGGCAAGATGGGCAAATTCTACGAGGAAGTCTGCCTTTACGATCAGCCCTTCATCAAGGACCAGACCATCAACATCGCGCAGCTTATTGCCGGCAAGATCGGCAAGCTGGGCGAGAATATCGCGGTGCGCCGCTTCGCCCGCTTCAAAGTCGGAGACGCCGGCGAAACCATCGCCATCAGCAAGCCTGAGCAGAAGGCAGAATGATCTTGGGGCGCTGATCGCGCCCCTTTTTTCTGGCTGAGAACTGGCAGCTGGGCACCGGGAACTTAAAACCTATGACAAGTCCGGTATTCAAACGCATCCTGCTCAAACTCTCGGGGGAAGCTTTAGCGGCGAACCAGGGTTTTGGCGTTGATTCCTTGCGCATTCACGAGATTGCCGCCGAACTGGCGGACGTTCATTCGCTGCACGTACAGATTGCCATCGTCGTGGGAGGAGGCAACTTCTTCCGCGGAGTGGAGCAGGCCCAGGAGATGGACCGTGTTTCGGCCGACCACATGGGCATGCTGGCCACCGTCATCAACGCGCTCGCGCTGCAGGATGCGCTGGAGAAGCAGAGCGTCTATACCCGCGTGCAGTCGGCCATCGAGATGAATCAGGTGGCCGAGCCCTTTATTCGCCGCCGCGCCATCCGTCATCTGGAGAAAGGCCGGGTAGTGATTTTTGCCGGGGGCACTGGAAATCCTTACTTTTCCACCGACACCGCCGCATCCCTGCGCGCCATGGAGATCAAGGCAGACGCCATCTTGAAAGCCACCAAGGTAGACGGTATCTACGACGCCGACCCCATGCTGGTGAAAGATGCCAAGAGATTCACCGAGATCAGCTACATGGATGTGCTGAAAAAAGGTCTGAAGGTGATGGATTCGACCGCCATCTCGCTTTGCAAAGACAATAACCTGCCGATCATCATCTTCAATCTGAATCAGCGGGGAAACATCCGGAAAGTTGTGACCGGCGAGAAGATCGGGTCGCTGGTCAGCGCATGATCTTTACCGCAGAGAAGCGCAGATCTTGTTGTCGACGGGCCTACCCCGGAACTGGACCTTCCAAGATCATCACTCTGCGATATCAGCGAGGATCTGCGGCACACATGGGTTTATAATTCACGCTTTTGGACGACTCATTCCTCGGGGAGCTGACAAATGGCTCAAGCTGGTATGGCCGCAATTCCGGGCCTTAAAGATACTTACGTTCAACTCAAGACGCGCATGGACAAGGCGGTCGAGGATTTCCGCAAGGCCATGGCGGCCACACGTACAGGCCGCGCCTCGGTGCACATGCTGGACGCGGTCAATGTCGACTATTACGGCTCGCAGATGCCGCTCAACCAGATCGCGCAGGTGCACGCGCCCGAAGCCCAGCTCATCACGGTGCAACCCTTTGATCCCACTTCGCTGACCGCGATTGAAAAAGCCATCCGCACTGCCGACCTCGGCCTCAATCCCATGAACGACGGCAAGATCATTCGCGTGCCCGTGCCCCCTCTTACCGAAGAGCGCCGCAAGGACATGGTCAAACACCTGCACAGAGTTCTCGAGGAGCATCGCACGGCCGTGCGCAACATCCGGCGCGACGGCAACGAGGCTATCAAGAAGGCGATGAAAGACAAGAAGATCACTGAAGACGACGAAAAGCGCGCGATGGACGAGATCCAGAAGCTTACCGACGACGAAATCAAGAAGATGGAAGATATGAGCAAGGCGAAAGAAAAGGAAGTGATGGAGATTTAGCAGCGAGGTCGGCTTACCTTCCTCCAAGACAGGAAGCTTGCGCATGAAGAGGGAGATGCATCTTCGCCTCATAGCCGTGACAGTCGGCCTCATTTCAGCTAGCACTGTGGGAGAAAACGCGGTGCCGAAAAAGGTCCATCAGGATGAATTCTCCGTCATCGGCATTGAGGCGCGAACGACCAACGCCAAGGAAATGACCGGCCAGGGCGTGATTGGGAAACAGTGGCAAGAGTTCTTTCAGGATGGAATCGCGCAGAAGATCCCCAACAAAGCTGACTCCAATGTTTACGCCGTTTATACCGATTATGCGAGTGATCGCAATGGCGAGTATTCGTTCGTAATCGGCGTGAAAGTGCGCGGCAAATCCGCGGTGCCCTCAGGCATGGTGGTTAAGACGATTCCCGCCGGAGACTACGCTGTTCTCGCCAGCGAGAAGGGGCCTGCTGCCAAAGTCGTGCCCGCAGCCTGGCAACAAGTCTGGGCGTTAGAGGACAAAGCACAGCTTGGCGGCAGCCGTGCCTATAAGGCAGATTTTGAAGTGTACGACGAACGAGCCACGGACCCGCAGAATTCACAAATCGACATTCATGTTGGACTCAAATAGAGTTTTTCAGCAGCCTGCTCTAGCCTCTGAAAGCCGCACGCAGCGGGCAAAGCATTTTATAATCGGACAATTATGAAGAAAGTCGTTCACGCCGCCTGTCCGCACGACTGTCCGGATGCGTGCGGAGTCTTGATTACGGTGGAAGACGGACGGGCGACCAAGATCAAAGGGGATCCTGCCCATCCCGTAACCCGCGGTTTTCTCTGCGCGAAGGTGGCGAAGTACCTGGACCGCGTGTATTCGCCGGATCGGGTGCTTTATCCGACGCGGCGGGTGGGACCGAAAGGGCCGGCAACTGCTTGTGTGGGGACGGCCGCCCCCGACCGTCCAGGCGGAGCGAAGCTTCGCGGCGCGACTTTTGAGCGCATCTCCTGGGATGAGGCGCTGGACGAAATTACTTCCCGCTTCAAGCGAATCATTGCCGAGTTCGGCAGCGAAGCCATCCTGCCGTATTCCTACGGCGGCACGCTGGGACTGCTGAACGGCTCCGTTATGGATCGCCGCTTTTTCCACCGGCTCGGCGCATCGCAGTTAGCACGCAACATCTGCTCGGCAGCCGGTGAAGCTGGCCTGAAATCGGTGCTTGGCGTCAAGCTGGGCACCGAGCCGGAACAGTTCCGCCACTCGCGCTACATCATTGCCTGGGCGGCAAACATCCATGGTAACAACGTGCACCTGTGGCCGTTCATCGAAGAGGCCCGCCACCAGGGCGCGAAGTTGGTGGTGATCGATCCGTACCGCACTCGCACGGCAAGTTGCGCCGACTCGTACCTGCCCATCAATCCCGGCACTGACGCGGCGCTGGCTCTCGCCATGATGCACGTCATCATCAACGAGAACCTCTACGATGCTGACTATGTCGAGCGTTACACGCTGGGCTTTGATCAACTCCGCGTCAAGGCGCAAGACTATGCGCCGGAACGCGTGGCGAACTGGACGGGAATCGCGGCCTCCGACATCGTGAAGCTAGCGCGAGAGTATGCGACCACCCGACCCGCCGTCATCCGGGTGAACGATGGCGTGCAACGCTCGGAAAACGGCGGCATGGCAATGCGAGCGATTACCATGCTGCCTTGCATTACCGGATCGTGGAAAGAAGTCGGCGGCGGTCTGCAGTACGCCGTCAGCGGGGCGTTTGCACCGCTCCGCGATCCGTTGGCATGCCCTGATTTGATGCTTAAATCGCTGGGACGGCCCGCGCGTATAGTCAACATGGTGGAATTGGGCAAGGTCCTGAACACGCTCCAGAATCCACCTATCCAGGCGCTGTTCGTTTACAACTCGAATCCCGCCGCGGTTTGCCCGAATCACAACCAAGTGATCCGCGGATTGCGGCGCGAAGACCTGTTCACCGTGGTTCACGAACAGTTCTTCACCGATACCACCGACTACGCGGACATTGTTTTGCCCGCGACTACCTTCTTCGAGCACAAGGATATGCAGACTGCATACGGGCACTACTATTTGCAGATGTCGCAGCAGGCGATTGAGCCACTGGGAGAATGCCGCTCGAACGTGGATGTATTCCGCTCTCTGGCGGAGCAGATGGGGTTTGAAGAGCAATGCTTCCGCGAATCCGTTGATCAGATCATGGATTCGGCGCTGGCTACGACGTCCTCTTGGTTCAAGGGAATTGACCGCACGCGGCTGGAGCAGGAGGGGCATGTGAGGCTGAACTTTGCGGAAGCCGAGGTTCGCTCCGCCGGACAGCCGGGGAGGGCTGTCCCCACGCCAGCTGCATTTTCTGCCCTTTGCAGAGGGCAACTTCGCTACCCCCAGCGGCAAGGCGGAACTATACAGCGAGTCCGTCAAGGCTGAGGGTTTGGATCCAGTGGTGCAGTTCACACCGCCCGGTGAATCGCGGCACAGTCAGCGGGCTAAGGCTTTTCCTCTGGAGCTATTGGCACGCAAGGCAGACAACTTTCTCAATTCCACATTCTCGAACTTACCCACCATCCAGCAAATGGAGGAAGTAGGCTTGCTGGAGATGAATGCATCCGATGCCCGGCCGCGCGGGATTGCTGATGGCGATACTGTGCGCGTATTCAACCGGCGCGGAGATATCCACCTGAAAGCCAGAGTGAACGGCAGCGTGCAGGCTGGCGTAGTTTGCGCGCGACTCTACTGGGCCAAACTTTCTTCCGGAGGACGAAACATTAACGTCCTGACTTCGGAAAAACTTACCGACCTGGGCAACTCGGCTACGTTTTATTCCGTCTTGGTTGAAGTGGAGCTTTCCCGGCCGCCTTCCTAAGGGCAACCGAGGCGCGGGTAGTGGTGCAGTTTGATTTGTCATCCCGAGCAAGCGTTCTTTGCGCAGCGAGGGATCTGGGCGAGCCGCGCGAACTGTCGCGCTCTGCGCGACAGCATAATCGCGCGTTTGGCTCGCTTCCTTATCAAACTGCACCCCTACTGAGGCGCGCATTCTTGGACGGTCTCTACTGCTCTACCGTATAATTGCGGTTTTCCACACTCCCGTTAACTGAGGTAGTGGCGATTCTTCGCTCTCATCAGGATAGCCCTGCGGTATCGAAGGGCAAGTGCGACATACGGCGAACCCGGCTTCTCTTCGCGGGGCCATCTTCTTCATTCCTAAAGTCTTGTGACGTCGCGCGCCGTCCTTGGTTCGGTTTTCTGCTGAGTCTTTTCTTGCTTTGTGTGTCGGCCCTCGCCCAGCAGGACCTCATCACGGAGATCGACATTCACGGCAACCGGCGCATTCCTGCGGAGACGATCAAAGCTCGTATCTTCACCCGCGTGGGCGATATTTACGATCAGGCGGCCATCGAGCGCGACTTCAACTCGTTGTGGAACACCGGCTATTTCGAAGACATCCGCTTTGAGCGCGAGGAAACTGCCAAGGGCTGGGCCATCCACATCTACGTCAAGGAACGGCCTACCATCCGGGACATCGAATATGTGGGACTAAATTCTGTCTCGAAAAGCGATGTCCTCGACCGCTTCAAGGAAGCCAAGGTGGGACTCTCGGTGGAGAGCCAGTACGATCCGACCAAGGTGAAAAAGGCCGAGGTGACCATCAAAGAGTTACTGGCGGAGCACGGCAGACAATTTTCTACGGTTCGGACCGAGGTTCGGCCCATTCCGCCCGCTGCCGTAAACATTACCTTCGTGGTCAAGGAGGGCCCCAAGGTCAAAGTGGGCAAGATTCACTTCGATGGCAATAAACATGTCAGCGGGCGCCTCCTGCGCGGCGCCATGAAGAATCTGAAGCCCATTGGGGTCCCGCACTCCATCTTCCTGGAAAACCTTCTTTCCAAGACTTACGACGCCACCAAACTCGATGAGGACACCGAGCGGGTTCGGGCAGAGTACCAGAATCGCGGCTACTTCAAGGTACTGGTCCAGGAACCCAAGACCAACATTCACGATACCGGACATGAGGGCCTCCATATCCCGCTGCTGCAGCACGGGCCGGGCAAAGCGGTGGACATCACCATGCCGATCGAGGAAGGCGATAAGTACGCTTTGGGTGGGATCACATTCAAGAACAACAAAGCAGTCGGTAACACCAAGGCCCTGCGTACATTATTTCCCATCAAAGATGGCGATACCTTTGATCGCAGCAAAATCGCCAAGGGTTTGGAAAATCTACAGAAGGCCTATGGTCAACTTGGATACATCAACTTCACCTCCATTCCGAACACGACCTTCGACGAAGAGAAAAAACTGGTGTTCCTCGATATTGACGTGGACGAAGGTAAGCAGTTCTATGTTCGTCGAATCGAGTTCCAGGGAAACACGACCACTCGGGACAAAGTGATCCGCCGCGAAATCGTGCTGGAAGAAGGTCAGGTTTATAACCAGCAACTTTGGGAGTTGAGCCTGCAGCGGCTGAACCAGTTAGGCTTCTTCGAGAACTTAAAGGCTGATGACCCCAACGTCACCGAGCGGCATCTGAACGAAAAAGAAGGAACCGTAGACCTGACTCTCAAGGTGAAGGAAAAGGGGAAGAACAGCATTGGGTTGACCGGAGGTGTCAGTGGTCTGGCCGGCACCTTCATCGGACTGAGTTACAGCACCAATAACTTCCTCGGCTTGGGCGAAACTCTGAGTGTACAAGCCAACATCGGCAATCTGCAGCGCAGCTTGTCGTTTAGCTTTACCGAGCCTTACCTGTTCGATCGGCCGCTGCAGTTCGGGTTCACGGTCTACGGGACAAAGTTCATCTACGACCAGGCGCGGGAAGCAGCACTCCTCACCGGCCAGCAGGTCAGCTTACCCTCAGCCTTGCAGCAGAACCTTCAGAACTACACCCAGGCAAGTAAAGGCTTTTCGGTGAATCTTGCCTATCCGCTGCACCGCTCATTCAAAAGGGTGGGGATCAGTTACTCGCTGGACGACTCGTCGATCGTGGCGCTCACCACCGCGTCGCAGACACTGTTTAACTTCCTGGCGTTCAGCGGAATCAGCGGCCCCAATGCGCTCAACGGCATTATTACCAGCAAAGTCACTCCCAGTTTTGCGAAGAACAGTCTGGACCGGGCGCTTTTCCCCCATCGTGGCAGCAGCCTTTATGTCGGCGCCGAAATTGCCGGCTTGGGCGGGACGGTCAGAACCATTCGTCCCGTCGTGTCCTACAAGCATTTCATGCCCGTGCAGAAAGGACGCAATACGGTCGGCTTTAACGTACAAGGTTCTTTCTTGACCGGTTACGGCGGTCTGGTGCCGCCACCGTTTCAGCGTTTCTATGACGGCGGCGAAAATGACTTGCGCGGATTCGACATTCGTTCCATTTCGCCGGTTGCTTTCCTGCCGAACACAACCAGCATCCAATTGCGGAACCCGGACGGGTCGATCGTCCCCAAGAATCCTGCCAACCTTCTGCAAGGGGCGTACACCATCCCCGTACCGTTAGACCAGATTGTCTTTCCCGGCGGCGACTTCAGCTTGACCACCAACCTGGAATACCGCATCACTATCGCCGGGCCGGTAACTTTGGCTCCGTTCGTGGACACCGGAGTCGAGCCGATTCTCAGAGACTCGCAGTTGAAAATCAGCACCTCGCAACTGGATTTGATCAACAGCACAGTTTTCGGCTGTCCCGCGCTCGACGTCGGCTTCAACTGCGTGGGAGGAAGCTCCATACCGTTCTCGCAGTACCTGAAACCGCTCGGCAACACCAACTGGAAACCTCGAATGTCTACGGGACTGGAATTGCAGGTTTTCCTGCCCGTGGTCAATGCTCCTTTCCGCATCTACTGGGCTTATAACCCGATCCGGCTCGACACACTCGCAAATTCTCCTATCCCCATCACCCGCACCATGTTCCCGTTGGGCGCTGCAGGGGACTACACTTACCAGCTCGCCAGGAACACTTACTCACCCCAGTACCTGCTGAGAGAACCGCGCAAGACCTTCCGCTTCACCGTGGCGACCACCTTCTAGCAAGCCCGGCCTCACGTTAGGCGTGAAGAGCGACAGCACAGTGAGTTTTAGGTCTTCACAGTCTCAGACCCAAAGCATGAATGCTCAGGTTGACGCTTGAAGCCTGAGCCCTAAGGCCAGAAGCAGAGGGGTAGTGGTGCAGTTTGATTTGTCATCCCGAGTGAGCGTTCTCTGCGAAGCGAGGGATCTGGGCGAGCCGCGCGAAGCGTCGCGTCCTTTGCGACGCCACAATCGCGCGTTCGGCTCGCTTCCTCATCAAACTGCACCACTACCAACCGAAGCCAGAGTTTGACGCTGGGGCAACAGAGTTCCTATAATAGTTGCCGTCAACGCCCTGAAAACTGAACGATACGGGGTGGTCACCACTGGCAGAATGCCGTGTGGAAGGCTGGGAGTTCGACCTGCCTTTCCCGTTCGTTCGCATGGCCTGGTTGAGGCAGGACGCGGTGCGGCACTGTCTGTGAAAAAGATCTGAGCAAAATTCCCGGGAACAATTTCCAAGGAGTTCAAGCATCCTCATGACAAGCAAGTTTGTGCGGTTTCTTCTGGCCCCTGTGTTCGTGCTCGCGGTGTCGGCCCTGGCGCAAACCGCCAGCGCGAATCCCGCGCTGCCCCCTGCTCCCAGCGCCACATCGACGACCTCCGAACCGGTTGCCACCGGTACAGGCAACAAGCTGGGTACGATCAACATCACGGAGGCGATCTATGCCAGCAATGAAGGCCAGCGCGACTTCGAAGCCCTCAGCAAGAAGCTGGAGCCGAAGCAGACCGAGTTGAAAGGTCTGAATGATGAAGTGGAAAGCCTGAAAAAGCAGCTCAACACTCAAGGGGACAAACTCAACGAAGATTCGCGCGCCACCTTGGTGAAGCAGATCGAGCAGAAACAGAAGTCTTTGGAACGTTCTGTCCAGGACGCCCGGGATGACGCTCAGAACCAGCAGAATGAGATCGCCCAGCGCATCCTGCAGAAGATGGCTCCCGTCATCGTAAAGTTCGCCGGCGACAGAGGGTTCGGTGTCATCATTGACACTTCCAACCCTTGGCCGCAGGGGCCGGTGCTGTGGGCCAATGCCTCGGTGGATATTACCAAAGCAATCGTTGATGCCTACAACGTGCAGTCCGGAGTACCGGCGCCTGCTAAGCCTGCGGCCGCCAAACCGGCTGGCACGGGCGCTAAGTCCGCAGCTCCAGCCACCACCAAGCCCCAGACTGGAACCCAGGCTCCCAAGTAATTCGCGACACCTTAGGTACGAGAAAAGTTCCCATCAGGCTGCGCTCCGCGCAGCCTTTTGTTCTGCTTGTTCTTCCGAAATCGACCCGATTGATCGCCGAACCACCGCCTGGCCGGTGTCTGTAGAGAGTGCGCACATCTCAGGAGGACACCATGTTAGCGGATTCATTATGCGACTCTCCTTGGGCCGCCAATTCGCGGCGCGGCTGGACGACGCTGGTTTCGTTCGCCTTGCAGGGTCTCGCAGTTGGAGGCCTGCTATTGCTGCCTCTTCTCTACACTCAAGGTCTGCCGCAACTCCAATTGATGGCGGCTCTAGTGGCCCCTGCACCGCCGCCCGCGCCTCCCTCGGGACATTTTCGGAGCGCTCACCAGTCCACCAGCAATTTGTCCTCAGAGGGCAAGATAATCGCGCCGCCCTCGGTGCCCAGAAACGTGGCGCCAATTGTCGAATCCGTCGCGCCGCCGCCGGTGGACGTGGGCGAGATCGGCATTCCTGGCGGCACGGGGAATGCCTCCAGCAGGAGTGCCGTCCTGGACTCGATCGGCACGGAGCTCACTGCTAAGGTTCTTCCACCGCCACCCGTTCCGGCGGCACGCCCGCTGCGCGTGTCCCACATAATGGAAGGCAATCTCATCCATCGCGTACAGCCGGAATATCCGCCGTTGGCGCGGCAGGCGCGGGTTCAGGGAACAGTCGTGCTGCGCGCGGTGATTAGCCGGGAGGGCAAAATTGAGAATCTGCAGGTGCTCAACGGTCATCCCCTGCTGGTGCAGGCCGCCATGGACGCAGTTCGCCAGTGGCGCTATCGCCCGTATTACCTCAACAATGAACCGGTAGAAGTAGAAACGCAGGTGACGGTGAACTTTACGCTCTCGGGCGGATAGCCCAGCTGTTTTTCGTGAGTCCAGGATCGGCAACTGTTGCCAGGAGCCAAGGCGTAGCACCGCAGTAACCGGAGAACGGCGGCTGCGCCCGTTATAATCGTTCAAAGTGGCCACCATCGAAATTGCCAAGCGGGTTGCGACCCGGCCTACCTGGGCTGAGGTATCGCTCGCAGCCTTACGGCACAACTTTCGCACGGTGCAGCGGCGCATCGGGACTGGTGTGGACATCTGCGCCATCGTAAAGGCCGACGCCTACGGGCATGGTGCGGTGGAATGCGCACGGGCGCTCGAGCAGGAGGGCGCGGGCTGGTTTGGCGTGACCTCGCTGGACGAAGCGATTCCGCTCCGCGACGGCGGTGTTCGTGGCCGCATCCTTCTGCTCACCGGCTTCTGGCGTGGTGAAGAGGAAGAAATCGTTCGCCTGAAGTTGACCCCCACGGTCTGGGAAACGGCGCAAATCGAGTTACTCGAAAAAGCTGCCGCCAGCATCGGAGTGCGCCAGCATGCCGTTCATTTGAAGGTGGACACTGGCATGGGCCGGCTCGGGGTCGCGCCCGAGGATTTGCCCGGAGTCTGTTCAGCGCTGAAATCGTCGCCTCACCTTTCGCTTGAAGGGCTTTCCACCCACTTGGCTTCCTCCGAGGTGCTGGACGCGCCATCGGTGCCGGAACAGTTGAAGTCGTTTGAAGAAGTGCGCCGCCTGTTGCGGAACGAAGGAATCGATCCGCCCCTGATTCACGCTGCCAACACCGGTGCCGTCATCTCACGCCCCGAATCCTGGAACACCATGGTGCGGCCCGGAATCGCGCTCTACGGTTATTATCTTCCCTTCGAACGAGCCGGCCGCGAGGTCAGTGGCAAAGCCTTACGGCTCGACGTGAAGCCGGTGTTGACCTGGAAGACTCGTGTTCTCGCGCTGAGGGATGTGCGCGCCAATCAGGCCCTGGGTTACGGTGGAATCTATGTCACCAAGGCTCCAGCACGAATCGCCGTGCTCCCGGTAGGGTACGCTGATGGATTCAACCGCGCGCTTTCTTCCCGCGGCCGGGTGATTGTGCGCGAACATTACGCGCCTATCGTGGGGCGCATTTCGATGGATCTCACGCTCGTGGACGTGACCGGCCTTCCCGGAATCGCCGTGGGAGACGAAGCGATATTGCTGGGCTCCTCGGATGGCCTGGATGTCGACGCGCGCGAACATGCAGCACTGGCCAATACCGTTCTTTACGAGATTCTCTGCGGAATCTCCAAGCGGGTACCGAGGAGATACATCGGTTAGCTGCCCTTTCTCTGACCGGTCGGGGCTGAGTTAAGTGTGCCGAGCTCTACATACAACTGACGGATTCTTTCAACCACCCTGTCGTATTCCTCCAGCTCTGCCGGCGTAAAGCCTACAAAGGCCTCCCACTTCGTCAGTTCTATCTGCTGCTGGAATAGACGATCCAACTCAGCCATAATTTGCTTGACCTGATCGCTGCTCGAACGACGCTTACCGCTGGATTTCATGGCCTACTCGAGAAATTCCTGGGATGTACTGATCTCCTCTATGTTCAGGCGAGGCGGGAGGAGAGTTGTCAGCCGATTGTCAAGGGATTGTTGTTTGAGAAATTCAATACGGAGGCTCGATACCGCAGTTAGGCTCACCGAAGGCCTGAGAGTCTGCTGAAAAACATGAATCCTTGTCATTCCGAGGAGCGAAGGCGACGAGGAATCTGCAGTTTTTCTTGCCCTGCGAAGAACTACAGATCCCTCGCTCCGCTCGGGATGACAATGGGCTAGAATTTTTCAACAAGTTGCTAAGCATGCGATCTCAGACCGCGCGTTCTTTTCTTGCTTCCATATACTTGCGCAGAATGGCATTGATCACGGTCTGATAGCCTCTCCCGTGCTTACGGAAAAACGTCAGAACATCGGGATCAATCCGCAAGGTAATCTGCTTCTTGGGTCCCGGCCCAGACTTGTTCTTCTTGAGCACTCCCTTGAAAACAGCGGCTTCATCCTTCTCGCCGCCTCCGCGCATGTATGCGGCTCCGCGAAATCCGCTTACTCACGTCTGATGAGCCCTAACTCTTACATGTTCCCATCCAATGCTGATTGCTGCGTTTCGCTGCTGCTTTCCTGACCGCGTTCTCTCAATTTGCTATGCTGAATAGTTTATGCCCTCGCGCTACGCACAGTGGATGTATGGCTGGGAGACGCGGCTCACGTCGGTGGACAACAATCGCGTGGTGCGCCCGCTGGAATGGGGTGTGGAATGGGCTCGGGACTGGCCTTGCCGCAACGGTTTTGCGCCCGGGTATGTGCCCGCTGATGGTGAAAGCTTCCTGCGTGAGTACAACCGGCGGATCGTAGCCTCGAGCGACGAATTTTATTCGTACGCGAAGCCGGCGGACTTTCGCCTCGAGCGGCGCGAGGTTGAGGTCTTCAGCACGCGCGAGGTTCCGGACCCCGCATTGGAGAAAAGAGTCCGCGGCACCTCCACCGAGTTTCTGCGTTTCACCTCGCCCGTCCACACCCCGTTTCCGGAAAATAATCTGGTAAATGCGCGCTGGTTTCCGGCGCGAGGAAAACGTGCGCTCGTACTGCTGCCGCACTGGAACTCAGATGCCCTGGCCTATAGCAGCTTGTGCCGCGTGTTGAATCTTCTGGGCATTTCAGTTTTGCGTTTGAGCATGCCGTACCACGACATCCGCCGGCCGGCGGAGATCCAGCGCGCCGATTACGCTGTCTCCGCCAACATCGGGCGCACCCTCGATGCTTCGCGTCAGGGCGTGATTGATGTCCGTTGCTGCCTGGATTGGCTCGAATCCCAGGGATACAGCCGTCTTGGCGTGGTGGGCACCAGCCTCGGCTCTTGCTACGCTTTTCTGGCCGCCGCCCATGACCCGCGCATTCGCGTGGCGGCATTCAATCATGCTTCCACATATGTCGCCGATGTGGTGTGGCACGGACAGTCCACGCGCCATATTCGCGAAGGAGTGGAGAGCCAGATTGATCTGGAAAGGCTGCGAGCCCTCTGGAGCGCGGCCAGCCCCATGTCGTACTTCCAGCAATTCGCTCGCTGGCCAAGGAAGTCTCTCATTATTTACGCGCGATATGACCTGACTTTCCTTCCCCAATTGTCCCGGGAAGTGGTGGAAGAATTCGGGCGACGCAGGCTGGATCACAAAGTAGTGGTGCTGCCCTGCGGGCACTACACCACTGGCGAAGCCCCCTACAAATACATGGATGGCTGGCACATGGCGTCGTTCTTGCGCACAGCGTTTGAGAGCTAAACGTTTCGGATAGACATTGAAACTCAAGCCAATCGTCATTCTTTTGCTGCTCAGTTTCGGAGCGCTGCTCGTTCATGGTTACCATCCCTGGGCCGAAGATGCCGAAATTTATCTCCCAGGAGTGGAGAAGATTCTTCATCCCGAACTGTTCCCTTTCGGCGCGGAATTTTTCCAGTCTCACGCCCACCTGACGCTATTTCCCAACCTGATTGCCGCCTCCGAGCGCGCCACCCATCTTCCGTTCGACTGGCTGCTGTTCCTGTGGCATTTGACCTCCATTTTCCTGTTCCTGCTGGCCTGCTGGGAATTGAGCGGAAAGTGTTTCCCGAATCTGCGAGCCCGCTGGGCTGGAGTCGCGCTGGAGGCCGCTCTTCTGACTTTGCCTGTGGCTGGAACCGCGCTCTATGTCATGGATCAATACGTGAATCCGCGCAATCTGAACGTATTCGCCACGATTTTGGGGATCTCCAAAGTCCTCGACCGGAAGTATGTCCAAGCCGGAATGTTTATGGCGCTGGCAGCGCTGATCCATCCTCTGATGCCGGCGTTCGCGGTGTCGTATTGTGTGCTGTTGCTGCTGATGGAGAAGGTCCAGCCGAAACTCGCGAGCCTGGCTTGCCTGATTCCCCTTGGCACATTATTCGATCCTCCTTCCGCGGCGTATCATCAAGCGGCCCTCGCGCATTCCTATCACTACTTGATCCGGTGGGAATGGTATGAACTGTTAGGGGCAGTGGCCCCGCTTCCTATCCTGTGGTGGTTCAGCCGGGTGGCGCGCGCGAAACAGTGGCGAAATGTGGATCTGATGTGCCGGGCGCTGATCGTTTATGGAACCGTTTATCTGATCGCGGGATTGGTGCTTTCGATTCCCGCCCGCTTTGAAAGCCTGGCCCGGTTCCAGCCTATGCGAAGCCTCTACCTGCTTTATATTCTGATGATCCTCATCGGAGGCGGATTCCTCGGAGAATTTGTGTTGAAGAACCGGGCCTGGCGCTGGCTCGCGCTGTTTGTACCATTATGCGCGGGCATGTTCCTGGCGCAGCGATCACTTTTTCCCGCCAGCGCCCAGGTTGAATGGCCGGGTACTGCTCCGAGAAATCCTTGGGTACAGGCATTCGTCTGGATTCGAAATAACACCCCAACGGACGCGATCTTCGCCCTAGATCCATTCCATATGGATATTGAGGGTGAGGACGAGAATGGCTTTCGTGCGATCGCGGAGCGAAGCATGCTTGCGGATGCAACCAAGGACAGCGGCGCCGTTAGCATGTTTCCTCCGATGGCCGATGAGTGGCTTAGAGAGGTGCAGGCCCAGAGCGACTGGAAGAAATTTGGCTTGCCCGACTTCCTGCGCTTGCATGCGGAGTATGGAGTCAGCTGGGTCGTTGTGCAGCAGCCAGGCGTTCCGGGGCTGAGTTGCCCCTACCAGAATCAAGCGGTGCAGGTGTGCCGCCTGAATTAAGCCTGGCGTCACGGCTGCAGTTCGCTTGTTACAATGGAACAACTGCAAGGGGATGTGACCATTTCCGTGTCGTGAGCGGGTCAGCTTGGGAAGAACTTCGGGTGGTGAACCCCACCTGCGCTGCTTTTGAGAACAGGGGAAAAGGTATAGGCTGATGCCCTCTTCGCAAGTCGCTCTAAAACAAGTTTCACTGCCTCCGTTTTCAAAGTGGATTCCGAGATTGCCGGCTCTCGCCTGGCAATACCGCCAGAACAAACCGGTTCCTCACCTCCTGCTTACGGATTTCCTCGATCCGGAGATAGTTCGGGCCGCCGCGAAGGAATTTCCCGGCCCAAGGACTGATGCCTGGACCCACTATCAGCATACGAACGAAAACAAGCTGGGAATGGCCAAGCGGCAACTTTTTTCCCGGCATCTGGCGGAGATCACGGACGAGCTGAATTCGGCCGAGTTCCTGCGCTGGCTGTCTGAATTGACCGGCATCCCCGGCCTGATCGCCGACCCAAGCCTGGAGGGTGGCGGCCTGCACCAGTCCAGCCGCGACGGATTTCTGAATGTTCACACCGACTTCTCGCACCATCACTATCAGAGGAACTGGCGGCGGCGGATTAACCTGATTCTCTACTTGAATGAGGGCTGGCGGAACGAGTGGGGCGGCGCCATCGAACTCTGGGATACTCGGATGCAGCGCTGCGTGGTGAAGTACCCGCCGCTGCTGAATCATGCCTTGATCTTCAACACTGATGAGAGGTCGCTCCACGGTTTTCCGGAGCCGCTCATCTGCCCCGAAGGCCGTTCGCGCAAGAGCCTGGCATTGTACTACTACACTCGTGACGACGATCCCAAACACGCCGCGCACTCGACCAACTATCGGGCCCGGCCCGGTGATGGCTGGAGAAAAGCGGCCATGATCTGGCTCGATAAAGAGGCAGTCGATCTTTATTCCAGGGCGAAGGCCCGGTTTGGATTCTCCGACGAATTGGCCAGCAGAATCCTCGCGTTGGTTTCAAGGAAGAAGTAAGGACTAGAATGAACTGATCGGAATGGCCTAAGGGAGTCAGGCGGAGTCATGAGAGGGACCTTCCAAACTGAGGAAGCCCGCGAATACCGCAAAGGCGAATTCGTGGTCAGCACCGACCGCGCACGGATGGACTTGGACGTAATACACGGATTTCTCACCAACTGCTACTGGGCCAAGGGCATTCCGCGTGATGTTGTGGCGCGTTCTATCGAGAACTCATTGTGTTTCGGGGTCTACGCGCAAGCGAAGCAGATAGGATTTGCGCGGGTGATTTCCGATTACGCAACTTACGCCTATATTGGAGATGTGTTCGTGCTGGAAGCGCATCGCGGACACGGCCTGTGCAAGTGGATGATGGAATGCGTCATGCGGCATCCTCATTTACAAGGGCTGCGCCGCTGGAGCCTGGTAACCCGCGACGCGCACGGACTGTACTCGCAGTTTGGGTTCACGCCACTCCAAAAGCCAGACCGGTATATGGAACTCCACGATCCTGAGGTTTACCGACGAGCCGGATCGCAGGGAATCCCGCAAACAAAACCAAGACCAGCGAGTTTTCCGGAGGCCTGAGATGAAAAACGAAAACATGTCGCGCCCGCTCTACGAAGTGGATCCCGAGGTGGCCGCCGCCATCGACAACGAAGTCCGCCGCCAGCACGAAGGATTGGAACTGATCGCCTCCGAAAACTTCGTCAGCGAGGCCGTGCTCGAGGCCATGGGCTCGGTATTCACCAATAAATATGCCGAGGGCTATCCCGCCAAGCGCTATTACGGCGGTTGCGAGTTTACCGACATCGTGGAAAATCTCGCGCGCGAAAGGGCCAAGAAACTTTTTGCAGCGGAGCACGCCAACGTGCAGCCGCACGCCGGATCGCAGGCTAATATGGCTGCCTACGCTGCCGTTCTGCAGCCGGGGGATACGATTCTGGGCCTCAACCTGGCGCATGGCGGGCATCTCACCCATGGCCATCCTTTGAGCTTTTCGGGAAAGACGTACCGCATCATTCCCTATGGCGTGACCAAAGAAACCGAGACCATCGACTACGACGACCTGGAGAAGCTGGCGGAGAAAGAGCGCCCCAAGATGATTATCGGCGGGGGCAGCGCCTATCCACGCATTATTGATTTTGCGCGTATGCGGCAGATCGCCGACAAGATTGGCGCGCTTTATCTCGTCGACATGGCGCACTTCGCCGGCTTGGTCGCGGGCGGCGTACATCCTTCTCCGGTTCCGCATGCCCAAATTGTGACTTCCACCACGCACAAGACGCTGCGGGGGCCGCGCGCCGGCATGATCTTGTGCAAGCAGGAGTTTGCTGCCCCCGTAGACAAGACAGTCTTTCCCGGTATGCAGGGTGGGCCGCTGGTGCATATCATTGCTGCTAAAGCGGTGTGCCTCCTGGAGGCCATGCAACCGGAGTTTCACGACTACGCCCGGCAGATTGTGACCAACGCGAAAGTGTTGGCTGAAACCCTGACGGCGGAAGGCTTCCGTATTATTTCCGGTGGAACGGACACCCATCTCATGCTGGTCGATGTTTTCTCCAAAGGCATGCTGGGCAGTGAGGCCGAGAAGGCGCTGGATCAGGCGGGCATCACGGTCAACAAAAACGCCATTCCGTTCGATACCAACCCGCCCATGAAACCCAGCGGCATCCGCATTGGCACGCCGGCCTTGACCACGCGCGGGATGAAAGAAGCCGAAATGCGGCAGATTGGCCGTTGGATTTCCGAGGCTCTGCATCAGCGTACGGAGGCAACTGTCCTAAGTAAAATCCGCAAGCAGGTGCTGCAAATGGCGGCGGCATTCCCGCTATATCCGGAGCGCAGGGCCAAGGCGCAAGCCGAAGTAAGAGCTTAGCGAACCCAGGGTATACGGGGGATCATTGATTGATTTCCCTGTGCCCTCCGTGTCCTCTGTGGTTAAATCACTTCCGTGAAGGTCGCCATCGATATCCGGCGGATGACTGACTTCGGTGTCGGCACTTACACCCGCAACGTCGTGCGCGCGCTAGGCCGGTTGGACCACTCGAACGAATACGTTCTTATCGGTTCTCCGCAAAAGGTGGTCGAGATCGGTCCGCTGCCGCCAAACTTCCAGACGATTCCGCTGCTTGATGACGGAACCACCGCAAAAGGGTATCTCGAATGTCGTGGCATTCTGAAGCGTCTGCATTGTGATCTGGTCCACATCCCACACTTGTTCTGGATGCCGCGCACTCTGCCTTGTCCGTACGTGATGACCGTCCATGACGTTCTGGAGCACATGTATCGCGCGCATGATCGTTCCAGCGTCCGGCGCTCGCTGCATTTTTTTCTCACGCGCCAGGTACTGAAAGGCGCACGGCGAGTTTTGGCGGTCTCCCGCTACACCAAGAGCGAAATCGAAAAACTGTTTGGCATTCCCGGTTCGCATATCGAAGTGGTGTACAACGCCATCGACGAGCGCTTCCTGCGTGGCCACGCTTCTGAAGCCGATCGCCAGCTCCTCGCCGAACGTTACCTGGTCACCTACCCTTTTCTGCTGTACGCCGGGCGGATCAGCCCGCACAAAAACCTGGTTCGGATTATCGAAGCCTTTTCCGCGCTGAAGGCCGAGCTTGAGAAGGACGAGAGATTCCCCGACTTGAAGCTGATCATCATCGGCGACGAGCTTTCCAAACATCCCGACCTGCGGCGCACGGTCATTCGCAGCGGCGTGCAGAACGATGTGCGCTTCATGGGATTCATCCCCATTGAAATGCTCCGCGTGTTTTATGACGCAGCCAAGATTTTCGTTTTCCCCTCGCTCTATGAAGGTTTCGGATTGCCTCCGCTCGAAGCCATGGCGCACGGCACGCCGGTCGTGACTTCCAACACATCATCGCTGCCCGAGGTGGTGGGCAACGCAGCGATTCTGGTAAATCCGGAAAACGTTTTCGAGATCATGCGCGCGCTGCACCGCGTGTTGCTTGACCAGGCGGTGCGGGACAAGCTCAAACAACGTGGATATGAGCAGTCAAATAAGTTCTCATGGACCGCATCGGCCCGCCAGATTCTCAATGTGTATGAACAAGTGGCGGAAAAACGCCGGCAACGGCCGCCATACGACGGGCAAGAAATACGTGAGAAAGTAGCAAATTCCTAGCCGGCACCTCAGGCAAATAGAGCTGGGCCGGTAGCGTCTCACTTTCGGCAGCTTCGAATTCCTCACTGGCGATTTGCAATCTCCGCGCACTCCGCGGCTGTTTCCGCGACCTCAGCAATTTAGGGCTTTGTTGGCCGAGGTCCCATTAAAACCTTAAAACGCGAAGACCGCTGAGAACACCGCGCAGAGAACCCGGGCATAGGGCAAACTGAGACACTGCCGCTGGGCCCTGTGCCTTCAACGCTCGGCAACTCACGCGTTCTTGAGCAACGGGTTCCCCGGCGATACCAGGCCCAGACGCTGTAACTTTCCGCGAATGCGGTCGCGGTCAGTGTCTGACGATGCGGCTGCCAGGCGTTTGCGGAGTTTGGCGATTTTCTCTTTGCGAGTACGACGGCGGCGGATCTCGGGCCCGCGGCTAAAGCCTGACATGTATATCCACTCCTGATCTGGGATGTGAAAATTGTGCGCAGCCGAACCTGCCAGGCTGCCGCCTGCAAATTATAGCTGCCAACCAGGTCCTGCACCACATCTTGTTTCGTGACAGGATCGAGCATAAGGGAAGATTGTCTTGATCCCAAGGGCTCAATCAAGCCCCGGGACGCGGCGTTCTATCCAGCGCGGTCCCTGCCCACTGCAACCACACCCGGCTCCCGTAGAACAGCGCGCTGGACTGCACTGCGAACCAGTCTGTGAGCGAAAGCGGCGAACCCAATGGTGCGGAATTTGTCATCCAGCGTTGCATTAGATCGTGCGCGAGGACGCGTTCCATAAGCACATCGGGCGCTCCGATATCGTGGAGAATGCCATCCAGCGTGAACAGCACCTTGCGCAACATGAGCAGGGACGCGGGAAAACGGATCCCGTCGAGAACGATACGATCCAGAAGGCGCAAGGCATCCACGACGCCCGGCAGGTGAGTGAACGGTAGCTGGTCGATGAAGCGGGTCACGCATTCACGAATGATGCGCTCCTGCCGCGGATTTCGCCTGACCCCGCTGAGAGCGTGTATCTGCCGGCAGACCCCCACCGGGTCTCGCAAGCCGATCATCAGGGCCAGGATCGCAAGATGCCGTCGCTGAGCGCGGCTCAGGCGTTCCGTCAGAGCCCAGTCGAGAAGGATGAGTTCCCCGGTTCGCTCGTCATAAAGTAGATTGCCCGCATGGGGATCGGCGTGAAACATCGCTTTCTCCTCTGATCCGAACAGAGGGACGGCAATCAGCGCTTCAATCAGTTGCTGGGAGACACGGCTTCGCCGCCGCGCGGACATGTGGACAACGGCGTCGGTGACTTTCACCCCACGCTCCTCAGTGATGGCCGTAACGTTGGACGTACACAGTGGTTGGATCAGCCGCGGTACGCGAACCCCGGGCGTCGAGCAGTAGAGGCGCGCGGCTTCCCCGAGCGTCGCCTGCTCGCGCAAGAAGTTTACTTCATGCTGGAGCAACCGCCGGACTTCGCTGAAAGTGTCTGGAAGAACCCGCTTGGCGAACCCGTATTCGCGGTGCTTGTGGGCCAGGAATGCAGTCAACTGCTGCAGTAATTCCATGTCCTCGGCGAAGCAAGTAGGGATGTGCGGTTTTAGGACTTTGAACACGCCCCGTTCGCGCTGCCGGATGTCGGGGTTCCACCAGGTGAAGCGCACGACCGCGCTGACGCTCGCCTCGGAAAATATGGCGGGGTCGACTTCAACCGCGCAGGTTTCAAGCCGCTGCCCCATTTGTGCAAAAATGATCGCCCGGATTTCCTCTGGACTCACGTCGGAGATTCCGTTCTCCAGCGCCGAGAGGGCGCTTCGTAAAGAGGGATGGAGGTGCCGGTTTCGCGCCAGCACCTGCCCCAGTTTTTGCAGACCGGGCATCTTCGCGATCAGCCGCAGCAAACGCAACTCGGGCGGCGTATCCGCTGCAAGCTCGAGTTGTTCAACCAGCTTGGGGGCCAGGCGGGCATCAGATAGCCGCGACACTACAAAAAGCATCGCGTCCCGAACCAACGGACGCCACTGCACATAAATCTCGGGGACAATAACTTCCACTGGCAGCAGTTCGACGATCCATCTTCCCATCTTCTCGCGCAAGATCGGACCGGCGCGACTCTGCAGCGCGGCTTCTATCGCGCCGATCCGTTCGGATTTCGTGGTGTAGCCGCGCAGAAAGCCGTCGGCCGCCGCCTGCAACTGTTCCGGAGGCAACTGGCGCAAGGCTGCTTCGATGAGGGACGGATCCAGCATACGCAATTCCCAGGCCGCCGGTAACTCCGACGCGGCGCTCATCCGGTAGCTGACTTTCTAGCCCGATTCAGATCAAATGCTACCGCTCCGGGTACGGATCTGTCTGTGATGTGCATCCGGTGCGCCCTGCGGCAAAGGTGTTTTTAACCTTGGGGCTGGGAAAACTCGCAGCGAGATGGGCTGGAGCCTTTCGTGATCGCCGTGACAAAAGTCATCGGCAGGCCGTGGCCGTTTCGCTAATCTCAGAGCATCAGCTTGGTCGTGAAGGCATCGACCCAGGCTGCGAGGAGGATGCGGTGAGCGTAACCACTGAGAAAACTGTACGGGAATTGGCCTTGGAAAGCCCTGCTGCGACCCGATTGTTTGAGAAACTGGGCATCGACTACTGCGGCGGCGGCAATAAGTCTCTTGAAGAGGCCTGCCGCGCCGCCAACGTCTCGATGAACGAGGTGCTGGATTCGCTCGACGCGGCCGAAGAAACGACCCAGGCAGCCCTGAAGAACCGTGACTGGCAAAAAGAGCTCCTGGCCGATTTGGTTGTGCACATCAAAAGCACTCACCACAAGTACACGCGCGAGGAGATTGCCCGCCTGGCTCCTTTGTTTGACAAGGTGTGCTCCGTCCACGGCAAGAATCATCCGGAACTGCCGCAGATGAGGTCAACCTTCGCCGAGTTGGCTCAGGAACTGACCATGCACATGATGAAGGAAGAGATGGTCCTGTTCCCCTACATAGTCAGCATGGAGGAGGCCGTCATTCAGAATGAGCCTGTCCTGCCGCCGCCTTTTGGCAGCGTGCAAAACCCAGTTGCGATGATGGAGCACGAGCACGAATCCGCTGGTAACGCACTGCGCGCCATGCGTGAAGCCAGTGGTGGGTACGCTTCGCCACCCGACGCATGCGTCAGCTACCAGACGCTCTACAAGGCCTTGGCTGAATTCGAAGCTGACCTGCATCAGCACATTCATCTGGAAAACAACATCCTCTTTCCCCGAGCGATTGCCATGGAACAGGCGCACTGACCGGGACCTCGCAATCGAACGGCAGGTTCACGCAAGAGGCCGAAAAGAGAAGTTTGTGGCAGCCGGACCTGTAAGCCGAGGCGTTTACGCGGCATTCGAGCCGCGTGCCGAAATCCTGAGCGCAGCGAAGGACCTCGTACCTCGAATCTTTGTGGCAGCCGGACCTGTAAGTTGAGGCGTCTACGCGGCGTTCGAGCCGCGTGCCGAAATCCTGAGCGCAGCGAAGGACCTCGTACCCCAAATCTTTGTGGCAGCCGGACCTGTAAGCCGAGGCGTTTACGCGGCGTTCGAGCCGCGTGCCGAAATCCTGAGCGCAGCGAAGGACCTCGTATCTCAAATCTTTGTGGCAGCCGGACCTGTAAGCCGAATTCTGTCTGCCGGATTGCTCCAGCAGGACGGCCATTCCTCTGGGCCACGCATTACTGCGCGGCTCAAGCGACCTACCCGGAGGTGGTGACGCGCCGAGCCGGCACGTATCCCGCCGGTTCCGTAAGTCCACTGTCAAAGTCGACCGGGACCTACCGAACCGGCGGGACTCCCTCCCTATTTGGTCTTGCTCCGTGTGGGGTTTGCCCTGCCCGCCGCATTACTGCGACGGCGGTGCGCTCTTACCGCACCTTTTCACCCTTACCCCGCCGTTCTTGTCAGCCTTCATCCGACGCCGTGAGGTCTCACAAGAACGGCGGGGCGGTATATTTTCTGTGGCACTTTCCGTCGAGCGATCCCACCCCTACAAGCGTGAGGGCCCTCCCGGACGTTATCCGGCACACTGCTCTGCGGAGTTCGGACTTTCCTCCCCGCCCATTCTCGGAAGAGCCGCAAATTTTGCGCTCCTGCCAGAATGGGCGGGGCGACCGTCCGGTCCAGCTGCCTACAAAGTCATTATATGCGATGGTTCTAGGAACCGCTGGTCGTTCGCCGTTGGTCGTTCGCCGTTGGTCGTTCGCCGTTGGCCCTTCGCAGTTGGCGGGGCTGCCCGTTCCTCGCGATCGAAGACGCACCGGAAGATCGGATTTTGCTAGACTTAAACGCGGCGAGCATCAATCCACTATGGCCCAACGGCGAACGACCAACGACTGACGCCGATGTCGTTCCACGCGCATGATTCACCAAGCCGCCAGGATCATCGAAATGGCCGCCCTGCTGGGAACACTTTCTAGCATTGGTCACTACGCCCTATGCCTGTGGAGCGCAGCGAAATTTCTGCGCCAGCGAAAGGCGGCGGACAAGAGTGTCCGCCCCACACAGGCTTGTCCTGCCGTCTCCACTCTGAAGCCGCTCAAGGGCACCGACCCCGAGATGTACGAAAGTTTCCGCAGCCATTGCCTGCAAGATTACCCGGAGTACGAGATTATTTTCGGGGTCAGCGACCCGAATGATCCTTCTACAGAGTTGGTAGAGCGCTTGAAGGCTGAGTTCCCCGAACGAGCGATCCGGTTAACGATTTGCCGCAAAAACCTCGGCGCCAATGCCAAAGTGAGTTGTCTGGCGCAGATGCTGTCTGAGGCGCAATCCGAATACATTATTGTTAACGACAGCGATATCCGGGTTGCACCGGACTACCTTCGCCGCGTTCTTGCTCCTCTGAGCGCCACGGAGGTCGGTCTTGTCACCTGCCTTTACCGAGGTGTGGCGAATTCCACTCTGGGCTCGCGCCTGGAATCGCTCGGCATCAGCACCGATTTCTGCGCCGGAATCCTGGCCGCACGCCACCTGGAACGCGGCCTCCGTTTCGGCCTGGGCTCCACGCTGGCTTTTCGCCGTCGCGACCTGCAGGCCATTGGCGGATTCGAAGCCTTCGTGGATTATCTTGCCGATGATTATCAGATGGGGAGCCGCATTGCCGCGCTCGGGCTTAAGGTGAAGTTGTCCGATGTAGTGGTCGAGACCTTCTTGCCCCGATACACCTTGCGTGAGTTTTTCGATCACCAGTTGCGTTGGGCTCGAACGGTTCGCGATTCGCGCTTTTGGGGATATGTCGGACTCGGGCTCACCTTTGGCCTGCCTTGGGCGGTGCTGTGTTTAGTCCTCTCTCCGGGCGCGGGCTGGGCCTGGGCTTTGCTCGCAGTTACCACAACAATGCGCACCGTTATGGCAATCATCGTTGGCAGCTTGGTGCTTGGTGATTCGCAAGTTAAGCGATTCCTTGCATTGATTCCCCTGCGCGACGTGTTAGGCTTGTTAATCTGGGCTGTTAGTTTTGCAGGTCATACCGTGGCCTGGCGCGGGGACTCCTTCACGCTCCGGAATGGCAAATTGATACGGATCAGCCCCTAAGTTGCTGCGTCAGTTACAATAGGATTTCTACAACAGGGCCAAAGTTTTCGCAATTCCAAGGGCAGGCGGGGGAAGTATTTTGCATTTCGCTGGGGTTACAACTTATCAGAGGTCATACGAATGAGGAAAGTCCTGGTTACCGGTGGGGCTGGCTTTATTGGCAGCCATTTGTGTGAGGCCTTGCTTCGTCGTGGCGATGAAGTATCGGTGATTGACGACCTCTCGACGGGCCGTATCGAGAACATCGCCCACCTGGCAAATAACAAGGTCTTTCACTTCGTGGAGGGCTCCATCCTCGATTCTTCGTCGCTACAACCGCTGGTCAAGCAAGTGGATCTGGTCTTCCACCTGGCAGCCGCGGTCGGCGTGCAGAAGATCATT
>CAVYPX010000007.1:0-82230 GCA_963770485.1 uncultured Acidobacteriota bacterium
TGTTACATTAGTTGCCGCCCGTCTCATCGATTCTGGCCCGGACTGCGGCAATTTGCTTAGGGCACGTATTTCCACACCGTTCCGTAGCTGTAGGTGCCGCCCCCGAGGGTGGTGCCGAACAGCGTGCCTGGTAGTCCGCTGTACTTCGCCGGCAGGTGTGCCGCCGCCTGAAAAGTCAAAACTGTGCAGCAGGTTGAGCTTACGTTTTGCGCTCAGCCTGTTACAACGCTCCGACGTTGTTAGCACCGCACGCGTAGGCGACCCCATACAAATTACCTTTCGAGTCCCGAGTTACGCCCGCTTGCGGCCAGCAGCCATCCGACGGGTACCCAGCAAAGTTGTGCAGGACAGTTTCCTTGCCGCTCTTGCTCACCTTCCATATAGTCCCATAGTTGTTGGAACCGCAGTATTCGGTGGTTCCATAGAGGTTTCCTGCCTTGTCCCGTGCCACGGATCCATACGGATTGCGGCCATGTGTGTGCCGCCGGCAAAGCTGTGCAGCACGGTAAGCGTTCCGTTCTTACTCAGCTTGTACAGCTCTCCGTAATCATAAGTGCCACCCTCCGTGGCTACACCGTACAAGTTGCCAGACACGTCCAACGTCAGATGCCCACCGGAGGGAGATTCGCCGTCGTAGCTCGTCGAAGGAGTGGAGGAGGGTAAAGTTCCCTGAACGGTCAACCTTGAATATCGTCCCGTAGTCCGAAGACCCGCGGGCGCCTGCCCCTAAGAGTGGTGCCATACAGGCTGCCGACTTTGTCCATGGCCAGGCCTTGCAATGGGTTGCAACCCTCCGAGCCGCCGGTAAAGCTGTGCAGCACCGTCTCGTTCCCCGCGGTGTCGATCTTGAATACGGTCCCCCTACCATCGGAGCCTCCCACGCCGGTGGTCCCATAGATGTTGCCAGCCTCGTCTCGAGCCACCGGCGTGTAAGGGTTTGCCCCGTCGGATCCGGAGAAGGTGTGCACCACAGTTTCCGTGCCGGCACTGTCGATCTTGAGGACAGTACCGTCGTCCCTATAGGAACCGAACGCGGCGGTCACATACATGTTGCCGGCTGCGTCCCGAATCACGCCCGCATAGGGATAACCACCGTCGGAGCCGCCGGTAAAATTGTAAAGTACTGTGAAGGTTTTCGCCTGTGCGAGAGCCGCAAGCACAAGCACAACGATTAGCGTCAATTGGCGTCTCCTGTTGACGAGCCGTTGACGAAGTGACCTATAAGAATTGGCAGATTCCTTGGTAGTGCGCGGCATGACTCTCCCCTCAACTGGCGGCATGCAGTATCCTCCCGCGATGGGCGGGAAGTCAATTGATGAAACCAGGCGTGGGTGTTGAAAAAGTCACTGCGATTAGCAGCTGAGATTCAGCGAAAACATGTTAGAAGGAGAAGTTCCTTCCCATGTTTTGCTGGATTTCAATCTTCGGAGGCCTGCTGATCATGATGGGGCAACACTCGCGCTCAGAAGCATTGTTCTACTACTTCCGTCTGGAAGATCAAGTTCCCGAGAATCATCTGCTCCGGCTGATCGAGAAGCACATCAGTTTCAACTTTGTGCGCGAACGATTGAAGGACAGCTACAGCGAGACGGGCCGACCATCGATTGATCCCGAACTACTGCTGCGCATTCTGCTGATTGGTTATTTGTATGGCGTCACCAGTGAACGCAAGCTGGTGGAGGAGCTGCGCATGCATCTGGCCTGGCGCTGGTTCACCGGACTGGGGTTCGATGAGGAGATTCCGCATCATTCCACGTTCTCCAAGAACCGTCACGGGCGGTTCCAGGAGTCGAAGCTGTTCGAGCAGTTGTTTGAACAGATCGTGAAGCAGTGTGTGGAAGTAGGACTAGTGCGGGGGGATAAGCTATCGGTCGATGGCAGTTTCGTGGAAGCCAATGCGGCCAAGGAAAGTCGCATACCGCGGGAGCAGTTGGTGGAAGTGGCACAGGTCCATTATGCGGTGCGTCAGTATCTGCAGGAACTGGAACAGCAGAATCCAGTCGAAGAACCGGTGCATGAGCAAGACCAGGTGTCGACCACCGATCCGGACTCGACCTATGCCACTAAGGGCGGCACTCCGGCCCGACTGGGGTACTACGACAACTATCTGGTCGACAATCACAGTTGCGTGATTGTGGGGGTGCAGGCAACAGCCGCCCGGATGAGCCAGGAAACGGTCGCCGCACAAGACATGCTCACACGTTTTGCGCAGTGGCAGGGACGAAAGCCAGAATCGGTCGCGGCGGATACTACGTACGGCAACGGAGAGTTTCTGCAATGGTTGGTGGATCGCAGCATTACTCCCTACATGCGAACCCGCGACAGTATCCACCGCAAGAACAGCCCGTTCTACGGCCCCGAGCAATTTACGTACCAGCCGGAGAGCAACAGCTATCGCTGCCCTGCCGGGGAACAACTCAACTACGGCGGCCGCAGTATGCGCAACCGCACCTATGCCTATATCGGCACGCGCAAGCGTTGCGGTGCTTGTCTACAAAAGGCGCAATGCACCAGCGGAGCATTCCGGTTTCTCGCCATTCACATGGATGAGCCCGCTCGGCGACGTGCCCGCGAGCTAGCCCACACGTCAGAGTTCGCCCATGCACAGCGGCAAAGGAAGAAGGTGGAAGCCCTGTTCGCGGAACTTAAGAATCAGATTGGACTGCGTCGCTTGCGCCTGCGGAGATTGAAGTTCGTGCGAGAACAGTTCTTCCTAGCGGCGGCTGCCCAGAACATCAAGCGATTGGTGCGGTTCCTCGCTCAAGGCCCACGTTCCATCCTGCCCGCCACCGCTTAGTTGAACCTCTCGCGCAAAAGACGCCGCGCGACGGCAACACACAGAGCGGCGGAAAGAACACTTTCCAGACTTCACTTTTTCAACACCCACAGGCGATTACACGTTTTGACCTGTCGATGAGCGTAATAGGGATGTTACAACAGTTAACCCCAGCTGTATTGGGTTATGAGCGTTTAACCTGGAGGTTGCTGCGCTGGTGGCCATCGGCTTTAGGGTGTGATCTTGAACACAACGCCGCAGCCGTATCCCTTGTTGAGGGGACAGTTCAGGTCGCCGCCCCACTCCACCGCGCCATATAGGTTACCGGCAGCATCCATTGTTAGACCTCCCCAAACGCCTCCTCCATCCGATCCATCCGTGAAGCTATGTAGTACGGTTTCTTTGCCTGCAGTATCCAGCTTAAAGACGACTCCGTCTCCGCACCCATCGCAGTTGGAAGAGGCACCGCCAAACGCGGTCATGCCATATAAATTTCCCGGTGCGTCTCGGACCAAAGGACCCGCCTCTGGCCTGTTCCCATCCGTGCAATTGGTGAGGGAACAAAAAGTATAAAGGACCGTTTCCGCCCAAGTTCCGTTTGACTGGGGCGACAATTCGTATACCACGCCGCAACCGTAACCGCCGTTGCACGCCATGTTGCCACCTTGCTGGGTTGTGCCGTAGAAATTTCCCGCTGCGTCTGCGACTAGCAGCGACTGTCCAGACCCGTAAGAACCCCCTTGGAAGTTGTACAAGACCGTTTTGTTGCCACTGGTGTCCATCTTGAACATCATGCCCTGGCCATCGGCCCCGCCACCAGCGACACTATATAGGCTCGACCCGGCCCCCCAGATGAAACCAAAATAGTCAGACGCACCGTCGGCTCCACCCGTGAAGGTATGCAAAACGGTTCCCTTGCCTGCCTTATCAACCTTGAATATGACCCCCTGATTGCGGATTCCGCCCCAGAGCGTCGTGCCATAGAGGTTTCCAGCAGAGTCTCCAACCAAAAGTGCCTCCAACGTGCATCCAGTCTTGATGCCTTTGAACTTGTACAGCGCGGTTCCCTTTCCCGTCCTATCTAACTTGAACACCACCCCGCATCCGTATGGGTAACTTTGGGTAGCTCTGCCACCCGCCTGTGTGGTTCCGTAGAGGTTTCCCGCAGTGTCTCGCAGCAAGCCTGCGTCGGGCCACATGCCGTTTGTCCGATCGAAAGTGTGCAGCCAGACCAGCGTGCCGCTCTTGGTCATTTTGAACACGGTTCCGCAATTGTGCAGACCGTTTAAACAGTTTGCGTTTGCTTTTCCACCACTGTTGGTCGTTCCATAGAGATTGCCTGACTCATCTATCACCAACTGGCCCCGTGGGCTATATCCGTCCTTTCCGTGAAACGTGTGCAGCACCGTGAACGTCTGCGCCCGCGACTGAGGTACCGACAGCATGTGTATCGTCGCGTCGAGGACCGGCGGATGGGTGGGTTGTCCGAATGAACCGCGAATTAAGGCACTTTCGTGGAAGGATGTGAAAACAATAAGAGATCGGTTCACCTCCCTTAATTGTTATGACCAGAGCAAGGTGCCGGGTTCAATTCTGAAAATTGAGAAAATTAACTTTGCTGGTAATAAACAGATCGAACTGTTCGGCTACGCAATTAGCGCGAAACGATATGTTCTGTACCGTTACGACGCAAGGGGCAATATCAAGATCGTTGACGCGAAGGCCCACGGCCTGGGCTACCTTTATCCGCCAAAAGACGGTCTCCAAGATGACACAGAATCCGATTGGATATTGGAAGCATGGCATTGGGTACTGGAAGGCGAAGTCGCGAGACCGCGCCCGGCCCCCGAATGGTTTTCAATTCCGGCCATGATGCGGATGACAGTAAGCACTCCTGCCATTCTCGGACTGCTGAAGGGATTCACAAAGCCCTTTAATTTTGTTCACGTACCGCTGATGTTCCCCAGTTTGTACCCTGCCGGAAAAGACCCCTCAAATTTCAGCCTTATAATGCCGTTCTCGAAACGCCGGGATCAATGGCTGGACACGAAGGCCGTAGACACACATACGGGTGAAGAATATTCAATCAGTTTATTGGACCCGCAGGGTAGCACAAAGAAGGTTGAGGTGAAATGTTATGGGAACATTCTCGGCGCATATCGTGAACACCCGGAAGCTAAGTTTGTAGGTTATGACGGGAACCCTTGCAACAGGCTCACACGCGGATTACTACGAAGAAGCCACGTTATTGCGAATCGGCATCGCTACATTGGGAAGGAAACGTCGCGCCACTGGGAGCAAGGCGACGATCTCAGCATGGTCGATTTCCGGTGCGCGGAATACAGCGATGGCAAGATGATTGCCGATGCTGAAACCCGAAGACGGATTACCACAATCGGCATCAGAGAATTGGAACGCGAGACTGGAATCCATCACGACACGATCATTCTTGTTAGTAAAGGCAAGGCCGTGAAACCGAATACGCTCCAAAAGATACTTGAATTCATGGACAAAAGCGAAGAGTCTCCCGACGTAATCGGCTAAACCGGTAGCAGAGCCAACACCAGAATCGCTAAAAGCCACCATCGCTTTCAAGCTGGATTTCGACTGCATGGACGTTACCTCACTTCGGGAGCATTGCCGAGGACGGCTAGGTTGGTTTTCAAAGACTCCGCCGCCGCTGCCGGTTGAAAATGGGCTTGCCATCTGTTTCCCAGTAGCGGCGTCGAGCTCGCGTTCCATCTCTTGTGACATACCGACATTCTAGCCCCGTTCCATCCCCGCCCCCGGCCCCGCCCCGGCCCCGAGGGGTGTGCGGATTTTCCCGGCCCGAATAGCTCTCCCCGTCAACCCGACGGGGGGTAGGATGTGGCGACGGGAAAAACGGCTCCACGTAACAACTTGGTAAACTTCGCGCCCTGCGTTGGCGTGGTGTGCGTTCGAAGGGGGCGCGCGGATCGGAGTGGCTGTGTCGCGGGGCGAGCTGCGATCTACGTGCGTGCGGGAAAAGGCGAGGGCGCGGCGACGCGAGGGCGAACAAACGGCGCACACTTGTGCAATCGCCTGGTTTCGTAAATTGATCGGCTAACATGTTGTCCAGACAATGTGATAGAGCCGACACGTTGTCTCATCAACGCAACGGGATCATGGGATTCGGAATACCACCCCGACAAGTCTTGTTCCACCAACTGAAGCGGTTCCGTACAGTTTGCCTGCCGAGTCGCGGATCACACCAGCCTGGGGATAGCTCCCGTCGGCCCCGCCGGTGAAGCTGTAGAGCACGGTCTCGTGGCCGGTTGCGTCCAACTTGTACACCACTCCGAAGCCAGAATTGCCACCCTCGAAAGTGGTCCCATAAAGATTCCCTGCCGAGTCGCGGACCACTCCCGTGTAGGGCTCGCGCCCGTCGACACAATACTGTAGGGAGCAGAAGTTGTAGAGCACGGTCTCGTAGCCGGCTGTGTCCAATTTGTACACAACTCCGGGCCCCTCCGAGCCGCCCCCGGAAGCGGTCCCATAGAGGTTGCCTGCTGAGTCGCGGATGACACCAGCGAAGGGTAATTCCCCGTCAGCACAATACTGTTGTAAGGAGCAGAAGCTGTAGAGCACGGTCTCGTGGCCGGCTGCGTCCACTTTGTACACGACCCCGCAGCCTCCGAAGCAGTCATTCTGGTTGCCACCGCCGTTGGCAGTAGTCCCATAGAGGTTGCCTGCCTGGTCGCGGATCACACCCGCCAAGGGCGCGCTGCCGTCGGCACATTGCGTTAAGGAGCAGAAGGTGTAGAGCACGGTTTCGTCGCCGGCTGCATCCACTTTGTACACGACCCCGCAGCCTAAACCGCTACAGGCGGAAAGATTGCCGCCCTGGAAAGTGGTCCCATAAAGATTCCCTGCCGAGTCCCGGATCACACCGGCCTCGGGAGTACCCCCATCAGCCTTACCGGTGAAGTTGTAGAGCACGGTCTCGTGACCGGCTGTGTCCAATTTGTACACAACTCCCCGCCCCGCCGAGCCGTCATCTAAGGTGGTCCCATAAAGATTCCCTGCCGAGTCGCGGATCACACCAGCCACGGGGTTGCCTCCGTCGGCCCCGCTGAAGCTGTGGAGCACGGTCTCGTGGCTGGTTGTGTCCAACTTATACACCACTCCTGCGTTGCCCGAGCCGCCATATAAGGTGGTCCCATAAAGATTCCCTGCCGGGTCGCGGATCACATCGCCAAAGGGGTCTGCCCCGTCGTGGCCGGCGAAGCTGTAAAGCACGGTTTCGTGGCGCGCTGCGTCCACTTTGTATACAACTCCGCCGTTCCCGGAACCATAAAAGTAGGTGGTCCCATAGAGGTTGCCTGCCGAGTCGCGGATCACACCAGCCTGGGAATAGCCCCCGTCGGCACAATACTGTAGGGAGCAGAAGCTGTAGAGCACGCTCTCATGGCCGGTTGCGTCCAACCTGTACACCACTCCTCCGTAGGTCGAGCCGAAGTTGGAAGCGGTCCCATAGAGGTTCCCTGCCGAGTCGCGGATCACACCGGCCTCGGGATTACCCCCATCAGCCTCGCCGGTGAAGCTGTAGAGCACGGTCTCGTGGCCGGTTGCGTCCACTTTGTACACGACCCCGCAGCCTAAACCGGTACAGGCGGAAAGATTGCCGCCATGGTAAGTGGTCCCATAAAGATTCCCCGCCGAGTCGCGGATCACACGAGCCTCGGGATCACCCCCATCAGCCTCGCCGGTGAAGCTGTAGAGCACGGTCTGGTGGCCGGTTGTGTCCAACTTATACACCACTCCTGCATTGGCCGAGCCGCCACCGGAAGCGGTCCCATAGAGGTTGCCTGCCGAGTCGCGGATCACACCACCGATGGGGCCACTCCCGTCGGCACACCTCTGTAAGGAGCAGAAGCTGTAGAGCACAGTCTCGTGGCCAGTTGTGTCCAGCTTGTACACGACTCCCGAGCCGCTGTATACGGTCCCATAAAGATTCCCTGCCGAGTCGCGGATCACCGGGCCGGGTTCGGCCCCGACCCTACCGAGCACAGTCTCGTGGCCAGTTGTGTCCACTTCGTATACGACCCCGTCATAAGTGGTCCCATACAGGTTCCCTGCCGAGTCGCGGATCACTCCCGTGTAGGGGTGGCTCCCGTCGGCACAATTCTGTAAGGAGCAGAATCTGTAGAGCACCGTCTCGTGGCCGGTTGCGTCCACTTTGTACACGACTCCATTGCCCGTGGTGCCCCCGTACACCGTGGTCCCATAGAGATTCCCTGCCGAGTCGCGGATCACTCCAGCGGCCGGCGAGAATCCCTTTGGAGGAGGCGCGAAAGTGTGCAATACAGTTTCCGCCGCCAACGCTGGCACCATGCACGCGGCAACCAATAATGCCCACAAAAAGCCTAGTTTGCCGTACTGTAGATCAGCGGACACAGGATGTAATGTCGGCATGGATTCCTCCTGCAGTGACAGTCCACAAATCGATTGTGGGCTGGCGACAATACCAAAACAGCGCAGGTGAAGGGGGGCTAGTCCCATACAAGAACTCCCCCGTACGCGGGACACAAAAACGAATCTGTGTCGTGATCCGCCGGGGCATACTATATCACGAAATTCCGTTGCCCGATTTTCACTTTAAAGCCACGCGGAAACTAGTGGAAACAAACAGTCAGAGTACCTTAGCCCTGTGATAGTTGACGTAAAAGTGCGCCGTGAAAGGCGCTGGACTTCAGCGGGTGAAACTCCCGCCCGGGAACTGGATCGCTCCACCCGGTAGATGGTATGAGAAGGTCGATCCCCCGATCACGGACGGCGTTAAGCTACCGGTGATCAACGCACTCTACGGTGCAATCACAGCGAATAAGGAGATCGACCTTGAAGAAGCATAACAATTGCCGAAAGAAGAGGGAACAGCCATCGAGGCGGGCGGAGTCGCGGCGCCCGGTGCAGCGGGATACGAAGGAAGTGCTGGCGGAACTGGTGGGAAAGCTGAAGGAAAAGCTGGATCCGAAAAGGGTGGGCGGGTGGCCCACTCAAGCCCGGTTTTGGCTTGAGTGTGACATTCGAATACACGGCGCAGAAGCCTTGCCTGGTGTAAGCTAACAGGGTTCCGAAAGGGGTGTTCCAATGTTCACGCTAAAACCCAGCGTTACGCTAAAAAACCTCGGTTTCTCGATCATATGCGCGGTAATACTTTGCGTTCTGCAGCCGTCGCTTGCAGCCCAGACAGACCAGGGGCTAGTCAGCGGCGTCGCGCAAAAGGGCATCAGCAATGCGACACTCTCGGATCAAGCTTGCCA
Source organism: uncultured Acidobacteriota bacterium (assembly GCA_963770485.1). Lineage (GTDB taxonomy): Bacteria > Acidobacteriota > Terriglobia > Terriglobales > Acidobacteriaceae > CAVVEC01. Next base: position 9,061 of record CAVYPX010000007.1, read on the forward strand.
GACGCGAGTAAACGACACGCCAGAAAAGCTCCTGGAATGCATTCGACCGTCTGCGCTCTGGCAACATCTTGCCCACTTTCAGCAGATCGCTGACCACCATAAAGGATCCGACGGCCATGGCTATCGCGATACCGGAACGCCGGGGTACAAAGCGTCGGTGGACTACGTGGCGGGTCTGGTGCGCAAGGCTGGCTATAAGGTGACCATTCAGACCTATCAATACCAAGCTACGGAAGTAGTTGGCGTATCTCAGTTCAGTGCGTCAGACGAGAACTACGTCTTGATGCGCGACTGGGATGTGGCCAGGCTTTCCGGAGGAGGAACGGTGACGGCCCCGGTTCAACCCGTGGGCGGTTCCGGCAGTGGATGTCTCCCGAGTGACTTCGCCGGATTCATGCCCGGACATATTGCTCTGCTCGAGCGAGCAGCATGCAGCTACGACGTGCAGGTGGCGAACTCTCAAGCAGCCGGCGCATCTGCGGTCGTGATCTATAACACGCCGGACGCGGGGCAAGATCAAGCCGGCGCGTTCGCCGATTCCGGCCAGAGTCACGGTACTGTTTTCCCAGCCCGGCTTAGCCGCCAGGTGAGCATCCCAGTGGTCGGTGTTGCCGCTTACAGCGTAGGCGCGGAATTGCAGCGACGATACGCATCCGGCAACCCGCCCCAGGTGCACATTGCGATTCGCACACAGCCCAAATCTGGCACGGACTACAACTTGATCGCCGAGTCACCCTTCGGAGATCCCCAACACACCGTCATCATTGAGGGGCACCTCGACTCCATCTACGGCGCCGGTATGCTGGACAACGCGTCCGGATCGACAACCATTCTGGAGATTGCCCTGAACATGGCAAAGACATCCACGCGAAATCGGCTGCGCTACATCTGGTTTGGCGGCGAAGAACTCGGCTTGCTCGGCTCCGCGTATTACACCACGCACTTGAGTTCTGGCGAGAAGAAGCGCATCGTCTTCGACCTTGACGCGGACGTCACCGCCACGCCCAACTTCGACATGTATATTGCCGATCCCGCGACCGCGTGCAATGTCAACCAATTCCCTCCCAATGTCGTCCCCCAATCGAAAGTAGGCACTAAATTGTGGACCGACTACTTTAGTTCCATCGGAATTGTGTCTCAGTCCGCCCCGTTCGGAAACTGCGGAACAGACTCGAATTCTTTTGCTTTGATCGGTATCCCGGATACCGGCATTCTGACCATGCAGGATTGCTGTAAGTCGCAACCGGAAGTGGATATATGGGGCGGATTCCTGGGAAACTACGAAGGCAACATACCAAGCTCTGACGGCGGATGCTGCGATTATCCTGGGCGATGGTGCGACAATCTCAGCAATAACGACCCGTTTGTCTTTGGCTTGGCGTCCAAGGCCACAGCGTACGTGACGCTCAAGCTTGCCAACCATCCATTTCGGACGCAGCGTCCCTGATGGGGAAGGTGAAGAGCCTTGCCCTGAGAGGCTGTGACTTTTTGAGTTCTAGCATTTCAGGATGACATGGCCTTTCACGAATTCACCGGCCCCCTCCAAAGCTGTCATCCTGAGCGAAGTTGTCGTGGGCGAAGCGCACGGCAACGCAGTCGAAGGACCCCTATGGTGCAATCGCCGCCAAGACGCCGCAGGGAATTCTCACCATCTTCCAGGAAGAATGCCTCGAAGCTGCCGGACCAAGCCTGGCGCTATAGGGATTCTTCGACTCCATGGGATGTTCGCTTCGCGAACTTCCCACTCCGCTCAGAATGACAATTCCTAGTGTGCCTGTGCCTTTATCAATCCGCTGCCATCCTGGGATACAGGAAAAAGTGACAGCCTCTGAGCCAATCCGAAGGGTTCGCGTCCCTTCTTTGGACGCCAACCTGGGCCGAGCGAGCGCCTGCCCCTGCTGGCTTCGCGGATGCCGGCCTTACGCCAGATTCTTCTCCCGGGGGCTGGCCCACCCTTTCCCGAGATTTCAGCGTACAGCGCGAGACTGCGGGGTGCCCCATCCTTTCGCGTTCTGTGCGAAAGGGTGGGAGGCGAGAATTTCATGCCGCCGCCGCTTCCAATTTAGGGTGACGATGAAGCCGGAGCGGGACTGCGACGGATCCCTCGCTCCGCGCACCCGCCGCAGTGAAAAGCGGCCTGGAGAGCCATAGCCCCGTGTTATACTGCCCGCAGGATTCGGGCCCAGCTTTCCCCTTCCTCCCTGGCCCCACCGCTTGAAGCGAGGTAACGACCTATGCGACCAAAGGAATCCTGCTCCGCAGCCAAGGCAGTCTTCGCGATCTTCCTAACGTTCCTGGTGGCGGAAACACTGGCGGCCCAACCGGCACAGGCACAGACCTTCAAGGTGCTGCACACGTTTCACGGACCGAATGGTTATGGACCTGTGAGTGTGCTAATTAGGGACTCTGCTGGCAATCTGTATAGCACGACCGGCGCAGGCGGGACCGGAAAATGCGGATGTGGGACGGTGTTCAAGTTGAACAAGAACGGCCAGCAGATTTGGCTGTACAGCTTTAAGGGTCCGAACGGTGAGGACCCCTCCGCGGGTCTGCTGCGGGACGCGGCAGGGAACCTATTTGGCACCACTGCGGAAGGCGGCAAGGGCAACAACGAGTGTCCATTCAGGTGCGGAGTAGTGTTCAAGCTGGATAAGGCCCGGATAGAAACTGTCCTACACAAGTTCACCGGAGATCCGGACGGCTATTTTCCAGAGGCGCTTCTGGTTCAGGACTCATCAGGAGACCTTTACGGTACCACCTATCTAGGCGGCGCGCACGGCTCGGGGACGGTATTCAAGGTGGGCAAGCCGGGCAAGGAAACTGTGCTATACAGTTTTGCTGGCGCGCCCGATGGGGCGGCGCCCTACCCAGGGGTGACCCTGGATGGCGCAGGCAACTTGTATGGGGTAACCTCCGACGGCGGTACTGGGGGATCATGTGACTTCGGCTGCGGCACGGTGTTTGAGGTAGATACGACCGGCAAGGAAACGATCCTGCACGATTTTGAAGCGGGCTCAGACGGAGCGGACCCAGACTCAGTGCTGCTTTTTGATTCAGAAGGAAATCTCTACGGAGCAACTGCAGCGGGCGGCAGCGGCGAGTGCGGCGGCACGGGCTGTGGCACGGTGTTTGAGCTATCGCCTCAGTCAGACGGAAGCTGGACGGAAAAGGTCCTCTATGCGTTCTGCTCCCTCTCGAACTGCGCAGACGGCGAGGAACCTGGCACAGGCCCGCTGGTTCGCGACGCGAATGGCACTATCTATGGGACTACATATTTCGGTGGCGTACATCGAAACTGCAATGGAGAGGCATGTGGGGTCATCTTCAAGTTAGACACCAGCGGTAAAGAGACCGTCCTGTATAGCTTTACCGGCGGGACAGATGGGGCGTTTCCGCTCGCGGGGTTAATAATGGACGCAGCCGGGACTCTTTATGGCACAGCGTACGGCCACGGTGACCCGAGTTGCAAGCCCGACGGGTGCGGCACCGTGTTTAAGATTGTCCCCTGAGAATAGCCACAAGCAGGCACAGTACGATCCGCGATGAGGGGGGCACCTTTATTCAGACCTCTCAACTACAGTCCGGCTACTTCCGCTTCGTTGTCGGAAATGTACCAAGCCGGTCACCTTGTCCTGGCCCTTGGCACATGTTAGGAGTTGTTATGTGCGGCCCGCATTTCGAGGAGTTGAGAGATGCGGTGACCATGCCGAGGTTTGGACGGGTGGCCCGCATCTCGTGGCCAGTATAGCTTTGAGACAGGGATTTGGGGTGCCCCATTTCTCGCGTTCTGTGCGAGAAGTGGGGGGCGCCAGGACCGGTTACGCCGTGCGGATCTTCATTTTCAGCACCTGCCAGTCGTTCACGTGCACCGTTCCGGTCTCGCCATACGCGTAAAAGCGGAAACTGCTCCAGGGCCACTGCTCGGGACCGGTGGCCCACTCAAGCCCGGTTTTGGCTTGAGTGGGGCAGTTCGGATGTAAGCTGGCCTCGTGCCCCGGGACTGACGCCATTTCACGCATCCGGACGGAAGCCGCCGTTACGCCAGATTCTTCTCCCGCTTGTACAGATCGAACGCCTCCAGAAAGCGGTCGATCTCGCTCTTCTGCAGATAATACGGCGTGGACAATCGCAGCTTCGAAGGCTCCCCGCCCCGGATGCGGATCTTGTGTTTGGTCCACATCCAGTTCTCCATATCCATGCGCTGCAATGGGGGCGCGTTCACCGTGGCGATGGCGCAACGCAGCGCCGCATCCGGCGAAGTCCAGGATTCCGCGCCGCGCTTGATCATCTCGCCCAGGATGTAGTCGCACAGCTCGCGATGACGCTTCTCAATGCGATCCATGCCGATGTCGTTCGCCATTTGAATGGCGGCGAGCAGCCCCCACAGCGCCGGCACATTCGAGGAGCCGATCCGCTGAAAGCGTTCGGCGCGCAGCTTCGAATCTTCCCAGCCTTCGGTCGCAATCGTATTCCACACCCGGTCGATCACCTCGTCCCGCACATAGAGGAAGCCGCTGCCTTTCGGCGCCTGTAGCCACTTGTGCGGGCTCGAGGAATACAGATCGCAGCCCAGGTCACGCACGTTCAGGCGCATCATGCCGGTGACGTGGGCTCCATCCACCGCCGACAAAATATTCCTGGAGCGGGCCAGCGCACAGAGTTCCTTCGCCGGTAGAACCACGCCCGTCACCGTCGTGATGTGACTGAAGAACATGACGCGCGTGCGCTTGCTGATGGCGTCCTCAAATAGGTTCAAAACTTGGGCGGAGTCCTTAACCGGTTTGGGCAGCGTAACTTCTTTGACCGCGATTCCGTAGCGCTTGGCTTTCAACTGCCAGGGTTGCTCGCCGCCGGGATGCTCCTGATCGGTCATGAGCACTTCGTCCCCGGCCTTCATATCAATCCCATTGGCAATGTAGCTGTTGCCCTCCGTGGCATTTCGCACCAAGGCAATTTCGTCGCGCGTCGAGCCCACGAGTTGGGCCAGCGGATCACGGAATTCGTTCCACGCAGCGTAGCCCCAGATCGGATAATCTTCAGGGTCGTGCTGATCCATTTTTTCTGTGATGGTGTAGGCGTCAAAAATGGCCCGCAGCACGGGCGCCGGGCTGGAACCCACGGTTCCGTTGTTCAAATAAACCTCATCTTCTGGAATCAGAAACTGCTTTCGCAGATCAGCCCAGTAGGAATCTGGATTGCTGTCATATAAAGCGCGGTCGGGAAGGGCCGCAGGGGTTTTATCGAGCTGGGCGAACAGGGCACGGGGAAATGCCACAGCAGCAGCAAATCCGGTGGTTGCGGAGAGAAAGCGGCGGCGGTCGAGCAACAAGCACCTCCTGATAAATGGGAACGCGCTATGTTACGACCCTGCCGCCAGCATAGCAAGACCGCCGGGGAGCATTTTCCAAAGAGACACTCTGAGGCGTCGCCGACTCATTCGCGGAGTTTGCGAATAAACGGGGCTATGACCGCTTGGTGCGGCTTGCTCATTCTTCCTCGTCATCTCCTTCTGGCATCTTCGAGTGTGGCGGGAGATGAACCTCCGGCAAGTTCGCGTCGTGGAGCTGGCGATTGAGCGCCACCAGATCGGTGCTCCTGAGTTCGTCCCACTGTTTCATCACCGCCGAAAGATCGCGTTCCGTCCCAGCGGCCGCCTCGGTTTGAGCTGTAGTTGGAATCGCATCGACTTGATCCACCTGGCCGTAGAGCGTTCCCACCCGGCTATTCAAACGGCTGAGAGATAGTTCCGGCTCATCCGCTCCCAGAGTTGGCGCCGGTTTCCCCAAGACTACAGCGATCTTCTCATCGAGCGCCTTGACCGATTCAGCCAGCGCACCACTCGCCTGCGATGAGATCTTCTGCAGTTGTTCGCGGACCGAGCGCGCCTCCGTGACGGCTTGGGAACTCCGGGTTAACAGAGAAGCCAGGCGCATTTCCAGCTCCAACTGTTGCTCGAGCCCGGCGGGCGGCACGTTCACACGAGGATCCATCTTTACTGTGAGTGGTGCGGTGTAGCTACGTCCATTCACCGTGAGCCGGATCGTGTATTGTCCCGGAAGGACTGCAGGGCCGAGCGGCAGCCGCGGCGTGTCGTGCGGAACCGCCGAAATCGGATACTCGTGCCGCAGCGAATCGGGAGCCGGATAGCGCAGGTCCCAGACCCAGCGATGCATGCCCGCCGTCGCGGAGAGGATCTTCGGCATGCGGATCCAGTAGAGCGGGATCGATTGCTTCTCGAGTTCAGCCAGAGTCACATCCGGCTGATCCGTGCTCGAGTAACGGCGCACCAGCTTGCCCTGTGCATCGAGGATTTCCAGCGTGACCGGGCCGGAAGCAGCCCGCGTCAGGAAGTAATCGAGGACGGCGCCGTCGGGCGGATTCTCAGCCGCCGGCTCATCCGGCGGGAGCGGCGTGTCCGGATAGGTGCTGCGCCGGACCCGGTAAGCCGGTGCGGGTTGGAACAGATAAGCCTCGGATTCGGCCACGGGTTCAGTGAACTGTCGCAGCGGCGTGATGTCGTCGAGTATCCAGAACCCACGCCCGTGCGTACCCACAATCAGATCATCGTCATGAATCCACAGATCGCGCATTGAGGTGTGCGGCAGGTTCAATTGCAGCGATTGCCAGTGATCGCCGTCGTCAAACGAAACCCACACAGCGGTCTCCGTGCCGGAAAACAGCAGGCCCTTGCGGAGCGGGTCTTCGCGCACGGTGTCAACCGGCGCGTTGTCCGGCAAGCCGTGGGTGATCAACTGCCACGTCTTGCCGCCATCGTGGGTGCGGTAGATGTAGGGATGCAGATCGTCGATCCTGAATCGGCTCACCGAGGCGTAGGCGGACTGATCGTCGAAATGCGAAGCCTCGATCTGTGTCACCTTGCTCCACGGAGTCAGTTCGGGCGGAGTAATGTTGTTCCAGTTTTTTCCGCCGTCTCGCGTTATCCAGATCAGTCCGTCATTGGTTCCCGCCCAAAGAGTATTCACGTTCTTGAACGATGGACCGAGCGCATAAATTACGCCGCGCTGCTTGCCGGCATCGGGATTCCTGCTGGCAAGGCTGCCCACGCTGGGCGGAACTCCGGGATCCGGGCGCGTGAGATCTGGGCTGATGATTTGCCAGGAATGCCCGCCATCCATCGTTTTGAAGAGCACGTTGGCGGCATAGTAAAGCGTGTGCGGGTCGAGCGGCGAGAACATGAGGGGCTGCGTGCGATCGGCGCGGTACTTGGGGTCGCGCAGTGGAATGGGAGTGATGTTTTGCACCTGGCCGGTGGACCAATGGTATTTTGAGACCTCGTTCCGGCCGCCTCCGTAAACTATGTCGGGATCAAGCGGGTCAGGCGCCACGTAGCCATACTCGATGACGCCCACGGGACGCCAGTCGCGAAGCGTGATCTCACCATCGTTGCCACGGCTCGAAATACATACCGACCCGCTTTCCTGCTGTCCGCCGCAAACCCGGTAAGGGAATGTATTGCTGGCCATCACGTGGTACAGTTGCGCCGTGGGCTGGTTGTACCACGAACTCCACGTCGCACCGCCGTTGACGCTCACAATCGCGCCCTGATCGCTTACCAGCAGAATAATCTTCGGGTTCTCGGGATTGATCCACAGGTTCTGGTAGTCATCGCCGCCGGGTGCGCCACGAAAACTCATCCAGGTTTTACCGCCATCCGTCGAGCGCATGGTTACCATGCTCGCAACATAGACGACATCGGGATTCTTGGGATCCACCTTCGGAACCGGAAGCTCCCCTCCGCCACCGATGCGCGTAGCGGGACGTGGATCCGTCGTAGCCAGATACCAGTTCTCGCCTGCGTCGTCGGAGCGGTACACGCCCAGCCCTGCGGTCACGCTGAAATCTCCAGGCTGGGCTGCGGAAATTGTGGCATAAAGCCGGCGCGGCTCGCTTGCTGCGATGGCAACATTGACGTGCACCAGGTTCTTCGGCAGGCCATTGTTCAGCGGATGCCAGGTGCTGCCGCCATCCGTGGATTTGAAAAGGACGTCGCCGGTCCCGCGCAAGAAGTTGTGATCCTCCCACGGACCCTCGCGTATGTCCCACAGGCACCCATAGAGCACATCGGGATTCGAGGGATCCATCTCCACGTCGGACCCACCTGTGCTTTCGTCCTTGTAGAGGACCTTCTGCCACGTCTCGCCGCCATCGGTCGAGCGGAAAATTCCACGTTCTTCGCTCGGACCGTAGGGATGGCCCAACACCGCCACGAACAATCGGTTGGCATCGCGCGGGTCAACCACGAGCGCAGAAATCTGCTGCCCATCACGCAAGCCAAGGTGAGTCCATGTCTTTCCCCCATCGGTAGATTTGTAGATTCCATTGCCGATCGAAAGATCAGGGCGGTGCAGCCCTTCGCCGCTCGCGACATAAACGATATCGGGATTGGAGGGAGCTACCGCGATCGCACCAATCGACTGGGTCGGTTCTTGATCGAAGATTGGCGTCCACGTCCGGCCGTAGTCATCCGACTTCCACACACCGCCATTCACCGCGCCGACGTAAAAGACATTGGGTTGGCTTGCGACTCCAATGGCGGCTCGCGTTCGGCCGCCGCGGAACGGCCCAATCATCCGCCACCTCATTTCCTGATACATGCTTTCGGGATACTGTTCCGCTTGGCTGACGCTCGCAAAAAAGAAGGCCAGGCTGCAGGCGAGGACAATCAGGAGAAGATGATGAACTCGAATCAAAGTCGGACCTCCGCGAGGTGTCAAGGATGAAGACCAAAGAATAAATGAAGTCACGACGGAAGACGAATCCCCAGACCAGGTGAAACCTCACCGAGCAGGTGGGTTCCTACTTCAAAAACACCACCAGAATCTTTCCATCCGACTGATAACCGTCTCCCGTAGCGTTCTTGGCTTGCTGCACGGGATTCGGGGGCAGGTAATAGCTCATACTCTTTACCTTGCCGGACTGCTGCAGGCTCTGCCCGATGTTGGTTCGCTCGCCATCGACCGCAGGATCGATCTTGTGCGTGACGTTGCCGTTACGCTTGTCCTTGGCGAATCCGATGTCATGCGTGCCCGCGCCCACCCACACGTTTTGCCCGTTCCAGGTGAACGCTGCCTTCCACAGCCGGAAGTGATGCCGGCTGGCGACCATCGCAATGGGCTCCGCCATTTCATAACCATAATCCTGAGGACGCCCGAACAGGTACAGCGTGCTCATGGGCATCGCCAGGTAGTCTTTTTTCTCGTAGGTATCCGTCAATGCAGCGAGAACCGCGCTGGTGTCACTGGTGTCGGCAGGGTGCCAGGTGGCGGCATCCAGCGCGCTCTTGACTTGTGACTCGGAGCCGATCAAAACGAAATTGACCATGTCGCCGAGATTCTTGAACTGATCGTTTACTCGGCGGGGCAAGCCGTCAATGTCTTTGCGCAGCGTTGAATCCAGCGGAGCATCGGAAACCTTCAGAGTTGAGGCCGCGGCGCTCGAACTTGCGGCGTTCCCGGTCGTCGCATCGGTCGATGCTGCGTTCCCAAGGCCGAATTGCCCCTGCAGGAATACCTGCGCGGCAGCACCCAACTGTTGCTTATACTTCTCCCCTTCAGAAGTAGGAGCGGCAGAGGTGGCCTGATTTGCAGGCACTACGTGAACTTTGACGGCGAAACTCCCAGCGGTGCAATTCCCGCCGTTCGCACTGAAAGAAAGACGGCTGGCAGCTTCAATGTGCAATTCCTTGTTGGCCCCTACCGCCAACGGCGCTGCGTCCTGAGGATGCAACTTCGCGATCAGGCTGCCGACCGGCGCTGAAGGAACCGGCAAACTTTGTTCCTGGGAATTCGCACTGGTCGCGGGTGAGCCGCATCCACTCACAGTCGACGAAATCTGCACCACGTCACCCTTCTGCAGATCAGGACCAGTGTCCGTCCACGCCTGCGATGCCGGCACGGTGAACGAAAAGTCTTTGCCGGCAGGTGGCGCCGCACTTGACGCGGTCTGCCCAAACAGCTGAGGTGAAAGGAGAGCCAAGAATAGTCCAACCGACCACAGAACCTCGCAGCGCATAGGCCACTCCGCAGGCACGTTGCCCGATACACTCATTCTAGAGCGGTCTTACAGCTGATGTATCCAGAATATTTCCGGCAATGGATCTGCCCGCGCGGGGGCCGACGCCCTCCTTCGACTTCGCTCAGGACCCGCCCAGCCGAGCGAGGCTCCGCCGTCCGCTCGATTAATCAGAACGGACAACCCTGACCTGGGGCGCGGTAGACGCAGCGAGCTTGCGCTGACCCGAAAAGAAAACGGCCCGACCGTGAAGTCGGGCCATCTTATGGAAAATCCAAGCGGTTAACGGTTCATCAAGTGCGTGTTGGTGCGCTCGGCAACAATACGCTTCGCATTGTCCGCCAGTTGCTTCGCCTGCGGCATCAGCTCCAGCGCCTTGACCACGTCGGGATCGCTCTCTGCCCTGACTTTTAGGCCTTCCTCCTGGCCGAAAGCATCCACGAAAATCTCGCTCTTGATGTTGGAACGTACCCAGTCATTATTCTGGGCCAGATCGGCTTCGGTGTAGGGCACCTTTTCATCATCGAGAAACTTGCGAAACTCCTGCAGGGTAATGTCATCCACTTCGAAATTCGTCGTGGGGTGATGATTCACTACGTAATGCTTGGCAAAGTTGAAGAAGGCGTAGTGCTGCAGAAGCGTGTCCTGGAAATGGTTGCTCTTGAGGGGATCAATCTTGATGTCGGGTGTAATGCCGCCGCCGCCGTAAACGGTGCGACCGCTATCGGTGAGTTTGACCTCGCGGTTGGCTGTACTGTTCTCCTCATCGCGCTCGAAGTAGTAGTCGTAGAGCGAAACGTTCGCGTAATCGCGCTGAATCAAACGGCCGCTCGGAGTGTAATACTTGGCCGTGGTCAGAGCGAGTCCGGTATTTTCTGAAAGCGGGTAGACGGTCTGAACCAGTCCCTTGCCAAACGTGGTCTCGCCGACGATCAGGCCGCGATCGTGATCCTGGATCGCGCCCGCCACAATTTCCGCCGCCGAAGCCGTGCCCCGGTTCACCAGCACCACCAGCGGATATTCTTTGCCTCCGTCGCCGTGCGTCGCCGTGTACCGCTTCTCCGGTGAAGAGCGGCCATGATGCGAAACGATCAGCTGACCCTTCCGCAGGAACTTGTCCGCTACCCCAACGCCTTCACTCAGCAGGCCGCCGGGATTCTGGCGCAGATCGAGAACCAACCCCTTTAGATCTCCCATCTGGTCCAGTGCGTCCGAGACTTCCTTTTCCGTAGTCTCGTTGAACCCGGTGATGTGCATGTAGCCGATGCCGGGCTTGATCATGAAGTGAAGGTCAACGCTGTAACGCGGGATTTCATCGCGCACCACGGCAAATTCCAGCGGCTTCTCCGCGCCTTCGCGCAGAATGGTGATATGGACCGTCGTTCCCTTGGGTCCCTTCAGCATGTCAGCCACATCGCCCGTGCTCATATTGTCAGTGGGTTTGCCGTCCACCGCGATGATGATGTCACCGGGACGAATTCCGGCCCGGTAGGCGGGAGTGCCCACGAACGGCGCAATCACGATTACTTTGTTGTTGCGCGGGCCCACAGTCATGCCGACGCCGTAATATTTGCCGCGCTGGTCCTCGCGGAGCAGGGCATACGCCTTGGGATCAAAAAAGTTCGAGTGCGGATCGAGCACATGCAACATGCCCGGGATGGCGCCGTTATAGATGGCCTTGTCCGGGCTCACCGGTTCGGCATAGTTCTGCTCGACCACGCTATAGACGTCGGCGAACTGGTGCAAGCTCTCACGAATATCGGAATCACCGCCGGGAGCCGCCGCCGGGTTGATCTTCTGGCCGAAGACCATGCCCAGAAACCCGCAGGTGACAAGCACGAAAACTACCAGGTAAAGTGTGCGACGAGAACTACGGACCATCTTTAGTTTCCTTCGGTTCGGGCGTAGAGAACCCCGGCCACCGCATCTGAGCGCAGTATAGCATGCCAGCCGGCGCTTTTCCGACACTTTCCCCTGCCGAAGGTAACCAGAAAGCTATCTGCCTCATAAGGATAGATGCGGGGCGCGAGGAAAGCGATGCACAGGCCGACGCCCCCGTAGAGATGACGTGGGGACAGCCACCCAAGCCTGCCCTGAGACTCAGGGCAGGCTTGGGTGGCTGTCCCCACATAGGATTGATCTCAATGTGATTCACTAAGAGCTAAGTTGTTGAATCTTCGTTGAACCCACATTTGGGATGCAAAATGACGGTCTGACCATCGCGTAGAATGCCATTTAATCGCGTTTGCAGGCCCGTAGAGCGACGATCAGGTCCCTGGACGACGTTTGTGGGCCATTCCCGCACACGGGAGCCCGCCAGAGGGCCGCTGTGCGAAATATTATCTCATGGCTATACTAAAGGTTCCCGAATCGGGAAAATGGTCTCTTGGGGATAGCTTACTCTTTGCTCCCCCTTCAGTTCCTCAGTCGTCAATTGCTCAGGGTAGTTATTGAGGGCGATCCGCGTTGCTGCCAATCCGATGCGGCAGTATGATGAACTTCATGGGGTTCTCCGAGACGCTCTTCCTGTTTTTTCTGGCCTTGCTCATTTTTGGGCCGAAGAAGTTGCCGGAGATCGCCCGCCAAATCGGCAAGGCACTCAATGAGTTCAGGCGCGCCTCGAACGAATTCAAGGCCCAGATTGCATCCGAGATTTCGCAGTTGGACATGGAAAATCAGCGCCAGATTCTCCCTCCATCCCAGCCTCCTGAGGGCGCGATAGCGGCTTTACCGGCGACGCTGGAGCCCGCGGCTGTCCCTGAAACCCATCCCGAACCCGGCTCGGAACCACATTCCCTGGCGAAGGCTTCTCCCGATGCCTGAGACGCCCGAGATTACCGCCGGGGTGCCTCCCGCCAAGCCCGCGCACGAAACCATGACGGCGATGAGTTTCCTCGAACACCTCGAAGAACTGCGGCGGAGAATTTTCTATTCGCTCGCCGCCGTGGTGGTCGGTTTCTTTGCCTGCTGGGCCTACGCCGAAAACATCGTCGGCTGGATGCAGAAGCCGGTCATGGAAGCGCTCAAGCACAATGGAATGCCGCAGACGCTGGTCTATCTGAACCCCACCGATCCCTTCAACCTTTACTTGAAGGTTGCGGCTCTGGCTGGGCTTTTTGTGACCTCGCCCTTTGTCCTGTATCAGGTCTGGTTGTTCATTTCTCCGGGACTGTATCGCAACGAAAAACGGTATGTTGTGCCCTTCATGTTTTCGACCATCGGACTTTTCCTGGCGGGCGGGTATTTCGGCTACAAGCTGGTTTATCCGGCCGCGCTGGAATTCCTGATCGGATACGGCAAGCAGTTCCAGCCGATGATTACCATTCACGAATACGTGGATCTGTTTCTAACGGTGATCCTGGGTCTGGGAGTCGTCTTCGAGTTGCCGATTCTGGTTTTCTTTCTGGCCTTGATGGGTGTAGTGAGCGCCGGCTGGATGTGGCGGAATGTGCGCTATTCCATTCTGGTCATTTTTATTATTGCGGCCATCCTGACGCCGACCACCGACATCCTGAATATGTGTATCTTTGCCGCGCCCATGGTCGCGCTCTATCTCATGAGCATCGGAATTGCCTGGCTGGTGCATCCGAAACAGAGAAAGGCACGGGCGGCGCGAAAAGGATGATGAAAACCTTCAAGACTATCGGCCTGATATGTTTTCTGACCTTGCTTGCATGCTCCAAGCAGAAAGACGTGGCTGCTGCCTCGTCCGCGATGTCGGAGCCGGCCGCCGGTTCGGGGGGCCGCATCGAGATAAGGGTTACGAACACTCCCAACACGGGGATCTCTTACGCCGAATTCAACGAAATTCGCGCAATGCGTTATGTCAAGGAAATCGTCGCCTTCGGGCCCCGTCCCATTGGGAGCGCGAATCATAAGAAGGTCGAAGACTATATCCATGAACACTTGAAAGACGACGTGGTCGAAGATGACGCTTTCACGATAGACACGTCGGAAGGCAAGTTTCCGGTGCACAACATCATCGCGAAATTTCCCGGGACGCGCGACGGGATCATCGTGATCGCCAGTCACTACGATACTAACTGGCCGCTGCGGAACACGAGCTACGCAGGCGCGAATGATGGTGGTTCGTCGAGCGCGCTGCTGCTGGAAATCGCGAACCAGTTGCGAGGCCAGATGGGCGGCAAGAAGCGCGAGGGCTACAGCGTCTGGCTGCTTTGGGACGACGCGGAAGAATCCATGCGGCTCCCTTGGTTCGATCCCGAGAGCCTTTATGGCGTGCGCCACCTGGCGCAGAAATGGCAGGCCGACGGGACCCTCAAGCAGATCAAGGCATTTTTGCTGGAGGACATGATCGGAGACGCCGACTTGAATATCGACCGCGACGCCAATTCCACGCCATGGCTTGAAGACCTGGTTTACAAAGCGGCCACTCGGATGGGATATCAATCTCACTTCTTTGCCCGCACAATTCCAGTAGAGGACGATCACATGCCCTTCCAGGAGAAAGGCGTTCCTTGCGCGGATCTGATTGATTTCGAGTACGGCTACGGCAACGTTTTTTGGCACACGCCGCAGGACACGGTGGATAAACTCAGTCCCAAGAGCCTGGAGATTGTGGGCACGGTGACTTTGGCGACAGTGCAGAGTTTGGATAAAAAGTAGAGGTTCTGGGGCCGGGAAAGTCAAAGACTTTTAACCGCAAAGGTCGCAAAGAACAGCCGCAAAGTTCGCGGAGAAGTTCTGTTACTCGAGAGTATGGCTGCACGGAAGAGAAATTCTACGGGCTCTTTGCCTCACTTTGTTGGAAAGCTGATTGCTTCTAGTTTGCCGTCGGGGTTCTGAGTGAACCAACTCCTCTTCTGGATCCTGTTCAACGTCTTTGTGCTGGCGATGCTGGGACTCGACCTTGGAGTCCTCCACCGGCCGGCTCACACCGTGAAGTTTCGCGAAGCGCTGGCCTGGAGCGGGATGTGGATTGTCCTGGCGTCCGCCTTTGCGGTCTTGGTTTATTTTTGGCACGGGCGAGCTGCCGCGGTGGAGTTTACCACCGGTTACGTGATCGAACTCTCGCTCAGCGTAGACAATCTCTTCATCTTCCTCCTGATCTTCCGCTACTTTCGCGTTGCCCCGAACCACCAGCACAAGGTGCTGTTCTGGGGAATTGTGGGTGCGCTGGTGATGCGCGCCGTTTTCATTCTGGTGGGCATCGGGCTGATCCGAGAATTTCACTGGGTCACGTACCTTTTTGGCGCGTTTCTGGTGTACAGCGGAATCAAGCTCTTCCGTGAAGAAGGCAAGGCGATCGAACCGGAGAAGAATCCGGTACTGCGCGCGTTGCGCCGCTGGATTCCGGTGACCGAGGATTACCACGGGGAAAGATTCTTCGTGCGGCGCGCGGGCTTGTACGCGACGCCTCTGTTCGTGGTGTTGGTGGTGGTCGAAACCACTGATCTGCTCTTTGCCACGGATTCCATTCCCGCGGTGCTGGCCATCACGCTGAAGGCGTTCATTGTTTATACATCGAACGTCTTCGCGGTTCTGGGTCTGCGTTCCATGTACTTCGTGCTGGCGGGCATGATCGAAGCCTTCCATTACTTGCACTACGGGCTGTCTGCGGTGCTGATCTTTATCGGAGCGAAGATGCTTGCTTCTCACTACTACCAGATTCCAACCGGGGTCGCGCTGGGAGTCGTAGCGGGAGTGTTGCTGATTTCGGTAGTGGCATCGTTGCTGAAGCCACAAGAAGTCTAACCGCAGAGGACGCTGAGTACGTTGAAGAGGGCAGAGCCCGATTGAAAACCCATAGCCTTGTCATTCCGAGGAGCGTAGCGACGAGGAATCTGCAGTTCCCTTGGATTGTGGAGAACTGCAGATCCCTCCCCCTCGGCTTCGCTCGGGGCTCGACCTTCGGTCTCGGCAAGGACCGCTCGGGATGACGACAAGATCGGGATGACAACAAGATAAGGATGTTCAACGACTTAAGCGAAGCGGATGGAATCGCTCTTAATAATCGAGTGCTTGAGGAACCTGGCGTCATCGTGGGCGGGGAAGTCGATGCGGTAATGAGCGCCGCGGCTTTCTTCGCGGGCCAGGGCCGAACGGGCTACCAGCAGGCCGGCGAGATGGATATTCTGCGCCTCATACGCGCGCCGGGTGTGCGGGTGTGCAGCGCGCGGAGAGATCTGCTGCAGGTGCTCGATGGCTCGTTTCAGCCCGGCTCCCGTGCGCACAATGCCTACGTCCTGCCACATCAGGTCCTGTATTTCGCGGATGAATTCCTCCGTCGCGGGACCTACCGGGCCGTTCGAGACGGCGCGCTGAGGATTGGAGTGGTTCGCCGATACCTTGCGCAGGTCGTTCCGCATCGCCCCGCCGGCTCTTGCTCCGAAGACCAGACCTTCCAGCAGGGAATTGCTGGCCAGGCGATTCGCGCCGTGCACGCCGGTGGCAGCAGCCTCTCCGGCTGCGTACAACCCAGGCAGCGTGCAGCGTCCCTCGAGATCACTGCGCACGCCGCCCATGGCATAGTGGGCTGCGGGACGGATGGGGATCAACTCGCTGGTGATATCAATGTTGTACTGCATGCAAGTGGCGTAAATGCGCGGGAAACGGGCTTTGATGTGATTGGGGTCGAGGTGAGTGAGGTCGAGATAGACGACCGCTTCCCGGGCCCGGCTGACCTCGAGTTCATGCACAATGGCGCGGGCCACCACGTCGCGCGGCGCCAGCTCACCCATAGGATGGTATTTGGGCATGAAGCGGACCATCTCGAGATTGCGCAGATACGCGCCTTCTCCTCGCAAAGCTTCCGAAAGCAGGAAGCGTGGCGCATTTTTCAGGTACAAGGCCGTGGGATGGAACTGAATGAACTCCATGTCGCTGACTTCGGCGCCGGCGCGAAATGCCATGGCGACGCCGTCTCCGGTCGCGACGCCGGGATTCGTCGTATTGCGATAGAGTTGTCCCATCCCGCCAGTGGCGAGCAAAACGGCGCACGCGGTCATCGATTGCGGTTCATTCTTGTCATTGATCAGCTGAATGCCGGAGACGCGGCCGTTTTCGACGATCAGGTTGGTGGAAAATTCGAACTCCCGCACAGAAATATTGTTCAGGGTTTTGGCCTTCGCATAAAGAGCCCGAAGAATCTCGCGTCCCGTGGAATCGCCGTGGGCGTGCAGGATTCGGTTGCGGCTGTGTGCGCCTTCCCGGCCAAAGGTCAGCTTGGTGGCTTCCCGGTCGAACTCCGTGCCCCATTGAATGAGTTCTTCGATGCGTTGCGGGGCATCTTCCACCAGCACCTTGGCCGCCGCCGGGTTGCACAAGCCATCGCCGGCTTGCAGTGTGTCCTGCAAATGAAGGCTGATTTCGTCCTCGTCGCTGAGCGCGACGGCGATCCCACCCTGAGCCCACTGGGTGTTCGAATCGGTGACCTCGCGCTTGGCCAAAACCACAACTCTGCCCGCAGTTGCCAACTCGATGGCGGCACGCAAGCCGGCAACTCCGGCTCCAATCACCAGAAAATCGGTTTCGGCTGGCGCGGATGTCATAGACGGAAAATGTTATCACTTTGTGGTTCGGCGAACGCGCTTCTGGTTACGTTATGATGAGGTCGCATGACTCAAGTGTCGATTGCCGTGCCGCCCTGTTCCTACGAAGCCGTCATTGAAAGCGGCTTGCTGGAGACCGTGGGAGAAAGGTTGGGCAAGCTTTTCAATGGTAAGTGCCTGTTCGTGGTGACGGTGCCGCCGGTGCGCCGCAAGTGGGGCAAGAAACTGGCAGCGTCGCTCGCCGGCGCAGGATTCACCACCAGGTTCGTGGAGATGGGCGACGGCGAACGCCACAAGAAATTGGTCACCATCGAGCAATTGGCAGAAAAGTTGACGCGCCTTGGGGCAGATCGAAATGCGGCGATCGTCGCGTTCGGCGGCGGCGTAGTAGGTGACGTCGCCGGACTCCTGGCCTCGCTCTACATGCGCGGGGTAGACGTGGTGCAGATTCCCACAACTGTACTGGCACAGGTGGATGCTTCGATCGGCGGTAAGACCGGCGTGAATCTGCGCTTCGGCAAGAATTTGCTGGGCACGTTTCATCAGCCGCGCGCAGTGTTGATCGACCCGGCTGTGCTGTCGACATTGCCGGAGCGCGAATTTCAAGCCGGACTTTATGAGGTTTTGAAGTGCGGCGTAATCGGAAGGCCGGAGTTGTTTGGACGGCTCGAGAAAGTCCAAGTTAGAGCATTGCGCGGCGATGCGGCGGGATTGGAATGGGTGATCGCGGAATCGGTGAAGCTGAAGGCTGAAGTGGTCTCCGTTGACGAACGGGAGAGTGGCCTCAGGCGCGTACTGAATTTCGGCCACACCATCGGGCACGCTCTGGAGGCGGACTCCGGTTACCGCCGCTTTTTGCATGGCGAAGCGGTGGCATGGGGAATGATTGCCGCCGTGCACATCGCCGCTGTCACGGGCCGCATCGAAACCAGCGCTGCCCGGCGAATTGTGAGCGCCGTGCTTGGCCTCGGCCCCCTGCCGAACGTGGAGGCGCGCAGCCGGAACATTCTCCGCTTGCTCCAGACCGACAAGAAAACGCGAAACGGCGTGGTGCACTTCGTGCTGCCACGGGAGATCGGCAAAGTCGAAATCGTGAACGATGTGCCGGAGAAAGCAATCGTGGAGGCGGTGGACGAGTTGCGAAGATTGTCAAAAGCGTGAAAATGGTTTTTCACCACAGAGACACAGAGAAGAATTCAGTTGCCAGCTTCTTGATTACTGATCTGAGGAAGCCCGTGTTTGAAATCGGTAATTGAATCAGTGAAAATCCTTGGATCCTCCGTGCCCTCTGTGGCTAATTGGGTCCAATTGAGCGATCCACCCAAAGCGACGATAGTGGGCGCTGCCCCTCAGGGTGCCGGCGGTCCTCAGGCAGCGGCACGGGCCGTCCGGGAGATGTTTACCTCGATTGCGCCACGCTACGACCTGTTGAACCACCTACTCTCCTTCAACGTGGACCGGTTGTGGTGGCGGACGACGGCGCGCAGTTTCATCTCGATTCTGGCGCGCCCAGACGCCCGTGTGCTCGACCTGTGTTGTGGTACGGGCGACATGGCTTTCGCCTTACGGCGGGCAGGGAAGTCGTCAGCGCAAATCGTTGGGGCTGACTTTTCTCATGCCATGCTGCAGCGGGCGGGCGAGAAATCGGCGGGCACGCCGTTGCGTTGGGTCGAGGCCGATGCGCTCCGCCTTCCCTTCGCGGACCGTCAATTCGATCTGATTACGGCAGCATTTGGCTTCCGGAATCTGGCCGATTACGACGCCGGCCTGCGCGAGATCGTGCGCCTGTTACGTCCCGGAGGCGCATGCGGAATCTTGGATTTTGGCGAACCTCGCGGCCTCATCGGAAAGTTCTATCGCATTTATTTCAAACACGTGCTCCCCAAAGTTGGAACCCTGATCTCTGGTGTGCGGGGACCATACGCTTACCTTCCTGCCTCGGTCGAGCGCTTTCCCCAGCCCCAGGAAATGCTCCAACGCATGCAGCAGGCCGGTTTCCGCGAAGCTACATGGACTCCCTATACGTTCGGCATTGCGGGACTGTATCGCGGGAAGACGTAATATGCTGGCTAAGAATCGCGTAGGGACAAAAGGAGGGTTACGCGACCAGTTCTGCTACCGATCAATACCCCTTCGGCAACCAGACTTCGGAGTTGCGGCTCTCCCTACTGCTGACCACGTGGGGCGTGATCACGACCAGCAGTTCATCGCTTTCGTCGGTCTTGCCATTGTTCACCATGACTTTATTCAATCCCGGAATTGCTCCGAGTCCCGGAATTCCCGTCAGGCTGAGCTGTTCGTTCCGGCTCATCGCACCGGCCACCACCGCCGGCTCTCCGTCCACTAAGGTAATGCTGCCTTTGTATTCGCGATTGTTGATGACTGGCACGCCATTGACACTCTGGCCCGCCAGAGTGCGCAATTGCATCTCCAGATCCAAGCTCACATCGAGGTTCGGATGCACCAGCGGCTTGGCTTTTATGCTTAGTCCAAGATCCTCATAGGTAAAGGATGGGAACGGCGCCTGGAAAGAGCCATTCTGCAATACCTGGGAAATAGCAGCGGTGTTAAAAACTGGCGCGAAGCTGGCGTTGACAACGGGATATCGGGAACCGATGCGGAAAGTGGCCTGG
The DNA here is from genome assembly GCA_963770485.1 of uncultured Acidobacteriota bacterium. GTDB lineage: Bacteria > Acidobacteriota > Terriglobia > Terriglobales > Acidobacteriaceae > CAVVEC01. Next base: position 29,237 of record CAVYPX010000007.1, read on the forward strand.
TTACCTTGTGCGGCCCGCAGGCTGGCATGATCCAAACTTCGTACCCAGCTCTCATCCAACGACATCCCCCCGCTCAGGGTTCCTGGTTGGATCGCCATCAGAGTCAGTCCGCCACCAAATGTGGCTACAGGCTGGCTGAAAATCTGGCCGAGGGGCGAATTCTGCTGGGCCAGTTGGGCCAGGAGGCCGGAGATGCCTTGCGAATTAGGCTGGTTGATTCCCCCGCCGGAGATGAGTTGATTGATCAGGCTTTGAATATTCTGTCCACCCAGCCCCGACAACAGTCCCTCCACCGCGATGACGGGAACGTTGAACACGGTGAACTGGTTTGGAATGTGCACTCCCATATTCCGGGTCAACTGGTGATCAATCTGGTATACGTTCACATCCAGCATGACTTGCGGACGGAATGCCTCCAGATTCTCGAAGAGTTTGGTAACGGCATCCAGCACGGCCACCGGGGCGCGCACTGCGAGTCTTCCGCTCCCGTGTTCGATGCCGATGAATCGGACCTCGAAGATAATGCGGAGCAAGGCCGTCAACTCATTCAGCTCGTCCGGTGTAGTGGTTCCGGGCACGTCAAAAGTGCGCAACGCCATACGGTCGAACAGGCGATGATTCTCTGACGAGTTCCGCGCCAGCCAGATCTGGGTTTCGGCCAAGGGAGTCCAGAACGTGCCGGTCACGCCACAGGCCGATTGCATCGCGGTGTAAAAATCCACCCCGTCGAGATCGAAATGCACCCGGCGAGTTTGCACGGAGTCATCGAACTCAGCGGTTAGGCCGAATGCCTCCGCGACCTGCGTGAGCAGCGCACGTCCATCGCCCCGAAAATGGAAATCGTGGAGTGCCTGGCTGGGAACGACCCGCAACACGCCGGCATCTTCCACCACGAAAAGAGCGGCCGGTTTCGGTGCCCATTCCGCCAGGGAATCCCGCAAACGCTGCTCCGCGAATTCGTTTTTCGGATCAAGGTTCAAAGCGCTGCGGAACTCAGCTTGCGCTTCCACTTGCTTCTGGTTCAGCAGATCGGCGTTTCCCCGCTGCAGGTGATCGAAGATCAGTTGCTCTCGAACCATGGCCAGCGCGGTTACGTAGTCAACGTTCTGTGGTGAAAGACGAGCTGCCGCGTCAAACTCCTGGAAGGCCTGTGCGAAGCGTTTCTCTTTCTGCAATTTCATCGCTCGAGAGAAATCAGCCCTGGCTCTTTTGAGATCCGCTTTCGAGGGGTTGCATGCGGGATCGGTCGGGGACACCTGTGCGCAAGACAGGAGCACCAGATCCCGCGGCGAGTTTGCGGCGAGAGCCGTTGCAGGCCACAGAGCTACGGCCAGAATAAGCCATCTCGAACGCATGCGCATTCTCCGATTGTAACCGGGAATCAGAGGGGCTCGAACCATTTCCGGCAAGGTACTGTACCTTTGGTTTCGCCTTTAGAACGCTCCCAAGACCCTATCTTGCCGAGAAAAAAGCCGTCTCCGAGCGCGATCTCCTGCCTTGGCCTGCTTGTGAGAAGACCCAGGAACCACGCATTAGGCACGCCCGGTCTAGCGCTTTTGGCCAGAACGCCCGGTTGGAAAGTTCATGATTTTCGGGTATAAGAGTTAGTTGCGACGCACGCGCGAGTTATTCCTTTCCGTGCCGCCACAACAAAGAGTCTAGGGATCGAGCGAGGTACCATGTCCGGATTGTCGACTACACATGCCCCTAAGGGGCTGGAGGGAGTGGTCGCCACTACTTCCAGTATTTGTTATATCGATGGGGAACAGGGAGTTTTAGCCTATCGTGGCATTGACATCCACGAACTGGCCGACAATTCCACATTCGAGGAGACTTGCCATCTGCTGTGGTACGGCAAGCTGCCGTCACGGGAAGAACTGAGGGAACTGCGCGATCGATTCGCCGAAGAACGTAAGCTGGACGCCTCCATTCTCCACCGCTTGCACCTCGTGCCCAAGCACGCATTGCCCATGGATGTGCTCCGCACCATGGTTTCCACGCTCTCCTTCTTTGATCCGGAAGAGAAGAGCAACGACCGTCAAGCCAACGTGCACAAGGCGATCCGCCTGACCTCGCAGATTGCCATGATCGTGGCGGCCTATGACCGCATTCGGAAAGGGAAGCCGATTGTCGAACCGGATCGGTCCTTGTCTCATGCGGCCAATTTCTTGCTCATGCTGAACGGTACCTATCCCTCGTCGACAGCCGAGCGGGCGCTGGATATCGCGCTGATTCTGCATGCCGATCACGAGCTGAACGCGTCCACATTTGCCGCGCGCATCACCGCCGCCACGCTCTCCGATATGCACTCCGCCGTGACCTCGGCGATCGGTACGCTGAAAGGCCCGCTGCACGGCGGCGCCAACGAGGCTGTGTTTCGCATCCTGGAGGCAATCGATAGTTCGGGCGCCGACCCGGTGGAGTACATCAAGGGAATGCTGGCGCAAAAGAGGAAGATCCCCGGCTTCGGACATCGCGTCTATCACACCGAAGATCCGCGCGCCACTCACCTCCGTCAGATGTCTCGGGATCTCGGCACTTCAAGCGGGCAGACGAAGTGGTTCGAATTTTCCCGGGCCATCGAAGAGTTCATCATGGCCGACAAGAAACTCAACGCCAACGTCGATTTCTATTCGGCCTCGACCTACCACACACTGGGGATCGATGTGGACTTGTTCACGCCCGTGTTTGCCGTATCGCGAATCAGCGGCTGGACCGCTCACGTGATCGAGCAACTGGATGACAATCGCCTGATCCGCCCGCGCGCGGATTACATCGGCCCACCCTATCCGCAGCACTACGTACCGGTAGACAAGCGGTAAGCGGCGCCCGTCCCTGATTGCGATGAAATACGTTGTCGTTTACGAAAAATCCGCTACCGGTTGGGGCGCTTACGTGCCCGATTTGCCCGGTGTAATCACGACTGGCCGAACCAAAGAAGAAACCCAACAGCTAATTCGAGAAGCTATCGAATTCCATTTAGACGGGCTGCGCGAGGACAATCTTCCGATTCCTGAGCCGAGCGCATCAGCAGAAGTTGTCACGGTTGCGTAAGTCTCAAGCGATCGACAATCGCCCCAGTTGGGCGCCTTCCGGCGCAAGCGTAAAATAACAGTACCATGCGCCGGGTTTACTTCGACAATAACGCCACCACACCTGTGCTGCCCGAGGTTCTCGAGGCCATGCGGCCCTACTTCCTGGAGCACTTCGGCAACGCGTCCTCCATCCATCATCATGGGCAGGAGACGCGGGCGGCGGTAGAGCGCGCGCGCGAATCGGTCGCGGCGCTGCTTGCATGCCGGCCGTCCGAGGTGGTCTTCACCAGCGGCGGCACCGAAGGCGACAATCTGGCGATCTTTGGATTAGCACGCGAGGGCGACCACGTTATCAGTTCGACGATCGAACATCACGCAGTGCTGAATTCGTGCAAGCATCTGGAATCGCTGGGATGCGAGGTTACGCGCGTTCCCGTGGACGGCCGAGGGTTAGTTGATCCCAATGATGTCCGCCGCGCTCTGCGTCCTAAAACGAAGCTGATCTCCATCATGATGGCGAATAACGAGACCGGAGTCCTGCAGCCGGTAGAGGAGATCGGCAAGATCGCCGCCGAGGCCGATGTGTATTTCCACACCGACGCGGTGCAGGCTGCAGGGAAAGTTCCGATCGATGTCAATCGGATCGGATGCGACCTGCTTTCCATCTCCGGGCACAAAATGCACGCGCCCCAGGGAGTCGGTGCACTGTATGTGCGTAAGGGAACCATTCTTCAGCCCATGCTCCATGGCGGAAGTCACGAGCGCTCGCGGCGCGCCGGCACAGAGAATGTCCCCGGAATTGTCGGTCTGGGCAAGGCGGCAGAGATAGCGAGAGCAGCCTTGGATCGTGGTGATCTAGCGAGGATGGCCGCAATGCGCGATCGCCTCCAGGAGCGAATCCTCGGCGAGGTGGAAGCTACCGGCGTAAATGGCGCAGGAGCGCCTCGCGTCGCAAATACTACCAACATTTATTTCGATTACGTCGAAGGGGAAGCGCTGGTGATTGCGCTCGACCTGAAGGGGTTGGCTGTTTCCACAGGCGCAGCATGTTCTTCCGGCGCAATCGAGCCTTCACACGTGCTTACCGCGATGGGATTGCCGCCCGAGCGCGCCCGCGCCAGCCTCCGCTTCAGCCTGGGCAAACAGAACACCCCGGACGAAGTGGAATTCGCCCTTGGCTTGATCCCGCAAACTGTGGTGCGGCTGCGGGAACTGTCGCCTCTGTACAACAAAGTTCATGCCTAACTCCTCGAACGCTCAAAGCAAGCTCCGAGCGATCCGCGAGAAGGTGCGGAAAAGAGGACAAATTTGCCTTCGCTGCCCAAGTTGCCGTCATTACCTGGTTGGAATCATCTCTCCGCGTGGTGAGTACAAGTTCAAGACCGGTGAACGCGCTTATCTGTACTGTTCGTGGCCGGATTGCGCTCCCTACGGCCACCGCGTTCGGATGCGAGACGCTGTGCGTGGTCAAGGTCCGCGGGATGGGAGTACATGCTGTAATCGATTAAGCGGGAAACAGAGACCACGGCGAAAGCCGGCAGATCACGCCAAAACGCATTTATAATTAGGCGAGCCCAATGTGTGTCGACGCCGCATTTGGGCCGTTCTTCGGTTAGGCCTGAATGCTGACTGCTGAGTGCTGAATGCTGCCTTCAACCATCGCCGTCGCCATGTCGGGTGGAGTGGATTCCTCGACCGTTGCGGCCATGCTGCGCGCCGAGGGGCACAGCGTCATCGGGTTGACCATGCAGCTCTGGAATCAGCGCCGCCTGGCAGGGCATCCGGGCATGCCCGAGGCCGTGCAGGGCCGCTGCTGCTCTCTGGATGATGTTTACGATGCCCGCCGGGTCGCGGAAACGCTTGGCATCCCCTACTACGTGGTAAATCACGAAGAGCACTTTGAGCGCGCAGTCGTCCGCCCCTTCGTTGAGGAGTATCTATCGGGACGCACCCCGATCCCGTGCAGCTTGTGCAACAACCATTTGAAGTTTGATCAATTGCTGATCGTGGCCCAGCAGATCGGCGCCGATGCGCTCGCGACCGGCCACTACGCGCGCGTGGAGTTCGATGAGCGGCGCAGTCGCTGGCTGCTCAAGCGGCCTGCTGATCTCGCGAAGGATCAGACTTACTTCCTCTTCGGCCTGACGCAGGAACAGCTCAGCCGAACCTTGTTTCCGCTGGGAGAGATGACCAAGCCACAGGTGCGGGAGCTGGCGCGTCAACATGGGCTGGCACTCGCGGAGAAGCCGGATTCGCAGGAAATATGCTTCGTCCCCGGCGGCGATTACAAGAATTTTCTCGATGCCTACCTGGCGGAACAAGGTGAGTCGCTGCCCGACACTGCCGGTGAGCTGGTCACCACGGACGGGCAGGTAATCGGCGAGCACAGCGGCATTCACAATTTCACTGTCGGCCAGCGCAAGGGCTTGGGCGTAGCCACGGGCTCGCCGCTCTACGTCATTCAGATCAAGGGCGACAAGGGGCAAGTCGTAGTCGGCAATCAGGACGAACTCTACTCGCGAACGTTGCGCGCACGCCAGGTGAACCTCATCGCGGTTGAGCGCCTGGATGAACCGCTGCGGGTGCGGGTGAAGATCCGCCATCGCCACGAGGGAGCCCCTGCCGTGATCGAGAAGTCAGTCGCCGGTGAAGTGCTGGTGACTTTCGACCAGCCGCAACGCGCTATCACGCCCGGTCAGGCTGCCGTGTTCTACGACGGCGATGTCGTGGTGGGCGGCGGCTGGATCGCGTAGAAGTTAGTTCTGCATTTTGCCACATCCCACTCGTGTGTTTCCTGGGCAAATTCATTTAACATCACTCAATCTTGGACGACGGAATGCAAACCGGAGGCGGGGGCGACCGCTTTCCGCCAACGCAGTGGTCGGCGATCGTGGCCGCCCGAAGCGCGGATGGAGCCCAGCGCGAGCGCGCGCTGGAGACGCTGCTGTCTGCGTACTGGAAACCCGTGTTCAAGTACATCCGGCTGCGATGGAACCGGGAGTTTGAGGATGCCCAGGACCTGACCCAGGGATTCTTTGCGGGGCTGCTCGAGCGCGATCTGCTCGCGAAATATGATCCGGAGAAGAGCCGTCTGCGTACGTTTCTGCGGATGTGCGTGGACAGCTACGTGATGAACGAAGAAAAGGCGGCCCGGCGGCGGAAACGTGGAGGAAACGCTCCGCACATGGCGCTGGATTTCGACGCCGCTGAGAGCGAAGTGACGGCGGGTGCAGTGGATCCAGCAAAGCTCGCGTCGCCCGAATCGCTGGAGCTGTTTTTTGAGAAGGAGTGGGTGCGCAGCCTGTTTGGCCTGGCGGTAGAAGACTTGCGCAAATTTTGTGACGTGCAAGGAAAGGAAAAGGCCTACCGGCTTTTTGAGAAGTACGACCTGGAAGAAGGAAGCGCGTCAACCGGCTACGCGGAACTCGCGGAGGAATTCGGCATCGCGGCTACCGATGTGACCAACGCGCTGGCCTGGACGCGCCGCGAGTTCCGGCGGATCGCGCTCGGACGTCTGCACGAGATGTGCAGCGACGAAGAAGAGTTCCGCCGGGAGGCACGGGCTCTGTTTGGTTGGGAGGCGCGATGAAATGTCTGTCGGACCGCGCTCTGGAAGGGCTGCGGAAAGCCGTGCACGAGCCGGACCTCTACGGGACGCATTACCGGTTGCTGCAGCGCGTGGCGGGCGGAGGCATGGGTGTGGTCTATGCAGCCGAGGACGTGCGGCTGGGCAGACGCGTGGCCCTGAAGGTGCTGGATCTGCCCGACCCGGCAGGCGAGTTGGAGAAACGGTTGATTCGAGAAGCCCGCGTGCTGGCGCGGTTGGAACATCCTGGCATCGTGCCCGTACACGATGTGGGCAAACTGAGCGATGGGCGAGTGTTCTATGCGATGAAATTCGTGGAAGGGAAACAGCTCGATGAACACATCGCCGCCGTGAGATCGCTCCCGGAACGGCTGCGGGTGTTTTTGCGGATGTGCGACGCGGTGGCCTTTGCGCATGCGCGCGGCGTGGCGCACCGCGACCTTAAACCAGCGAACATCATGGTTGGCCCCTTCGGCGAGGTACTGGTGATGGATTGGGGCTTGGCGAAAATTCTTCGAGCCGCGGCAGATCCAGAAGAAGCTGTCGCGCCAGACGAAAGCACAAGAGAAACGATGGCGGACCTAAACCCGTCGACGGAGACAACGGAACAACCGCCGAAGGCCGTGGAAACGGCGCACGGGGCAGTTATGGGTACGCCTGGGTACATGTCGCCGGAGCAGGCACGGGGCGACGTGGAACAGGTGGATGCCCGCAGCGACGTCTATTCGCTCGGGGAAATTTTGAGGTTCCTCGCGACCGGTGCGCGAGAGGGCTCCACGCATAACGGAAAAATCAACCTTCCAAAATCCTTGGCGGCCATCTGCGTGAAAGCGACGGCGGGTGAGCCAAGGAACAGGTATGGGACCGTGCCAGAACTGGCGGCGGACGTTTCGAGTTATCTCGACGGGCTCCCGGTGATCGCCCACCGGGAAAATGTGCTGGAACGTGCTGAGCGGCTCTTTGCGCGGTACCGCGTGGCTATCTTATTGATCGCGGCCTATTTGGCTATGCGAGTCTTGCTCCTGCGCGTCCTGCATCATTAGCCGCTAAAGGATTCTCCCGCTTTGTTGTAAAGAACGTCGAAGAGGGAAACAATCGTGAATCGGAGGGGTCCTCGATGAACAAGGTCGTGCTGGGTATCCTGCTGGGTGCGATTCTCGGAGCGCTGGACGGAATGACTGCCTGGTTTACGCCTGAGGCGAGGTCGCAGCTCGCGGGAATCATTGTCGGTTCTACAATCAAGGGAGTCATCGCCGGTGTGGCGATTGGGTTCTTCGCACGCAAAGTGAATTCGCTGCCCCTAGGGATCGTGTTTGGGCTGGCAGTCGGATTCGTGCTTGCCTTCATCGTCGCCCACTTTATGGAGCACGGGCACTATTTCGAGATAATCCTGCCGGGGAGTGTGGTGGGATTGATCGTCGGGTATGCCACGCAGCGGTACGGTGCCGCGCGTGCGGCTCCCGCAACCCGGTGATCCGGCTCTTTCAAATTGGTGAGACCCGAGATGGTCGAAGAGAACAAAAGAACACACAACGAGGTTCAAAGCAGAGTGCAGCAACCCGTTTCAAGCCAGCAGGTTTGAGGAGGCGCGAAATGAAGTGGAGGACAATGCTATTCGCACTCACGCTCGTACCTTTCCTGTCACTGCAAGCCCAGCAACCCAGGTCCACAAACCAATGGAAGGACTTCGATTTTCTACTGGGCGAGTGGACATGGGTCGGAGGAGGGCAACCAGGACAGGGAAAGGGTGTGTCTACCTTCCGGCCTCAATTGGATGGAACGGTGCTGGTCCGAAAAACCCATGTGGACTATCCGGCGACCAAGGAGCGGGCTGCTTTTGCCCATGACGATCTCATATATGTGTATCGCGATCCTCAGGACGACTCGTTGCACGCCATTTTCTTTGATGGCGAGGGCCACGTCATCCGCTACGCGGTAACGGTGGCGTCTGGCGCTAGCTCCATCGAATTCTTGAGCGATGCGGCGCCCGCCGGCACAAGATGCCGCATGACCTACGCTCGCACTGGTGAGGATTCGGTAACGGAGAAGTTCGAGATTGCCCCACCGGGCAAGCCGAACGATTTCGCAACCTATGTAGAGTTCAGGGCAAAGAGAGTCCGCAGATGAGAGCAAGATTTGCTGTGTCCATCTTGCAGCAGTGTCGCGCACTCTTATCCGTTGCTGGTTGTTTTCGCGTCCAGCTTAGATAAACATCTCGTCCTGGGGCACGGTCATGCCGTTGCGTGGACGCCGTCTTCCCCCGAAGAGGAACTCCAATCCCTTGGTCAGACCTTGGACTAGCCCGGAAAGTTGCCGAACCGGGGAAACCACGGTTTTATGCACCATATCTGTCGTGTTCTCCACCCGATCGAGAGTACGGCTTACGAGTTCGTCGGCGCGGATCACCTGCAGACGGGTACGGTCGATGACGTCACTGACTGTGGCATCGAGGCGTTCCACTTGGGCGCGAATCATAGTGCTCGACTCGCTCACATTCTTGACCATGATCTCAAGGCTGGGACGAAACTCCGTGAGCATGGAGTGAACGATTTCGGCGGTGGGCAAAACCTTGGTTCTGACCTCACTGGCCAGCGCTTCGATGCGCGCGCTGGTCTGGCGGACCGACAAATACAGGGCCACCAGAATTCCTGCCTGGATCAGCACGGCGGCGGCGGTAAAGCCGATGAAAATAGGAAGATAGTCCATAAGCGTTCCTCCGCGTCCCAGCGCTAACCATCGGTGCAGCGGAGAATCAAAATGCCTCAGGGATTCTGCGGGCCGCCGCCCTCCGAGGCGGTCGCTTCGTGATACGCCTGGCGTCCCGCTTCATACGCGGAGCGGAACTGCTCTTTCTGCTGATTCAGCACTTCGCGGCCACGATCCGCCCACCCCACAGCTTGCTCGCGCGCCTGGCGTGCCCGATCACGCACGAACTCACGGCCTTCATCTGCCCTGGCGCGCAACGCTTCGCGAGTCTCGTTGCCGGAGCGCGGCGCATAAAGAACTCCTGCGATGGCTCCAAAGCCCAAGCCTGCAAGAAACCAAAGAAAACTATTGCCATCTTTGTCTGACATAAGAACCTCCGAACTCTCCGTTCACCTAACTTGGATGGTAGCACCCGCTTTAGTGAAATACAATTCGACCCCACCGTCGCTAGGGTCCTAATTCGACTGGGGTAAAGATGCGGGAGACAAAGGAAGGCGAAGGAAACCGCTCGATCGGGACCCTCGTGGTTGATTGAATTCCAGGGAACGCGAAGATTGTTTAGAAGCGATTGCTGTCTCCGCGCACTCCGCGGCTTTCTCTGCGACCTTCGCGGCTTAAGACTTGGTTGCCCAAGTCTCATCAAAACCCTAAAGACGCGGAGACCGCTGAGGAACCGCAGAGTGCGCGGAGAGGCAAAGAGCGAACTGACCTCAACGCAACCCTCAGAAGTGTTCGGTCTTGCCGCCGTACTTGACAGTTCCGTTCTTCTGATTGACCTGCTCAACGTCCTGATTTGTATAGGTGCGCGACGCCTTCGTAGCGGCGCCTGAACTTGCCATCAGTTGGGCGGCGCTCCGGCTGCTTGGCCAAGACGCCACTCCGAAGTCCAACCCCTGCGCTTTTTGCATGTGCCTTGCCTCGGCCATCGGCTCGACGGGCATCTCGGACGCCACGGATGGACCGTACCAGACCGGTTGGGTGTACAATCCGGCCGGCGGTTGCGAAAGGAACTCGCTGGAAAGCGTCGCGTTGGTGGCGCCGGCCACGTTGCCAAACGTGGCGTTGCTGGCCCCCACCGCCGCGGGCGAGACGGTCGCGAGCGTTACCGACGGAGTAACCACGAGAGGCACAAACGGCGCGGCATAAACGCCATACGCAGGAACCCAGTTGCTGGCAGTCCCCGCGATGATGGTGGCTTGGGCTGCCGCGAGTGCAGACAACAAAACCACCGTGCATAGAGCAGTGAGTAGACGCATACATCCTCCACAAAGTAGGGAAATGAGATTCCAGGGGCCGCTTCAGGATGCCTTTGTTCGAGGGGAGGAAAGCTGCGACTAGCTCCCAGTGAGGCCGCCCGCGAAACCTGCTGCCCGCATCATACACCCGAAACCCGGCTCTGGGCGCGGGTTTTCTTAGGTCGGGAGTGGCGTAGTTTGATAACGAAGCGAGCCAAACCCGCAATTATTACGTCGCAAAGAACGCGACGCTTCGCGCGCTCGCCCAGATTCCCTCGACTTCGCTCGGGACAGGCTCCTCGCTGCGCAAAGAGCAGTTGTTCAGGGATGGCATCAAACTGAGCCGCTACCGTCAGGTCCCTACATAGCGGGCATAGAGACTTCTGGCCACGGCCGTATCGGTCGTACCTTTGATAATGGCTCTGCCGTCGGGAAACAGGGTTATTTCGTAGGGTTCAGGCCAGAATTTCAGGATGAAGTCATTGTGCCGGACGGCGCCATGCGGCTTCAGGCGTTCGCTCATCTGGGCCAGATCAACGGGCCGGTGGCGCTCGTGAATCTGCACCGAGTTGCGACCACACAGAGTGATATGGGGTCGGCCTTCTCCGGCCAGATGAGGGAAGTCGTGCCGCCCGCAGGTTCGGCATTCGGGCCGCGGATGGCCGGCCGCCACCTCAGCCCGTTCGTTGCCCCACACGTCGAAGGAAAGCAGCGTCCGCCGGAGACGGTCCTCCGCGCCCACCAGGAATTTAAGTGCTTCAGTGGCGGCGATCGAAGCGGCCAGGTTGACCGCAGAATTCAGAATTCCCGCGGTTTCGCAGGTCTCGAACGTCCCTTGCGGAGGATCGGGGAAAATGCAGGCCAGGCACGCGGTCCGGCCCGGTAACACGTTCAGTGTCACGCCGTAGCTGCTGACGGCGGCGCAGTAGATCCAGGGAAGGGAATTCTTCACCGCGAAATCGTTGATCAGGTATCTGGTCTCGAAATTGTCGGTGCCGTCCAGAATGAGCTGCATCTGCTGGAATAGCGCCTCGATATTCGCTGGTGTCAGATCGGCGACGTGCGGCTCGATCACAATCTGGGAATTGAAAGCCGCGATTCTTCTGGCGGCAGCGATGGCCTTGGGCAGAGATTCGGCGGCGTCGCTCTCGTCAAACAAGGATTGCCGCTGCAAATTGCTGGGCTCGACATAGTCCCGATCAATGATTCGGATTGTGCCCACACCGGCACGAGCCAGCAGGGAAGCCAGCGCCGAGCCGGTAGCGCCACAGCCGACAATGGCTAATCGAGATGCCGCCAGTTTGCGCTGTCCTTCCGCTCCGATGCCGGGGAAAAGCACCTGACGCGAATATCTCTGATCCGGTTCCAAAGAGATCACCAGTTCCAAGCGTCCGAACCATTATTATAGGTGCCAGTCAGATTCGCGAAACGAAGCTGAGGCTAGGGTATGGGGCAGTTTGGGAAGGAAGCGAGCCAAACGCGCGGTTGTTGGGTCGCAAAAAAGCGCTTGCTCAGGATGACAATTAACTGCACCACTACCTGAGCCTGGCCGGACGAGAGCCCCGGAATACAACCTTGTCCTGTACCGGTTTATCGTACTTACTGATCATCGACACCCGGGTTGAGGAGCCTGTTTGCAATTGAGGGGAGCTTGGCTCATGGCCTTCACGGCGCTGGCGCTGACGGCCACCTATGCCGTCAAAGCGTCGGCTTGCTCCTCCGTGGGTGCTGAGCAGGAACAAAACCAATCCGAGAACTCACAATCTCAGGCCTTGCCCATGCAGGACAGCATGGTTCTATATCAGGGTCTGACGGTCGCAGACATCCGCCTAAGCGACATTCACTCGGAAGCTGATCAACGGCGGCTCCGACAGCTTATTTCGCAACAGGCAGGAGAGCCGCTTGACCGCGATCTCATCCGTCAAAGCATTCATCGTCTGTATGCCACGGGGCGTTTTGCCGATATAAGCGTTGAGGCCGAACCAACTAAGGACGGCAAGGTCGCGCTGTCGTTTGTCACGACGCCGAATTATTTCGTGGGAGACATTCGCGTCGAAGGCGTTCCCAACCGGCCCACCGCCAGCCAGGTGGTCAACGCCTCGAAGTTTCAGTTGGGAGAGCTGTTTACGCGCGATAAGCTTGATCGCGCTCTGACTAACATCAAACAGCTGATGGAACAGAACGGTTACTATCGCTCCGCGGTCAGCGACCAAGAACGCAGGGATCCGGGCCGGCAGCAGATTGCGATCCTTTTGCATGTTGATCCCGGTCCACAGGCACACATCGGGCGGGTTAATGTTACGGGCAATCCGGGATATTCCGCGGAACAGATTCAGGATATGGCGAAAATGGAGCCCGGCGATCCGGTCTCCGTGCAACGTGTTTCGAACGCGCTCGACCGGCTACGCAAGCGGTATCAGAAGCAGAACCGCCTGCTGGCCCAAGTTCTGATTGCCGGCAAGTTCTACCGCCCTGCGGCCAACGCGGTGGACTATACATTAGACATCACTCCGGGGCCCAGAGTTGAGGTGGTCGCAGAAGGCTTCAAAATCAACCGTAGAGCGCTGAAGAAATACGTGCCGATTTTTGAAGAGAATGCCGTGGACGAAGATCTTTTGAACGAAGGCCGCCGCAACCTGCTCAACTATCTGCAAAGCCTCGGCTACTTCGGGGCTAAGGTCGGACTGAAGAGCCATTCCGACGCTGCTGGGAACGCGCTGCAGGTGGTTTATGTCATTGAGCCAGGTGCCCGGCACAAATTGGTGAAAGTCGAAATCAGCGGGAACAAATATTTCTTGACCGGCATGCTCCGCCCGCGCATGCAGGTACAGCCCGCCGGCCGCCTGTTTTCCCAGGGCCACTACAGCCAGGCCTTGCTCAACAACGATGTCAATGCTCTGGAAGACCTTTACCGCTCCAACGGGTTCCAGCAGGTCAAGATCACCCCTGAGGTAATCGATGATTACCAGGGTCGTGAAAATGACCTGGCGGTTACAATCGCCGTGGACGAAGGTTCGCAGACCCTGGTGGGCGCGTTTCATATTGTGGGGAACCATAGCTTCTCCGAGGACCAGCTTCGTCCTGACGTCATCCAGACAACCGCGGGTCAGCCCTTTTCCGAATCTACGATCGGGCAGGACCGCGACAATCTCCTGAATTACTACTACAACCATGGATTTCCCCGCGCCAGTTTTGAAGCTTCGGCGAAACCCATTGGCGATGAGCCCAATCGGTTGGACGTCATCTTCACCATCCATGAGGGAGACCAGGTCTTTGTGGATCAGGTGTTTACGTCGGGTTTGAATTTTACCCGGCCGTATGTGGTGCAACGCGAAGTACAAACCGAACCCGGCGACCCACTCAGCCAGATTGACATGTTGGACACGCAGCGGCGCCTGTACGATCTCGGTATCTTCAGCCAGGTAGAAACCGCGGTGCAAAACCCCGATGGCGCCGAGCCGCAAAAGAACGTGCTGATAGACATTCAGGAAGCCAAGCGCTACACCTTTAATTACGGCGTGGGGCTGGAATTTCAGACCGGCCAGCCTTCGGCGGTGGGCACCAATCAAGCATTGGGCAATACGGGAGTGAGCCCGCGAGTCTCGTTGGAAGTGACCCGGCTCAATTTCCGCGGCCGCAACCACACCATCACTTTCAAAGCTGATGTCGGCAGTCTGGAGCAGCGGGGCCTTGTCAGTTATACCGCCCCGCGCTGGTTCAACAACCCCGATTGGAAGTTATCCTTCACCGCCTTCTACGACAATACCCTCGACGTCACCACCTTTACATCACAGCGTCTGGAGGGATCGGTGCAAGCGGAACAGATCGTGAGCAAAGCCACAACGATCGATTATCGCTTTACTTACCGGCGGGTGAAAGCCAGCGATATCGCCATCAGTCCGGCCGAAATTCCGCTGCTCTCGCTCCCTGTGCGCGTGGGCGAACCCGGCTTCAGCTACATTCGCAATAAGCGGGACAACGATCTGGAAACGACCCACGGCAGCTACACCACGGTGGACGCCGGAGTTGCCTCGAGCTACTTCGGTTCTGAAGCGGATTTTAGCCGTATCCTGACTCAGAACTCGACCTACTACTCGTTCGGCAAAAACCGTCCCAGGGACAAAAAATTCGTGATTGCGCGTTCACTCCGGGTCGGAGTGGAAACCGCTTTCGGCAATACCGTGATCCTGCCGCCGGGCCAGGCATGTCCGAACCCGGCCCAAACCAGTTGTCCCTCCACCGCGATCATCCCGCTGGCCGAGCGCTTCTTTACCGGCGGCGGAAACTCGCATCGCGGTTTCGGGTTGAATCAGGCAGGACCACGGGACCCCACGACCGGATTTCCGCTGGGAGGCAGCGCGCTCTTCTTGAATAATGTGGAACTACGTTTTCCCCCGGCCACGCTGCCTTTTGTTCAGGACAACATCAGCTTCGCGTTGTTCGAAGATGCGGGCAACGTTTTTACGGATGGCCGCACCATGCTGGACAATCTGCTGCGCTGGCGCCAGAAGAGCCCTCAACTCTGCTTGCAGCAGGCCACCTACGCTCAGTGTGACTACAGTTACATCTCGCACGCGGTGGGGATTGGGGTGCGCTACAAGACCCCGATCGGCCCGGTGCGCTTCGATTTCGGATACAATGTGAATCCACCAGCATTTCCAAGTTTCCAAACGGTCACCAATAACCAGGGCGAAAAGACAAGCACTTTCGTACCCCAACACGCGAGCCATTTCAACGTGTACTTTAGTATTGGACAGAGCTTCTGATGATTCGCAAGTTTCCGCTACTTTTCTGCATTCTGGCACTCCTCGTCTTGCCTTTGGCGGCCAACGCCGGCGATGTGCTTGACCGCATTGTCGCCATCGTGAACGGCCAAATCATTCTGCAAAGCGACTGGGACGACGCCCAGCGCTATGCCGCTTTCGTCGATGGGCGTCCTCTGGACCAAGTCCGCACCGAGGATCGCAAAGCTGCGCTGGATCAGCTCATTGACCAGGAATTGTTGCGCGAGCAAATGCATGCCTCAGATTTTCCCCATGTCCCTGACCAGGAAGTAGGCAAGCGGGTTCAGGAGATTCGCAAGCAGTACCCAGGTACGGAAACGGAGCAGGGGTGGAAGGCTGTGCTGGCACGGTATGGCCTAACCGACGAGGAGTTGAAACGTCGCGTTGCTCTCGAACTCGATGTGATGCGCCTGGTAGACGCCCGCCTGCGGCCAAGCATCAGCATCGACTCCAAGACCATCGAGAGTTACTACAACCAGCAGCTTCTGCCACAACTCCGACAATCGGGAGGGCAAGAAGTTCCTCTTGCCGAAGCCAGCCCACAAATCAAGGAACTGCTCACGCAGCAGAAGATGAATGAGTTGCTGGTTGCCTGGCTGCAGAACCTGCGTTCCGGAAGTGAAATCCGCACTGAGCCAGTGCCGGATTCCGAGGGCCAGTTGCGATGACGGAGACCGGCGCCAGGCCGCGTTGGCGCAGGTTTTGGAAGTATCTGCTGATCGCGACCGCTGCGGGCTGGATCCTGCTGGGCTTCGCACTGTGGTACAGCACTACCGATTCCTTCCAATCCATGGTGCGCCGCCGGCTGGTGGCTGAGTTGGAGCGGGTTACAGGCGGACGGGTAGACCTGGGTGGCTTCCACACGATTCCTTTTCGTTTCCAAGTGGACGTGCGCGACCTCACCATCCATGGGCTTGAGGCACCCGGCGAAGTCCCTTACGCGCACGTGGACCGGTTGGTGGCGGAAGTCAAGCTGATCTCCGTTCTGGGGGCTGAGTTCGGATTCCGGTCGGTGGTGCTTGAGCGGCCTGTGGTCCACATCATTGTCTATCCGGACGGAACCACCAACCAGCCTGAGCTCAAGGTGAAGCAAACTTCGGGAAGCACCTCGATTGTGAAACTATTCTCGCTCTTCATCAACCGGCTCGAGATGCGCAAAGGTGAATTTCTGTGGAATGACAGAAAGATCCCCCTCGATTGCGTGGTTAACGATATCTCCGCCGATATGGATTACTCGCTCTTACACCGGCGCTACGAAAGCAATCTCCTGCTCGGCAAAGTGGATACCAAAGTCGAGAATTATCGTCCCTTGGCGTGGATGGTGGAAGCGCACTTCAGTCTAGGCCAGGACGATGTTGTGGTGAAGTCCCTGAAGGCCACTTCTGGGCGTTCCCGTCTTGAGGCAAGCGGTCATCTGGAGAATTTTCACCAGCCGAAGATCGACGGCGCCTACAGCATCGCAATCGATCTGGCAGAAGCCAGCGGCGTTGTCCGGAAGAGGGAATTGCGCGGCGGTATCGTACAAGCCACCGGGCAGGGCTCGTGGAGCATGCAGGAATTCTCCTCTACCGGCAAACTCGCGGTGAAAGATT
The DNA here is from genome assembly GCA_963770485.1 of uncultured Acidobacteriota bacterium. Lineage (GTDB taxonomy): Bacteria > Acidobacteriota > Terriglobia > Terriglobales > Acidobacteriaceae > CAVVEC01. The sequence continues at coordinate 46,175 of CAVYPX010000007.1, forward strand.
TCGAGTGGCGAGACGAATCCATCGCCCTGCGCAACGCGACCTTGAGCAGCGATTTCACAGTTACTTCCCAGCGCCTCACGCTTTCTCAGATTCAAGCGATGCTCCTGGGCGGCGATATCAAGGGCGATGCTGAGATCGTCAACTGGCTCAGCTCATCGCCCATGAACCGGGTAGCCAAGGGAAAGGGCCTCGAGGAACAGAAGGGAAGCGTGCGCCTGCGGATGAAGGACGTTTCGGCTTACGAGATTACGGCAGCTCTGTCGTCTTCGACTCGTCCGCTTCATCACATGAATCTAGCGGGCTTGGCCAGCGGAAGTATCGAAACCCACTGGCGGGGCGCGCCCCGCAACGCTGAGAGCGAGATCGCCCTGGACATTGCGGCTCCAACTCGACTCAAACCGGGACAATTGCCAGTGAGTGCCCATGCCCACGCGATCTACCGGAATGCTCCTGCGGAGCTGCAAGTCACAGAGTTCAGCGCCGCAACCCGCGCGACCCACGTGCGCGGTTCGGGCACGCTTTCCTCAACCGCGGCTCTGAATCTATTCATCAGCACCAACGATCTCAGCGAGTGGCAGCCCATTCTTGAAGCAGTCGGATATCAGGAGCGAATACCGGTCAGGCTGCAGGGACGGGCATCGTTCGAGGGCACCGCAACCGGCAAACTGTCCGATATTGCTTTTGCCGGCAGACTGCAATCGCAGGACTTCGATTTTCTCTTCCCCGCAACCCAGCACACACCTGAAAAACAGGTTCAATGGGACTCGCTGGCTGCGGACATTCAACTTTCGCCCCATGTCTTCGCAGCCCACAACGCCATGCTGCGCCACGGCAATACTGCGGTGAATTTCGACCTCGTCATGGGCCTGCAACAAAGACGGTTCACCGAAACCAGCCCCTTCACCGCTCATCTGGATATGCGCAACACGGATGTAGCCGGAGTCTTAGCTCTGGCCGGTTATGACTACCCCATCACCGGCACGATGAACCTTTTTCTTCAAGCTACCGGGACGCGAGCGGAGCCGCGGGGAGAAGGCCGGATCGAGCTTTCCAACGCCACGATCCGCGGCGAGCCGGTACAGCACTTCGACTCCAGGCTGGAATTCAACGGTGAGCAAGTGTCGTTAAACGAAATTCATCTTACTCAATACGACGCGCAGGTCACGGGTGCGGGAACCTACGATTTCTCCACCCATGCCTACCAATTCAATTTGAACGGAAACAATTTCGATCTGGCCCGGTTTCCGCAGCTTCAGGTCAGCCGCGTGCGCGTGGATGGGCAGATGGATTTCAGCGCCGAGGGTTCGGGAACGCTGGAGGTTCCGGAGGTTAACGCGAAGATCCGATTGCGCGATCTTAAGTTGGACGGAGAGCCCGTGGGGGAGTACACGTTTGATGCACTGACCCAAGGCTCCGAGCTTCGTCTTACCGGACGCTCACAATTCAAGGATGCGCAACTCGACCTCGACGGCAATGTTCATCTGCGCGGAGACTGGCCCGCTACGGTGTACCTTCATTTCAACCACCTCGATGTGGACCCCGTGATCCGAACCTATCTGAAGGGGCGCGTGACCGGGCACTCTGCGACCGCGGGCGACCTGCGTTTACAAGGCCCGCTGCGCAACCCTCGGGAGCTGCAGGTCGCAGGTAATCTCAGCGATTTTTCTGCTGATGTCGAGAACATTAAAGTGCGCAACAATGGCCCGATACGTTTTGACATCACCCGGCAATCGCTCAAACTCGAGCAGTTCCACCTGATTGGGGAAGGCACCGACCTTACGGTCGGAGGTACGGTCCGGCTAGGCGGGCAACACGACCTGGACTTGCGCGCCGAGGGTCATGCGAACCTGCAGCTGATTGAGAGTTATAATCCCGACTTCACTGCGTCCGGCGTCGTCGCGGTTGACTTGACCGTCGCCGGTACGGTCTCCCGGCCCACTACTCAGGGCCGGTTGCAGATCACCAGCGGGTCAGTGGCTTACAAGGATCTCCCCAGCGCATTGAGCGACATCAACGGATCTCTGGTGTTCAATCAAGACCGGTTACAGATTGAAACTCTGACTGCGCATGTCGGCGGCGGCTTGGTGGAGTTTGGCGGTTACGCCACGCTGTACAACCGTCAGCTCAATTTCAATCTCACGTTAAATACCCAGGACGTGCGTTTGCGCTACCCCCCGGGTGTCAGTTCCATGACCAATGCCCAACTACGTTTCGCGGGGACGCAATCCGCTTCCGTGCTTTCCGGCGATATCACGGTCACCAAGCTTGCCATAACTCCCGGCTTTGACTTTGGCGCGTATCTGGAACGCAGCGCCCAGAGCTCGGCTCTGCCGCAAACCAATCCTCTATTGAACCGCATCCGGATGGACGTGCACGTTGTCACTACTCCCGAACTCCAGATGCAGACTGCAGTAGCGCGACTCTCCGGCGATGCTGATTTGCACCTTCGGGGCACGGCGGCGAAACCCGTTCTGCTCGGGCGTGCCGATGTCATCGAAGGCGAGTTGTACTTCAACGGGACCAAGTACCGCCTGGAACGCGGCGACGTGACCTTCACCAATCCGGTCACCACCACGCCCGTGCTCGATCTGCAGGCTTCCACTCACGTTCGCGATTACGACATCACGGTCAACCTCAATGGCGGGGTAGACAAACTGAATATGACCTACCATTCCGAGCCGCCGCTGGCGACTGCCGATATCATCAGCTTGCTGGCCCTGGGCCAGACCCAGCAGCAATCGGCCCAGTTGCAGCAATCGGGACAGTCCCCAATTGCCCAGCAAGCTTCCAGCGCGGTTCTGGCGGAAGCTTTGAATTCCGCGCTCAGCAGCCGCTCGCGAAGCCTGTTCGGGATCAGCCACATCAAGATCGATCCGCAAGGCTTGAACACGGAGACCTCTCCGACCACGTCCACGCCTGCAGTCACTATTGAGCAACAAGTGAAAGACAACATCACCCTCACCTACACTACGAACGTTTCGCAAACCTCCCAGCAGATCATTCAGGCCGAATACAATGTGACCCGCAACGTCTCGATTCTCGCGATCCGCGATTACAATGGCGTGGTTAGCTTCGAAGTTCGAATCCGCCAGCGGAAGAAATAGGCTCAAGCCGGTGGCGACTCACTTTAGCCATCTGTCATCCTGGACTGCTTCGCGAACGCGAAGCAGTCCCGCAGCCGAAGGACCCATCACTGCGTGCGCTCAGATGGTTGAATAAAGGCATTCCCACCGTGTTCTGAACGGGTGAGGGGAGAACTCCCTGAATCGCCACCGCGGGGTTCGGGCCCGCGGGGGCCTTCGACTGCGTTGTCATCCGCTTCGCGGAGGACAACTTCGCTCAGGATGCCAAACCATAGCTGAGATTTGTCAAACTGAGCCACTACCTGCTCCCAACCCGACTTGCTCGTCGCTATTCCACTGACCTAGAATCCCACGATGGTTCCAAACCCGTTGGAGGTCGAACGGTTGGAGGCAGTCGGAGGGCAGGGTGTGCTTTGGTTGAAAGGACCCCTGACGATGGAAAATTTGTTTCAGTTTCAAAACGCGCTGCGCCGGGAAGAAAATTCCTCAACCGTAATTCTTGACTTGACCGATGTTCCCTACATCGATTCCTCTGGACTCGGGTCGCTGGTAAGCGCCTACGTATCCCGCCAGAAAGCAGGACGGCGGGTAGCTCTGAGTGGAGTGAACGACCGGGTATTGAAGTTGTTTGAAATTACGAGAGTGGAGTCACTGTTTCTGATTTTTCCCACCTTGGATGATGCGGTTGCGGCGCTCACCAATGCCGGCCAGGCATAGCGAAGCGAATCCCGCGGGCCATTCTCAACTATTTGCCTTCTCGGCTTTGGACCGGCCGGCGCTTCTCTCTTTGACCCAGCCTTCTTTGACGATCTGGCGGGCGCGGGCCAGGGCCAGCGAATCTGGTGGAACATCATCGGTGACACACGATGCGGCCGCGATATAGGCGCGTTTCCCGATGCGAACCGGCGCAACCAGGGTGCTGTCGCTACCGATGAATACGCCATCTTCGATCACGGTGGTGTGCTTGTGCGCGCCGTCGTAGTTACAGGTGATGGTGCCTGCGCCAATATTCACCCCTTCGCCGATTTCGGAATCTCCGAGATAGGTAAGATGGTTAGCTTTGGAACCTTTGCCCATGCGGGTTTTCTTGGTCTCGACGAAATTTCCTACGTGCGCGCCTTCCCCGATCTCGCTTCCCGGGCGCAGGTGGGAATACGGGCCCAGCCTCGCCCCTGCCTGCACGTTAGCTTCGTCGAGCACGCAGCCGGGGAGGATGAGCACGCGGTCTTCGATTACGGAGTCGCGAATCACGCTGTAGGAACGGACACGGCAGTCGCTACCCACGCGGGTTTTGCCCAAGATTTGTACGAACGGTTCGATAACAGTGTCGGCGCCGATTTTCACATCAGAATCGATCACGCAAGTCTGCGGATAAAAGATAGTCACACCGTCGCTCATGAGTTGTTGGCATTTCGTCAGACGCATGCGCTGATCAAGGTCCACCAATTCGGCGCGGGTATTGCTGCCCAGGATTTCATGAGGGTCGGCGGCCTCCACCGCGACGACGCGCTCCTTCGCTTTGCCGAGAATAGCCGCCATGTCCGTGAGGTAAAACTCGCCGTGCGGATTGTCCGTTCTGAGATTGTCGATATGGCGGAACAGCGGCTCCGCGGCGAAGGAGTAAATTCCAGAATTGATTTCTGCAATTTTCTTCTGGGCTGCTGTAGCCGATTTTTCTTCGACGATGGCCCGCACATCATGGCTGCCTGGTCTCCTGCGGATCACTCTTCCATAGCCGGTCGGATTTTGCAGTCGCGCGGTCAGGATAGTCATCGCCGGATTCTTGTCAGCATGGAATTGGCGAAGCTTCTCGATAGTTTGTGGGGTGATCAACGGAGCGTCGCCAGACAGCACAATAATCTGGTCGTAGGGTGACAGTGCCTCGCGGGCAACCATCAACGCGTGGCCGGTGCCGCGCTGGGGTTCCTGCAGGACGAAGTTCACCCCGGTATGCGAAACGGCTTGGCGGACGCGATCCGCTTCATGACCGATGATTGCGAAAATATCCTTCGCCGGCACAACTTTCGTCGCCGCCGCGATCACATGCGCCAAGAGAGGCTTGCCACCGACCTCATGGAGAACCTTAGGATGTTTTGATTTCAGGCGTGTACCTTTGCCGGCGGCCATGATCGCGATAGCAACGCGCGGGGAATGAGGCAACCTATTAGTCTTCGGTTTTGGCATTCGACCCAATATACCGCGAGCAGCGCGCCGTCGTCGCGGCACGATCGTAACGAAAGAAAAACTTTCAGCGAGAGTGCATCGACCCACGCATCGGCCTAGGTCTTCTGTGCCAGCCTTTGCGCACCAAGCGGCGACCGCGCCTGCCAACCCAGTCGGAGCAAGTCCTGCGCGATTCGATCCGTTGCATGGCGTGCGACTTCTCCTTCGTCCAGATAATCACCCAGCACCGGACTGACTCCGAGATCCTGGATAGCCTCTACGTCGGCAACCACTTGGGTGGCTCCTTCGAGTGCGTACTTGGCCTTCAGTTGAGGAGACGCGGGCTTGCCGTTGAGCAAAGCGTAGTCAAAGATGCGGTCCTGGGCATGGCCCTGCAGGGCGCGAATGTGATCAGCAGCCGTGCGTCCCAGACTCTCATTCGCCTGGGTCATCAGATTGCAAATATAAACTTTGATCCCCGAGGAGTCCGCGATGGCTTGAGAAATACCGTTTACCAGCAAGTTGGGGATGAGGCTGGTGAACAGCGAACCGGGACCGATAGTGATCAAATCAGCGCTGGCGATCGCCTCTAAGGTCTGAGGCAGCGGCTCCGCATCGGGCGGCACCATGGATAGCTCCTTGATGCGGCCCTTGCTGGCGGTGATTTTGGTTTCCCCGCGCACCCGCGTCCCGTCCTCCATCAGAGCTTCGAGTTCAACATTGGAAGTCGTGGCTGGATAAATATGCCCGCGCGTAACCAGGATTTCAGAAGATAATCGTACGGCCTCGCTGAAATCGCCGGTAATGGAGGTGAGAGCTGCGAGAAAGAGATTGCCGAAGCTGTGGCCCTCGAGCCCCGAGCCTTTCATGAAACGATGCTGGAACAGCCGGGAGAGCAAGGCCTCATCCTCCGACAGAGCCACGATGCAGTTGCGCACGTCGCCGGGAGGCAGCATGTTCAGTTCTTTGCGCAGGCGGCCGCTGGAGCCGCCGTCATCGCTTACCGTCACCACCGCACAAAGATCAGAGACTGCCGGACCGGCCGGGGGGAGGGGAGATCGTTCTCCTGGAATAACAACGTAGCGCTTGAGTCCTTTGAGCAGGGTGGAAAGACCAGTGCCGCCGCCGATTGCCACTACGCGGAGATTCCCGCCCACACGCCTCGGGTTGGGCGAAACCTTCGCTTGATCGTCGGAGTAGCCCATGGGGCTGCCTAGCAATCCTCGTCAGAACGTGCGGCAGACGGCAGCTCGGCTCCGGGATCGGGATACAACAATTCAGTGAAACGCGGGTCCTCCGCCAGATTCTGAAAATCGGAGTCGTTGCGGGCCTGGAAACGAAGCGCGGCATTCGCCCGGATTGCCTCGTCCAGATGCCGCAGTGAATCTTCCACGTGCCCGGTCAGGCAATCCAGAGCCGCCAGCCCGTAGGCGACGTAGTCGGCTTTGGGCACTTGCTTGGAAAGCTTGTCCAGATGCTCGCGGGCCCCCACGTAATCTCCGACATTCATCAGCGAGATGGCGTAATCGTAGTGCTCTTCCGGACTCTTGAACTGGGTGGCGACCCGTTCCGTTTGTTGGTTGCACGCGTTCAGATGAACTGAAGCGCGATCGGCAAGCTCTTTGCTGGGGCCGGTAACCACCTTTTGCAGGTGCGTCCGGGCCTTGTCGAATTTATGCTCCTGCATGGCCCGCAGTCCGGTTTCGTAGTTTTGCACAGCTTGTGCAAAACGAGGGTCCTCGGCAAACGACTTCTTGGGTGTAGTCTTCTGTGCCATCTGTAAAACTCTTCCCGTACTCTTCGTAAGTACTCCTGTTATCTGTATCTTCGGTTGAGTTCTTTAAACGCTTGCTGGCGATTTCATCTCCATCCCCATGCACGCTGGTCACGGGCCCCGATGGATGCCAAAATCCCGGCTGTGGAAAACCCGGTCAGCTATCGATGAAAAGACGTTATACGCGGGTTTGGGGAACGGCGTCAACTCGGGCCAGCTAATGGGTGTCCGCCCGCCCCGTCAGACCCCGGCTGCACTAGTTAATTGAAGCAGCTTTCTCCAAGTTGACCTGCCGCCAGTCGCCCCGGATGATGCCTTTGCGGATTTGTACCGCCGTCTTGCCCTTCTGATGCTCGGAATACGCGTAGTACAACTCCTTCAGGCAGATATCGCAGCGAGCGCCGTGGGTATCCTCGAAGCAGCTATGCAGGCTGTTGTGCCCCATCCGGTCGCAATAACAATAGCAGGGCTGCTGGTGCAGAACAGCCGGGATCTTGGCCGCCAACTCATAGGCATGCGTCTGATACGGAAGCTGGGCATCGTCTTCCCATAACTGTTCCTTGCCTAGAATGGCGGGCAGTTTCTTGCCCTTGGGCGGTGGGCCCGCATTGTAAGCAGGAACCGAACCCTCCTGCTGAGAGTTGGCCCACGGGGCCGAGACAGCGAAGGTAATCAGGAACAGAAAGGCCAAGACAAGTCCGCGTTTCAACATGTACCGTTTCCCCGGTGAATATTGTAACCTGAATCCTGCGCTTGTTGTAGTCTGGGGCGAGCGCGGCAGTTGCCCCCAGGACGGCACTCACGCGGGAAGTCCGATCCGTATAAAATGTACGGAGAACATGCCGGAGCAAACTGACATAACGCAACCGAGTTTGGTCTCCAAGAGCGAGGGCGCTGCCCCGCGTTCGCGGGCCATTGCGCTCTCGGTCTGGCTGCGCGATCTGATCATCTCGCTGGCGATTTCCTGCTTCATTATTATCTTCCTGTACCAACCGGTGAAGGTGGAAGGCACGAGCATGATGCCTTCGCTGGAAGACCAGGAACGCATTTTCGTGAACAAGTTCGTTTACCGGTTGGAGCCCATCCAGCGCGGCGATATTGTGGTATTCCGCTATCCCCGCGATCCCTCGAAGAGCTTCATCAAACGCGTCGTCGGACTCGCCGGCGACCGCATCCGCATTGATGCCGGCCAGGTGTTCGTGAACGGCAAGCCACTGGATGAAGATTACGTGCCGCGCGCCTACGAGGACGAACGTTCCTATCCGGTCACGGTGGTTCCTCAGAACAGTTATTTCGTGCTCGGTGATCACCGCAGCTTGTCGAACGACAGCCGCGACTTCGGCGCGGTGAACCAGAGCTTCATCTACGGCAAGGCGGTCTTCGGCTACTGGCCTGTGGATAAAATGGGAAGGGTCCGCTGACATGATTGTACCGAGTGGCAACATGCACGCAAAGGCGAGCAGGGGACGGTTAATCGGCTACGCGATTGGCCTTGCCCTTGCTCTTGTGGCCGTAATGTGGAGACTCATTCGACACAGTCATTAGCAAACTGTCGCTCATTCCTCTCTTCCATGATCGGAACTTGCCTGCTAGAATCTCTAAAATCCACTCCCTGGAGCACAGATGCAGGCAATCCTTGCGCTGGAAGACGGCAGGGTCTTCCGAGGCAAAGGCTACGGAGCCAAAGGCGAATGTTACGGGGAAGTAGTTTTTAATACTTCCATCACCGGCTATCAAGAAATTTTCACGGATCCTTCCTACGCCGGCCAGATCGTCGTTCTCACCAATCCCGAAATCGGCAATTACGGCACCAACCCCGAAGATAACGAAGCCACCCGTCCCTATATTGAGGGTTTGATCGTGCGCGAGTTTTCCCGCGTCAGCTCCAACTGGCGCTCGCAGCAGGTGGCGGAGGAATATCTCGAACAATTCAAGATTCCGGTGCTAGGGGATATCGATACTCGGGCGCTGGTCCGGCATCTGCGGGACCACGGCGTGATGCGCGGCGTGATTTCGACGCTGGAAAGCGATGTCGACAAGCTGATTGCCAAAGCGCGCTCGATTCCGAAGATGGACGGGACCGACCTGGCGAAAGTCGTTAGCACTAACCACACCTACGTTTGGGAAACGGGCGAGCGGTCTCACCTGCCAGACGAAGTTGTAGGCGTGAAAGATATTCCCGAGCGCTTTCATGTAGTCGCTTACGACTACGGCATCAAGCAGAACATTCTGCGCAAGCTCCGGGGCGAAGGCTGCAAGGTGACAGTCGTGCCGGCTGAGACTGCGGCGGAAGAGGTGCTCGCCCTGAAGCCAGATGGCGTATTTCTGTCGAATGGGCCGGGCGACCCCGAGCCCTGTACCTACGCGGTGGAGAACATCCGCCGGTTGATGGGAAGGCAGCCCATCTTCGGAATCTGCCTGGGGCATCAGCTCACCGGAATCGCTCTGGGTGGGAAAACTTACAAGCTGAAATTCGGCCACCACGGGGGGAATCATCCGGTAAAGCAGCTGAACACGGGCAAAGTCGAGATCACCGCACACAATCACAACTTCGCGGTTGATCCGGATTCGCTGCCCCAGAGCGAAGTCGAGCTGACCCACATAGACTTAAACGACAACACGCTCGAGGGCATGCGCCACCGGAATCTGCCGTTGTTCACGGTGCAATATCACCCCGAGGCATCGCCCGGTCCGCACGATTCGCACTATCTGTTCAAGGATTTCGTGAAGATGATGGAGGAATGGAAAGGGTGATGGTTCGGTTTTGAAAGGGCGCGCCTTCAGGCGCGCCCTAGGAGTACTCTGTCATCCCGGGCGGAACAACATCGTTCGCAGAACGATGTTGCGGAGTCGAGGGACCTGTTGTTATGAAGCGCCACTGCTATTTCGTGTACATCGTAGCGAGCAGGTCGCGAGTGTTGTACATCGGCATGGCGAATGGTTTGGACCGACGCGTTTTCGAGCACAAGCATGATCTGATCGATGGCTTCAGCAAGCAATACCGCTGCCACCGGCTGGTGTACTACGAATCATTTGACGACGTCAGAACAGCAATCAATCGCGAGAAACAGTTAAAGCGTTGGAACCGAACAAAGGAGATCTGGCTGATCGAGCGGCTGAACCCGACTTGGGAGGATCTGGCCAAGGATGAGCGGCATGGCTACACGCCGGAGAAGCAGGTCTCTCCGCTCGCCAGTTGATTGGCTTTGCCAATCAACTGACTCGGTCGGGATGACAGAGTTTATAGACAGCTTACATAAATGCCCAAACGCACTGACATTTCGAAAATCCTGATCCTTGGCTCTGGCCCCATCATCATTGGCCAGTCGGCGGAGTTTGATTACTCCGGCACACAGGCTTGCAAGGCGCTCAAGTCCGAGGGCTTTGAAGTGGTGCTGGCCAACTCCAATCCGGCCACCATCATGACCGATCCAGAGGTTGCCGACCGCACGTACATCGAGCCGCTTACCCGGGAATACCTGGAAGAAATTATTCGCATCGAGCGCCAGCTGTCGCCCCGCGCCGGCTTTGCGGTGCTGCCCACGGTCGGCGGCCAGACCGCGCTCAACCTCGCCGTTGAACTTGCCGACAGCGGTGTACTGGACAAGTACGAGGCGCAGCTCATCGGCGCCAGCATTGCCGCTATCAAGAAGGCGGAAGACCGATTGTTTTTCAAAGACGCGATGCAGAAGATCGGTCTCGACGTACCCAAGTCCGCCCTGGTCAGCAATCTCAAAGATGGCCTGGAGTTCGCCGGCAAGATCGGTTTCCCCGTCATTGTGCGCCCCTCGTTTACCCTGGGCGGCAGCGGCGGCGGCATTGCTTATAACCGCGAAGAGTTGCTCGAAGTGCTGGCCCGCGGGCTCGATTTCTCCCCCGTTCACGAAGCTCTGATCGAAGAATCGGTGCTGGGCTGGAAAGAATACGAACTGGAGGTGATGCGCGATCTCAAAGACAACGTCATCATCATCTGCTCGATTGAGAACTTTGATCCCATGGGGGTGCACACCGGCGACTCCATCACCGTAGCTCCGGCACAAACTCTGACCGATCGCGAATACCAGGCCATGCGCGACGCCGCTATCGCGGTGATTCGCGAGATTGGCGTGGAGACGGGCGGATCGAATATCCAGTTCGGCGTGCATCCCGGTACCGGCCGCATGGTGGTGATTGAGATGAATCCGCGCGTGTCTCGCTCTTCGGCGCTGGCGTCAAAGGCTACAGGCTTCCCCATCGCCAAGATTGCCGCCAAGCTCGCCGTAGGTTATACGCTGGACGAGATTCCCAACGACATCACGCGCAAGACGCCGGCCTGCTTCGAGCCCACGCTCGATTACGTGGTGGTGAAGATTCCCAAGTGGCAGTTCGAAAAATTCCCCGGCGCAGATGAGAGCCTGGGTCCGCAGATGAAATCCGTGGGTGAAGTCATGGCCATCGGGCGCACCTTCAAGGAAGCGCTGCTGAAAGGCGTGCGCGCTCTCGACACTGGTAAGAAAGTTGGATCGGAAAAAATCGAGCCGAAGATTCTGACGCAGAGGCTGGTGACTCCGCACCCGGAACGGCTTTCCTACGTGCGTTACGCATTGCGCCAGGGTCATACCGTCAAGCAACTGGCAAAGATGACCTCGATTGATCCCTGGTTCCTCTACCAGCTCAAAGAGATTAACGATATGCAGCTGGAGCTGGAAAAGCACCCGATGGAATCCATCCCGACGGAAGTGCTACGCGAGGCTAAGCGCATGGGTTTCTCTGATGGCCGCCTGGCGGGGGTTTGGCGGCTCAATGGCCGGGGCGCTCAGGAGAAAGTTCGTCACCTGCGGAAGAAGCACGGCATCACTCCGGTATACAAGCGCGTGGACACCTGCGCTGCCGAATTCGAGAGCTACACGCCCTATCTCTATTCCACCTACGAAGAAGAAGACGAAGCGACGCCAACCCAGAAAAAGAAAGTGATCATTCTGGGCAGCGGACCGAACCGCATCGGGCAAGGAATTGAGTTCGACTACTGCTGCTGCCACGCTGCCTTCGCCCTGCGCGACGACGGCTACGAGACGATCATGATTAACTGTAATCCGGAGACGGTCTCCACCGATTACGACACCAGCGACCGCCTGTACTTCGAGCCGCTGACCCTCGAAGATGTGTTCGCCATATACGAACACGAGGCTTCATCGGGCGCGCCGGTAGGGGTGATCGTGCAGTTCGGCGGGCAGACGCCGCTGAATCTTTCGTTGCCGTTGAAGGCGGCGGGCGTGAGTATCATTGGAACCTCCCCGGAGTCCATCGATTTGGCCGAAGACCGCAAGCGCTTCGGCAAACTGCTGGAGGAGTTGGACATTCCGCAGGCTCCCGGCGCCATGGCCGCTTCGATCGAAGAAGCCGTCGCCGGAGCAACCCGCGTCGGCTATCCCGTGTTGGTGCGGCCGTCCTACGTGCTGGGCGGACGCGCCATGGTCATCGCCTACGATGAGGAAACCGTTGTCCGATACATGAAAGAGGCCGTGGAATATTCCCAGGATCGCCCGGTGCTGATCGATCACTTCCTGGAAGACGCGATTGAAGTGGACGTGGACGCTCTCTCCGACGGTGAAGACGTGGTGATCGGCGGAATTATGCAACATATCGAGGAGGCGGGCATTCACTCCGGCGATTCATCCTGCGTGTTGCCCGCCGTTGATATTCCCGAGCCCCTGCTGAATCGCATGCGCGACTATACGTTTAAGTTGGCGCGGGCGTTGAAGGTCGTCGGCCTGATGAATATTCAGTTCGCGATCCCGCGTGGCAATGGAAGCTCAAGGGGTAATGGAGGAGAAGGCGGCGGCAAGGTTTACGTGCTGGAAGTGAATCCGCGCGCCTCACGCACCGTTCCCTTTGTCTCCAAGGCGACGGGCGTGCCCATGGCGAAGATTGCCGCCCGGCTGATGACAGGCCGCAAGCTACGCGAATTCCTGCCGGAATTCATCGAACGCCGCGCCGATCTCGACACCGGGCATTGCTATTACGTGAAGTCTCCGGTATTCCCCTGGAACAAGTTTCCCGGTGTGGATACCGTTCTTGGCCCGGAGATGAAGTCCACCGGCGAAGTGATGGGCGTTGCCGACAACTTTGGCGAAGCCTTCGCCAAGGCGCAGACCGCAGCAGGACAGAAGTTGCCCCCGCGAGGCACAGTCTTCATCAGCGTGACCGACCACGACAAGCCGCAGGTGGCCGACTTGGCCCGCAAGTTCGTGGACATGGGATTCAAGCTGGTGGCCACGGCCGGCACCGCCGATGTACTGGAGGACGCGGGGATGAGCGTGGATCGCGTCTACAAAGTGAAAGAAGGCCGCCCCAACGTAGTGGATTTAATCAAGGGCGAGCGTATCCAGCTCATCGTCAACACACCCCATGGCGTCGATCCCTTTTTCGATGAGAAGGCCATCCGCCGCGCCGCGGTCAGCGCACGCATCCCCACGATTACTACGCTCTCTGCGGCCAAGGCCGCCGCCGAAGGCATCGCCGCCCTGCAGCGTGGCGAGATCAAAGTGCAAGCCCTGCAGAAGCTGCACGCGGAAAGGCATGCAACCCGAGGGTAGGGATTGAAATTGACGATATGGACGTCAATGAGAAGCTGAGAGCCTTTACGAGAGGATCGCTGGGGAATTTCTCGCGGTTTCGAGCATTCCAGAACAATGTGTCGGGCCGTTTTTGGTTTGGACCACTGGGATTCAGCTTCGCCTTTCTATCCCCGACGCGGTGTGTTACAATATGTGCAAATGGGTAACACACTCACCATCCGGCTGCCCAAGGAACTGCTAGATCGTCTCCGGCAGGTCTCCCGTCGCGCGGGGCTTCCGGTGGGCCGAGTCGTTCGGCAGTCGCTGGAAGCCACGCTGGAGAAAGAAACGGAGCCTGCGTGGATGAAGTATGCAGGCACAATGAGCGGTCCGAAGAACCTGTCTTCTCGCAAGGGCTATTCGCGTTCATGAAGGTGATCGCCGATACCGGATTTATCGTAGCCTTCAGAAACCGCAGTGACCAACACCACGCATGGGCCCTCGAGTTGGCGCGCCAAGTTGACCCGCCATTGCTAACCTGCGAGTCAGTGCTTTCGGAAGCGGCATTTCACTTGGGCTCAAGCGACGCAGTGCTAACCCTGGTCGCGGCTGGGATGCTGCAAATAGCCTTCGAGTGTGGCCCAAACATCGAAAAACTATGCGAACTTGCCGCCCGCTACGCGGACCGACATCCCGACCTAGCCGACCTCTGTCTGATCTGCATGAGCGAACTGTACCCGCGGCATGCGGTGATCACAGTTGACGAAGACGATTTTCGCGTCTACCGGCGCAATAAGCGGGAAGCAATTCCACTGTTCTGTCCGCCCAAGAAGTGATCGGTCTTCCGGGCCGCCGCAAACCGGGTTGCTTCGCTGCTCCATGCCACCGGAACTGGTAAGCTGATAGTTGAGGGCCGAAAGCTGACACCTGAGGGCCGCCCTATGCTACTTCACGGAATTTTTCCTCCCATCACGACCCCGTTTTATCCTGCAGGTAACCTGTATCTCAAGAAACTCGAGCACAATGTCGAGCGCTATTCGAAGACTCCAGTCGCCGGAATTGTCGTGCTCGGATCAACCGGCGAGGCCATTCTGCTCTCCGACCTGGAGCGGCGAGATGTTCTCCAAACTGCCCGGGAGGCGGCAGCTCCGAACAAAGTTTTGATCGCCGGCACGGGCATGGAATCAGCGGACGAAACCTTACAACTGACCGAGTATGCTGCCAAGCTCGGATACGACGTCGCCATGGTACGCACGCCGCACTATTACAAGAAGCAGATGCAGCCTGCGAACGTACTGGCGTTCTATCGCTTTGTCTCTGACCGCTCTCCGCTGCCGGTAATTATCTACAACTTTCCGCAGGCCACGGGCTACGATATCCCGGCCGAAATCGTGGTCGAACTGGCCGAGCACCCTAACTTGATCGGCATCAAGGAATCGAGCGGCGACGTGGAAAAAGTGCGCCGCATGGTCGAAGGAACTCGGCATGTGAAGCGCAGCGCCGCGGTCACGGAGACATTTGCCGCAGTCACATCGCGCATGCTGAAGGCGGCCACCGAGATCAATGGACAGGGCAGGGAACTGGTTTCAATCACAGCCCTGGCGGGTGGATCAACAGACACAATGGAGCCCGGGCGTCCCCGTCCGGCTGGACCATCTTCTTCCGCCGTCAGTGTGATCAGCGGCATGAAAACGCGCCAGAAGGAAGTCGGCTTTCAAGTGCTGGTGGGCGCCGCGCAAAAGCTGGAACCGTCCTTGCAAGCCGGAGCCGTGGGCGCGGTTCTGGCCTTCGCCGATCCCGCTCCAACCGCGTGCTACGAAATCTACGCCGCCTGGAAAGAAGGCGACCTTGAACTGGCCCGCCTGAAACAGGAGCGGATCGCCAAGGCCGCGCAGCGAGTCGTGGGCGAATTGGGCATCCCCGGTGTAAAATATGCCACGGATTTCAACGGATATTTCGGAGGCCCGGTGCGCCTGCCGCTATTGCCGCTGACCGCAGACCTCAAATCTGAGGTCGAGCGACTAATGGCGGACATTCGGAACTAACGAGGAACCGATTTGATGGAGCCCATCCGCAGGTTCTCTGTTCCACCTCCGAAAAAGGTTTCCGAGGAGATGAAAGCCTGGGCGGCGGCACTCGCCGGCGAGATGGCGACCTGGCCACAGGTGCGCTCCCGTGTCTTTTTCGGCTACCTCGCCTTCTACCGCCGGGATGCGATCTTTGCCCTGCTGCCGCGAACTCGCGCCCTCGATCCGCCGAGTTCCATTGCCTTTAAATTGGAATCCGCCTTGCCGCGCATTCGAGCCCGCGCCAAGCAGGACCCTCGCGTCGGATTCACGGAGATGCGGAAGGCCCGCTGGTTTACATTTGAGCTCACTTCCGACGCTGATCTTCGTGATGCTCTCGCCTGGCTGCAACGGGCGTATGACGCCGCGGCTTGACTAACATTCACTGCACCTTGCGATTTACATCAACCTTGCGGTATCATCTTCATTAGAACGAACGTTCGAACCGGATGGCCTCCTCTTCTCCAGTTACGTCTCCCGTCTCAGCCCGCCGCCGCGCTGCCAGCGTGACCTCTACCCCGGAAACTCGTTTTGACCGCCGCCTGGGCAAGATTCTGGGGCACGCGACCGACGTTTTTTATGAGCAAGGCTATGCGGGAGCTTCGATGCGCGATCTTTCCCGCTCCAGCGGCATGTCGCTCGCCGGACTTTACTATTATTTCGAATCCAAAGAGAAGCTGCTCTACCTGATTCAGAAGCACACTTTCACCACCATTGTGGAGCGGCTGCGGGCACGACTCGACGGAGTTTCCGATCCGGAAGAGCGCATTCGCGTTTTCGTTCTCAATCACTTGGAATATTTTCTGGCTAATCGAAAAGCCATGAAAGTTCTTTCGCACGAAGATGATGTGCTGAGGAACGGCTTCGGCGCTGAGATCGCCGCCCTTAAACGCGAGTACTATCGGATCTGCATCGCGCTGCTGGACGACTTTAAACGGGCTAAGAGACTAGAATTCTCCAGTCGGATGGCGGTGCTCAGTTTGTTTGGCATGATGAACTGGATTTATACCTGGTATAACCCTCGTGTGGATGCCGATGCTGAAGAATTGTCCCAGGAGATGGGCGACATTTTCCTGCGCGGTATTTGCGCCGCAACCCAGGACAGTGTGAACCAGGCGAAAAAACCGCAGAAAAAGAAGTCAGCGTCAAACTGAGGTCAGATTTTAACCATTGCGAAAAGGAGTCTTGGACATGGCTACTGTCGTGGAATACGCAGCTGGCGAAAGCACGAAGCAACTGATCAACTACCGCACCGATGCCGGAGTCGCGGTGATCGAGATGTTCGATCCTCCCGCCAACACCTATACCTATGAAATGAATCGCCAGCTCGACGACGCCATCCTGAAAGCACGCATGGACAACGGCGTTTACGTCATCGTGCTCACCGGTTCAGGCGACAAGTTTTTCTCTGCTGGGGCAAACATTAAAATGCTGGCCAGTGTCGATCCCACTTTCAAGTATTACTTCTGCCTGCATGCCAACGAGACTTTGCTGCGCCTGGAGCACACACCCAAGCTGGTGATTGCGGCCATCAACGGACACTGCGTCGGCGGCGGGCTGGAGATCGCCATGGCGGCGGACATTCGCATCGCGCGTCAGGATGCCGGGAAGATCGGCCTGCCGGAAGTGAACCTCGGTGTGTTGCCCGGAACCGGCGGCACGCAGCGCCTTTCGCGAATTGTGGGCAAGAGCAAAGCGATCGAACTGATGGTGACGGGCAATACCTTCTCCTTTGAAGAGGCAAAGGAACTGGGAATCGTCAACGACATTTTCGATCGCGACGGCTTCATGGAAAACATCATGGAGTACGCCCGTCAGTTCTGCCCGCCGAATAAAGCGGCCAAGGCGGTGGGACGCATCAAACGCGCGGTCCAGACCGGCTGGGAGATTCCGATGGAATCGGCGCTGGCGGTCGAGCGCGAGAACCAGCAGTTGCTGTTCCAGAGCGAAGACGCCAAGGAAGGCCTGGCGGCTTATGTGGAAAAGCGCCCGGCCGTGTTTACAGCCAAATAGAAAGTGGAGCGCCGCCGTCCTCGGCGGCCTGATAGGCGGGCGGGACGCCCGCCAGACAGCCAGCAAGATGCCGGCGCTACATAGAGAAACCAGATGCTGACAGCTACGAAAACCAAACTCTCCCCCGGCCGGTTGCTCATCGACGGCCAGTGGATCGACAGCTCGAAGAAGTTCGACACCATCAATCCAGCGACGGGAGAGGTTTTAACACAGATTGCAGAAGCCTCAGCTGTTGACGTTGATCGCGCTGTAGAAGCTGCCGGCCGTGCCTTCGAAGACCGCACCGGTCCTTGGCGCAAGATGTCGGCCAGCGAGCGCGGACGCCTGATCTGGCGGCTCGCCGATCTGGTCGAGAAAAACATCGACGAGCTGGCCGAACTCGAAACCCTCGACAACGGCAAGCCCATTTTCGAGTCACGCTATGTGGACATGCCGATGGTGATCGACGTGCTCCGCTATTACGCGGGCTGGGCGACGAAGATTCACGGTGAAACCGTCAACACGTTTGAAAGCGCTTTCACATACACGCTGCGCGAGCCTGTAGGCGTGGTCGGCCTGATTGTTCCCTGGAATTTCCCGCTGCTTCTGTCGTCCTGGAAACTCGGCCCGGCGCTAGCTTGCGGCAACACCATTGTGTGGAAACCGGCCAGCCTGACCTCGCTGACCGCGCTGCGCTTCGCTGAACTGGCAGTGGAAGCCGGGATGCCCGCGGGCGTGCTGAACATCGTGACTGGCCGCTCCGAAGTTGGGAGAACAATGGTGCGCCACCCGGGAATCGACAAAATTGCATTCACCGGTTCCACCGAAGTCGGCAAAGAAATCATGCGTAGCGCCGCCGACACCATGAAGCGCGTCACGCTGGAGCTTGGCGGCAAGTCACCAAACATCGTGTTTGCGGACTCCGATATTGATAGCGCTGTGAAAGGTGCGATCACCGGAATCTTTTATGGCAAAGGCGAGGTCTGCAATGCCGGCTCGCGCCTCTTCGTGGAGAGCAAGGTGCAAGACGAGTTTTTGGAAAAGTTGGTCGCGCGCACCAAGAAGATGCAGCCCGCCGATCCGCTCGATCCCAAGACTCGCATGGGCGCGATCGTCAGCCAGGAACAGATGCAAACTGTGCTCGGCTACATCGAGGCTGGAAAGAACGAAGGCGCAAAGTTGATTGCGGGTGGAAACCGCGTTTCAGTCGATGGCGGCAAAGGATTTTTCCTTGAGCCCACAATTTTCCGCGGCGTAAACAATGACATGAAGATTGCTCAGGAGGAAATCTTCGGTCCGGTGCTGGCCACCCTGAGCTTCGATGACCTGGATCAAGTCATTGCGCAGGCGAACAAAAATCCCTACGGCCTTGCATCTGCGGTTTGGACTCGCGATGTGAAGAAAGCGCACTACGTCTCGCGCCAGCTCAAGGCCGGCACCGTATGGATCAACACTTACGGCTTGATGGATGCAGCCATGGGGTTCGGCGGCTATAAACAGAGCGGCTTCGGCCGTGAGCTCGGCATACATGCGATCGAGCATTACACGGAAATGAAAACCGTGTGGTTGAACCTGAGCTAGAAGGCAGCAATCAGCATTGGGCACTTAGCAATTCGGCGAGCGTTTCGACTTCGACGGCCATATGCTAATGGCCAAGTGCGAACTGCTCTGGAAATTGTATTAATCAGGAAATCAAAATGCCAGGCAAAATCGCAAAAATCGGCACCTTCAGCGATTGGATCGGATTGTTTGACGATTGGCGCAAAGACATCGGCGTCAATCACGACGAGATCGCCAACTTCAAGTTCGACACGCTTTATGGGGCGATCGAGACTGACGAGATCCAGTTTGGTGCGTTCAAAGGCCGCCGCAAGTGGGAGAACCTCCGCCAGGTACCAACGCAGCAGATGCGTGATGCGCTCATCAATCTCATCGTTTATCAGGGGGACACTGAGTTCGCCAGCGTCGAGCAGCAGCGGCATCTGTTCGAGATGGCGCCCACCGACTGGGACCGCAAAGCGCTGACCCGCGTCATGATCGAAGAGATGCGTCATGGCTGGCAGATGTGCGCGCTCCTGGTGGAACACTTCGGATATTCGGGCAAAGTCGAAGCCCAGAAAATGCTGGAGCGCCGCGCCTTTGAGAACAAACGCCTGCTGGGCGCATTCAACGTCGACGTCGACAACTGGATGGATTTTTTCACCTACACCGATTTTGTGGATCGTGACGGCAAATTCCAGCTGCAGATGCTGAAATACTCGGCCTTCGCTCCCCTGGGCCGCTCCATGTCCTACATGTTGCGCGAGGAGGCTTTCCACATGGGCACGGGCAACGACGGACTGCGCCGCATCGTGCAAGCCGGCGTGATTCCGGCTTGGCTGATCCAGAAATATCTGAACAAGTGGATTTCGAGTTCCTACGATCTGTTTGGCACAGATAACTCGGGATCGGCTCACTGGGCCTACGTCTGGGGTGTCAAGGGCCGTTACGACGAGCCCAAGAACACGCAACAGGCCAAGGTCGACGAATTGAACGATTACAACCGTCATCTTTACCGCGACGAGGTTGCGGGCCTGATCGAGCGCTTCAATGGCGTATTGAAGCCCGGGGAGCCCAAGCTTTACGCGCCCGATATCAAGTTCAACCGGAACATTGGACGCTGGGCGGGGCAGAAGTTTCACGCCAGAACCGGCGAAGCGCTAGACGACAAAGCGTACCAGCAGCACGTAAGAGATTACACGCCGACCACCGAAGACAAGAAGCTGCTGCTCGACATCATCGGCAATGAGAAAAAGTGGATCACTCCCAAAGAAGGAGCACGCGACCCGCTCGCGACCATTGGCGAAGTACGCAAGTCGGCCATCAACTTGTAGCCTTCGTCTTTTCGAGGTTGGTCAATCATGACCGCTGGAATAACTACAAAAGTTTCACGGATTGCCCTGGACCTTCATCCACCAGTGGCGCGCATCACGCTGCAACATCCACCTCTCAATGTCATCGATATTCCGATGATGGAAGAACTGGCCGAAGCACTGACCGGCATCGAAGCGAACTCCGAGATTACGATTGTCATCCTCTCCGGTTCTCAGAAAGCCTTCTCCGTCGGCGTTGACGTTGCTTCCCACACTCCCGGCAACGTTGAGCAGATGCTCACGAAGTTTCACGCCGTGATCCGGGCGCTGGTCAGCTCGAAGAAGGTAAGCATTGCCGCGGTGCATGGCCACTGCCTGGGAGGAGGCGCGGAGCTGGCGATGGTATGCGATCTGGTCTTCACCTCAGAGCTCGCGACTTGGGGATTCCCGGAAATCAAGCTGGCTTGTTACCCGCCGGTTGCGGCGACAGCGTTAGCCGCGCTCGTGGGGCAGAAGCACGCCGCCGATCTTGTGCTGACCGGCCGCAGCATCACGGGCAGGGAAGCGGCCAACATCGGCTTGGCCAATGCGGTGGTGCCGGAGGTAGACCTCGAATCGGCGATTCACGAGACCGTCCAGCATCTTTCGAAACTCAGCGCGGCCACGCTAGCCATTACTAAGAAAGCCATCTACGCCTGGGATTCCATCCATTTTGACAAGGGGCTGGCACGCGCCGAAAAGATTTATTTCGAAGAGCTGATGAAGACGGAAGACGCGCACGAGGGGATCAACGCATTTCTTGAAAAGCGGCAGCCGGAGTGGAAGGGGAAGTGAGTGCTGAAAGGATGTGGTTTAGCCAATAGCTGAATAGCTGCAAATGAAAAAAGAACTCATCGAACTGCGCGTTAACGGCCGCTTGCACGAGCTCGCTTTCGAGCCCAGCAAGCTGCTGCTCGATGTGCTGCGCCAGGACTTGCAGCTCACCGGATCCAAGCGCGGCTGCGATGATTCTTCCTGCGGCGCCTGCACCGTGCTCATCGACGGCATCCCGATGATGGCGTGCACCCTGCTGGCTGCCAGTTGCGAAGAGCAGGACATCACGACGGTCGAAGGCGTGAGCGAGCACGGCAGTTTGGCCGCCATTCAGAAAGCCTACGGCGACTGGGGCGGCGCGCAATGTGGCTACTGCACGCCGGGCTTCATGATGACGGTCAAGCACCTGCTGGCGCAGAACCTGAATCCGACCGACGCCGAGATTCGCAACGCGCTCAGCAGCAATCTGTGTCGCTGCACCGGCTACAGCCAGATGTACCAGGCGGTTAGAGCGGCAATCGAGGCGGAGCAAAAGGGAATGGCGGCAGCGCGATGAGGGCAGAGCAATGCCTATTCCTTGTCATTCGCAGCGGGGCTCGAAATCTGCATTTGCCAACGACGAACGACCGACGACCAACGACTTATCAATGACCAACGACTTCTCTATCATCGGCAAACCGACCGCCATGGTCGACGCCGCCGGCAAGACGACCGGTGCCGGCAAGTATGCCGACGACCTCAGCGTGCCTGCCATGTTGGTGGGCAGGATCCTGCATTCACCCTATCCGCACGCCCGCATCAAGCGCATCGACGTCAGCCGCGCAGAGAAACTGGACGGCGTCATCGCCGTCGTCACCGGCAAGGACGCGCCCACTCCCTACGGCATTCTCCCCGTCGGCCACGATGAGCATGCCATGGCCACGGACAAAGTCCGCTATGTCGGCGACAACGTGGCTTGTGTGGCAGCGGTCGATGAGGCAACCGCCGATCAGGCGCTGGAATTGATCGACGTCGAGTACGAAGTCTTGCCTGCCTACTTTGATCCGGAAGAGTCGATGAAGGCGGAGACTGACTTTATCCACGACAACAAGCCGCACAATTTGGAGAAAGACTATCATCACGTCTTCGGCGATCCCGAGAAGGGTTTTGCCGAAGCCGACCACGTGGCCGAAGCTCGCTTCATCGCCAACGAAGTCACCCACGCTGCCATGGAGCCGCACTGCACGTTGGCTTCGTTTGAAATCGATCCTCACTCCGGCAACCGCGGGCGGCTGACCGTCTGGTCATCAACCCAGGTTCCCTACTACTTGCAGCACAAGTTGTCGCTGGTGCTCGAGATGCCGATGTCGCAGATTCGTGTCATCAAGCCGCTGGTGGGCGGGGGATTCGGCGGCAAGAGCGAAGTGATTCCTCTTGAAATCATAGCCGCTGTTGCAGCGCGCAAGGCTCTTGCCCCGGTGAAGATCACATATACTCGCGAGGAAGTTTTCTGGGCGCACCGTGGGCGCCCGCGCACCATCATCGACCTGAAGACCGGAATCAAAAACGATGGTCGGATCACTGCGGCCAAGGCCCGGGTCGTGCAGGATGGCGGGGCTTACTGTTCCTATGGAGTCGTAACCATCCTGTATTCCGGCGCACTGCTGGGCGCGCTCTACGACATCCCCAACATTCAATACGACGGCTACCGCGTTCTCACCAACAAGCCGGTGTGTGGCGCCATGCGCGGTCACGGAACGGTCAACGTACGCTTTGCCTTCGAGTCACAACTCGATGAACTCGCGGCGAAGATCAACCTTGATCCCGCCGAGGTCCGGCAACGCAATCTGCTCAAACCACCTTGCATCACGGTGAATGGTCTGCGGGTGCAGAGTTATGGCTTACCCGAATGCATCCAGAAAGTGGTCGAGCGTTCGGGCTGGATACAACGCAAAGGGAATCTGCCCAAGGGGCGGGGTCTCGGCATTGCTTGCAGCCACTACGTGAGTGGAGCCGCCAATTCGATCATCCGCTCGGATATGCCGCACTCCACGGTGAATATCAAGATTGATCGCGATGGCGGCGTGGTCGTGTACACCGGGGCGTCGGAGATCGGCCAAGGTTCCGATACCATGACAGCTCAGATCGCTGCGGAAGTGCTGGGCTGTTCGCTGGGCCGGGTCAAAATTGTCGCCGCCGACACCGACCTGACGCCCATTGATATCGGCTCGTATTCCAGCCGCGTGACTTTCATGGCAGGCAACGCCACGTTGCGTGCTGCCGAAGAGGTGAAGAAACAGATTGCCTCAGCAGCTGCGCGGAAGATGAATTGCGTACCTGAAGATTTGATTTTCCGCGATGACCTGGTCCTCAAGAGCACTCACCCGGGGACAGCCGCCCTCGGCGGTCCGGTCGAGCAAAGCTCGACAGCCTCAGTTTCCGGCCATGTCGAAGGGCAAATCCTGCGCGGCTCACTCCAGCAAAAACGAAAAGACGAGGGCCCGAAAGACTCGCTGACCTTTGAAGAAGCCGTCGTCGCTGCCATCGATTTCCACGGCGCGCTGAGCGGGACAGGCTCGTACGCGCCGCCTGTCGAGGCGCGCGGCGGCAAGCATAAAGGCGCCGGAGTCGGCCCCTCCCCGGCATATTCCTATTCCGCGCAAGTCGCCGAAGTCAGCGTCGACGAAGATACCGGAGAAGTGACGGTCCACAAAGTCTGGGCCGCGCACGATTGTGGACGCGCCTTGAACCCAGTCTCCGTCGAGGGTCAGATCATCGGATCGGTCTGGATGGGTATGGGCCAGGCGCTCACGGAAGAAATGGTCTGGAAAGATGGCATGCTGATGAATCCCGGACTGCTAGAATATCGCAGCCCCTCTTCGGTCGAATCGCCGGAAGTTGAACCCATCATCGTCGAGAGCGTTGATCCCGAAGGACCGTTCGGTGCTAAGGAGTGTAGTGAAGGCTCGCTGGCGGCGACGATACCGGCTATCGCCAATGCCATCTATGAGGCGGTCGGAGTCCGGTTGCATGAATCGCCTTTCACTCCGGAGCGCGTTTTGGCAGCGTTACGCGCGAAGAAGAATTCCAAGCCTCTCAACCTGACTGAAGGCGTCGATCCCACATCGCCCACCCGTTTTCGCGAGCATGGCGGATCGCTGTGGTACCGCGGTAAGGGTCCGGACCGGCATCCGCTGGATCCTTCCCGGCGGGAAGCGCCCGCTCAAGTGGGAGGTGACGATTGAGTCTCCCGCAGTTCAAGTTGGTGCGGCCTCATACTGTGGACGAAGCCGTCGCCTATCTGGCGAAACATCCCGACAACATTCAGGTCCTCGCCGGCGGAACTGACCTGATCCCCTCCATGCGCCAGAAATTATTCGGGCCTGGATATGTTCTCGATATCCGTCATATCGCGGAATTGAAGGGAATCCGTGAGCGGAAGGGAAGTGGCGTCGAAATTGGGGCGCTGACCGCGCTCAGCTCCATTGAGCACTCAGAGTTGCTGCGACGCCGGTACCCGGTGCTGACCGAGGCGGCCGCCACGGTGGCATCACCTGTGCTCCGCAACATGGGCACGATAGGCGGAAACATTTGCCTGGACACCCGCTGCTTGTGGTACAACCAGTCGCTCACCTGGCGCAAGGCCTGCGGGTTCTGCATCAAGAAAGACGGCGACTTGTGCCACGTCGCTCCAGGTGGCACCAAATGCTGGGCAGTATTCTCCGGCGACACTCCACCCGCTCTGCTCTGCTTGAATGCAGAAGTGGAGATTGTCGCGGCGTCGGGCGTCCGGCGCGTTCTGCTGCGTGAGTTTTACACCGGGCTCGGGGATCGGTATCGCGTGCTACAGCCGAATGAACTGGTCACGCGCATCTTCCTGCCAGAGGCCACAGCCGGCTACCACGGCGTTTACCGCAAGCTGCGCGTTCGAGGGTCCATCGATTACCCGCTGGCCGGAGTCGCCATCGCCATGAAACGTTCGAACGGCCATGTTGCCGATGTTCGCCTGGCGATCACCGCCGTGAACCCCGCGCCACTGCTGGTGAAAGGTGCGGCGGAGATGCTGGCAGGAAAAGCCGTGGATGAGGCGCTGGCGGCAGCTGTCGGCGATCTGGCGGCGAAGACGGCGAAGCCTTTGACCACCTCCGCTCTCACTCCGGAGTATCGCCGGGAGATGATTCGCGTGTTTACCAAGCGGGCGGTCCTTGCGGCGGCGGGCAATTGATCACCCTGTCATTCTGAGCGAAGTCGGATGGTTCGCTTGCGGACCATCCGACGGAGTCGAAGAACCCCGAAGCTGCTGGCGCTGTCGCAGTCGCTTAGAGGCATTCTCTCAGTACTGCTTGCGGTTTCTAAGGGGTACGGTGTGAATACCCTGATTCAGCAGAGCAGGATCGGCCTCTACCGGATCCTTCGACTTCGTAGCTGCTTCGCTCAGGATGACAGCGGCTGTTAAAATTCAGCGAACGACCGACGACCGCATGATCACCGATTGCCACATTCACATCCAGCCGATTGAAATGTTCAAGCCGCAAGCGCTGGACCTGATGAAGACAAAGCGCCCGAACTACGGCCAGATCGTTGAATTCTGCCACTCTCCGAAGGCTTTCCTTCAATACCTCGACGAAGCCGGCATCGACCGGGCGGTGCTCATCAACTACGTAGCGCCCGAGGTCATCGGTTTCACCTCTGGCGTCAACCAATTCGTCGCCGACTACGTCAAAGAAAATCCCAAGCGGCTGATCTCGTGCGGCAGCCTGCATCCCCGGCATACTTCCAATGTGCTGGCGGACATGGAACAGCTTCTTCGGCTCCGCATTCAAATGATCAAGATTCACCCGCCTCACCAGCTTCTCTTTCCCAACGATTACCTGACCGGAGTGAAAGAACTGGAGATCATCTACCGAGCTGCCGAAGCCAACGGCATTCCAGTGATGTTTCACACCGGGACCTCGGTCTTCCCCGGAGCGCGCAACAAGTACGGCGACCCCATCCACATTGACGATGTCGCGGTGGATTTCCCCAAGCTGAAAATCTTGCTGGCACACGGCGGGCGGCCACTGTGGATGGACACCGCCTTCTTCCTGGTGCGGCGGCATCCCAACGTGTTTCTCGACATCAGCGGAATTCCGCCGAAAACTTTGCTGAAGTACTTCCCTCGCCTGGAAGAAATCGCCCACAAGACTCTGTTCGGCACCGACTGGCCCGGGCCGGGCGTGCCCGATATCAAGAAGAATCTCGAGGAATTCCGCACCTTGGCCCTGAGAGAAGAGACCCGCCAGCAGATTTTGAGCCGCACCGCCCTGAGCATCTGGCCGGCGTAGGCCCAAACCGAAGAGACCTCAATGACTTCCTCTGTGTCCTTCGTGTCCTCCGTGGTTAGCTTCTCCGGCGGGGTTGCCTACCGCGACGTGAACAAATGCCCTAGCTTCTCCTTCTTGGTCTTGAGGTAATCTTCGGCGTGGATGCTGGGTAAGACTTCGCAGGGCACCCGCTCGGTCACCTGGATCCCCCCACGCTCGAGCGCCGCAACTTTGTCGGGATTATTGGACAACAACCGGACCCGAACAATACCCAGCGCCTTCAAGATTCCCGCTGGCATCGCGAACTCACGCTGATCCGCCTTGAAGCCCAGGCGCTCGTTCGCTTCCACGGTGTCGAGTCCGGCGTCCTGCAGTTCGTAGGCCTGCAACTTCGCCATCAGACCGATGCCGCGACCCTCCTGCTGTTCGTAGATGAGCACGCCCGCGTCTTGCTCGGCGATCATGGCCAGCGCCATTTCCAGTTGCTGGCGGCAATCACAGCGCAGCGAGCCAAACACGTCTCCGGTGAGGCATTGCGAATGAATGCGCACCAACGGAACCGCAGAGAGCACATCCCCCATCACCAGCGCTACGGCTTCTTCGGTGTTTCGCAGCTTGCCCTGGCCAAATTCTCCCCGAAATCCAAGGATACGGAACTTGCCCCAGCGGGTGGGGAAGTCCGCGGACGCAATCTGCTCAATCGATTGGGAACTCACACAAGTAGTATAAAGAGCGTTCATTAATGTTCGCTACTCACGGACGCAGAGCAACAGCAAACTCTGGTCGTGGCTGCGATCCTACGATCGCCATCGGGAGGTCCATCTACGAAATCTACCACGACGCATACCGATAGCGCCGCGGCCGTTCCGGCATCATTTTGATCAGGACAATACCCGCGATGAAGCCTCCGACATGGGCCCAGAATGCAATTCCACCGCTGGTCTGGCTGGTTTCCGCAATCGAAGTCGCGGCTCCGCTCAGGAACTGCATCAAGAACCAATATCCCAACACCAACCAGGCAGGCAGGTAAAAGAAAAAGATCGGAGGAAACCAGGTCATCACGCGAGCCCTGGGATACAGCACAAAATAGCCGCCCATCACGCCGGCAATGGCGCCGCTCGCCCCGACGCTGGGTATGTTCGAATCGGCATTGAGCAGAATGTGAGTCAGCGAGGCGGCGAATCCGCTGACTAGATAAAACAGCAGGTAAGGGAAGTGGCCGAGATAATCTTCAATGTTGTCGCCGAAAATCCACAGCACCCACATATTTCCAATGATGTGCAGCCAGGAAGCGTGCAGGAACATCGAGGTCAGGATGGTAAGAAACAAGCTGGGCAACGAATAATGAACCGACCCCGCCAGTGCCCGCTCAAAGTGCGCCGGCACCACGCCAAACTGATACATCAGGCTGTTCAATGCCCGATGACCTTCGCCACCCACCGACAATTCAAACAGGAACACCAGCGCGTTCAGCGCGATAATGAAGTAGGTAACGTACGGCGTACTGAACCGGGGCGTGTCGTCGCGGATAGGAATCATACGGGATTACGAGATTGGCTAATTTGGTAATTTAGTAATTGAGAAGCGCAGACCTACGTTTGCGATCTCGCCGGGCCGATATCATTGTCTCCGTTTTTGTCTTAAATTACCAAATTACCCACTTGCTGAATTATCTATTGCCATGAACGGCGTCCTCATCATCGACAAGCCTGCCGGGCTGACCTCGCACGACGTGGTCAACCGTGTGCGCCGCATTCTGCAAGAGCGGTCGGTGGGCCATTTAGGCACCCTGGACCCGCTCGCAACCGGCGTACTGCCGCTGCTGATCGGCAACCTCACCCGCTTGGCCCAGTTCTACACCGCCGCTGAAAAAACATATGAGGGCGTGATCCGCTTCGGCTTTGCCACCGATACCTACGACGCCGAAGGCGTGGCCATTGACGCACCCCAAACAGTTGAAGTATCACTTGAGGAACTGCGCGATCTCGCCCGGCGTTTCCAGGGCGTGATTGAGCAGATGCCGCCCCCATTTTCTGCCAAGAAGATTCAAGGTGTCCCAGCCTACAAGCTGGCCCGCAGACACCAAGACGTACCGCTCAGGCCGGTGCAGGTCGAAGTCAAAGAGTTTGAAATTCTAAGCGTGGACAGCGTAGCCAGCGCAAATAAAAACCGCGCCAGCTTCCGCGCTCGGGTCGCCTCCGGCACTTATATGCGGTCCGTGGCCCACGACATGGGCCAGCACATGGGGTGCGGCGCACACCTCGAATCCCTGCGCCGGACCGCAGTCGCCGAATTCCAACTGTCCGACGCCCATACATTGGAGGAAGTGGAACAAGCCCTGAAAACCGGCACGATCGAGGAACTTATGACCGAGGAAATATTCTTCCATCCACGGAGAATTCTGCCGCAGTTTCCCGCCGTGACCGCGAATGATGAAACGGCCGCGCTGATCCGCACCGGCCGCGCCGTCAACCTTCCCGAACTCTCCCGCGCCCGGCAGGTGAAGGTTTTTCATGGCCAAAGGGAACTGATCGCCATCGCGACCCGCGTGGCCGGAACCCTGTTCCACCCGAAGATCGTGCTGGCAGCGGAACCTGCGCCACAATTGGCGAATCGCACAGCCAAGTGACCACATGTGGCGCGGAGATCCGCCTCCGCCCTGCCGTCACAACGGATGCCAGGTCATCTCCACCCGTACCGGGATGTCGTTCTTGATGGGGATTGTCAGGAGCGACGGTGGCTCTATCTTGAAATCGGCTAGCGTCGCCGGAATGGTTCCTGACATTCGAGTTTGGTTGCCTTGGGTTACCAGTTGGAAGGGAACCTGCTTGTAGCGGGCCGTCTGGCCAGCGAACTCGACCTCCAGATCGGCATGGATGGTGGCTGCTGTGAGGTCGGATTCAGCCAAGCGGGTGCGCACGACCACCATGGGAAACTGAGCGCCGCGCGTCACTTGCAACATGTGCAGATCGCGATTGCTGTCCCCTGAATCAAAGGACTTCACCGGAACCGCGATCAGGAAATCGCACTGGCCAGCGTGGCAAACGCCCTTGCCTCGCGCCGCATGGCTCACTCCCTGGCTCTCATGCAGCGGATGCGCCGCATGGTAGGTTAGAGTGCATTGTTCCAGCACCCATTGGCCATCCGCCCAGGCAAATGTGGGAAGCAGCAGAAGCAGCGCCACCAAGATTTTCTTGTTCATCAGTGCTCTTAGAACTTAAATGACACCGAGAGGAGAGCGGCCCCAAACGCTCCCGCCGTGACGATGGCCACCGGCATGTGCGCCGAGGCAATCCCGTGCACCTTCTCTCCATTGCTCTTCTGGGAATAGGCCATCGCTCCCAGGATTGGAGTCAGAATCATGCCCGGGCCATGAATCCAGGCCATCGCTTTGTGGAACTTGATCGGTCCGCGGGTCACCGTGCCCGGCGGCTTGGGCGCTCGGATCGCATAGTAGGCGGTGATGCAATACAAGTCGCCCGCCACCGCCCCCAAAGCAAGGTGCACGTCGCGTCCCGTCGAACTGCTGTTGTGGCCACCGGCGCCCGCAGATGAGAAGATCGCCGCCACCAAGGGGATGGTCGTGATCAAGCCTAGCCGTTGATGAATCTTGAGCATGTGCGTCCGCTTGTCGAGCAACGCCTGAATCTTTGCATTGCCCTGGGTGGCCTCCGGGGGAAAGCCCAGATCCGTCAGGGAAGGCGCCGTAGTGCTGGAAGGGGCGTTGGGTAAATTCTCCGCCGGCGACGGGGTCGTCTTGTCCGGTGTGGTCTGATCCTGAGCCGCCGGTGTCGTCTTCTGGCGCTGGGACGAGGCTGCCGGCCCATCGTTACTGGTTTGCGCAAAAGAGGACAGCGAACCCGCCAAAAGACATGAGAACACCGCGATGATTGTCAGAGTGTTCACTTTCATGATGTTTTGTGTGAGTCTTTATTCTAACCGTAGATGACCAAAAAGAAGAAAAGGAGGCCTCCGTAGCAGCATCTCTGCCCTGGACAGACGACGGCCTGGCCCGCCTCGATCTTCTTGGCTGGCTTGGTCGGTCAAAAGGCGTACGAATCACGGGGCCAGCAGTAGTGTCCGATAACAGGTATTCTGTAAAACTCCCCGTTCGGCCTTCGTAACACGGCTTGCTTTTGTCGCTGTACTGTTCTCCCTGTTTGTATTCTCTACTCCCCCATCGCTGCGGAGGCTCGTTATGGGCAAATCCCCGCTGCGACTCATCATCCTGCGAAGCTGGCACGATCACCAGACTTTCACAGATCACTTGGAGTGCGGTCACTCGGTTTGGCAGTTCGCCGAGTTTGACCGCGATAACCCGGGAATTAACCTACCAGTCACCACCAAGCGTCGGCGGTGTCAGGAGTGCAAAGCACTCGCTTTTGCACAAGAGCAAACTTTCCACAGAAAAATTTCAGCCCTTCCCCCAAAGAAGCCCGCAGCGAGTGCGCGCGAGGATCGGAGGAAAGCAGCGTGAGCAACTTGCGCATCGAAGAAACCCCGGCGAAGCACCCGGTCCCCAATGAGCACGGCGACGCCGCCTTGTTCGAAGTGATCGCCGAGGACGAAATTCCTGTGGATTGTTCCCTGGTGCTCGAAACCTGTGACGCTCCCGCTGTGGTGCGCGTGACTTCCAGCAGCGGATACGAGCGCCGACCGCTTTGCGCCGCGCACGCGCACGTGGTTTTCGCCGAATGGATGGTGGGGATATGAGCGTCCGAGTGTTTGAAGTTGCCGAGGATGAATGGATCGCGGCGGAAAGCGCGGAATCTGCTGCAGAGTTTTATCGGGAACTGGTCGGCGCAGAAACCTACACGGAAGTCACTGAAGAGTTTAGTGCGCCGCTTGAACTCACCCAGGCATTGTTAAACAAAATGCGCTTCACCGATGACGAGACAACGCCACCACGAACGATTACGTTCGCAGAGCGTTTGGCGGAACTGTCGGCGAGTGCCCAATCCTACCCCTGTTTCTTTGCGACGGGAAATCTATGAGCTACACCGGCACTGTGATCGAGGATCTAATCGGCACGGTAGAGCGCCGCCAGCTGCGCACCGTGGAATACTTTCTCACCCGCGCAGCCGCATGGATTGTCACACGACCCTGCAGCGGCACCCACATGAAGGACTGCCCCAAGTGCCAGGCCATCGAAATCTTGATGACCCGCGCCGGCCAGGGTAAGGGAGTCCCGCTGGACCTGTTCACGACCGATTCACTGGAGAAACTGTGATCCTCGAAATTTCCAAAGACGAGCGACAGCTGCTCTTGCGGTTGCTCATTCTCGCCCGCCCGGAAACCGCATCGCAGGGTACGGCGATTAACGCCCTCAGCGAACGGGTCATGGAGTTGCGAGATGAACCCGTGCCAGTACGGAGCGATGGAGGTGGCAGTGCGCCGGGCACCACAGTTGGAAAGGGCGAGAGCCCGTTATCCCGAGAGGCTAGCCGCGACCCGGTAGCATCTCCGTCGCTCCGTAGTGGTACGCAACCTGCCGAATCTGTCCGATGGAGCACCGAAAAGTTTGACCGCGAAGCCGTCGAACAGCTGACACTCACCCCCGCGAAAATTGACCTTAAAGAATCGGCTAATGGACCGTATGTTCTCGTGAGTTGGCCAGCTTGCGGACGTGGATACTTGTCGGCGGCGTGCTGGGATGAGCAACTTTGCCCGATCGTCGCAAGCCGCGTGAAGCAGGAGACGGTTTTCTACATGGTGCACAAGGGTAAGTACACCAACATCGTGGGGGTGAAGGCGTGAGCGAACATTGCCCAAGGTGTGACTCGCCGGCGCCGCACTTGCACCCGGCCGTGCAGTTTGAAGGCGAAGTGCAGCCTTGTCCGCACGAATTTCACAAGCGAGTTACTTCGCAGAACACCGTCGAAAGAATTGCCGATGCTCAGTGCATCGTGGGGGTGAAGGCGTGACGCTGCGCAAGCTGATTCGCTTCACGTTGTGGTTTTACGTGTTCACTCTGTTCGTCGTGTGGTGTGGCTACACGTTTGGGCATCGCCACGTGTCGGAAACGGATTTTCGTGTCGTTCTCAGCGCGCTCGGGATGCTTATTGGTTACGTCCTTCTCGAAGGGAAGTTTTGATGGCCAAGGTCAACAAACTCGCCCTCGCCCGCCTGGCCTTGCGCTACTGCGTCAAGGATCTCACGCGCGAAGAAAAGCTGTGCATCCTGACGGATATGTTCTGCCCGCTACGCGACGGGGTGCGATGGTTCGGGCGAACGGTTTCGGCGTGGGCGGACTGGATCAGGGCGTCTACGGGCACATGACCACGTTCCGGCGGATCTCGGACCTGTGGCAGAAGTTGACCGGCATCGGCGCGATCCCCTCGGAAGAGATGCGCATCGTGCGGGATCTCCTGCTCGGCGAATCTGACCGAGGCGGACCGCGAGGAGATTTTTGGGAAGCAGGACGGCATCGCCGACGAACCGATCCCAGAACTCGGCGAACGCCGGGCGGCCCAGCCGGAAGGGCCCGGACCCGTGCAACTCAAGCTCGCCGTGAATCAGCGTTACGACTCACCGAATGGGCCATTCGCACCGGAGAGTCCGAAAGGTGGGTATAGCGTATGAGCGCGGTGTTCGAGATCGCTTTGCTTGTTCTGTGTGTGCAAATCGGCATCAACATCGGACGATTGATAATCGGCCGCTCCTATCGGCACCGCATTGAAAAACTGGAAGGGCGCCGATGAGCTCGTTTCTGCGCGGCCACAAGGAAGCGCCGGGCGGTAGTGCTGGCTTGTTTCCCTGCCTGGTGAACACGAGCGCGATTCGCTTCGTGTTTCCGAAAAAGAGCTTCGGCGGCGTGGCCGTGATGGGGCCCGAGCGCGGGTGCATTGCCGTGCTGGACGATGGCAGCGTAATCGAGATGGATATCGCTTTTCGGGATCTCGAGGATATTTGCGCTGCGGCCACACGCGCCCAAGTTGCGGCCGCGCGAGAAAGCCTGCGCATATGAGCCGCAAACTGTGGACCGCAACCCTGGTGCCGAGCTCGCCGCGCTATCAGGACTGGCACAAGATTCTCGGCTCGGATGATGTTCCGATCCAGAGCCCGAAACCGTTCCCCACAAAACTCGGCGACGAAGAGACGCAGGCATACAGCTTGGCGCTGGATCGGTTGACGCGGGATCAGCACGCGCGGCTCGTAGATTTTCTCGTGGACCGCTTTGGCATGAAAGGCCGCGAAGCCGTGCAAGTGCTCGAGAGCGACGGTTTCCCGATTGGCAAGACGCCGACGTGATCGTGTCGTTTGATCTGAGGGCGTTCCTATGAAAAAAGTTTTCCTCTTTCTCGTGCTCTGCTGCGTGCCGGCGGCGGCGAAGGACTGCCACTGCCGACTTCCACAGCGTGATTGGAAGCGTGCATTCTGGCGCGGTTTCCCCACGTCGCGATGAGCCTGGCGCCGACGATCGCCGAGATTCCCCTGCCTTGGCTCGGCCGCAAGTACGTGCGCTGGCGATGGAACGCGGAAAAGATGGACGAACGGCTCGGCACTGACAGCGAGTACAAAAGCGCAGATTGACTTCTATTCGCAGACGGCGATCCCGCGCTCGGTGCTATGGCTCTACCACATCAAGGTCCACGTCGGACAAAACCCGTGAGTCGTACCCGGCGCTGGCGTCACTGGTGGCGCAAGATTCCCCGCCGGCCGAAGTCTCGTACGCTGTGGCGCAGCGGGCGGGTGATCTTGACGGGCGCAGACATGACCGAACTGCGCCAGCAGGTTACGAACGCGCCGAAGGGAGATGCGAAATTGTTAACTTGGGGAAACGCTGCAACCGAATCGCTCCGTGGGACGGATGGGAGCACGGGGAACTCTCGCACGACGTGCACCGAGCTCGCGGAGGTTCCGACACGCCCAAGAATTGCAAGTGGGCCTGTTTTGCCTGCCACCGGGCCCGACACCCCGGCCCGCAGTTCGCCGCTCAACGACGCCGAACTGTTGATGCTGGCCACGGTGCGGAAGAACCGCCGGCTGGGTTTCCTGCCGACGGTCGAAGAGTGTGATTTTCTGCTGGATGTTCTAGGGAGGATGGGATGAGAGAAGATACCTGCACATGCGAAATCAAAGAGGTTTTCACGCCGGAAGAGTTTGCAGAAATTGGCAAGAAGCTGTGCGGCAAACTCGCCGACCTCGAAACGGTTGCCTCGGAGAAAAAAGCCGCAGACGCCACTTTCAACGAACGCAAGAAGGTGCTCGAGTCTGAAATCGAAACCCTATACTGCCAGTACAACAAGGGTTACGAGATGGCGCAGATCGGGTGCGATCCAGTAACGATCCGACGCCAGGCCAGAAGTCCATCTATCGCATGGACACGGCACAGCACGTTGAAACCCTCGAGATGACGTGGGAAGAAAAGCAGGAAGAGTTGCAATGGAACCTGTCCACCACGCCAGACCCGACAGCCGACGCAGTGAACGATGCACTCGGCCAAATCACCGATTCGGCAGAGTTGCCCCCACCGCCGATTCAGCCGGAGCAAAAACCGCCCGAGGCCGAAGCATGAAAGGCAATCGCGGCAACCGCGTCCCCTGGCCCGCCGGAAATTCGCGGACCCAAACTACGACGTGCACGGCTGGTCGAGCGGCCCGCCCCGTCCCGCCGCTGGTACTCGTTAAAAGATGACCGCCACGGAATCCGAACGCGTCGTGGCACAATTCCAGATTCCCGAGCACCTCCTGCACACAGATCCGCGCATCCGGCGGTGGGTGCACCAAAACAAGAATTACCGGTATGTTCCCGAATTTTTGCTGGCAGCCCTCGGCGAACGCGTGGTGGTGGAGGCTTGGAAGTGATGACCGACGCAGAGAAACGCGAAGTTGAGTTT
This sequence comes from uncultured Acidobacteriota bacterium, assembly GCA_963770485.1. GTDB lineage: Bacteria > Acidobacteriota > Terriglobia > Terriglobales > Acidobacteriaceae > CAVVEC01. The sequence continues at coordinate 81,575 of CAVYPX010000007.1, forward strand.
CAGACGCGCATGGAGTGTGCCCGAATTGCCGCCCTCAAAGACTTTACTATTGGGGATTCGTTGAAGATGACAGGCCGCACATGCAGGTTTTTTGCATTGGTGCAATGGGGGCGGCGGCGAATATCTGCGGCGCGATCATGCTGGGAAGGTCGGAAGCGCAAGTCCGTGAGGAGATTGAGCGCCGAGACCTGCCGATCGACGCTGAGGGCTTTGCGAAGAAACTCGGCTGAGCATGAACCTTCCCCCACGTATCGCCGACTGGCCCGCCCGCTGGCGGGAACTCTTCGAAGAGCGAGCGGGGATCATGAAATTCAGGGAAACGTCCCACGAAGTTTGGCCGAGCCCCGGCCGAAGAAGGATGCGTACAGCCTATGACTCTCTTAAGTTTTATTGTATTGATCGCGGTTGCTTCCCTGCTCGCTTTCTTTGTCGCGTGGGGTTGGTACACGCACTGTCTGCTTTTCTTCCATCAGTCGCGGGATCAAGCACGCGCGGTTCGTAGATTTTCTCGTGGACCGCTTTGGCATGAAAGGCCGCGAAGCCGTGCAAGTGCTCGAGAGCGACGGTTTCCTGATGACCGACGCAGAGAAACGCGAAGTTGAGTTTCAGACGCGCATGGAGTGTGCCCGAATTGCCGCCCTCGAAAGCTACTATTG
>CAVYPX010000008.1:0-24766 GCA_963770485.1 uncultured Acidobacteriota bacterium
TACAGCCACAAGCTGATTAACAGCTGCGGATCGGTGTGTTCCGTCCAGCGCTGCCTTCCACCGCCGCGATCTGGGCGTGACAAGCGCAAATCCAGCCGCCCCACCAGTTCCCAAATCGAACGAACGCAGTGATCGTCCTCCACCAACCTTTCTACATCCACGGTGCGCAGCAACAGTTGCCGCCGATCAATCGCTACCAATCGAGGCACTGCGGTCTCTTGGCTAATGATCCTCGCCGTTTACACACTTCAATCCGCCCACTCTCGACAATTTCTTCACACGTTCCGTCCCCCGTTTCCCGATTTCCCCCGAAATAAAATCACGTATTTGCCAACTCTGCCGGGCAGGGGTGCCTTGCGCGGCACTTAATTGTGATATAGCCTCGGCCCCGGATTCGGCGCACGCAAACCGGAGGAGCCAAGGCCATGAAAGCTGCCCTTGTTTGCTTTTCGCTTCTAGTGTTTCAGAGCGGTTGTCCTAGTGACCAGAACACACCCGCGCCTAAGCCCAAAGTCGCCCTAGCTCAGTCAACGCCCACGCATCGCTTCGTCGTGACTCACGATTCGGACCTAGCATTTGACACTCAGACAGGTCAATTATGTCGCACTTGGGATTGGAAACCGCTCTCGCCGCAGGCCGCTCCGAACTCACAGGGGAATCTCCCGCAACGCTTGGAGGGTGAATTTACCCCAACCTGTCTGAGTCTCTACACACAGTATCCAACAGGGCCAAGTGCTGAAAGTCCGGGCGAGGAGAATCCAAGCCCACCGTCGCAGTGAACGAACCCGCCTGTCACGCCCTTCGCCTTAGAATTCGGGCCTCACTCTGTCACATCCATATTCCCTCTTGGGGAAACTCGCGGGGAAACTCAAGGGCAGACGGGATGTTTTCTTTATTTCTTGACGAGTTGTCGGAAACCTTCAGTTTGTCAGCGTTTTTTCACGCTCATGGAAAAAAGCAAGGCGGCGTCTAGCCGCCGCACCCCTCATAAGGGCGGAGAACCCACACGTAAATTCGACGTGTGGGGCGCCCACTTCAGATTCCGTATCGAGGCGCCCGATTTTTGCAAAGGCGAAGGGTTCGACTTCAGCCGTACCGTGGTGCAACCCATATCGGAGCAATCTAGCGTTGTGTGATAGATCCATTGGCGCAGGGATTTGTCCTGCCGCAAGGCTTTTCGCACGCACAAACCGAAGTAGCCGGTATTTGTGTTCACGAAGCCGGGGGTGATTCCTCGGTTGCGACCGTGGCCGTGAATAAAGGTGATACTGCGCTCGCCTGATTCCCAGGCTTCTCGTATGAGGTCTGCGAGCTTTCCCGCATTTCCGAAGCGACATCCGAGGTCAGCGGGGTGGAGTCCGTGCAGGTCAAATTGCATTGTTGCGGCCTCTCAGTTGGTGAGCAGGTGCATGGTCGTTAGCATGGGCACCCCATCTTCCCGCCGGGACATACCGCTTCACGGCGATTTCTCTGGAATGCTGCCGCGTTTGCGCCACGTCGTAGGCGAGTTGCATGCGCAGGAGATGGTCCATGTCCGGGCCGAACGCCACGACACACAGAAGTTTGATGAGCCCGTGGGGCGCCGGGCCGGAGACCTTCATGCTTCGCCCCGAAATAACAAAAGCCGCGAGACTGAGAATCCCGCCGCCTGAACATCGCTTTGGAACGCACTCGATCTGGAATTATTGAAGCGCCGCGTCGCATTCGCTCTTTTCAGGCGCGACTCCCGTCTGCAGGGTCTTTTCGAGTTCTCCGCTGCACACATCTTCGATGTATTTCACTTTACTACGAAATTTTGCCCGCTCTTCCGGCTCGTCGTCTGGATGGAAAGCAACCCAAAGCCTGTACGCCGCGAGATACGCGTCCCAATGGGTCAACGAAGTAAGCACCGCCTTATCCCCTGGCGAGCTCGCGGCACTCTTAGCCCTAGTGTCCACATCACCTTCGTCGCACGTGGCGTTATCATCCTTCAGTGCACGGCTCGCGGGCGGCGGCAATCACATCGAGATAGGGCATGGCCGGTTTAACCATGATCATGTCCGCGCCTTCTTCGATGTCCAGCTCGATTTCCCGCATGGCCTCGCGCAAGTTGGCTCCATCCATCTGGTAAGAGCGGCGATCGCCGAACTGAGGCGCTGAGTCGGCAGCTTCGCGGAAAGGTCCGTAGAACCCGGAGGCAAATTTCGCGGCATAAGAAAGGATGGGCGTGTTGGTGAGGTCCGCCTGATCGAGCGCCCTGCGGATCGCGGCCACGCGGCCATCCATCATGTCGGAAGGCGCGATGATGTCCACGCCGGCGCGGGCGAGTGAGACGGAGGTTCGAGCCAGGAGTTCGAGCGTGGCGTCGTTCACAATCTCATACTCGGTCGCCGCAGCGGGCGGTGCTGCGACCGCAGCTCCGAGTGACTGCGGATGGGCCGCGCGCACGATGCCGCAGTGGCCATGCGACATGTACTCGCACAGACAGACGTCGCCCATAATTATCAGGTTGGGGACTTCTCGCTTGATGGCGCGAGCCGCCTGCTGCACGATCCCGTCCTCCGCCCAAGCACCGGTGGCCACTTCGTCTTTCTTTTCTGGCAGACCAAAGAGGATGATCGACGGCACTCCCAGAGAATGCGTCTCGCGGGCTTCTTTCACAGCCTCGTCCACTGAGAGGTTGAAGACCCCCGGCATGGAGCGCACTTCTTTGCGCACACCTTCTCCCGGGCAAACAAACATCGGATAAACAAACGAAGTTGGAGAAAGCCGGGTCTCGCGCACCATGGAGCGCAGTTGCTCGGTCTGGCGAAGACGGCGCAGGCGTGTGATCGGGAAAGCCATATCGACTCGTTCAAATGGGCGAAATACCCGCCCACAATACGCTGATTCTAGCAGAGCGCGACCGAGTGTTTTTGCCTGAAATTGCGGAAGGACGCGATTTTAAGGAACCATTCAGCGTGACGCCCGTCACAGACGACGTTTTCGGACGGGTAGCTTTCGTCCGCTGTCACCGTTTCTGCGGCGGGTCCTCCGCTTCCTGTAACATGATTTTCGATGTTGCCGCAACCGCTCTCCCATACCAGCGCGCCAGTGCTGGAATTCGACTCTCTTCGCGAGTTATTGCGCGGGTATGCCTCCTCGCCTCTTGGGCACGGGCGGGTTGCGACTCTCGCGCCTTCGACCGACCGCGACTGGATTGAAAATCAGCAAAAACTCACCAGCGAAATCCGCGAATTCCGCCGCGTGGGCGCACGCTTCGACTTCTCAGGCCTGCTCGATATCACGAAGGAGGTAGAGAAGTCGCGGATTGCGGGCGCCGCGCTGGAGACCGTGGAAATCCGGGACGTGGTGCTAGTGGTAGATCGTGCCGCCGAGTGGCGGGAAATTGCCGTAAGCCCTCCGGCGGCGATGCGAGTGGAGTGGAAGGCGGTGGCGGAGCTTTCGTCGCGGATCGATGATTTCACGGAATTCCTGCGAGCTTTTCGCAACAAGATCCTGCCTGACGGAACGCTGGACGACAAAGCATCGCCTGAACTGGCGCGCATTCGCCGCGATATCGAAAAACAGCGGCGGCTGATTCAGGAATCCCTGCGCGGCTATCTGCGCCGGTTGGCCGAGGGTGGAACGGTGCAGGACGAAGTGGTCACCATTCGAGGCGAGCGCTTTGTGATTCCGATAAAGGTCGAGCAGAAACGGCGGGTGCAGGGCGTGGTGCATGGCGCCAGTTCCAGCGGGCAAACTGTGTTTGTGGAGCCGCTGGAAACGATTGAGCAGAACAACGAACTGGTGCGATTGCTGGACGAGGAACAAGCGGAGATTCACCGCATCCTGCTGGGGATGACGCGGCGAATCGGAGAGCAGGCTGACGCGATCCTGGCCGCGGTCGAAGTGTTGAGTGAGTTGGAACTGCAGTTTGCCAAGGCCAGGTTTGCGGAGGACTACAACTGCGTTGAGGTAGTTTTGTCCGCGCCCGACTCGCGTGGGGACGGCCGCCCCCGGCCGCCCATGCCGAGCGAAGCCCGACTCATCCTGATCCAAGCCCGCCATCCACTGTTGGAGCGCAATCTGAAAGCGAAGGGTGGCCGGGTCGTTCCTACCAGCATTGAGCTTGAAGAGCCAGGACGAGAACTCGTCATCACTGGCCCGAATACTGGCGGCAAAACGGTCGCGCTGAAAACCGTCGGTTTGCTCGCGTTGATGGCTCAGTCCGGGATTCCGGTTCCCGCCGATCGGGCGGAACTGCCGGTGTTTGACGCTGTTCTCGCCGACATCGGCGACTACCAGTCGATCGAGCAGAATCTCTCGACGTTCTCCGCGCATGTCACCAACATTGATTTCATTTCACGCACGGCAACACCGCAGTCGCTGGTGCTGCTGGATGAACTGGGCTCAGCCACCGATCCGGAAGAAGGCGCGGCCCTGGCGGTGGCGATCGCCGAACATTTTCGCCGGATCGGATGCATCACGATTATTTCTACGCATCACACATCCCTCAAAGTTTTCGGCGCGAATACGGCTGGAGTGGTGAACGCCTCGGTCGGATTTGACGAAGCCACGCTGCAGCCAACTTACGAGTTGAAGATTGGCGTGCCCGGCGCGTCGGCTGGAATCAACATTGCCCAGCGGCTCGGATTGAACACGTCGATCATTGACGCCGCCAGAGCACGATTAGGTTCGCAGGCACGTGATGTCGGTCAATTCCTGGACCGTCTGCATGCGGAACTCCGCGATGCCGAGGCCGAACGTTTGCGTTTACGGATTCGCGAGGAGGAGGTTCAGCGAGAGCAAGCCCGACTTGCCACCGAAGGCAAGAAAGAACAGCAAGCCAAAGTAAGAGAGATGGAAAAGAAGTTGGACAGCCTGCTGCACGATTTTGAATATCAGGCGCGGGAGATGGTCGCTGCGATTCAGGATCGCATGGCGGCACAAAAGCTCTCCAAGGATGCGGAAAGGCGCATTTCCAAGCTGCGCCGGGAGTTTCGCGAGCAGTTTGATTCGGCGGTAGTGGCCCACACCACGGGCGCGGACCAAGGCGATCCACACGCCCAGCCTCAGCTGGTCAAGCATGTTTCCGAGGGGGATACGGTGAAACTCAAGTCTGTTGGCCGGCCGGCGCTGGTGACACGGCGAGTCGATGACAACCACTTCGAAGTGGAAATTGGCACGATGAAGATGAGGATTGCGCGCAACGACATCGCAGAAGTTCTGGCGCGGGCCTCGGACTCCCCGGTGAAGGCTGCGCGGGCGCGTGGAATTTCAGTTTCTCTCGAGAGCGAGAGTCGCAATGTTCCCTCTGAGATCAACGTTATCGGCCGCACGGTCGATGATGCCACGCGAGAGGTTGAAAAATTCGTGGACCGGGCCTTTCTGGCGGGCTTGCCACGAGTGCGCGTGGTGCACGGCAGTGGCATGGGCATTCTTCGCAAGGCGCTGCGACAGTACTTGCGGACCCATCCCCATGTTGAGTCGATTGCAGAGCCACCGCAGAACGAGGGTGGAGGAGGGGCCACGTTGGTGGAGTTGAGGATCTGATCGCCACACGGGCGGGATGACCGCAACGACATCGATTTCTTGTAATGGAGCTTAGATACGCGTTACACTCGCGAGTCTTCCCCGGGGGGACTTTATGGACGCTTTTGCTACAAGACCACTGCGCCTTGTTATGTATTTACTGGCCTTGTTGGTGGCTCTGCCGGCAGCAGCGCAGTACACCGATTTCGTTTACATCAACGATCTTGGCGGTCCACAGGAGTTCGCGCGCCGTCGTCAGGAACTTGCCAGGCAGCTCAAGACGGGTTACCTGATCCTGTTTGCCCGCGTCGTGCTTCCGGAGGCAAATCATTATCGCGAGGACAACGACTTCTTTTACTACACCGGCTTGTCCGATCCGGGCGCGGTCATGGTCATGGACGTGGGCAGCGGAAAAACCGTAATCTTCGAGCCGGCGCAGAACGCGCGGGTCAAGCAGGTTTATGGTGCGAATCTGCTTTCGATGAGCGCGGAGCAGCAGGGGAGGCTCGGGTACACTGACGTTCTGCCGGTCAGCAGTCTCGACGACATTCTTGCGTTTAGGCTCGGGAAAGAAACCGACCTGTGGCTACGTTTGAGCTATCCGGACAAGGCGGATGGTGCGCGTTTCGAGACTGGACGCGATTATGCCGCGGAGTATACAGATCCCTATGGAGATCCCACGCCTGGCGACCGCGCCGCGCTGAAAAAGCTCGCAGAACGATATCCGGCTGCACGCCAGCGCGACGCCACGGCGTTCATCGATGAGATGCGGAATATCAAGACGCCACAAGAAATCGCCGTGTTGCGGCGCAACGGGAGCCTCAGTGCTGAGGGACTCCGGCAAGCGATTGCCCACGCGCGTCCACCGATGTACGAGTACCAGATCGAGGCGCAGGCGGACTACGTTTTCCGCAACGGTGGGGCGCAGGGTTGGGCTTATCCGGCGATTGTTAGTTCCGGCGAAAACATCAACACCTGGCACTATTTCAGCGACCGGCGCCAGATTCAGCCGAACGAGCTGGTGGTGTTCGATTTCGCCGCCGACCTCGACCACATGACCATGGACATTACGCGCACGTTCAAGATCAGCGGAAAGTTTACGCCGGAGCAGGCAAAGTGGTACGCGGTGGATCTAGAGGCGCAAAAAGCTGTCATTGCCATGCTTAGACCTGGCAACACTTACGAGCAAGCCGTCGACGCCGGGAAGGCTATTTTCGAAAAGAATGGCGTCGGCAAACAATGGACGAACTACCCGGGACATTTTGTCGGGCTGGCGACGCATGACGTTTTAATGCCGAAGGGCCCCATCAAGGCAGGCCAAGTTGTCACTGTGGAACCGATTGTGGAATTTCCTGAACAACGGATGCATTTTCGCGTGGAAGATACAGTGCTCGTCACCGACAGCGGGCCGGAGATCCTCTCCTCAGGTGTGCCCAAGGAAATGACCGACGTGGAGAAGCTCGTTGGCAGCGCCAAGTAGGGTAGTGTCTCAGCTTGCTCCCTCCGCGCACTCGGCGGCTATTCTTCGCGACCTGCGCGATTTAAGACTTTGGGTTTCCTAGGTTTCATCAGAACCTTAAAACGCGGAGACTGCCGAGCACAGCCGCGAGGTCGCGGAGATCGCCAATCGCTCCTCGGCAGGGTCTACCGAGGCATGGCGCGGCAGGGCCGAGGAATCGCTATCTTCACTGATGAACATAAAGGTAGGAAGTGTGTACATCTATGATATTATAGCCGACGGGGGAATTTCATGGCGGTTGCGAAAAATCGCTCGCACAAACACTTTCAGTTAGACGCGATGAAAATCAAGCGTGCGCAAAGGGCTTTGCGGACCAAGACTGAGACAGAAACCATCGAGCGGGCATTAGAGCTTGCAATCGCCGAACACCGAAAGAATCGAATGGTACTTCAGGCCACCGAGCGCTTCGTAAATAGTGGCATTGCGATCAAGGACCCCTACGAGACAACGCGGTAATCCGGTGCAGCCCGTCCTGTTCGACACTTCCATATACATTGCCGCTTTGCGTCGGGGAAACGATGCCAGCCTTGCTCTCAAACAATTAGTCGCCGGTGCACCAATCTGGCTCAGCGCAGTGGTGCTCGAAGAACTCTATGCCGGCGCACGCGATCGTGATTGCCACGTTATCGAGCGCTTACAGCGTGATTTTGAACGGGCGCAGCGGATGGTGGTGCCAGGCCTTAGGGATTGGGCAGAAGCGGGCAGAGTCCTCGCTCGGCTGGCTGCCCGCTATGATTATGAGCAGATCGGGCGAGGGCGGCTAACCAATGACGCGTTAATCGCGATGAGCGCAGGCCGCCTTGGCATACGAGTGCTGACGGCGAACGAGCAAGACTTCCGCAGGCTCGCTGAATTTTGCGGGTTCCAGTGGCAGTTGGCCACCGTTTAGCGTGCCTCGGCAGTCGTCTCTGCTTCCAGCCTGGTTCAGTTGAATGGATCCGTTTGCCAGATCTTCTGCGTGCCCAACGCATTATAAAATCCCCAAACTGCAATCGCAGCGACGCTGAGCACCAGGAAAACTCCGGTACTTGCATACCACGCCGAGAAATCCACGGTGAGCGGCGCGTTGAGCAGGACGTCGGCGACAACCATTGCCGTGGCCAGTGCCACCAGGCCAGAACGGAAGACAGTGAACACAAGCAGCGAGTAGATCAAAACCTGCGCCGGTGCGTCGATCATCGGGTGATCGTTACTGATCACTTTCAGCGTCGTACACAGTACGACGAAAAGAATCGCCGCCAGCCATTCCTTGCGCACCACCACGCGAAAGATGAAGAGAAGGAAAAAAACAACTAAGGTGGATTGTATGGCCAAAGGAACGTGCAACACCCAGGCACCGAGTGCAAAGCGGCCTCCCATCAGGAAACTTTCCGAATAGAAACCGGGGGGAACTCCAGCGCGCATCATGGGGATCTGCCTGATCTGGTAGATCAGAACCACCCCCAAGCCGACGACAACGCCGTACAGAATGTCACGTCCGACTAAAGGGTCGCGGAACTGGCCAATCAGCATCCGGTTCCAGGAAATAATGGTTTGCGGCCAGAGGCGGCGAATATAGGGTTCGAGCGCAAGATAGAGAACAAAAACGATTCCGGAAACGAATAAACCAGTGCTGATTGCCAGAACGAAAGGCAGAGTCACATCCAGACTGGGAACAAAGTGGCCACGGCAGAGCCAGAGCAGCAGTTCCAGTGCGAAAACCACACACGCCAACCGGAAAGCGCCCTGGCGGTCCCCCCTGCCGCGAATGTAATTGCGGCGACCCAGCCATGTGGCTCCAACCAAAACCAGAAGAAAAATAAGCAAGAGCATGATGTTGCTGGCTTTCTCGCCGGCTGACGGCTCTTCTGGGTGCAGGCGGCTCGGATGAGTCCATGGACCGGTGAGCAGAAAGTAGACCGGCTTGCCGCGCCAGCCAGCCGCTTCAACGCGCATCGGTCGCGTGGTCCCAGGCCAAGTTCCAGTCCATGCTGCTCGGGTGTCGGAGTCCGCCAATGAAGTCCATTGCGGAGACGCCGGCTGGAACTGAGAAATGTCGAGGCCGGCGGCGCTGAACAACAGGTTCCAATCAACGGCTTTTGCAGAACCGGGCGTTTCCTCCAATTGGGGAGGGATCGACTGGAAATAAATTAACCGTCCTTGGGAATCCAGTTTGAGGTTGATCATCCCCGAAATCACGGTTGGCGGGTCGTCCGGAAAGAGTCTGCCGGGGGTCAGCAGCGGCGCGTCGTGGAAATCAATCGGCATCATATACTGCGGGCTTTGCCGATACCAGTAATCAATCAAGGTGGGGCGGCCGGAGAAAGTCTGGTCCCAGTTCGGTCGTGGCTTGTCGGTCTTCTCCACGTAGTTCATGAACTCTTCCTGATACTCCAGATAGCCACCGCTATCGAGCGGGCGTTCTTCATAGCCGAGCTTCCCGGTTATTTCCTTTGCCTTCTGGGTCAGGACTTCCGGGGACAACTCCAGCCGGAGCTTATCCATGCCGCTGGTGCGGATGTTCAGATAGGCAGTAAGTATCAGTCCCACAATCGCGATGGTCAGGGCGATCACAGCCGTCCTGGGAGCGAGTCCGGCGGTTTCGCCGGCGGCCGCGACCATCTGGGGAGAAGGCGTCTCCCCTGCGGCCAAAGCAGCAGCCAGCGGATCTCCTCCCGGCAGGGCAGCGGCAACGCTGAGCACCGCCGCCGGGCGGTTCGCCGGGTCGGGATCAAGACAGCGCAAGATTACGCGCTCGACCGCGGGATCGATGTCTTTCACCACCGTTGAGGGCCGGCTGGGTGTGCTCTCCGCGCGTGTGCGAACCATATCCGTTAGCGATTGCGCACTGAAAGCACGCTTTCCCGTGAAAATCTCGTAGAGCACCAGACCAAGCGAATAAATGTCGCTCTTGGTCGTGACCTCCTTCCCCTCGAGTTGCTCGGGAGACATGTAAGCCGGAGTTCCGCTGCGCACTTCCACTCCATGAATCTGTTCGGCCAGACCGGCGAGACCGAAATCTGTAACCACCACTTGGCCGCGACCATCCAGCATGATGTTGGCCGGTTTCAAATCGCGGTGCAGCACTCCCTTGGCATGGGCGGCAGCGAGGCCAGCACAAAGCTGGCGTGCGATTTCGAGGGCTTTGTCCGCCGGCAAGCGACCAATGCGTCTGAGGAGCGATGCCAGGTCTTCACCATCCACGTACTCCATGGTGAAGAAGGTGTGACTGTCCACTTCGCCGACGTCGTAAACGCGGCACACATTGGGATGGGAAACGCGGCGGGCGATTCGGACCTCGTTACGGAAACGCTCCAGCAGGGTCTCGTCCTGGCTTGCTTGCTCGGGTAGAAATTTGAGGGCGACCGGCTGGCCGAGAGTCAGGTCGTCGGCCCGATAAACCTCACCCATACCGCCCCTGCCGAGCAATGCGACGATGCGATAGCGACCCGCCAGCAAACGGCCGGGAAGAAACCGGCCCTCGCTCGACAGACTACCGTCGGAACTGGCTGACCTCGACGCGGAGCCGGAGGCTGGCTTCGGCGTTTGCTTTGGCTTCGCAGAAACGAACTCCATGGTGGCTACATCGTCCGAGTTCAAGGCCGCGCCACAAGCGGAACAGAAGCGCCCGGCCTCGGCGACTTGTGAGCCGCAGGATATGCAAGTGGACATCAAACTCTCCGCATACAATTTACCCGTTTGTCGTCGCCCGTTGCCAGTCCTGACGCACGATAGGGCCCTACTTGACTCCACACAAAGTGGGCTCTGGGCAAAATCTTAGGTGCACCCGTCGCCCACGACTTACGCTATCGAACCATTTACACTATCGAACCATGAAGAGATTCGAGACTCTTTCGGAACGCGAGATTCTGGCTTTGGCGATTTCTCTTGAGGAAGAGGATGAGCGTGTCTATGCCGATTTTGCGGAAGGATTGAAGCAGGATTTTCCGGCATCCGCCGCAGTGTTCTCAGGCATGCGAGAGCAGGAATCCGGGCACCGGCGACGACTCATCGAGTTATACCGGCAGAAGTTCGGAGAGCACATTCCGTTGATCCGGCGCCAGGATGTCCGGGGCTTCGTGCAGCGAAGGCCGGTGTGGCTGGTGCATCCGCTCCGGCTGGACACGGTGCGCAACCAGGCCAGCGCCATGGAAGTGGAAACGCGCCGGTTTTATGAGAAGGCGGCGGCGCGAGCCCAGGATGCCAGCATTCGGCAGTTGCTCGATGACTTGGCCCAGGAAGAGCGAACCCATGAGGATCGGGCACAGGAGCTACGCGAAGAAGAATTACGCCCCGGTGTTCAGGCAGATGAAGAGCGGGCGCGGCGTCGGCTTTTTGTCCTGCAGATCGTGCAACCGGGGTTAGCCGGCTTGATGGACGGATCGGTGTCAACTTTGGCGCCGGTATTCGCGGCTGCATTTGCGACGCGCAACAGTTGGGACGCATTTCTGGTCGGACTCGCAGCCTCAGTCGGCGCGGGGATCAGCATGGGATTTGCCGAGGCGTTGTCGGACGATGGCAGTTTGACGGGGCGCGGTCATCCGTGGGTGCGCGGCTTGATCTGCGGCGCTATGACGGCGCTGGGCGGAATCGGCCATACTTTGCCGTTCTTGATTCCGAGTTTCCGTTTGGCATTAGTGATTGCTTCGATCGTGGTGGTAGCGGAACTGGGCGTCATTACCTGGATTCGCCAGCGTTACATGGACACTCCAATAGTTTCGGCCGCAATGCAGGTGGCGCTGGGCGGGGCCCTGGTTTTTGTCACGGGCGTACTGATCGGCAGTTCGTAACGGCTGGGGCCTCACACGGGCGAGACCTTGCCTTGAACGAGAATCGAAGGAAAGCCCGTGCCTACATCGAATTGAGCTGCATGGACGAAGAGTCTCTCAACAGACCGCTCCTCGTGTTTGATGGGGAGTGCCCGTTTTGCCGGGCGTGGGTCGAGTACTGGAAGCGCCTCACCGGCGAGCGCGTGCTCTACGTCCCCTACCAGGAAATTGGCCAGCGTTTCCCAAATGTTCCCCAAGCAGATTTTTCTTCGGCCGTAAAGCTCATTCTGCCCAGTGGCGAAGTGCGCAGCGGCGCACATGCTGTTTTCAGCTTGCTCGACCTGGTGCCGGGAAAAAGATGGATGCTCTGGTTGTACCTGCATATTCCCGGCTTCGCCCTGATTGCGGAAATCGCGTACGGAATCATCTCCCGGCAGCGCTCCTTCTGCTATGGGGCAACGCAGTTGCTTTGGGGAATTCCAGTCGAGACTGAAACGTTCGACATTGGCAGGTGGCTTTTTCTGAGGACGCTGGGAGCGATCTACCTGATTGCCTTCACGTCGTTCGGTGTGCAGGCAGCCGGCCTCATCGGTTCCCGTGGAATCTCTCCGGTCGCAGAATTCCTCCATTCGGTTCGCGAGTATTATGGGGCGACCGGATATTGGGTAGTCCCGACATTCTTGTGGCTGAACTCCAGCGATACCATGCTCAAAGCAGTTTGGATTGCCGGAATCTGTCTGTCGGCACTTTTGCTGATCGGAGTGCAATGGCGGATGATCCGCTTGCTCTTGTTTGTTCTCTATTTGTCGCTGGTGACGGCGGGTCAGGATTTCATGGGCTACCAGTGGGACGCCCTTTTGCTCGAAGCCGGATTTCTGGCTATTTTGCTGGGCTGGTCACCGATCATTGCGTGGCTTTATCGCTGGTTGCTGTTTCGTCTGATGTTTTTATCCGGCATTGTGAAACTGGCGAGTGGAGACCAATCGTGGCGCCATTTCACGGCGTTGCCAGTGCACTATGAAACTCAGCCCTTGCCCACACCATTGGCCTGGTACATGTTTCAATTGCCCACATGGTTTCAGCGTGGGTCGGTCGGATTTGTGTTTTTCGTGGAGGTTCTCGTCCCCTTCCTGATCTTCGCACCTCGCCGGGTTCGCTTCCTGGCAGCACGTGCGATTATCGTTCTGCAGGTTCTGATTGCGTTAACCGGAAACTATGCGTTTTTCAACCTGCTCACGATCGCCTTCTGCTTATTTCTATTGGACGACGCGCTGCTGCGCCGGATCGTGCCAACGAAGCTCGGCAGCTTGATCCGTGCTGCACCTGGCTTTGCACGACGACAGGTCTTGTCTCGCGCCATTTGCGGTTCGTTCGCTGCCCTTGTACTCTTCGTCGGCAGCTTTCAGATCGCCAACACGTTCGGGCTGCTCTGGGCGCCGGCACAGCTCATCATTCGGAGCATCTCGCCATTTGAGATCGTCAACAGCTACGGGCTGTTTGCCGTCATGACCACTTCACGGCCGGAGATTGTTATCGAAGGATCGAATGACGGAGTCACGTGGGTTCCGTACGAATTCACGTACAAGCCGGGAGACCTTACGCGGCACCCGGCTTGGGTTGCACCGCACCAGCCTCGCCTTGATTGGCAGATGTGGTTCGCAGCGCTGGGAGACTACCGCAGCGAGCCCTGGATTCTCCGCTTCATGGCGCGTCTTCTCCAAGGCTCGCCGGAGGTGCTCGGGCTTTTGCGCCGCAATCCATTTCCGGACTCGCCGCCGCATTTCATCCGCGCGATGCTTTACCAGTATCGCTTTACTACGCCTTCCGAAAAAAAGGCCTCGGGGGAGTGGTGGCGCAGGGAACTGAAGGGAGTCTATGTGCCGGCGGTCTCGCTGCGCGAAGAATAGGGCACATATTCGCCGGCGATGCGGTCGCCGCTCACGCAACTCCACGCTTCAGCCGCGAGGCTCGGGAACGCGATGGGGTTGCGGCCTCCACTCGATTGCGCCCAGCCTGCTTGGCTCGATACAGCGCTTTGTCTGCCGCCTGAATTACGTGCTCGATTTCCTGTGCCTTGGGGTTTGGCTCGGCAACTCCGATGCTGACGGTGACCGACAGCTCACAAATTTGTGCAGCAGTGCGGTAAGAGTGACTTGCCCGTCGAGTTGCGCGCTTCTGATCCGTTCCCCTGCGGTCGGGACCACGAGGAGCGGTCCGCCGCTCCTGAATCGCACGAACGCGAAATCTGGATTCCTCGATGGCCGTTCTGAGGGCTTCGAGGTGTGGCACAACCTCTTTCATTGCTCTTCCCGGGAACAGGATGGAGAATTCTTCTCCCCCGACGCGAAATGCCTGACCGCCCCCAGTGACCTGCGCCAGCCTTCCGGCCACCATGCGTAACACCTCATCGCCCGTATCGTGTCCGTAGCTATCGTTGAAATTCTTGAAGTGATCGATATCGACCGCGGCAACGCAATACGGTGCTTCCAGGCGTAGTAGCGCGTCGTTGAAGGCGCGGCGCCCAGGCAAGCTTGTCAGTTCGTCGTGATAAGCCAACTCGTATGAGTTCTCGATAATCGAGCTGACCAGGATCAACCCAGCTGTGGCAAAGTACGCGCTGGCGATTCGCCCAACCCCGCCCGCCTGTAAACCAAGAACCGCCGCGGACAGCGACCACAGCAGGCCACTTTCGACGGGCTTGCGATAAAGCAGAAATCGGAGCAGCAGAAATCCAACGGCTATGGCTAAAGCCAGCAAAGCGAGCTGCGGAATCTTCGTCCAATGGAAAAGATCCCGGTCGAAGAACATGAGGCGGAGGAATACGGGGCTCGTGGTCTCCCCAGGACGGCAGATGATGGCAACGAACACCGATTCCAGGAACAGAAGCGCCAGCCGGGAGGCGATGGCGGAAACTGCCAGTCCTCGCTCGCGAACGAATGAAAAAGTGATGAAGTTAAGCGGCAACAGAAAAGCAACTGCTTCCAACGCTATGCGACCAGAACCGGTAGAAGCCGCTCTTCCCATCGAGAAGAACTCCATGGCCCGGTGCGCCAGTAGCAAGGTGACCAGGGCGAAGAGAACACGGCTGGAATGGAAGCGCCAAGCGAGGAGAATTCCTGCTCCGAAAACCCCGTAGTAGTAGAAATCAACTGCTGAAGTTGGGATGGGCAGGAATCCGCCTGACAGCAGTATCACCGCAGCAAACAGCAGCACGCCTCCGGGTACAAGCAAGGATTTCAGTGTCCCCTTACTCCAGAGATCCACGCTGGACGGTCCTTTCCCTTTGAAGAATGCGGTTTAGGAATTATCCCCGGCGGCGGAAAGCGCAAGTGAGTGGCAGAGCAGGTTCCACGTGATCGGCGGGCTGTGCGACGGCGATAGCGGGAGTGCTGCGCCAAGAATTCCCAGCGAACTGCCGCTTCCACTTCGGGACGCCGTTCCTTTTCTGGAAGTCGTAGACCTTCGTGCGGGGCGTAATCTCTTAAGTCCAGCTAATTCTTGTCTAGAATCGGAGTGTCCACATTAGAGGGATTTCACATGCGTATTCTGATTGCTGAAGATGATTCTGCCCTCGCCAGCTTTGTGAAAAAGGGTTTGGAGGCCGAACACTATGCCGTGGATATCTCCGCTGACGGGGAGCAGGCCCGGGCTCTGGCAGGGGAATTCGACTATGACCTGGTGGTGCTCGATCTGAACCTGCCACGGGTAGATGGAGTCTCGGTCCTGCGTTACCTCCGCACCCGGAAACCGAGCATGCCGATTCTGGTACTCACGGGGCGGAACCGGGTCGAGGACCGGGTGCAGTGTCTGGATCTGGGTGCAGATGACTACCTTAGTAAGCCGTTCTCCTTCTCTGAGCTCTCGGCGCGGATTCGGGCATTGCTGCGACGCTGCCACTTGCCAGCGGAATCGGTGCTGACGGTGGAGGACCTGAAGCTCGACCGGGTGGAACGCAGAGTCGAGCGCGCAGGCCGGCGGATCGATCTGACGTCCAAGGAATTCGCCTTGCTCGAATATCTGATGCGGAACGCTGGCCGGCGAATTACCCGCGCCATGATCATCGAACACGTGTGGAACTTGTCATTTGATACCTGCACCAACGTTGTGGATGTTTATGTGAATTAGCCGGAGATGAAGATCGTCCTCAGATTCGGGCGGATTGCCCGCAAGTCCTTCGCCAGGTCCCGCCCGTTCTGCCCAGGTAGCACGACATCGGTAAGCAGGAGCCGGACTATCTTCTGATATTGGCGAAACACGCACAGCGCTTCTGCTGCATTTCGGGCTCTCAACACCCGGTAACCCGCGGACTCCAGAATGTCACCTGTCAACTCGCGCACTAGGGCTTCATCTTCCACCAGCAGGATCGTGCCGCGGGCTTGTGGCAGCTCCGTGCAGGACATGACGGAAAGGGGCTCTGGAACCATTTCTGCAACAGGTCCGGTGTGATTCATGTCTGTTCTCCTGCGGCACCAACTGTCTGTGCACCTCGGTTTCCATAAGCCCTTTGGTAGGCCCAAATGAGACGGCTCCATGTCCGCAATGAGTTACAGCCGCAACAATATTCTCCGGGCTGGCCCGACGATTCGAGACACGATCCTCGCAATCGTTTTGGGAAAAAGAAGTGCCAGTATCGGGAATACTTCCAGAAGTGGTAAAGCAAACGCGATGGCGCTTATCGGAGTCGGGCTAACAACGTCTGATTGGGGTCGAGTACAGCCTTTCGTGCGCCCGCCGGCGCAGTCAAATGGAATCGAGTCTCTGGTCCATCCGCAAACACCCGCCCCAGCAGCACCATCCTTCCTGCCGCCGATGCGTACACTGGAACAGGGGTCACCAAATCCTCGGGCGCCTCCTTTTGTAAGATTACTCCGCTAACCGTGGTAGCGCCCGGCTTATCGGAGTATTTCACTCCGCGCAGTTCGAAACGCGGGATCGCCGTACCATTCACCCATCCTTGGTAGAACCAGTCCAGCGACTTGCGGCCCTCATACCACAATGACCGCGGCAATTCTTCCTCGAAAGACTGCAACAACTGGCGAGTTGTAATCGATTTTCCCTGATAACGTTGTCTCATCCTCCGAAGTGCGCGAACAAAAGGCTCATCGGCCGCCTGCGCCCCACTGACCCCGGACATGCGCTCGACACTTTTCGGTTCGGCATCGCGGATCATGGAACGCAACATGTGAAGCAGCCACGTGCCCCGGCCGTAACTGATGGCCCCATAACCGCCGGGGAATTGGGAACACGAAAGCCGGGTCCCCAGAGTTACAGGACCGTCCTGGAGCAGAGGCACGCCCGATTTATTTTTCTCCAGCAGGTCGTCCCGATATTTGTCCATGGCGGCATGAAACTGTACAGGGTTCTCCGATTCGAGCAACATCATCGAACTGTAGTTCGCCAGAGCTTCAACGATCCATTGGTCGCGGTAGCCACTCCACATCACCAAATCGCCCCACCACTGGTGCGCGGTCTCGTGCGCAATCACCTGGGTAATCAGGGTTTTGTCTACCGCACTCATTTGCAGTTGCGATTTTTCATCTCCGGTGAGGAATGAGTAACTCGAAAGGAAGATCAGCCCGGGCCAGCCTTGGCTGAGTGGACCGGGCATTTGGGTAAGCGCCAGTTCACCATATGGATAGGGACCGAAGCGCTGCGAGAAGAACTCGATGGCCCGGGCCGACGCATCCGCCACTTTTTGCTCATTGCGAGCGGGAGATGGCGGAGTCGAAGTGATGATCAAGGGTTCGCGGGGTGCGCCGATGGGCCCGGAGGGTGGCGGAATGACCGCCTCTGGCGCTGGCTTGGGGAACCCGCGCTCCACTCCGGCAGTGGCGTAGGTTTCGACGGTCACAGGTCCGGCGCGCGCCACCACCCGCTCGTATTTCCCCAGATTGAATCCTGCAACCGGGATGGGGCGTTCGGAAATCCAGTGGCTCACCTGCTCTCCTGGCGCCGAAATGGACGCTGCATCGTGATTGCCCAAGAGCGTAGAAGCTGTCGCATCTTGGCGTTTTCCAGTAGCTAGCAGCGTCCACCCTGGCGGGTAATGAAATTCCAGGTCGAAGTTGGACATGGCGAGTCCGCGGCTGGGATACCACGTACCTCGCTCGCCCACGTACAGCAGCCCGGCCCCTGCTTCGGAAAGCACCTCGCCTCCGTAGACAAAGCGCAGTTCCAGCCGTTGCCCGGCGTGCAAAGGCTGCGGGAAGACCACCGCGACCAGATCATTCCCCTGGCGCGCCAGTTGCGTCCCTTCGATTGCCGGATTGTGAATGAATTCGACAAAACGCCCGTCTGCTTCGACCTGTTTGATCTGTAGGACTCTGGACAGCTCGAACAAAACTGCCCGCTGTCCTCCCTGCCGCACTTCCAACTGCAGGACCGCTTCCGCGTCGATCTGAGTAGGAGGTTTTATCTCCGCCCGAATCCGGTAGTGAGAAATGTCGATTGCATCGGCCTTGCCGCCTTGACCCGTGATACTGTTCACAGCTTCCGAAGTCGTTCCTGGCGGTGGCAAGGAAGACGAACTCCACACGTCGTAATAATTCCCGCCCTCCACCGTCTTGAGCTGGCCCGCCCATATCTGCTCTGGCGAAGTCGAGTCGAAATACAGATCAAATATCCCCAGCTTCCGTCCCTGGAGATGAACATGCAGGAAGCGGTCAAGCTCAGCGGCAGGTCCGGCCGGCGCCTGAGGCTCCGCGACACTGTGGCCCGCTGGAAGAAACTGGCTGAAACTCATGAACAGGCGCAGCGCATCACCTGCGGCGAGATTGTGAGCCGACTGATTCCATTGGGACACGAACTCCTGCACCTGTACAGTCGGCCTGAGAGATGGCTGCAATTCGTGGAAGGTATCATCATTGAAGCGAAAATAGGCGGTGACGAATCTTTCCTCGAGGATGGCGGCGCCAGTAAATAACGCCATAGAGCCGCGCTCCACCTGATCCGGGGGAACAAACAGAACCTCTCCGTCCCCTTCAAAAAAGGCGCCGGTCACTCGGCCAGCCACATCCTCGGTAAAGGCGATGGTGCCGTCGTAGAGCGTGATGTGAAATGCGGCTCGCTCGATGGAAAGGTCGCGAACCTGAAAGACCCGGGACGTGTCCAAACCCACATCACGCAACTGCAGATAGAGGCCCTCTGCAGGATTGATGTGCAGCGGCGGAGTTTTTTCCGCTACTCTAACTCCGGATTCGTCGTGTGGGTTCGGATTTTCCTGGCTCCATCCGAGTGTCACAGCAAGGCACGCCAGCAACAGCCACCCTAGCCCACAGCGCCCTGTTCTCATTACTTTGGTCACGTACCCCTGCTAGTCCCCGTGTTCTAGAATGCGCCTGAGTGCGCGCACCTGTCACCTTCTTGTTATTATCGGCCTTTCTGATGGCTGTTGCTGCCGTCTGCGCACCGGCGGAAGTCATTCATCTCAAGAATGGCCGCACCATCTGGGCTGACCATGTCCGCGAAAACGGCTCGCACATCGAGTACGACCTCGGGGACGATACCTACGCCATCCCCAAGTCAACCGTTGACCGAATTGAAGCAGGCGGCCTTCCTCCCGACTACCCCTCACCGGGGGCTGGCGTCAAAGACTCTCATGACCTGCCGGCCTTTGTGCCGGCCGACAATCTGAAAAATGATCCATCACTGATTGGCAAGATAATTCACGATGGCCGGGTTGATGCGGATGCGCTGTCAGCTGCGGAACAGGCAGGCAATGCTGCCGTGACCGCCGCCGCATACTTCATCGCGGGTAAGCATGAATTTGAGCATGGAAACTTCCCTAAGGCGCGCACTTATCTCGAGGCTGCGCTGCGCTTCGATTCCGAGAACCCGACATTTCTGAACTACTACGCGTCGCTGCTGGTCAAGACCGGGAATGCCGCTGAGGCGCTGCCTTATGCCGAGCGTGCCGTGCGCGCCGCCCCGGATTCGCCCGATGCGCTCACCGTGCTGGGATACGTTGAGTACGCTGCGGATCGTGATCGGGAAGCGGTTCGAACCTGGAAGCGTTCTTTGGAACTCCGCCCCGATGCAACGGTACAAGGATATCTGCAAAAGGCGGAGCGCGATGCCGATGCCCAAGCCAATTACTCAGAGCATGAAAGCAGCCACTTCACATTGCGATACGAAGGCAAGCAGACGCCGGATTCGTTACGTGGCCAGTTGATTGCCACACTCGAGTCAGAATACGACGACCTGGTACGAGAATTAGGCATTGCCCCACGAAGCAGCATTGCGGTCATCCTCTATACCGACCAGGCCTTCTTCGATGTTACCCAGGCGCCATCGTGGAGCGGCGCAGTGAACGACGGAAAGTTGCGCATCCCGATTAACGGCTTGAGTTCGGTTACGCCCGAGCTGGCACGGGTGCTCAAGCATGAATTGGCGCACTCCTTTGTCAATCAGCTTACCGGCGGTCGCTGTCCGACGTGGCTGAATGAAGGTGTCGCCCAAGCCGTCGAACCCAAACAACTGGCCCACGGACGGCTTCTGGCAGATTTGTTCCGCAAGCAGCAGGAGATGCCCCTGAACGCCCTCGAAGGCGGCTTCATGCGCCTGTCCAATCTGCAAGCCATTCTTGCATACGAGGAGTCCCTCGCCGCCGTTCAGTACATCATTGATACCTATGGCATGAGCGATGTGCAACGCGTCCTGGAACGGCTGGGACAAGGAAGTTCCACTGAAGCTGCGCTTCGCGCCACCATCCATTCGGACTACGGACAACTCGAAACCGAAGTCGGCAAATACCTGGCCGACAAATACGGGAATTAACGCCGCGAGATGTCGCCGCTAGTGATACATTTATTTGTATATTTTAAATTCCCAAGATGCTATACTTCTCCTGTGGCGAATGGACTCCACTCCCAAAGACGCTGTTATTGCTTGGGAAGGCGATTCCAAAGAAGTGATTAGCTCGTTTCCGATTGTGGCGAAGCAGAACTTGGGATTTCAGTTGCGTTTGTTGCAGCGGGGGCAGCAGCCGGCGGACTACCGGGCGATGAGTTCCGTCGGTCCCGGAGTATTCGAGCTGCGGGAGCAGGACGAGCGCGCATGGTATCGCGTGATCTACTTGTCCAGAGTTCACGACGTAATCCATGTGCTGCACTGTTTTGAAAAGAGAAGCCGCGAGACGCCCATGAAGGAAATCAACACGGCGCGGCAGCGCTTCAAGGCAGTCCGAGCACGGATGATTCGGGAGAGGAAGCATGGCGGGCGGACGTAACAAGCCAACTCACGTAACGCGGGGCAATGTCCTCGATGACTTGGGATTCTCGCCCGAGCAGGCCACAATCCTGAAGTTCAAGGCAGACTTGTACCAAGCCATCCTGAAGCACGCGCGAAAGTATTCGCAAGCCCAACTGCAGGTAATACTGGCGGAGCCTCAGCCACGCGTGAGCGAGCTGCTCAACGGGAAAATCGCCAACAAGAGCGTGGATAAGCTGCTCTACTACGCCGGGCGGCTGGGAATCGAAGCTAAAGCCCGATTTCCTCAAACCAACAAACAGGTTGTCCGACGAGAGTTGGCCGCGGCCGCGCGTTAAGGAGTCCGAGGTTGGGATGTCCGAGGTTTCCACCAACCCATCACGACCTCATCAGGTGCTCCTTCGGATCGCGCCGGCCCTCTGCGCGATTCCAATAACGATGTTGACATACGCCCGGAGGCCTCCTGTGCCTCTTTTCTCGTGAGGCTCATAGCGCGCCTCGGTCTCGTCCTTGAACTTGATAAGCCACTGATTTCGCGGATGAATCGGGTGTTGGTCGGCTGCTTTTAGCTTCCGCCAATCTTCCTTGAGGTCGTCTGGAAAATCCTCTTCCGTCAGGGTGTAGATCGAACGCAGTACGCTGAGCACACGCCTTTGCACAGACGAGTCCTTCAGCGGTGCAGTGACGATGTGCTCGAGCAGCCCACCCAGCACCAAGTTTTCGTATATGTACCCTATGTTAATGATCCTGTCCCCCCGTGCACACGCCTGTCCTCTGCCTAGTTCATAATTCCCATTCTCTTCCCCACCCGTTTCAGCACCTCCAGGGCCTGCTGCAATTCCTCCTTGGTGTGTGTAGCCGTCATGATCGTGCGGATGCGGGCTTTGCCTTCGGGCACGGTAGGGAATGCGATGCCCGTGCCGAGTACGCCTTCTTTGAATAGTTCGCGCGAGAAATCCATCGTCAGCTTGCCGTCGCCGATGATGATGGGGGTGATCGGCGTTTCGCTGGTGGGCGTGGTCTGGCCTCCGATATTGAAACCGAGCAATCCCAGCTCTTTTTTCCAGAAACGGGTGTTTTCCCAGAGGCGCTCGATGCGTTCCGGTTCGTTCTCCAGAACCTCGAAAGCGGCGATGCAGGTAGCGGCCACGGATGGCGGATGCGAGGTCGAAAATAGAAACGGCCGAGCGCGATGATACAGAAAGTCAATCAGGTCACGGGTGCCGCAGACGTATCCGCCCAACGCGCCAATTGCCTTCGATAGTGTTCCCACTTGAATGTCCACTCGCCCGTGCATTTTGAAATGATCGATCGTGCCGCGCCCGTTGCGGCCCAGCACACCTGAGGCGTGCGCGTCGTCTACCATCATGATCGCGCCGTACTTCTCCGCCAGTTCGCACAGGGCGGGAAGCGGACCGATGTCGCCGTCCATGGAGAAAACGCCGTCCGTGATCAGCAACTTCTTTCCCGGCTGATCCTTGATGCTGGCCAGTTGCTCCTCAGCGTGCGCCATGTCTTTGTGGTTAAAGACAAGAATCTTGGCCCGCGACAACCGCGCGCCGTCAATAATCGAAGCGTGGTTGAGCTGGTCAGAGATGATGAAATCATCCTTGCCCAGCACCGCGGAGACCGTGCCCGCATTGGCTGCGAATCCCGACTGGAAGACGACACAGGCTTCCACGTTCTTAAAGCGCGCAATTTTCTCCTCCAGTTCCATGTGGATTCTCATAGTTCCGGCGATGGTGCGCACCGCGCCGGACCCCACTCCGTACTTACGCGTCGCTTCGAGCGCGGCGTCGCGCAGCTTGGGATGAGTAGTCAGGCCGAGATAATTGTTCGACGCGAGATTAATGACCTTCTTGCCGTCGAAGGTGCACTCTGGGGCTTGCTCGTCCTCCAGCACCCGCAGGCGGAAGTGGGTGCCCTTGGCCTTGAGCTCGTTCAGTTGCTCGGTGAGATAGGAAAGGGGATTCGCGCGAGTTGTAGCCGTGGCCATGACATCTCCTCAGTTAGGGCCGCAGATTGCCGCAGATCAGCGCAGATTTGAGACTCACCAGTTTAATACTGGCGTGCGTAGAAAGGAAATTGGGACTCTGCGCTCGGGAAGGCTCCCATGCAAAAACCTCGGTGCTCGGCGGAACGCGTGAGAACGCCCGTCGTCCATCGTTCGCGGTGTTCTAGCACCACCAGTGCCTTATCCCAGCGCCTCCGCCACCTTCCCCTCGGCAATCAACTCCGCGATCCGCACGAAATCCTGATACATTACGCGGTCTTTGTCCATCGTAGGACATACTGAGCGGATCGCCGAGTACGCCGCCTGCCCGCGCTTGGAGGGTTTCAAGGGCGCCAGGAAATCCAGCGCCTGCGCCACAGCCATGGCTTCGATCGCCATCACGTTGCAAGTATTCTCCACGATCCGCTTCAGCTTGAGCGCCGCTGTCATTCCCATCGAAACGAAATCTTCCTTGTTGCCGGAAGTGGGGATCGAATCCACCGACGCGGGATGCGCCAGCACTTTGTTCTCGCTGACCAGCGCCGCCGCCGTAACCTGCGCCATCATAAAACCTGAATTGAGGCCCGCGCCCGCAGCCAGGAACGGCGGTAGCCCTTCATTCAACGCTGGATTCACCAGGCGTTCCAATCTCCGTTCAGAAATTCCAGCCAGCGCGCTCAAAGCAATCCCGAGAAAATCCAGGACGAAGGCCACCGGCTCGCCATGGAAATTCCCCCCGGAAAGTATGTCGTCACCTCCTGCGGAGCTGCCCTCCGCTGGGCCGCCGAGGGCGGCGGTCCCCACCCGGCCTTTTTCAGCCACGAACACCAGGGGATTGTCCACCGCGGAATTGACTTCGGTCAGCATGACTTCACGACAGTGAGCCAGCGTGTCGCGCACGGCGCCGTGCACTTGCGGCATGCAGCGCAGAGAATAGGCGTCCTGCACCCGGTCGCAACTGCGATGTGATTCGCGAATCTGGCTGCCTTCGAGCATGCGCCGCAGATCCTCGGCAGTCTTCAACTGTCCACGATGCGGGCGCGCCCGGTGAATGCGCCGTAAAACAACTTTCTCTAATTTGAACTACATAAATCTACCCACCCTTTTTACAGCTAAACCCTACAATGAGATCAAATCTATCCAAACCATAAAAAAAGCGTTACTTGTAGGCAATGAATAAGCATGGTGTACATTACTAAATCCGCTGGAATCTTAGTCAAAAGCTCGAGACATTTCAATTACAGGTTCTAGGTGCCGGTTACCGATCCCGAATCCGATCACAGACCGGAACTGTGTTTTTGACAATCCGAATCCCCGGCCAGGACCGATACTGAATGTTGGTTCGTACACCGATTGCCAACTCTGTCCACGTCACACTACATTTCTCTCGTTCTTTCCTCGTTAGTTTTATTACGTCGTCGATCGTTTCTTCGGAAGTTCGGGCTGAAGCTCTGATGTCCCCCTGACCGCCCTCAGTTTTGACTGCCGCGTCCAACTCTTTATCTTTCATTAGAATAAGATTGTATCTATCCCCTAAGTTTACGTATTTCGCCTTAAACTATGTGAGAGCCAATTCTAAATTTCGGGCAAAAGGCGGTCGAAATTCCTCTGGACTATTCTTTTTCGGTGTGGTAGGTGCATCTTGGGTAATTGCAAGGAATCATGGATTAAACGTTATGCATAAATTGTGTTATTATTACATTTCCGTGGGCCCGTCAGTTCCTTCTATTCGTCTCATGTGATATAGTGTATACGTCTGACTTGTCAAAAGATGGTTTCCATCTACTTGGTTTTGTCAGTCACTGG